>JBBCGO010000001.1:0-600000 GCA_037200925.1 Candidatus Doudnabacteria bacterium
ATGGAACTAAATGAAATTATTGCCGAAAATATCGTAAATAAGCTCTCGGAATTGCTTAAAAGAAAAGTTTGGGTATCGAATTCCAGCGGAGATGTTTTGGCTTCCACAGAATTATCGGAAACCGGAAAGACATATGATCAACTCAGAGGGGTAACCGATTCAAAAAAAGAAATTGAATCACCGGGCCCTGCTTCTAAATCCAGCTTGCCTCAAGGGTTGATCGTTCCAATTATTTACAGCAATGCGGTTGTCGGATCGTTATTTATTGAAGACAAGCCGGAAGGTTATCTGCATTACCGCCAGATCATCGGCACTACGGTTGAGCTTTTGATTCATCAGAATATCATCATTGATAATTTTCCGTATAAAGATAAGATCAAAGATAATTTTGTGTTTGGATTGCTCCACCGGACACTGAATGTTGAGGACAGCAAGATCCGTGAAGAAGCGGAACTTTTCGATGTCAATCTCAACCGCGACAAAGTGGTTTTGATCATTAATGTCGAAGGATTCTGGCAGGGGATATTCGGAGGCAATCTGGCTGCGTCCGAAGGGGAAAAACAGACGGCCTTAAGCAATTATAAGAAAAAGATCTTCCAGGCTTTCAGCTCGTTTTTTGGCCGCCTGTCCGGATGTTCTGTTTCGTATTTCGGTTTGGACACTTATGTCGTCCTCCTGGACGAGCTTTACAGTACGGATGGAGCTGAGATGGTTGTCCAGATCAGGAACAGGGCGAGTGAATTGTATGATCTGATCTCCAACCAGTTTGAAAAGAACCATTATTCCCGGATCCTGATCGGAGTCGGCAGTTTTTATCGGGGAAAAGAAGGTTCTGCACTGGCCTATGAAGAAGCGCGAAGGGCTCTGAACCTGGGATTAAGCATCGGGGAAAAGAGAAACCTTTATCACATTGATGATCTGGGCATGATCGCGACACTGGCCGGAGGCAATAAGAAATGGCAGGATAACTTTGTCCGCAGAGTTTTAATGAAACTGCTGGCCGAAGAATATTTGCTTGAAACTGTGGAAGTATTTTTCGACAAGAATATGAGTTTGACCCAAACCTCAAAGCAATTGGGGATCCATAGAAACACTCTGCTTTACCGTCTGGACAAGATCAAGAAAGTCATAGGCCTGGATCCGCGCAAGTTCAACGATGCGATGGAATTGAAGGTGGCTTTAATCCTCAACAGGGTGCTTTATTTGGAGAAAGCGGCAGTAAAACAGATATAATTACAGACTTATTTTGGTAAAATATCCAATGTAAAAACAGGTGTTTTGATATATTATGAGGTTCTGGGAGTAATTAAAAGGAAACTTTATAATGTCAGCGAATGTATTGGTCTTATATGAGATAGCAAGCAAGGCAGCAACAGTCAAAACCAAGAAAGCTTTGGGGGAATTTGAAGAATGGGTGCGGGGCGTTTCAACCGCTCATAACGATGCATCGGTTGAAAAAGTGGCCAGAATACATCTGTTCCGCTTAAGAAGCCAATTTTCCTGATGATATTTACAAACTGAAAAAACCGCCGCTCAGGCGGTTTTTTCAGTTGAGGGCAGTTCTATTGATCTGGTCAGTTCTTCGAAGTCAGGCAGATCTTTCATATTTTTAATGCCCAAATGCTGCATGAATTCAAGTGTTGTTTTATAAAGCTGCATACGCTTATCGGAAGGCGATTGGATCTTTTCGATCAGGCCGCGGATGAGCAGATGCCGCAAAGTGTATTGCGAATTAACGCCGCGGATATTTTCAATTTCGGCTTTGGACACCGGCTGGCGATAAAGGACGATAGCCAGGGTTTCCAGCGCTGTATCGGTCAGTTTTTCCCGCAGCTCCAAAGACAGGTATTTTTTGACCATGTGGGAATTATCAGGATTGGATGCCAGCTGCAATTTGTTGTCGTGGGCCAGGAGAATAATACCCGACGCCTGGTTTGCTGCCACTAATTCTGCGATGGCCTGCCTGATTAGGCCGTCTTCCGTTTCCAAAACTTCTTTCAGCTCTTTGATGCTGACGGGTTTTGAAGCGACGAATAGGATAGACAGGATCTGGGATTTAAGCCTGGTGAGGTCCATGCTGCAAGGTTTTTTTAATAATGATCTCGGCGAACATATCACTTTGTTCAACTATCACGATCCGCTGTTTGGTCAGTTCCAAAATTGCCAAAAAGGTCACAATGACCTCGGTTTTGCTTTTCGCGTCCGCCAGCAGGCTTGAAAGGGAAGTTTCCAGTTTATTCGAGATCAGATTTTGGATATGCGCGATCTTTTCCGAGATAGATACGACCTCTTTCATAATATGCTGAGGCAGGCGGATAATGTCTTTCAGTTCCGCGGCCAGATTCCGCAGGCTTAGTGCTAAACTGTTGACGTCCATCTGCTGATCGGGCAAAAAAGTCACGCGATCCGAAAATTCACCCTCGCGCGTCCATGATTGTTTGCGGACCAGGTCAAGACCCCGCAGATACCGGGCTATTTCCTTGTATTTTTTATAAAGCAGAAGCTGGGCCGTCAGATCGAACGCCGCTTCTTCCTCTTCAATCCCCAGGTCCAGGTCCGGCAATAAGGATTTGGATTTGATCACCAAAAGCTTGGCCGCGATGACCAAAAAATCCGCCAGGTTGATGGGATTTTTTTCTTCCAGATTTTTGATATACAGCAAAAATTGTTCCGTGACCTTTGCCAGGGCCAGAGTTGAAATATCCAGCTGCTGCTGTTCGATCAGCTGGAGCAGTAAATCCAAAGGACCTTCAAATTGCTCGACTTTGACTTGCATTTACCCCCTCACCAAATTGCTCAATGAATGAACAATCCGTCTGCGAAGCTGAATATATGCTTTGCTTCTTAATTTTAAATTGTGTTCTCTTACTCGTGCATCCTTTTCTGATTTATAGGCTTCGTAATAGACTAGTTCGAAAGGCGTTCTTAGGCGTGTCGAAAATACTCTCCCAGAGTTATGCAATAAAAGTCTTTTTTTTAAATCATTCGTAGATCCGATATATTTATCTCCATCTTTAATACTTTGTAGAACGTAAACGTAATACATTTGGTGAGGGGGTTTATTTCTTTACTGCAAAATTACCAGTGACCGGGGTTTCCAATTTTACGTAATCCTTAACGTTCATGATCACGGATTCAGTGTAGGACCCGGCGGGAAGGTTGATCTGCTTATTTTTTAAAAGTTTTTTATCGAGCAGCAAAGGAATTTTAAATAATGAGCCAAAAGGGGGGATCAAACCGATCTTGGTTTTAAGTTTGACCGTAATATCTTTTTCTTTAGCCATGGAAACTTTGTCGTCAGCGAGTTTACCTAAGGCCTTGAAGTCGCAATTATTTCCTGCCGGCAGGACTGCCAAATACAGATTTTTTTTGCCTTTGAGCAACACGGCTTTCGCCACTTCGGAAAGTTTTTCATGCTGGGTTTCCGCCGAGTCAAAAGCCGTGAAGACTTTCTTATGCTCTATAACTTCATATTTGATTTTGGTTGCTTTCAGTAATTTTTCCAGGTTTTTGGATATCATAAATTTATTGACGGAGGAGTTGGGTTGGTTATTATCGCATTGATTAAATTTAATACCACCACACCAAATACAAGATAATTCAAAAGAGTAGGTTTATATCCCGTAAAGACTGCTCCAGCGCCGAAAATGATCCAACCGAATCCGATAATAATAACAATGATTCTCATGTTTTTTACAAATGCATATTGCTTGGACGTCATTTCTTTTTCTCCTTTGGTAGATCAACTTTAATATGCAATTCTTTCAATTGTTTGTCGGTTGCGGTCGATGGCGCGTCCATGACCGAGGTTTGGCCGGATGAATTGACGGGGAAAGCGATAACTTCTCGGATATTCTCCTCATTGGCCAAAAGCATGACCAAGCGGTCAAACCCGGGCGCCATGCCTGCGTGCGGCGGTGCGCCATACTCGTAAGCGTTGATCAGGTGGCCAAAGCGCTCTTCAGTAACCTCGGGTGATAAGCCCATGATCTCAAAGACTTTGCGCTGAACTGCAGGATCTGAAATGCGCACGCCTCCGGAAGCCAGTTCCAGGCCGTTGCAGACCAGGTCATATTGCTGGGCACGCAAATTACCCAGATCCTCACTCTTCATAAGTTTTTCTACGTGTTCAGCTTTGGGAGCGGAAAATGGATTATGGGCAAAAGTGTATCTTTTTTCATCTTCATCAAATTCAAGCAAGGGGAAATCCACGACCCATGCAAATGCCATTACGTCCGGATCTTTTTTTTCTCCTCGCAAATCAAATTTATCCGCTCCGAATTGTTTTATCGCCTCCTCATGGGTAAAAACAGGAAAAGGTTTTTTCCAGATCTTTTTTCCGCAGGCTTCGGCGACATTTATCATCAGGCCTTCCACCAGGTCCAGAACATCACGCTCTTTTACAAATGACATTTCCAGGTCAATTTGCGTGTGTTCAAGTTGGCGGTCGCCTCGCAGGTCTTCATCTCGCATCGCCCTGGCCATTTGGTAATATTTTTCAATGCCCGCGATCATAAGCAGCTGTTTGTACTGCTGGGGCGCTTGCGGCAAAGCATAGAATTTTCCAGGCTGCAGACGGGATGGAACCAGAAAATCGCGCGCGCCTTCCGGCGAACTTTTCGTCAGCATCGGTGTTTCTATTTCCACAAAACCTTGTTTGTTCAAATATTCGCGCACCAGAGTTGCGGCTTTGTGCCGCAGGCGCATATTTTTCGCCATGCGGTCGCTGCGCAGATCCAGATATCTGTATTTCATCCGGGCTTCTTCGTTGATCTTTTTCGTATCCTCATTGACCTCAAAAGGCAAGGCTTTTGCGCGGCTGAGAATGTTCAATTTGGTCACTTCTACCTCCACTTTGCCGGTTTCCAAATTGGGATTGATGAGTTTTTCATCGCGGGCTTTGACCAAACCTTCAACTTCAATAACAAATTCATTGCGAATTTCGGAAGCCGCAGTATGTGCTTCTGCCGAAACTTTCGGATTGACGACCAATTGGATCAAGCCTGTCATATCGCGCAGATCCAAAAAGATCAGTTTACCGTGGTCGCGGCGCACGGCGACCCAGCCTTTTAATAAAACCGTTTCACCAATCTTTTTTATCGTATCTTTAATGTAAGTTCGTTCCATTTCAAAAAGTTAAAATATCCATCAAATTATACCATAAATTTTTGGATTGACAAAATATTGTCCTTCTGCTAATAAACCAATGTCTGCCGGTGTTCTATTGCGTCTTTTTTGGACGAATGAATAAGGGGTGTGTCATGAGCCGTGTCATCGGACTTCATCATCGGGTCAAGAAAACGGCGGACGGCGAAGCGCGGCCTACGCAACTGGTCATTCTCGACGACGATAACATTATCACTCATGACCTAGAAGACGAGAATGCGGAACTCGACTTCGTACTCGCTCGCTTCCCAACTTCGTTTCGCAAGCCTGCCGACGATGAGGATCTGAAAAAATTCCTACCTTACCACATCGGTTGGCGTAAAATCGCAGCTGACAAGCGCGATCAGTATCCTGTTCAGCTTCTGAAACAGAAAAAAAAGCTGTGGTATCGAGCAGTTTTTGTTCCCGAAACTTTCGATGGCCTCAAAACGGGCGATACCGTGGCCATGGTGCTCGGCGGGTCAGGTGACAATCTGGCTTACGCGCTTTCACGCTGTGCCGAGTTGCTCAAAGCGCGTATTTTGCGCATTCCGCCGATTCGACTCAAAAAATACCGGATTTCGGGCAAGGAAGACGATGCGCTTAACCTTGCTCAGTTGGTTATCGCTGCGCCCGAGCTCTTTTATCCGACAGAACCGCGCGACCGGGACATCATCAACATCCGCGAAACATACCGAGCGCGCATGTATTGCATGGAAGCGCGGATCGCCTGCCAACTGCGCGTGCGACAGAATCTTGTGGGACAGGTATTCCGTAGCAACGAAGGCAAGTTCCCAGAGGGAGCGATCGAAGCCGAGTACAATAAGGCTAAGGCCAATAACGTTATTCTGAAGAACCTAACCAGAGAAGAGCGCAAGTGCGACACCAAGATGTTGGCTGCGCTCAAAGCCTCGCCCGTATATACGGAGATCTTCGAGCCCATAGAAGGCATTGGTCCTGCGATCGCGGCGGGTATCATTTCCACCATCGTGGACATCCGGCGATTTCCGGCCAAGCCGGGGTTTCGCAAGTTCTGCGGAGTTCACTGCACGCCGGACGGCAAGTTCCCGAAGAGACGTCGTCTGGCAGAAGGCGAGACCGGCAACGACTGGACGCCGGAGGCCAGACAGGCGTTTTTCCTGGCTGCTGAGCAATTCAATTTTCGCCCCGGCTCGGAATGGAACATGAAGCTCAAGGAAAGAAAAGCTTACTTGCGCGCCAAACATTCCGAAGTGAAAAAAACGCCGGACGGGAAAGTGAAAAGCAAGTATTCGCCTTTGCACATTCTCAGGATGAGCAAGTGGCAGGCGGCGACAAAGTTCGCCAACTGGTTGTGGGGTAACTGGTGGGCGCTGGAGCGCCGGCAACAAAAGGCCAGGGAGGCAGCATAAAAAGTTTGGTGAGACGATTCTACAACTGTCCCTAGTGGACGAGAAGCCGGTTGTCTCACCATCTGACCAGGTTAGAAATAATCTGGTCAATCTCTCCCGCGGAGCCAATCAGCAATGGTTGGCTTTTTTAAATTGCCTGATTGACAAAATTGCGATAAACTTTAAACACAACAAGGAGGAACTGAAATGAGCACCAAACTCAGTCAGGCGCCTCCTTTGTGGAGGCCGAAGCCGGAGGTTCCGAAGACTCCGAAAGCATTGATTGTCGGAGCGAGCTACACTTTCCTCACATGCAAGATCGACCCGAACGTCGAGTTTTGGACACCCAACCGAGCAAAGCAGGACCCGACGATACCGGCAGAATTTACGATTCTCTGGGTTGCCGATGACCTGGACGCCAACGATCGGATTAAGTTGCTGGACCAGGCCATAAAGCGGAATATGGAAATCTGGCGGGAATCCGAAACTCATAAGGCCTTATCTATCCGTGCAGTTTGCATAAAATTGTACGGCTTATGGGGGAAACATTCGAACCAATCACTGGTCGAGGTCATAGCAGAAAATGAAACCACGATCAGGGACGGTTCGCCTACAAGAATCGAGGAGCTTAAGGCTGCGGCAGAGAGGTACAGGAAGGGTCTGAGCGTGAAGTTTGACAAGCCGGAGCCGTTAAAGGCCCGAGGACGTCCGAGATTGGCAAGAGAGCCAGAACCTCCAAATGCGGAGATACAAACGACTCCTGCTTCCGTACCTAAAGAAGCTCTTGAGCGGCTTGCGGATTCTGACCGCAGAGTCTACGAGGCTTTCGTCCGGCACGCGGGTAAGAACGGGGACGGGGTTGCTGCGGTAGCGGCTGAGATGAAATATAAAAAACCCAATGTCCAACGGATCCTTGACCGGGTCCGCTCGAAATTGGAGCTTTGCAAGGTTGGCTGAAAGTCAACCTTTTTATTTTGGCAAAAAAAGACCGGCGAGATCTATTCGACCTGGCCGGTAATTGACTTGTAGACCGTCTCGATGAAGCTTACGAACTCTTCCTCCTCGCGCTTCAGTGCTTCCAGTTTCTCATCGCGGTCCTGCTGGATGGTACGAATCGCAGCGTCGCTTTCGTCCGTGATCCGTTGCCTTTCTTCATGGATGCGAACCTGTCTTGCGGCGATGAGCGCTGCCTGAGCTGAAAGTGTCGACCCCATGGCAGCGGCTTCGTTTGCGGCGTCGGCGGGAGAATCGGCGGTTGGACTTGCCGGTTCTTCAGGGACAGGTTGATCTTGGGCTTTCAGTTTGCCGCCCTTACGAGTCTGAGTATTCTTCTGGTGCGGTTTCTTGCCTGCTGACGAACCGTTTGTCGACTGCTCACCCGCGGCCTTGATCACGTTGGTCATCCGCTCGAGAGCCTCACTCGTGAGGATCATCTTTTTCCCGTCGCTGTGCTGTTTGATGAGTCCTTTCTTTTCGAGCTTGGAGACAAGCGCGGCTCCGGACTTTCCGAGTACCGTCTCGATATCCGGGATTGCCGTGCCGGTTTCCGGACCCATGGCGTTGAGGCCTGTCCAGTAATGGTCCAGGAGCTCGGAGTTCAGGCCCATGGCTTTCTGGACCGCCGGATCCTTGATATCGGCCTTCTTCTGGAATTCTTCGACGACGCTCCACGTTGTCGGTCTGCCCATCCTTCTCTCCTCCAGTTCGGGTTTAATGTCAGAAATCCGCCGGCCAAAAGGCCGCGGATTTGACTCTAAATATTACTACTTCAGAGGATGCTTGTCAATATGTTAAACGGCCGATATGCTATAATTGTTTTGTTGCAATTAATGAAATAAAATGAGCGGCTTGAATAAAATTGTTCTGGATCTGGAAACTCAAAAGTCTTTCGCAGAGGTCGGGGGGTTTGGCAAAAATCATTTACTGAAAGTTTCGGTTGTCGGAGTTTATTCGTATCCTTTGAACAAATTCCTGACCTTTGCCGAGGATGAACTGTACCGTTTGGGGGAAATGCTGTCCGAGGCTGACCAGATCATCGGATTTAATATTAAAAATTTTGATTTTCAAGTGCTGCAGCCTTATCTGAAACATAAATTATCGGACATTCCGGCCCTTGATATTCTGGAGGAGGTGGAAAAACTGATAGGCCACAGGGTCAAGCTTGATAATCTGGCCCAGATGACGCTGGGAGCCGGGAAGTCCGGAGACGGTCTGCAGGCTCTGAAGTTTTATAAACTGGGTCAGATGGAAGAGCTGAAAAAATATTGCCTGGATGACGTGCGGATCACAAAGGAACTGTACGAATACGCCCAGACTTACGGCAAACTCCTGTATAAAGATTATTTTGAGACAAAAGAGATCCAGATGAGGTTTGACGAACCTGTTTTGCGGAAACCAATCGCACGGCAGGCGAGTTTGTTTTAGTCAATATGAAAAAATTTTACTGGGCCATCGGAATTATTGCGGCAGCACTTCTGATCTATTTTGTTTTTATTCCTTCATTTGCGGGAAAGCTTTTGATCGACCCGATCTTGCATTTGGGGGTTTTGGGGATCCACTGGTACGGCATTATTTTGGCCGCAGCCATCCTCGTGGCTTATTTTTTGTGCCGCAGGAATTCGTGGAAATTCGGCATCAGCGCTGCGGATATAGATGATTTCGCTTTTTGGGCGGTTATCTTGGGCATTGTCGGCGCAAGATTATATTATGTTGTATTCAACTATTCTTACTTTTTTCAGAACCCTTCTGAAATATATAAGATCTGGCACGGCGGACAATCTATTTATGGGGCCGTTCTGGCCGGGCTGGTGTTCGCCTATTTTTACTCGCGCAGAAAAGCTTTCAGTTTTTATCAGCTTTTCGATGTGGTGGCTTTGTCCTTGCCGCTGGCGCAAGCCATTGGCCGGTTTGGGAACTTCGTGAATCAGGAAGCTTTCGGGGTTCCTACAGACCTTCCATGGAAAATGTACGTGCAGCCCCGTTTCCGCCCCGTGGAATATTCAGCCAGTAATTTTTTCCACCCGGCCTTTCTGTACGAAGCCATTGTGGATGTTATCGTATTTTTGATCCTGCGACGATTGGTCGGCAAAGTAAAAAGCGGAGTTATCGGCTGGTCGTATTTATTGCTGTACTCCATTGGAAGATTTTTTATCGAAGGGATCCGGCTGGACAGTTTTTTTGTTTTGGGATTCCGGGTGGACCAGGTCATCGCCGCAATTTTGATCATCGTCTCGGGCGCAATAATTTTCAGCAAGCAGTCAAAAACAGCTTAAAGAAATATATTGATTTATTGGAGCAATTTTGGTATTCTGGATAAGCTATGTTTACCAGAATCTCATCCATAACTTTAGCCGTTTTGCTTTTTTTGGTTCTGCTCGGCAGTCAGGGAAATCCGTATATTTACGCCACTTCGATCGTGGTTTTAATTTTTGCCGCATTCGCGATCAATTTCAAGCGGCTGAACTTCACTTGGCCGCACTTGCTGCTGCCGACAATTTATCTTCTGGGCGTAGGCCCGGTCTTCGCAGTTATCGGCGATGCGAACTTCCGCCTGATCTTTTTGATCATAGCCTGCCTGCTTTTTTATGTTTTAGAAATGAAGCTCGGCCGCGAAAGCCATTTTTTGCAGAATATTTATCTGATATCCGTATTTGCCGTTTATTTGGGATTATTTGCGGTGCAGTTCGAGTACAACCTGAATGTCTGGTGGATGATCCCCTTGGTATTCGGGTTGACATATATGCTGGCAGTCCAAGGCTTGGCCGGATTTTCTTTGCCCGCCAAACGCTATTTTTATGTACTGATCGCGATCGTCATTTCGGAAGCGGCTTGGGGCCTGTTTTTCTGGCCGACCCATTTTTTCGTTGATAGCGTGGTCCTGTTCTGCATTTTTTACCTGCTCTGGCTGTTCTCGTTCTCGGCTTTTTTCGGCAAACTTTCCCGCGCCAAGATTTATTGGCAATTAAGCCTGATAGCGTTCGTGCTCGCTGTCACGCTGGGCACGGCTGCGTGGCGGCCGTTACATTAATATGAAGCAACCAAAAATCGATTGGTCAAAATATACCCCGTTCCAGCAAAAAGTTTACCGCGCGATCATGAAAATCCCGCCCGGCAAAGTTTTGACGTATGGGCAGGTGGCGCGATTGATCGGCCAGCCGAAAGCTGCGAGGGCTGTGGGCAATGCCCTGGCTACAAACATGGATGCGCCTATCATTCCCTGCCACAGGGTGATCGGCAGTGACGGCAAGATGCACGGCTACTCCGCCCCCGGCGGCATTCACCGTAAAATTAAATTGCTCAAAAAAGAAGGTTATGATGCGTAAGCAGATCATATGGGTTATCATAATTGCTTTTTTTGTCGGCGCATTGGGCAGCATTGCGATCGGCCGGTTCGCGATCCCGTATCTGGCGACATTCAACGGCATGTCTTTTTTGAACAAATTGTCCTCGAATTCCCAGCTTGTGATCAACCGGACGCAGGAGATCCAGCTCAATGAAGGGGCGAATCTTGTTGATCTGATCAAGCAGGCCGGGAATATCACTGTTTCAATTTATGACCAAAGTGATAATTTTTTGGGCAACGGAGTGATCGCAACTTCGGACGGAGTGATCTTTACCAGCGATTCAATCCTGCTGGGCCAGACCAAAGTCAAAGTTGTGACCAATGACGGCAAGAACTTTGACGGACTGGCGCGGGCCAAAGACCCGAAAAGCACGCTGGTCATCCTGACTATTACGGCAAACGATCTGCCCGTGGTCCAGCTCGATGATGCGGCGAATATGGAAGCAGGGCAGAGGGTGATCTATGTCGGGAGATCAAACGCGCCTTTTCAGCACCTGGCGGTTACGGGTTTTGTGACTCAGAAAATGTCCAATCTTGTTGATAAAGCCGAGCAAGTATCGACTGATGTAACGGTAAAACCGGATCTATACGGCGGACCGATCATCAATCTTTCCGGGCACGCGATCGGCATCACTTTGGGTGCCGGCGATAATATCATTTCAGAAAATCTGCGGACCGATCTCGGCGAGTATCTGGCAACAGGAAAATTAACCCCCTAAATATGGAAGATTGTATTTTCTGCAAAATAATCAATCGGCAAATCCCTTCCGATATTATTTATGAGGATGACCAGACTTTGGCCATCTTGGATATCAGGCCTGTGAGCCGCGGCCATGCGTTGGTTATGCCGAAGAAACATACAGAGGATCTGTTGTCCGCTACAGGTGAAGATCTGGTCAATACGATCAAGGTCACTCAAAAAATAACCCGGGCTGTTAAAGATGCTACCGGAGCGATAGGCATGAATGTTTCTACAAACAATGGCGCTGCGGCAGGCCAGGTGATTTTTCATCTGCATTTTCATATTATTCCGAGATTTGGAAATGACAATTTAAGCCCTTGGCCGCACCAAGAAACCGAACCGAAAACGCGCGCGGAGCTGGCCGAGAAAATAAAGAAGTTATTATGAAATATTTAGTCACAGGCGGGGCGGGATTCATCGGCTCTAACTTTATTCATTATTTGTTTGCCAAATACCCTGATTGTGAAGTAGTGAACGTGGATAAATTGACCTATGCGGGGAATTTGGAAAACGTTAAAGAATTTGAAAACGATCCTCGCTATAAATTCGTAAAAGGCGATATTGGCGATCTTGAACTGATGAAGCAAACAATGCAGGGAGTTGACATTGTGGTCAATTTTGCGGCGGAATCACACAATGACAGGGCAATTTTGGATCCCGGAATATTTGTGAGTACCAATGTCTTGGGGACGCAAGTTCTTTTAGAAGCAGCTAAACAAGCGAATGTTCCGAGATTCCACCATATCTCAACATGCGAAGTGTTTGGCGATATGGAGTTGGAAGAAAAAAGAGCATTTAAGGAAACCGATCCGTTCCTTCCCAAAACTCCTTATAATGCTTCGAAAGCCGGAGCAAACCATGTTGTGATGGCTTATTTTCATACTTTTAAAACTCCTGTGACCATCAGTCATTGTTCAAATAATTACGGCCCCTACCAGTTTCCTGAAAAGTTAATTCCTCTTTTTACAACCAATGCGTTGCAGGGAAAAAAACTGCCGTTGTTTAAAAGCAGCCAAAACAAAAGAGAGTGGCTCCACGTGGAAGATCATTGCAGGGCCATAGATCTGATATTGCAAAAGGGCAAACTCGGCCAGGCTTACAATATCGGCAGCGGGGTTGAAAAATCGGTGGAAGAAATAGCCGATTCGATCTTGCAGATTCTCGGAAAGGACAAAAGCCTGAAAACTTATGTTCCTGACCGCCTCCAGCACGATCTTCGTTATTTGCTTGACTGCTCCAAAATCAAGAACGAACTGGGCTGGGAACCTGTCATAAATTTTGAAGAAGGCGTACAAGCAACAGTCGATTGGTATAAGCAAAACCCGGATTGGTGGCAGAAATTACTGGACAAATAATTATGGCAACGACTGAATTCAAAATTTCTCAAACTGCGATCCCGGGCCTTTTCGAAATAGACATAACTTTGCTGGAAGATGAGCGGGGATATTTTCAGGAAAAATTCCAGAAAGAAAAACTGGTGGCTTTGGGATTTCCAAAAGATTTTATGCCGGTGCAGCAGAATATATCGTACAACCGGCAAGTTGGCGTAACCAGAGGATTCCACGCAGAGCCGTGGGAAAAATATTTAGAAGTCATCTCCGGAAGCGTATATGCTGTATTTTTGGATTTGCGCGAAGGGGATAATTTCGGCAAAAAACAGGCAATCGTGATAGATCAAAACAAGGCTGTTTTTGTGCCTTTAGGAGTTGCCAATTCCTTCCAGACCCTGGAAGCCGATACTTACTATTCTTATCTGGTCAATGCGCATTGGTCATCGCAAAAAACCTCGGAATATAAATTTGTGAATTTAGGCGACCCGGACCTGGCGGTTGAGTGGCCGATCAGTCTTGCCAAGGCGATCATTTCCGACAAAGACCGCAATCATCCGATGTTGAAGGATATTAAGCCTTTTTAATTTATGAAAGTATTGATCCTCGGAGCCAAAGGGAGTTTGGGGCAGACTTTTGCCGATGTTTATAAAGATCAGGAAGTGATCGCTTGGGATAAGAATGAACTTGATATCACCGACGAAGATGCAGTCGCTGAAAAAATAACCGGACTAATGCCGGATATCGTCATTAATTGCGCGGCGTACAATTCGGTCGATAAAGCGGAAGACGAAAGAGAAACGGCTGATCTGATCAACGGGTATGCAGTTGGATTTATTGCCAAAGCCTGTGATTCCGCCGGCGCAACTCTTGTTCATTATTCCACCGGACAAATATTCGACGGCAGCAAATCAGAGGGCTATAATGAAGATGATCAGCCCGGTCCCGTTAATTTCTACGGCAAGTCTAAACTTTTGGGAGAGATGCAGCTGCAGGAGTACGCGGAAAATTTTTATCTGATACGGACCTGTTGGCTATATGGCCGGCCGGCCGAAGGAAAAAAAAGTTTTACCGATATAATGCTGGAATTGGCAACCGGGAACACCGTCATCAATGCGACCAAAGACGAATTCGGCAAACCGACTTATGTCAAAGACCTGGCCGAAGCTACCCGAGCGCTGGTTGATGAGAAAAAGCCTTTTGGAATTTATCATCTGACAAATTCTGGGATAGCCAGCAGGTTTGATTGGGCAAATGAGATTTTTACCATCAGAAAAAATAAAGCATTGCTTGAGGCGGTTAATGCCGGTTTTTTCCCAAGAAAAGCCAAGCGGCCCAAATATGAAGTTTTGAACAATACAAAATTCATCCAGCTGAGGCCTTGGACGGAGGCTTTGAAAGAATATTTAAGTTCTACCAATGAGAATTAAACCTTATTTAATACCACTAAGTTTGGGCATTGTACTTCTAACGTTTCTTTCTCCATTTTTTATACATTTACCTTTTGGAATTATTGAAGGGTTAGTAGTGTTAGGCATTATTTTATATCTCGCGGGTTTGGTTACCGAATTCGATCCAGATCCAACTATAAGCAAAAAATATAAAATATTCAGAATAATTCTGATTATCTTTGGTCCAATTGCATTGATAATATTATTGTTATTTTTAATAAATGTAGGTGGTTTATGAAGGGAATTATTTTGGCAGGCGGCTTGGGGACGAGATTATATCCGTTGACCCATGCTACTAATAAGCATTTGCTGCCGGTGTTCAACCAGCCCATGATCTATTATCCTATTCAGACGCTTTTGAAAGCGGGGATCACGGATATCATGGTCGTGGTCGGCGGGCCGCATGCAGGCGATTTTATCAGGGTTCTGAAAAACGGCAAGGATTTCGGGATCAAACATCTGGAATTCGCTTATCAGGATTCCGGAGACGCAGGCATTGCCGATGCTTTGAAGCTGGCGGAAAGTTTTGCGGACAACAATCCGGTAACGGTCATTCTTGGAGATAACTGCACTGATTTTAAGATCCGCGAACAGGTCAAACAATTTAAGGACGGAGCGCTGGTGTTTTTGAAAGAAGTGGAAGACCCGCACCGTTTCGGCATCGCCCAGCTGGACAAGAAAGATCCCTCAAAAATTATCGGAATCGTGGAAAAGCCGAAAAAACCTAAAAGCAACCTGGCCGTAACCGGACTTTATATCTTTGACAGGAATGTCTTTAAGATGATTAAAAAGGTCAAACCTTCAGCACGCGGACAACTGGAAATTACGGACGTGAATAATCTTTATATCCAGGCCGGCAAAATGCAGTGGGCCAAACTGGACGGGTTCTGGTCTGATGCCGGCACGTTTGAAAGCTTGTACCGCACAAGCGTGTATTGGGCGCGCAAGGCTTTGGGAAAACGAAACGAGAAAAGTCTGATAAAATTTGACCGAATTTAAATGCGACCGATCGTCAGCGAAAAAAATCACAAATATCTTTCCACATTTATTGTCAGCTTTGGCATGCTTTTGGGTTTTGAAGCGCTCAGCTACATCGTCGGGATCTATCAGCTAAATACCGGTCTGTTCGTGGCGTTCTATGTTTATGCCTTCCATATTTTCTGGCTGACATTTTTGTTTGACCTGCATCTGAAGAAACGCTCCGTACTGGCAGCAGCCGGATTGGACCACAAAGGCGCGCAGATGGTTTGGAATGCCTGCAAAGAACGTGTCAGACACGTCTTCCAATGGGAATATTTCCGGCATTATCAGAATTATTTGGTTCTGCCCGGCCTGCTTTACTGGGCCACGGTTATTTTGATCTTTCTCAATCCGTTCAACACTTTATTGAAACAATCGGTCATTTTTTCGGCAAGCATTGCGATGACCGTGGCATATTGGTTCATAAAAGAGCATTTCAGCAAGCGCTTGGAGGCCCAGTATCACTGGATCACGGTTCTGGCTTTGGTGAAATTGTTCACGGCGTTTCTGATCTACTCGGCCGTGATCGGCGTGACTTTTCATTACGGCTATGACGTTGGTTTTTTGCTGCCGGCCGTGGTCACGATCACGTTCCTGCTCGTTTACCAGGCGCTGTTCCAGCATAATCTTCTGAGTTTCCCGATTTTTATCTGGATCGTGATCTTAGCGCTGGTTATGGGCATCGTTTCTGTTTGGGTTTACAATTATTGGAATACCGAATATTTCACAGCCGGACTGGTCATGGTTGCGGTTTACAATATGCTGTGGGGGATCCTGCATCATTATTTGGACAAGACTTTGACCCAGAAAGTCGTATTTGAATATTTAGCCATGATGATATTGATAATCTCGTTCCTGTTCGCCTCTCACAATTTCAACCAACGTGTGATATAGCGCTAGGCAAAGAAAAAGTTATCAAAACCAATTGGCAAATAAAGTTACCACCGCGATCAGAAATAAGATCAAAATATGCGGGTTGGGATGGATCCCGGCCCGCTTTACTTTTGCGCGGCGAATAATAACAGCGTCTACGATCAGAAATCCCATATAAATTAGCGCAAAGATCCCGAATACGATCCGTAAAATATTAATGATGCCTGCTTCGTTGGAAATCGGGATTGCAATTGCGGTAGTTGCCGCGCTTGCCGCTTGCGAGGACTGGATGTCAACCGGAAAATCCTGAGTGATCTTGGTTCCGGCGTTGTTGCGCGCTTCCACAGATATCGTTTGGTGAGATAGATCTTCAGTCGGATCAAAAGTGAATGAGCCGATGAATTCTCCCTGCGATCTTCCGGCGATGAGCGTGATCGATTGGGTCTTCAGCCTGGCTGTGACCAGAGTCGGCGAACCCGCAATAACCACATCAATATTCACAAGCGTATGTCCTGAGAGGGAAGTGGAATTAATTTTTATATCTTTGGAAATTGCCAGGCTGGCAATCGGGGCAGGTGCCGGAGCCGGAACGGGTGTTGTCACCGGAGTGGTATAAGGCGTAGCGTACGGCGGCCGAGCTTTTGTCACCGGAGTGGTATAAGGTGAAGCATAGGCCGGCGGAGCAGGCGGGGCCGGTGTTTTATACAGCGCACCAAAAAGGCTGACGGCAATGATCGTATCATGATCCGGTTCAAAAGTGCCTGCGATAGTCGCCAGACCCTGGTCTTCAAATTTGGGATTAACGATATTTTCCCGATGGGTCGGACTGTTCATCCAGGCACTGACCATGTCAGACGCGGAAGTGAAATCCATTGCCAGATTTTCGCCCAACGTCAGATAAGGAGTATAGCCTGCCGCCTCGATCCTCGGCCAAACGTAATTGCCGTCCGGATCGACGTGGGCAAAATAACTTCGGGTCATCATATCCTGGGCTTTGCCGATCGCAGCGTTGATCAGTTTGCCGTTGGTAATTAAAGCCGGAATAAATCTTTGGGTCCGTTCGGCATTGATCCTGCTCATCAGGTCGCTCGCATCAATGCTGGATGCTGCCAGCGAGAGGCTAGGCATTAAGAAACGCAGACCCCAAATGACCAGACAAAAAACCGCCAAGGCCGGGGTAGTTATGATCCAAGGCTTATAATCGTTATATTTGGAGGCAAGCAGATAATGTTTGAGTTTCATCGGTAAGGCGTATGATTTAAGTTTAAACCAGTAGTCCCTTCTTGGCAAAAAGCCTGTTTTATTGGCCTATTTTGAGGTTATTGGAGCTAGGTATTGACAATTTATCTGAATTATGCTAAACTAATACGTTATGACAAATCAATATATATCCGAAATCCATAGCTTGCTGAAGCTGGGTGACCCCAACGTCTCCCCGGCTATTAATGGCGCCCCGGAAGGTTTGCCCATTGCAGGCGAAAATAAAGCCGATTCTCATACCCCTGCCGTCAATGTGCGCGAACATGAGCAGATCTTGCACTCTAACGCAGATACGGCAAAGTTAAACAATAACTTCGTCATAAAGATGAACAAAAGCAACCCGACGGTTGCCCATGTAAAAAGCTTCCTGATCTATCCTATGATCTTTATAATCGCATTTGGTTTCTTTTACATTGTGCTGAACTTTGCATCAGTCAGCGCACAGGTCCAGGGTATGTTCGCAAAACCGCAAGCCCAGCAGATCCTCGGCGATCAGCTGCCGGCTTACGACTCATGGATCAACGGATACTTTTACTCAGTGTCCGATGCAACCCTCTTAGATCCGAATTCTGATATCGACAAGGACGGACTGTCCAACATGGATGAATTTATCATGCGCACCAACCCGACGGTCGCTGATTCTGACGGCGACGGATATCCTGATGGAATGGAAGTTATCAATTATAAAAATCCGTGGGGAACCGGCAATATGACTGTTTCGCAGAAACAGCTGGCTGACACATTGGATATGAACCTGATCAATAACCGTATCAGCTATAACGCGGCGCCGATCAATCCGGGCCTGGTTGCAGCTGCCAGTACAACCGACTATGACTTAAGCAAACCCGGCACTCTGTCTATCCCGAGACTGAACCTGACCGTGCCTTTGATCTGGTCCAAGGACCCGTCTGAATTTGAAACAGATTTGACTAAAGGCGTTATCCACTATCCCGGCACAGCGTTTCCCGGCCAGCAAGGCACTATCTATGTCTCAGGGCATTCTTCAGACTATATATGGAAGCATGATGCGATGCAAAGCATCTTTGCCAAGATCAATTTCCTAAAGCCCGGCGATGACATTTTTATCGACGTTTACGGAGTTGACGGCAAAGTCCACAATTTCCGCTATCAGGTTACCGGCAATCATGTTTATAAACCGGATGACCAGACCCAGTTCATCGACAACTCCAGCAACAAGCTGAATCTTTCAACTTGCTGGCCGATCGGCACATCCACTAACCGCATCGTAGTTTCCGCAGTTCAGGTTGGACTTTAATAATTTGGCCGGGCGGAAGACTTTAGTTTTTCAAATTGGAAGATTAGAGCTTTCCGCTCGGTTACGACAAACAAAAAGGCCAGGCTCCCCAGTAAGGAGACCTGTCCAACGATCTTTCAGGAGGAATGAGAAATGCAGAAGTGGACGATAGTACTCAGTTTGGCTTGCTTTGTTTCCGCCGGGTGCCACAAAGGCAATCCGATGGAACCAACGCCGACTACGACAACGCCCAATGGCGCGATCCCGGTCGCTCAGGCGGCGAAGGTCCAGATTCAGCTGAACCAAGCTGTGGACCGGACCGTCAACGCCATCTCGATGACGCTCAAGGGCGTTTCCGGCTCGGACGAACTCATCAACGGCTTGCCGTTGAGCGAGCCGCTCACGGCGACCGACCGCTGGTCAGGCGCCCTGATCCACGTGCTGTCCTACAACGCCGTGGTCAACGGCAAAGTCGGCTGGTCGGGAAATACGAACATTCCGTTCACGCCGCCGAGCCATGATCACTTCCAGTTCGACAGCATTCCGACCAACGGAACGCTAGATATCGCGATCGAGATGATCCCGGGCAACCAGCCTGTGGGTGGGCCGTTCCACCTCATCAAAGTTGACCCTTCTGCTTCGAATGTGGAGATCACGTCCCCTCTGGGCGCAAGATACACGTTCGAGAAGGACTCTTCGGGATTGGTCCATATCAAAGGGCCGCGTCCCTACTAGTTTCTAACTTGGGCTTGCTCTTCTCGAGCAAGCCCAAGCCCCCTTTCCCCAATTCTGCAAGGTAGCTCTTGACAGAATCGTCATATTCATGTATACTATTTTGTTAACAATTTAAAGCCGATATTTCAGTATAAAAAGTGAGGCTCAAGGTTTGGAGGGCTCCAAGCTTTAAGCGTCGCTTCTTGTATTCCACAAGTAAGCACATAACAACCCTCAGGAGGGGCTTATGAAAATCGTTATGGCAGTAATGGCTGCTCTCTTCTTGGGGGGCGTGACCAAAGCCGAAGCTCAAGTTCGTGCACCGACGCCGGGACTCATTGCGTGTGATCCCAGCACCATCCCCGCGATGAATAAAGGATACCCAGTCTGGGGCCCTGCCGGAGCGGGTGTGTCGCCAGTCATGCCGGAAGTTCTGGATGAAGTTCGCAAAGGGCGAAATCCGCTGCAAGTCGTGGCGGAGGCGATCAAGCGCGACAGAAATCGCGACCGGATCAGTATGTTTAACCGCATCCAGGCATTCACGCCGCCGGACACGCTCATGGGGGAAATCCCCGAACTGCCGCGAGAGTTTCAGGAAGCATTCGAAAAAGCTGTTCGGGTTGAAAATCTCGAAGAGTCTACAATCGAGTGCGGCGACCTGATTCACTACGTGACGTCTGCAGCTCCTGATCGGACTGAAGGAAACAAGGCAATCGCCCAGATCCATATCCTGCCGGCACATGTGCTGGGCTGGTGTGAACAGGGAGTTGTCGGTCCGAACGGCAAATGTGCCGTCCGCGTTGTGCAGACCAAAACGCTGATCAGCCTGACCAGCGGGGTCAACAATGGGAGCGCGTATCGCTTCCAGATGATCCTGAACTGCGGGAACCCCAACGCGAAGTTGGAAGTTCCCAATGTCGTAACCGAAGTTCCCGCTCTAATGCCGCCTCCGGACGCACCTGCTGCACCGCCAAAGGAATCGACGGCACAGGAACAACCGAAACCCGAACCAATCTATTACGAGGTTTGGGGCCGGAAGGTTTTCGAAAGATCAGATCACAAACGCCTCGGAATAAGGGACGTTTCGGACCTGGTCTGGTCGATTCACCTGTCGGCATACGACCGCAACGGTCTGCGCTACGACGCCTATCCCCAATACTACGACGACCGGGGATTCGTATTCAGCTACTGGGTGTTGCGAGATGCCCTGCCGCTGACAGTCTCTGAAGATCCTGCGACCGAGCTTGCAGGATTCAGTGATAAAACCGAGAAACTGAAGATTAATTTAAGGGAAGAATCCTACAAGTTGATCCAAGTTCCTGCCGAGCCTGAGTACATTAACCGGGCCAAGGACATCCACACGCTGTGGATTCCCTGCATCACAGGCAAGCACAACAAGTGGGCCTGCGCAGCCATACTTGGCGTCGGTGCCGCCTTCATACCAAGAGGGCACGGTCAAGCGGCAACGGCGACTTCGTCACCCGAGCAGCCTGTGAAAACAGGAAGCCCGGGCCCGCGGCCGTAACGATACATTTTTTTGGGGCAGACGATCTATCGATCGCCTGCCCACCTTTTCTCAAGTGATTAGTAAGCAAACTCTTTGTTTACTGATTATTTTATAAACAGGAGATCATATGAATTTAATCAAACATCTTTCGCAATCAAAGGTCCTTCGTGTCATAGGGCTGGCTTTGATATTGGTTTCGGTTTTTTCTCTTCAAGTTTTGGTTAAAGCCGATACCGGTTCAGGGGACCATGATTTCCTGGTCAGAGTTTTTGATGGCGATCCGGTAAATGATAACAAGGTCCCGGGCGCCACAGTTCAACTGATCGGCGGAGTTAATGACGGGTTGTCAGGCGTTACTGACGGCGCCGGAAATATCCTTTTTCACGTGACCGAAGGCCAGTTTACCACAAGAATTTCCCATCCGAATTATAACACTCAGGATTTTTCGATCATTATTGATATGCCGAGCGGACAGCTGGATGCTTCTTTGACTGCTAATACTCCACCTACACCTCCGACTCCTCCTACACCGCCAACGCCTCCTACACCTCCGACTCCTCCTACACCGCCAACCCCTCCCACTCCACCCACACCTCCGACTCCTCCTACACCGCCAACCCCTCCTACACCTGGAGCAGACAGGGATTTCCTGGTCAGGGTTTTTAACGGCGATCCGATCAATGATAACAAGATCCCGGGCGCCACTATTTTGTTGATCGGCGGAGCTGATAATGGTCTGTCAGGAGTGACCGACGGCGCTGGAAATTTTCTTTTCCATGTCCACGCCGGCCAGTTTACGGCAAGAATTTCCCATCCGGATTTTAACACCCAGGATTTCTCGATCATTATAGACATGCCGAGCGGCCAGCTGGATGCTTCTATGATTTCTAAAACCACCGCTCCGCCTTCAGGACCTCCTTCAGGCGGCGTCTGTACTCCGACACCTCCGGATGGCCGTCCATTGCTGAACGTCTGGCCTATTTCCACGTCAGGAACTGATTGTACCGACTATCCTTTGCTTTCCGTAAAAAACGTTACGCGAGGCGGCGGATATGTCTCAGGCGGCAATGTAACTGCATCCAATGGGGATACGCTTCGTGTTGAACTGTATGTTCATAACGGCGTTATCGATCTTCCAGAAAACATCGCACGTAATGTAATGGTTAGCGCGAATGTTCCGGGTTCAGTCGGCTCTGCCACTATTACTGCCCAAGCATGGGCCGACAATGCCGACTTGGTAAACAGCGGACAAAAAGGCGGAAATGTTACCGTCAATATGGCGGGCAACGAGTCATTGTCATATATTTCCGGTTCAACTACGCTTTATGATCGTGGTCCATCCAATGCCCGCGGCGTCAGTGATGGAATTGTTGGCAGCGGGATTAATATTGACCCAGCGATGCACGGCTGTTTTCCATTTTTACACTTTGTTACATTTGACCTGCGGGTAAACGCTTCATCTACACCCACTCCTACACCAACTCCAACCCCCACACCGACTCCTACTCCAACCCCGACGCCTACACCTACGCCAACACCGACCCCGACTCCTGGCCAGGGAACTATTAGTTTTACAAAGCTGGTACGGAACGTAACGCAAGGACAAACTGTTTTTGCTAACTCTACTTCTGCTAATCCGAATGATCAGGTGGAGTTTCAAATGAAAGTTACGGATTCAGCTGCAGGCCCGGTTAATAATGTTGTCTTCACGGATACTCTGCCTAGCCGTCTTAATCTGGTCAGCGGTTCGTTTACGATCGATGGAGTACCCAGCGGCAGTAATTTGAACGCGATCGGTTTGGGCTCTCTGAGCGCCAGCCAGACCAGAACCATGGTCATCCGCGCCACTGTTTCCGACAGTTCGCAATTCAGTACAGGCGGTACGGTTTTGACGAACTCAGCTCAAGTGACATCTTCCAGCAATTCAGCAAACGCCTCAGCTTCAGTTACCGTAAATATCGGCCAAAATAATAATACGAACCTGGCCATTGTTAAAACTGTCCGCAACACAAGCCAGGGCCAGTTCTCATTCGTCAAATCCGTCTCTGCCAATCAGGGAGATAACGTCCAGTTCCAAATCCAGGTAACCGCCAGCGGAAACATCGCGGCACAAAACGTCACAGTCACAGACAGTTTGCCTAGCGGATTTAATTTGACCTCTGGAACAACGACTTTCAACCTTGGAACTATGAATCCGGGTTCAACACAGACTGTAACCTTAACCGGCACGGTCAATCTCAACAATATCTGCGGAACGACTATTTTGACCAACACCGCACAAGTAACGTCTTCTAATGCCGGTTCTGCAACGGATTTCGCCACAGTGTCTGTGGTCGGAAATAATTGCGGCGGGCCTTCGTCCCCAAGCTTGAGCTTGATCAAACTGGTAAGAAACCTGTCTACTAATACGGGCTTTTCTAATACCGCAAGCGCCTCAACCGGGAACCAGGTCCAATTCCAACTGGTCATGTCGAATAATAATTCCTCAAGCGTCGCCTCGAATGTCCGGGTCACTGACAGCCTGCCGTTTGGATTATCTTATGTCCCGGGAAGCTTTCAGATCGACAACGGAGTATCGTTCGGAAATCTGTTCGGCGGCAGCCAGTTTGTGGGAAACCTCTCGTTCGGTCAATCGCGTACGATATTGTTCACTGCGATTGTCACTAATTCAGGAAATCAAACCTTGGTCAACCAGGCTACTGCTTCGGCGGACAACACAAATTCGGTCAATGCACAGGCAACCGTGTTCGTCTCATCTGTTCTGGGCAGCAACGTCAACCTCATCCTTTCCAAACAGGCGTTTAACCAGACGAGAAACGCGGATGCAACGACAATCGCTGCAAATTCCGGTGATATCATTGTCTACACTTTGTCAGCTCAAAACACGGGCAACAGTGCGGCTACAAATTACACCTTCCAGGATGATCTGTCAGATGTGCTGCAATTATCCCAGATCCAGTCTTTGGGTGACGCTTCTCTCAACGGTACCAATATGACCTGGCAGCCTGTAACAATTCCTGCCGGAAGCATCGTGACAAAGACTTTCAGCGTGAGGGTCAATTCCACCTTTGCTGCGGGAACTGACAATGTCATGACCAACGTATTCGGAAACACTATCAACGTACCGGTAAACAAGCCGACAGTTTTGGGAGTATTCACTTCACCAAAAACCGGCGCCACCAGCACCTTGGTCTACATCTTATCCTTTATGACAGTTCTGGGTTTTGTCGGATACAAAAAGAAAGACCAAATTTTGCCCGTTTTTAACTCTCTAATCCCACGCAATAATGTCTAAACGCCCGTTCATCGCCCTGATCGCTTTGCTGGTGATCTTAGGTCTTGTGATCTGGGCCGCTAACCGCAAGAGTAAAAATCCCGCGCAGGAAGCCGCAACGCCTCTGCTTTCGGTTTATGCGTACAATCAAACCAAAAGCCTTCCGGCCAACCGGACCGCTGCCTCGCCGAATGATGTCATAGTTTATACCCTGAGCGCTGAAAACCAGACCGATCAGGTTGTTTCCGGATACATCATAGAAGCGAACGTTGCTCAAGTCACTGATAAATCCACTTTAATTGATGCGACAGGCGCTGGCTATAATTCGGCCACCAATTCACTGGTCTGGACGCCGCTGGATATTCCGGCAAACGGAGTGATCCAAAAACAATTCAGCGTGCGCGTCAATTCCATACCCTCGGGAGGCTCGGATACCGTGATGCGGATAAAATTCAATAATGAAATGGTTGTTTCGATCCAATCAGTATCCACGGGCCAGCGCGTTGCCGGTGCCAATACCAGCAACAGCCCGTATAAAGCTCCGGTTACTGGTCCTGCTGAGGATCTGGGCTTGTGGCTGGCCGGTATTGCAACAGTTTCATTTTTTGGAATCAAAAAATATCGAACAAATAAAGTCTAGTGAATTTTTAACAGCACTCTGGGGATAACTCAGAGTGCTGTTTTAAAATGCTCGGAACAAACCGCAGACTTGCCCATGTTTTTTTTGTTATCTATGATTAAGAAAAGCGGAAAACAAACATGCAAACAAAAAACCGCAAAACTTTGCCGGTTTTTTGTTTAACCCTCAATTCATGGATAATAAGAAGCAGATCTTAGTGACCGGCGGTGCCGGATATATCGGTTCCCATACAGTGAAGCTTTTACAGGAGCGGGGATTTGATGTTTTGATACTGGACAATCTTTCGACCGGCCATGCGTCAAGCGTCTCATGCCCTCTGATCGTAGGCGATCTTAATGACAAGGATCTGCTGAAAAAGATATTTTCGGAATTTGAGATTGAAGCGGTAATGCATTTTGCCGCGTCGCTGATCGTTGAAGAATCCGTGCTGTTCCCGGGAAAGTATTTTGAGAACAATGTGGTCAACGGATTGAATCTGCTTGACGCCATGATTGCCGCGAAGGTCGAAAAGATAATTTTTTCTTCGACCGCTGCTGTTTATGGTGAACCTCATTATGAGCGCATTGACGAGGACCATCCCAGACTGCCTCTGAATCCTTACGGTGAAAGCAAATTAATTTTTGAAAAGATCCTTAAGTGGTTTTCCCAGGCGTACGGGCTATCTTCGGTTTCGCTGCGCTACTTCAATGCCGGCGGAGCATCAACTGATGCGTCCTTGGGCGAGGACAAGGCCGTGGTCACGCATCTGATCCCGCAGGTTTTACGCGTGGCGGCAAGACAGCAGGAAACGCTTAAGATCAACGGCAATGATTACGCAACTCCTGACGGCACCTGCATCCGTGATTATATCCATGTGCTTGACCTGGCAAATGCCCATCTGCTGGCTCTGGATAAATTAAATGACGATGCGGGCGTATTCGCCTACAATGTCGGGACAGGCATGGGGCACTCGGTCAACGAGGTAGTCACCGCGGCCATGGAAATTACCGGCAAGATGATCCCGATCGAATACGGACCCAGACGCGCGGGGGATCCGGCAGCTCTTGTTGCGGATGTGGAGAAAATTAAGCGGGAACTCGGATTCAATCCGGAACATTCCGATCTGAATACTATCATAAGAACAGCCTGGGCCTGGCACCAAAAATTGCTCGAGAGGCAGAGAAACAAAATTTTAGAGGAAATGCAAAATTGAAACTTCCAAAAATCGCCAATGGGGCGGTTTTTTGGTATGCTTAGTTTAAGATGAAAGAAATATTTCCTTATAAAAAATCAATTGACTCGAAAGTAGTAAAAGCTGCGTCTGAAATTCTCGGCGTTCCTGTTATTTCTTCAAGCAGATTGAAAGGGGGCGTGGTTAATTATGTCTATAAATTAAAAACAGCTGAACGTACAGTTGTGGTCAAGGTTTTTCGGAATCGTTTTTGGCCCGAAGACGGCAAATTGCAATGGATAGAAAAGCAGTTCGCCAAGCATAAGGTCCCGCATGCAAAGATGATCTATTACAGCAGAAATAATAAATATTTTCTGTTCGGGTTGATGATATCAGAATATGTAGCCGGACTGAATGCAATGGAAGCGGTTAAAAAAGGCGTCCATACAATGGCTGATTCTTATAAAGCCACGGGCAATCTTTTGAAAAGGGTTCATAAGATAAAGTTAAAAAAATTCGGGCAGATAAATTACGGGAAAGGCACAGACAGTAATTTTATAAATCGTGAGCTAAAAAAAGCGACAGGACTGATCGAAAAGCTGATACATCATAAGAATCTTAAACACGAAATTCTTAATAAATTTATTTCAGCCGTGAGAAATGGACTCGAACCGTTCAAAAAGAGATTTAAACCGGTGCTGATCCATGGCGATGCAACCCGTGATAATTCTATTTTGGCTAATAACGGTGAATTTATTCTTATAGACTGGGATAATGCCAAGTCAAATATCGCGCTGTGGGATTATTTTGTTTTGACGTCGTGGTGGCCGATCGGACCAGAGTTTAAAAATCCCGCAAAAAAGAAAGAGTTAAAGCAGGCATTTTTTGACGGTTACGGGAGATCTGGGTTTACGAATGATGAAATTGAACATATTGAGCCAGCAATCCATCTCCTGATATATGCAGCAGTTATGGACTTTTTTTTATTTAACAAAAAAGATTATAAAAGTTTCGGCCAAACCCGCAAGCAGTTTGAGCATATTATTAGGAAAATTAAAATCAAAAATTTGTAAAATCAAGGCAAATTTGGTATAATTTGTTTGAAATATTCTCATTAAAACACAATGATAAAACTTTCAGTCGTGATTCCGGCCTACAATGAGGAACACCGCATTGCGCGAACATTGCTCGATGTTGACGGCTATCTGGAAAAACAAAACTATGAGTACGAAATCATCGTCGTAGACAACAATAGTAACGATAAGACATCCGAAATCGTTAAAAATCTGGAGAGCACATCCGTTCAGAATGCCCGCGTGATCACGGAAACCATAAAAGGCAAGGGTGCTGCTGTGCGGCGCGGTATCTTTGACTCAAAAGGCGAGTTCACCGTATTCATGGATGCGGATAACGCGACCCCGATCCGAGAGATCGAAAAATTCTGGCCCTATCTTGAGTCGGGGATAGAAGTTGTGATCGGTTCGCGCTACCAGGACCCGTCAAGCGTCAAGATCAAGCAGCCTTTCTATAAAGTTCTTTTGTCGCGCGCAAGCAACATTTTGATCCAGATCGTGCTCATACCCCACATCAAAGACACGCAGTGCGGCTTCAAGGCTTTCAAGACCTCGGCGGCAAAAGAGATCTTCAAAAATTTGACCATCTTCGGCTGGGCATTCGACATGGAATTGCTTGCCATAGCTCTAAGATTGAGTTATAGAATAAAGGAAGTGCCGGTTTCGTGGGAAGAACACGGCGGCAGCCACGTTCCCCTTAAAGCCTATCTGCAATCTTTGGTTGATCTGTTCAGAATAAAATGGAAAGCCTTAACCGGAAAATATTCGGGTAAATGACACAACGAAACTATACAATCTTTGCAAAGATCTTAATCGGCATTTTGGTGCCAGTTTTTTTATTCATATTGCTCCCGAAGTTTTCGCAAGCTTCCAGTCCAAGCACCATTCAGATAACTTTCCAGGTCAAAACAGGAGCTAATGCAAATTCGATCTTTACCCGCCATAAGCTCAAACCCACTTTATTGTTTGCCAACATATTCAGAGCGCAAATTCCGGCTGATCAGCTGATCGCAATGCAGCATGATCCGGATGTGAATTACGCGCAGATCGACCATCGCTTGCAGGTCTTTGCAGTTACGACTTCCGATCCTTTTTTTACCGCTGACGCCTCGGACATCGACAAACAGTGGTATCTGCCAAAGATCAAGGTTCCTGATGCATGGGGTTATACGAAAGGTTTGAACAGCGTAATTGTCGCGGTCATTGATACGGGAATTCACGCAAGCCATGTCGAGCTCAACGATGGCCGGGTGATCGGCGGGTTTAATGTCCTGACCAACCAGCCTATATTGGCCAATACAAATTCAGACGACAATGGCCATGGGACCTCGGTGGCCGGCGTCATCGGCGCTATTCCCAACAATGTCATCGGGATCGCCGGAATTGATTGGAATATAAAATTGATGCCTGTGAAAGCCATCGGTGCGGATGGCAGCGGCGATACGTCTGCGGTTGCCGGAGGGATCGTCTGGGCCACGGACCACGGCGCGAATATCATCAACCTGAGTTTGGGCGGCAGCGGATTCAACGCTGACCTGACCTTAAGCAATGCAATTACATATGCCTACAACCACGGGGTGTTGATCGTGTCCGCTGCGGGAAATGACCAAGCCGATCACGGTCTGAATTTGGATACCTCAGTTGTTTATCCGGTATGCGCTGACAATGGCAGCAATATGGTTTTGGGAGTGGCTGCCACTGACAGCAATGATCTGAAAGCGGATTTTTCCAACTTTGGCCATAACTGCGTGGACATCTCAGCTCCGGGAGAAAGAATTATAACCACGGCTTACTTGCCCAATAATCCGTCTGATAATGTTTTGATCTACGGCTCCGGCACTTCGTTGGCCGCACCCATCGTGTCGGGAGTCGCAGCGCTGCTAAAATCGACCAATGTGAATTTATCTAACGTTGATCTGCAGAATATCCTGATGAAAACTTCAGACCCGATAGACGCTCTGAACCAAACCAGTTGTTTGGGCGGTTCGTGCAACGGATTTTTGGGCAAAGGCAGGATCAATGCCTTATCTTCTGTTATGCCGCAGCCGTTCTTGGACGGCAGTCTGTTTCGTGAAGCTGCGACCGGCAATATTTATTTCATTGAGAACAAAACCAAGCGTCTGGTATCAGCTTTTGTCATGACCCAGCGGGGCTTTGATACCACAAGTATCATGAATGAATTTAATAATCAACTGGCTAGTTTGCCGACCGGTAGCCCTTTGCCGCCGGTGGACGGCACACTGATCATGTCTTCCGGAGATCCGCAAGTTTATGTTCTTTACCAGGGATTGAAGCGGCCTGTGACATATCTTGTCTTTGTTTCTAGGGGCTATAGGTTTTCGGATATCCAGATGCTTTCGCCGGCAGAGGTCGCAAACTACGCTTCAGGTGATTGGTATTGGCCGCCGGACGGAACAATGGTTTTAGTCCAAGGTAATCCTCGGGTGTTTGTCATGGACCAGCAGGTTGCCCGGCCGGTAACATTTTTCGTGTTCACTCAAAGGCATTTATCATTCGCTAAGGTGGTGAAAGTTACGGCTGATGAGTTTTCCCACATCCCGCCCGCGCCGGATCAGTATTGGCTTTCTCCTGTTGAAGGTACGCTGGTCAAGTCGGATATTTTCCCGGGAATTTACGTGATCGAAAACGGCGTTCGAAGATTACTGTCATTTCAGGCGTTTACCGCCAGAGGCTATCAATTCGCCAGTGTGAAAACTTTGCCGGAACTGGAAGTTGAGGTGATAACCCCGGGGTTGCCGATCGAATAATTGAAAAAAAATTATAAATGATAAATTATAAATTTCAAATTGCAAAGATCCTCCTGATAATTTTCTGCCTGGGATTGGTTTTGCAAGCGCCGCTGGTGGCTTTTGCCCAAGGCCCTGTTGATCCGGCGTTCAATCCGGGACTGCTGATCCCGGATGAGGCGTTTTCGGATGTCGGGACCTTCGGTTCGGCCGCCGGCATCCAGAAATTTTTGGAGCTGAAAGGTTCGGTCTTGGCCAATACCTCGCCCGATTTTTTGGTGAAATTGAAAGAGCCGGATGCGTTGACGAAAGTTGGCTTGGAAGATCCGGAGCCAAGCTTAACCCGCCTTCGGTCTGCAGCAGAACTGATCTACGACGCGGGCACCAAATGGGGACTGAATCCGCAGGTGCTTTTGGTGATCGTACAGAAGGAACAAAGCCTGATCACCGGAACTTTCAGTTCAACGGCGAGTTTGCAGACGGCGCTAGACCATGCAGCCGGATTTGGCTGCCCGGATGACCAGCCCTGCGGCGCAATTTTTACCGGATTTTATAAACAGCTGTTCGGCGCTTTTGATTCCGACAACAGCCGCTGGCTTGGTACAGCCGCATCACTGATCAAATCCTTCAACGCCCAGATCGACGGCCTGAGGGTCGGCCGGGGACCTGCCGTAGATGCAAACAACCACACGGGAGGCGCGGTCGTGAAGACCGCCAGAAAAGGCGATACGGTTATTTTTGACAACACCTTGGGCGGATATGATGGGGTGCAGCCTTCTCAAACCGTGACTTTGCAGAATTTCGCGACAACGGCTTTATACCGCTACACGCCGCACGTGTTCAACGGCAATTATAATTTTTGGAAATTCTATACGGCGTGGTTCAAGTACCCCAACGGCACCATCATCCAGAAGGTCGGGGACACGCTTCAGTATGTGATCGACAACGGCACGAAACGGCCGTTCTCAAGCTTTGTCGCCACCCAGCGCAAGCTGAACCTGACCAATGTCATCGCAGTGTCGCAGACAGAATTTGATTCGTATCCGCTGGAAAAACCCATGCCGCCTCTGGACGGTACGCTGATCAAAGGCAGCACTGATGCCACTATCTTCCTGGTCCAGGATTCAGACAAGCACCCGATCTCGGCTCCGGTATTTACACAGCACAAATATTCTTTCGCCAAAGTTATTACATTGCCGCAGGCAGAAGTGGATTCTTACGAGGCGGGCAGTTACGTGACCCCGCTGAATGGCACATTGATCAAAGGCCAGACCGATGCCACGATATATATTATTGACGATGAATTGAAGCGGCCGATCTCCGCGGATATTTTCAAGGTCCTCAAGCTGTCAACCAAAAAGATCATGAAACTTTCCGACGCGGAAGTCACCAGCATTCCTTTGGGTCCTTATCTGACTCCGCCGGAAAAAACCGCATTCAAGACGAAGACTGACCCTACGATCTGGTGGTATAAAGACAATCTCAAACATTCGGTTTCGGCTTTCGTGTTCAAGCAAAGAGGCGTGAAGAATTTTCCGCTTTTGACTTTGTCAGACACGGAGGTAACCTCTATCCCCACGGGTGATCCTCTGCCGCCAAATGACGGAACAGTGTTCAAAGGCGACCAATCCTCGGCAATTTACAAAATGGTCGGCGGCTTAAAGCACATGTTCTCCGCCGCATCTTATAAGAAAGCCAAGTATCCAAAAGCGACTGTGCTGCCGCAGGCAGAAGTGGATCAGTATGAGCCGGGAGATGATATACAATAAGAAAATTCCTAAGTTCTAATTTCTAAGCTCTAAACGCCCAGAAAAATTGGGGCGTTTTAGTCTACTTCTTCTCTATACCGATAAACTATTTACAAACGGAGCCTGATATATTATACTTTTCAGGTAATGGAAAATATTATTGAGGTTACGAATTTAACTAAGAAGTATAAAGAAATTGCGGTAGACAATATTTCTTTCAGCGTGCGTCCCGGAGAGATCTTCGGCATTCTCGGGCCGAACGGGGCCGGCAAGACAACGACTTTGGAAATGATCGAGGGTTTGAAGGTAAAAACTTCAGGCCAGGCTTTCTTGGATGGGCACGATGTTTCAAAGCAGACGCGGCTGGTCAAATCCCTGATCGGTGTGCAGCTGCAGTCGTCTTCGTTCTTTGACTTGCTTAATCTGAAGGAATTGCTCAACACCTTCGCTTCGCTGTATAACCGGAAAGTTGATCCGATGGAACTTTTGCGAGAGGTCCAGCTGGAAGAAAAAGCCGGCGCCATGGTCAAAGAACTCTCAGGCGGGCAAAAGCAGAGATTCTCGATCGCGGCGGCACTCGTGAATGACCCGAAAGTATTGTTTTTGGACGAACCGACCACAGGACTTGATCCTCAGGCCAGGCGCAATCTTTGGGACCTGATCTCCCAGATCAACAAAAAAGGTAAAACGATCGTTCTGACCACTCACTATATGGATGAGGCGGAGATTTTGTGCGACCGCATAGCGATCATGGACCATGCGCGCATCATTGCGCTGGACACCACGCCCGAGCTTTTGAAACTGCCGGGACTGGAGACCAGCCTGCATTTTCGCGTGGATAAGGATTGTGCACCTGAGCATCTGCAAAAACTGGAAGGGGTCACTCATGTGGAGCACGAAGACCACAGCTACAAGCTGACCACCAATAATGCCGAAGCATCCTTGGGCGGTTTGTTCAAGCACGCAAAGGACTGCGGGTTCAAGCTGATAGATCTGCAGCTGAAGCAGCCGACCTTGGAAGATGTATTCCTTAAATTGACTGGACGCGCGCTTCGTGAATAAGTTCTTTACGCGGCCAGTCATCCCGGACTTGATCCGGGATCTAGATTCCCGCTTTCGCGGGAATGACAATTAACGTGCACTGAGAGAATAATATGCGAACACTTTTTACACTTACATGGGCGTCTATAAAAATGTTTGTGCGCAACAAGCAGGCCTTGTTTTTTACATTCTTCTCGCCGCTTCTGATAATGCTCATCTTCGGAGCGATCGGCCTGGATAAGGTCCAAAAGATCGACGTGGGTGTGGCGCTGTCCGCTCCTCCAACTGACGGTACAGCTAAGTTTGTGGAAGCTTTAAAACAAGTCCCGTCTTTTACGATCCACGAAGGGCTAGAATCCGATCTGCGTACGCAAATTCTGAACGATAAACTTTCGGCAGTGTTTTTGATCCCAGGGGATCTCATCCCTGATGTTGTGCCACCGGCAAATCCTCCCGCCCCGATCCCTATGCCGGACAATTCCGTTCCCCCTGTCCCTGCGGTAACCCCGGACACCTCGACACCGCCTCCCGCGGCTCCGGCAGTCGTGCCACCCGCTCCACCCCAGACCAAGACGGTAACTGTCCTGACCAATTCCGGACAGGCTCAGCAGGCGGGGATAGCATCAAGTATTATGAGCGAGGTTTTGGATAAGACCGCATTGAACATTTCCGGCGGCGCCGGTTTGTTCAAGCTTGAAACACAGGAGATCAATTCCAATCATCTGAACTACGTGGATTTTCTTCTGCCCGGCCTGATCGCTTTGTCTCTGATGCAGATGTCGGTTTTCTCAACCGCATTCGTATTCACTAACTATAAAGAAAAGGGGATACTCAAGCGTTTGATCGCAACTCCCATGCGCCCGGCGACATTTGTCGGAGCCAATGTCATTACAAGACTGATAGTTTCATTCATCCAGGTTTTTATATTCATTCTTGTAGGAATTTTATATCTGAAGGCTCACGTCATCGGCTCATACTGGCTGATCGCCCTTATCGCTATCCTGGGCAGTATTATGTTCCTGGGACTGGGCTTTACGATCTCCGGAATTTCCAAAACCACGGAGTCAGTGCCGGCGCTTGCTAACCTTATCGTTTTCCCAATGCTTTTCCTCGGCGGGACATTTTTCCCCATCTCATCTTTCCCGAACTGGCTGCAGCACGTCGCTAAATACCTGCCATTGACGTATCTTTCCGATTCCATGCGCCAGGTCATGACGAAGAACGCCTCGTTTGGCGATATCCGCACGGACCTGCTTTGGATGCTGGCGTGGTCTGTGGTTTTAGTGGGCTTGGCCAATATCACATTCGGGTTTGAGGAAAAGCGGCAATAAGGTCGCTCGGATACTGTTTGAAAAGACGCAAAAATTTTAATTAAAATTTTTGCTAAGTGCTCGGCCGATTAAGACAGCCTCGCAATTCTTTTGCAAACAGCATCCTCGCTAAACGAGAAAATGAAAATCGCCTCGTAATTGAGGCGATTTTTTAATAAAAAACAATCAATCGTATAAATCGGTCATTGCTACCGCTAGTCGGGTTTTTTTGATATATTGATTCAGTACTTATATGGATAACATCATTGAAGTCAAAGATTTAGTGAAAAAGTACGGTGATTTTACGGCCGTGGACAAGATCTCCTTTGCAGTCAAAAAAGGCGAGATTTTTGCATTCCTCGGCCCGAATGGCGCGGGCAAGTCCACAACCATTAAAATGCTGACCACACTTCTGAATCCGACTTCCGGCGATATAGAGCTGAACGGCGATAATCCCGTCAAAGATCCCAATGGCGTGCGCCACTCATTTGGCATTGTTTTCCAAGACCCGAGCCTGGATGACGAGCTTACCGCCTGGGAGAATATGGAATTTCACGGCGTGCTTTATGATGTGGAAAAAAGCCTGCGCCGAAAGAGAATTGAAGAGCTGATGAAATTCGTGGAACTGTGGGACAGAAAAGACAGTTTGGTCAAGGAATTTTCCGGCGGCATGAAGCGAAGGCTGGAGATCGCCCGCGGCCTGCTGCACCATCCGAAGATAATTTTTTTGGATGAGCCGACCTTGGGACTGGATCCGCAGACAAGGAACCATATGTGGACATACTTGGAAGAACTGAATAAAACCGAAGGCATAACGGTATTCTTCACCACGCACTATATGGAAGAAGCCAGCCGCATTGCCCAGCGTATCGCTATTATTGACCATGGCAAGATCATTGCCACAGGCACTTCCGCTGAGCTTCAGGCCCAGACCCAAACTGATTCTTTGGAAGACGCGTTTTTAAAGCTGACAGGCAGCGAAATTCGCCAAGAAGATGCCAATTCAACCGACCGATCGCGCAACATGTACCAAATGCGCACCGGGGGCGGCAGGAGATAATGAAAACTATTTACATAATGTGGCTTCGCGAACTTAAGCGCTATAGCCGCTCCAGATCCAGAATTATCGGATCCTTAGGCCAGCCGATCCTTTTTCTGCTTGCCTTAGGTTACGGCCTGGGGTCAGTGTTCCAAAAAGCCGGCCAGGGAAACTATATTGATTTTTTGGCCCCCGGCATAATCGGCATGAGCATTATTTTTACTTCGATATTTTCCGGCATTCAGGTGATCTATGACCGCCAGTTCGGGTTTCTGAAAGAAACCATGGTCGCGCCCGTATCGCGGTTCAATATCATGATCGGCCGCACTTTGGGCGGGGCAACCGTGGCAACCATCCAAGGAACCTTAGTTTTTTTCCTGGCTCTGATCCCCGGATTCAGGCCCCAAAATTGGCTATTGGTTCTGCCGCTGATCTTGGTCATGCTTTTGGTCGGAACAATGTTCACGGCCCTGGGCACGGCGATTGCTTCCCAGCTTGAGGACTTGCAGGGCTTCCAGTTGATCATGAATTTTTTGGTCATGCCGCTGTTTTTCCTGTCAGGCGCGCTGTTCCCGCTGGCGGGTCTGCCTTCGTTTTTAGTTTTTATCACCAGATTTGATCCGTTGTCGTATGGCATAGACGCATTCCGGGTTCTGCTGTCCAACTCGGGGCATTATAGTTTGAGCCTTGATCTGTCAGTGCTGGTTGTGATCACTTTAGTTTTCTTGTCCATCGGAAGTTACTTATTTTCCAAGGTTCAGATCTGATAAAACGGATTGTCCTAATAACGAATTTTTTCTCAAGTTCGCAGCTAACTAAATATAAATTTAATAAAACCGCCCAAAAGGCGGTTTTTTTTCACACTTGTGCAGGATGTCTTAGTAAGATATGATATACAATCGAATCTTAATTGGTTCGATTTTGTTTTTTCCAATACCCGCAACCGAAAGGAGGTACGGTAAGTGAAGGGAACTTGCGAGGTTTGTGGCAATGTCCGAATTGTTGAGAAGAGCAGGAAATCCGGTAAGTTGACCTGTAAACCTTGCAATCGCAAACACCATTCCAAGCGCGGAAGATGTTCCTTATGCGGCAAGGTCAGAACGGTTGAGAAGAGAAAAAAGTCCGGCAAGTTCACGTGTCTTTCGTGTCATCGCAAACACAATTCCAAGCGCGGAAGATGTTCCTTGTGCGGCAAGACAAGGATCGTCCAAAGGAACAGCAAAACCGGCAAGTTGACTTGTTTGCGGTGCTATCGCAAACACCACTCTAAGCGCGGAAAGTGTTCCTTGTGCGGCAAGGTCAGGATCCTCCAAAGGAACAGCAAAACCGGTAAGTTGACCTGTCAATCTTGCTACCGCAAAGATCCTTCCAATCACGAGAAATGCGCCAAGTGTGGTAAGACCAAATGGGTGAATAGCCGTACCCCGGAAGGCAAGGCTATTTGTTACAATTGCTATAAGCAAGGCCGGTACCGGGACAAGAGCAATCACGAGAGATGTTGCAGGTGCCGCCAGATCAAACCGGTGCATTGCCGCAATAAGGCCGGCAAGCCCGTGTGCCGAAACTGCAATCGCAGGGACCCTTCGAAACTGGAGAAATGTTCCTTGTGCGGCAGGCTTAGAGTGGTAGCCATGCGCGGCAAGTCGGGGGAGCCCATTTGTCACAATTGCTACCGCAAAGACCCTTCCAAACACGAGGAATGCAGTGTTTGTGGAGATGTCAGACCCGTGGCTATGCGCCTTAAGGATGGCAAAGCTATGTGCGCTAATTGCTATCGCCAAGACCCAACCAAAGACGAGGAATGCTCAGTGTGCGGTAATGTTAGATGGGTGGCAATGCGCGACAAAGCCGGCCGGGCCATTTGCATTAGATGTTCTGAAGAAGTTTGAGTTTGACCCGTTTGGTGTCTTTCCATAGATCCATTCGGGTCTTTTTATTCAATTGACAAAAAGGCTCCTGATATTTATACTTTAATCCTATGACAAATAAAGAATTTTTTATGGAGACGTTGAGTGCGGAAGAGCCTGCTTTTCGCAACGTGATAGAAGCTTTGCCCCAGGACAAGGTTGACTATATGCCTGACGGCAAAGGGCGAACTGCCGGGAATCTGGCTTTTCAGCTCGCCAGCCAGGCATCTTCCATCTCGTCCATCATTACATCAGGAACAGTGGACGGAAGCCAATTTAAGGTACCTGAAAAAATTCAGGTCAGCGAACTTTTGAGCTTGTTCGATAAGAATCTCAAGCAGCTGCGACTGGATCTGGCAAAGATCTCGGACGAAGGCTGGGAACAGGGCGTGGCAATTCTGGAATTTCCGGGCGGCAAGTGGGAGACGACCAAATACGGCATGGCTTGGGGATTTATATTCGATGCCATCCATCACCGCGGTCAGCTGTCAACATATCTGCGTTCTATGGGCGCAAAAGTGCCGTCCATTTACGGCGGCTCGGCTGATACCCCGCCTCCTGTATTGTAGGCAGCGTTGCTTGCAAAAAAAGGTTACCGGGAGTATAATTACATCATCAATCATTTGGCCCTTAAATGGGCAAGATAAAGAGCGGCATTAGGTCGCTCTTTTTGAGCACAAAATATGGAACCATTAGCTTCAAAGATCAGGCCGAAAAGCTTGGATGAATTTGTGGGCCAAGAACATCTGGTCGGCAAGAATAAACCTCTTCGCATAGCCCTTATGGGTATGCATCTTTTTAGTTTTATCCTCTGGGGCCCGCCGGGAGTGGGCAAAACCACTTTGGCCCGGATCTATGCCAATGCTTTGGGCGCGGATTATTATGAACTTTCCGCCGTGTCTGCGGGCAAAGAAGATATCAGAAAAATAGTTGAAAAGAAAAAAGATCTGTATTCCGGCAACAAACCCAAAGTTTTATTTTTGGATGAAATTCACAGGTTCAATAAAGCTCAGCAGGATTTTCTTTTGCCCTATGTTGAGAGCGGCGAATTAACTTTGATCGGCGCAACCACGGAGAATCCGAGCTTTGAGGTCATTCCGGCGCTGCTTTCGCGCTGCCGCGTATTCGTGCTGAATGAATTGTCTGATGATGAGATGAGTAAAATTATTGAAAGTACCGGATTCAAATTAGATAGTGCTGCAAAAGACTGGCTTATCAGAATGAGCAATGGAGACGCCAGGCAGGCGATCACTATGCTGGAAAACACGGCGAATTTTTATAAAGATATTACTATTGAGAATCTGAAGGATACCTTGCAAAGCAAGTTCCTCCGATACGATAAAAAAGCTGAGGAGCACTATAATACCATCAGCGCGTTCATCAAATCCATGCGCGCTTCGCAAGTGGATGCGGCGTTATATTATCTGGCTCGTATGGTGGAATCTGGTGAGGATCCGAAATTTATTGCCAGAAGAATGGTCGTGTTTGCTTCGGAAGATATCGGTTTGGCTGATCCTGTGGCTTTGCAGCTAGCCAATGATGTTTTCCGCGCCTGCGAAACAATCGGCTATCCTGAGTGCGCAATAAATTTATCTCACGGCGTCGCGTACCTCGCTTTGACGCCCAAGAGCCGGGATTCTTACAATGCATATTTTGAGGCTGCGGATGATGTGAAAGAATTCGGCAATTTGCCCATCCCCATGATGATCCGCAATGCGCCGACAAAACTAATGAAAGAACTTGGCTATCACAAAGGCTACGAACTTTATCCCAAAGAAGATCTGCTGCCCGAAAAATTGAAAGGCAAGAAATATTTAAAGAAAAAGATATAAAAAAAGAACCGGAGTGTTATTCCAGCTCGGTCCTCGCAGGCGGTTTGCTTGTGAAGTCAAACCAAACCCGCAGGATTTCTGAACGCTTTGAGAGCACGGAAGAGATCTCTCTAACTACCGGCTCCGGCAAGTACAGGCCTTCTCCGGTCATGAAATCAGTGGTTTTGAACGGCCTGATCAATGCGGACCCTGCATAGGCCGGGGAGTCACCTCTGACCCCTGACGTCTTTGTTGCCACATAGCCAACGACTAGCTGTGAGATCTCTTTGTAGATGCCATGCCGTTTCGTGATCTCTGCTGCCCTGGCATCCGCCCAGCGAACGACAGCGATTCTCTCGGGTGTCGCAGGTGCGCCCACTACCCGAATGTAAAGCCCGGGGCCCGGAAATGGCTGCCGACTATGAACTGATTCCGGAAGGCCGACTGATTTGGCCAGTTCCCTTACTTCGTACTTGAACAAATGGCGCAACGGGTGAAGCATGGCAAATCCTTCGAGCTCAAGGTCGTTGTGGTGCCTGACTATCTGCTGGCCTCCTGTTCTTCCCGATTCGATCAAATCCGGAGCCAAGGTTCCCTGGGGAATATAGGTTGCCCCAAATCCTAGTGCTTCGGAGATGAGGATCTTTCCATACTCTTGCTGAAAGGCCAAACGTTTATCCGGCCCATAGGTCAACGAGGACAAGGCCGAAGCGAACTCCTCATGCGCGCTGATGATTCGCCAATCGCCGCCGATGAAACGTGCTGTAGTTTCGATCTCCGCAACCTCACCTTCGCGGAGTTGGTTTGCGTCAATGGTGAAATAGCGAAGACGAGCTCCGAGGACGGCAGAAAGTATCCGAGCAGTGTAGGAGGAGTCCACGCCACCGCTAAACGGGAGCACGACCTTTCCATCACCGACCTGGTCGAGCACTTCCTGCTGGATCGATTCCGTGATGTTTGACGGCTCCCAGTCTTCCTCGCAGTCTGCGATTTTTTTCACGAAGTTGCTGAGTATTGCAGGGCCGTATTCAGACTGGGTTGCTTCAGGATGGAACTGCACAGCCCAGATGTTGAGATCCAGGTTGACCATCGCTCCCACCCCACCCGATGAAGTTTGGGCGATCGGTTTGAATCCGCGGCCGGCCGTAATCACTGAATCGCCATGGCTGGCCCAGACAGTCTGAGTCTGAGGCGTTTGATGAAACAGAAGGGTAGGGCTGGTGGAGGTAATACCGGATTTCCCGTATTCTTCCTTGGCTTTCTCAACTCTCCCTCCGAAACGGTGAGCTAAGTATTGCATGCCGTAGCAGATGCCAAGTATCGGAACATGCCGGCCTTTTCGTTTCAGACCAAAGATGCTTTGCGGCGGTTTCGGCGCATCTTCGTCAGTCACGCTTTGTCCGCTGCCTGACAGGATAATGGCTTTCACCTCCTGATTTTTCTTCAGCCAGACTTCAGCTTTTTTCGGATCAAGGATAGCTGAACGGATCTTGGAGGATTCTCTCAGGACCCTGCCGATGTTTTGGGTCAACTGGCCACCCAGCTCGATTATGAGCACTTGCGGTTCAGAAGTCACACAGCCTCCTTCGGCGGGTGAATGTACTAGGCCAAATTATAGCTAAAATAGCGCGGTAAAAGCAATAATCAATTCGCCTTGGGGAAAAGATTAAAATTCAGTATAATACTGGGGCATGTTACACATCGGACGCAATATTTTAAGCCTGCTTGTTTCAAGGATACTGGCCGCAGTCATCCTGTTTTTAATTTACAACCGGCTGATACAGTATCTGGGCCCTGATATCGCCGGTCAGTATGGATTGCTTGCCGCGTATCTCACCGTATTCACTTTTTTCGTGGATCTGGGCATGCAGCAGCTGGTCATCAAGAAGGTCAGCGAAAATAAAGCAGAGGCATCGAAATATTTGGGCAATTATTTCAGCATCCAATTCCTGTTGGGCCTGGGGTTCATGCTGATCCTGGACGTGATCGTTCTGACAGCCCACTATCCTCCGTTGGTCAAGCATTCATTATTCATCACGGGCATAAGCCTTCTTTTATCCTCTTTGACCATGCCGCTTATGGCGATCATCAATGCGTTTCAGCGGCTGGTGGTCATCGCGCGGGTGAACTTTCTTAATTCCGTGATCAATGCCGGAATGATGATCGCGGCCATAGTTTTCCGCAAGAATATTTTTTTTCTGGCATTCATCCCGGGGATCGTCGCGATTTTTGATATTCTGATGTACAGCTACTTTGTCCATAAGAATTTCACACCGTTCGGCCTAAAATTCGATTTTGGATTTTGGAAAAGCCTGTTCGTCTGGAACATGCCGTTCATGTTCCTGACGATCTTCAGCATTTACAACCGCATCGACACTTTAATTCTCCCTCATCTGCGGAGCTTTACCGAAAACGGATATTATACCTATGCTTATAAATTTTGGGACACTTTGGCATTTTTGCCTGCAGTTGTCGCGGCCGCGCTCTACCCCTATTTTGCAGAAAAAATAAAAACAGGGGCGATCGAAGATGTGCGGAAAGTACTTACCACTTACACGCGTTATATGATCGCCGTGGGCATTCCTCTAAGTATGGGCGCTTATCTGTTGTCAGGGAGGATCATCCAGGCTTTCATCCCTGACGGAAAGTTTGCGCCGGCAGCGACCGCTCTTTGGCTTCTGATATCCGCTGTCTCAGTCCTATTTATTTATGTGCCGGTAAACAGCGTGATCATTTCTCAGAAAACCAAAACCGCAACCATAATCACGGGATTCAATCTTTTATTTAACGTGGTCTTGAATTTGCTTCTGATCCCGAAGTTCGGTTTTGTCGTGGCCGCGGTTTTGACTTTGTGTTCTGAAATGGTTCAGCTGATCGGCTACACCTATGTGGTTCAGACTAAAATAATCTCCTTTCCTTATCTGATAAATTTTGTGAAGCCGATTTTAGCTTCAGCTGTTATGGGATTCGCAGTTTATTTTTTTCGCGACCACAACCTGTGGCTTTTGATTGCCGGCGGAGGGGTGATCTACGCGATCGTGCTGATCTCGCTGCGATTCTTCCGCAGAGAAGATGTCGAACTGTTAAAAGCATCCTTTAATTTTACAAAGAAACTGGAACCGGATGTGCCGCCTGTCACACACTTATGAGAATAGGAATTGAAGCTGAGCGGGCGAATCTGCCGAATCCGACCGGGGTGGAGCATTACGCGGTCCAGATGATAAAAAATTTCGCACGGCTAGATCCGCACAATGAATATGTTCTGTATTTCCGGACCAAGCCTCAGGATTGGTTCTACCAATTGCCGAAAAATTTTACCTGCAAGATCATTCCGTTCCCGAAATATTGGACGCAGATAAGAATTTCCTGGAAATGCTCACACATCCGGTCGATGTTCTGTTTATCATGGCCTCGGCCTTGCCGCTTTGGCATCCGAAAAGATCAGTAGTAACCGTGCATGATGTGGCCTGGAAGATCTTTCCCGGGGCATTTACCGTATTCATGAGAAATTACCTGGAATTGTCCACGCGGTTCGCGGTCAGAACTGGCAAAAAGATCTTGGCTGCTTCCGAATCCACAAAAAATGATATTGTGAAATTTTACGGCGCAGATCCTGAAAAAATTGCGGTCACTTATCTGGGGTTGGGCGGAACTTTCGGGCCGATGGACTATCAGGAAGCGCAGCCAATACTCGATAAATATGATCTGGTTTACCAGAAGTATGTTCTGTTTGTCGGCACCATTCAGCCGCGGAAAAATATTGTCCAGTTAGTTGAAGCGTTCCAGAAGATCAGGAAAGAAAATCATGTTGAAGAAAAACTGATAATTGCGGGAGTCAGGGGATGGCTCTGGGAGCCGATCTTAAAAAAGATCAAGATGGCGGGCTTGGACGGCTCGATCAAGTACCTTGATTACGTGAAAAAAGAGGATCTGCCGGCCCTGATCGCGGGGGCGCGGCTTTTGACACTGCCGGCTCTTTATGAGGGTTTTGGCCTGCCACCGCTTGAGGCAATGGCGTCCGGAGTGCCTGTGGTTGTCTCAAATGTATCATCTTTGCCCGAAGTTGTAGGGGAAGCCGGGATCCTGGTGGATCCGGGCTCCGCGGAATCCATTGCAGACGGGTTGCTGCGGGTTTTGATGGATAATGACCTGCGGCAGCAGATGATCGCGAAAGGGTTGGAAAGGGCAAAATTGTTTACCTGGGAAAACACCGCGAAAAAAACATTGGAAGTGTTTGAAAGCTTAAAATGAAAGAACTCCTGATAATAATTTTTACTATCGCTTCACTGGCCTGCTTCTGGCAGTTTTTGCGAAATTTCAAATTGTCTCCGCTGTGGCTGATGCTTTCCGCATGGTTTATTTCGATCGCGATATCAGAACTGCATTTATCTAGTTTGGAACTGCCGTGGCCCGGCAAATATTGGTTATTGATCTTCGTATCGCTTGCAAGCTTTGCTTTGGGAGTTTGGGTATTTGATAAAGTCTGGCGCAGGTACCGATGGTGGCAAAAGTGCAAATTGTTGTTACGAAACAATCTTTCCGTCAGAAACTTAAGGATAGTGATCTATATTCTATTCCTGGTTTCTTTGGGAGCTTTATATTTGTTTTATAAAAAATCCGGAAATTTTCCGATTTTGGCGAGCGACCCGGACCAGTTCAGATTTATCGCAGACACTCAGGTGCCGGGTTTGATCAATTATTTGGCTCAATTGTCCAGAGTTTTCATTCCGTTGGCTTTCTTTTTAATGTTTTACCAGGAATTTAACTGGCGCAAGCATTGGGATCTGGTGTTGATTTGCCTCATCGGCACCGGATGCATAATATTATTTGTTTCTCGCACCCAAATCTTCTTTATTGACCTGTGGGTCATGGGTTTGTATCTTCTGATGCGCAAGCCCAATCTGAAGCAAGCTTTGAAATTTTATCCGTTTTTTTTACTGGTGTCCCTGGTGGTTCTGGCCGCAGTTCCGCTGATCAGGCAATATCGCAGTTACGGCTCGGATTATCTTGGTATGATCACGGGCATTGATACTTCGGGTAACAACAAAATTGAGAAAGCCTTGCTCCCTATATATATCGGCGTTTCGTTCAACCAGCAGGCATTGCTGCATGCCGAGCTTTATTATCAGACGCATCCGGTGCAGCACGGCAAGGTGTCATTGGACCCATTCACGAATATTTTCGGCAAAGTCATCAAGCCGCTCCAAAAATTGAAGTCCAATTATGATCTGGGCGCGATCTTCTATTCCTGGTGGAACACCGGAACTTACCTGTTCCCGTTTGTGCAGGATTTCGGCATATCGGCATTTTATTTCGTGCCGTTCCTGATCGCCGGGCTTTTGACTTTGGCTTGGCATTATTGGAAAACTTCGCCGAATTTTTTGTCTTTGAATTTCTACGCTTACGCGCTGTTTTTCATCGTCTTTAGCGTGTATATGTCATTCACAGTCCGCGCGGAGCTGTATTTGGATATAGCTTTGCTGTTTGTAAGTTATTTGTATGTTTCAAGATATGAAAGTTAGCATCATTACGCTTCCGTTCAGGAAAACTTACCTGATCCCGCCCGTTTATGATGCGATATTTGCGCAGACTCACAAGGATCTGGAAGTGATCGCGGTCATAAATGATCCGGCTGACGGCTCAAAAGAAGTTCTCCAAAGAGATTATCCGAAGGTAAAAATAATTGAGCCCGGAGCAAATTTGTTTTTTGACAAGGGTGTGAATTTGGGCGTTAGAAATTCTACCGGTGAGTTTATCCAGCTCGTCAATGACGATCTGCTTTTGGAACCCAATTACATTGAAGAGATGCTGAAGGCTTTTGCTGACTCCAAAGTTGCCGCTGCAAGCGGGAAATTATTGCGGTACAACTTTGAAACCAAGGAGAGATCAAAAATTATTGATACGACCGGCATTATTATGTCCGCTTCCGGCCGGGCCAGAGACAGGGGGCAGCTACAGGAAGATCGCGGACAATTTGATGATCAAAAAGATGTTTTTGGCGTGTCGGGAGCAGGCCCCATGTACAGAAGAAGCGCTTTGGAAAAAGTAAAATTCGAACAAGAATACTTTGATGAAGATTTTGTGATGTACTGGGAGGACGTGGACCTGTCGTGGAGATTCAATAACGCCGGATTCAAAAATGTTTACGTGCCGACTGCTGTGGCTTATCACGGTCGGACTGCCGGACAAGCTGAAGGCGGCTATCTGCATATTTTGAAATTCATCAAGCATCATCAAAAATTATCCCCGCAGATCCTGAGATGGAATTACAAAAACCATATTTTGATGTATATTAAGAACGCCAAACATATATGGCACCCGGCATTTGTCGGCCGCGAGATCGCCATGCTAGGATACATTCTGGTTTTTGAACCCGGCACTTTGAAAGTCCTTCCTGAATTGTTCCGCCAGATCCCGAAAATCTGGGCAAAAAGAAAAGCCGCACCAGTTGGCACGGCATAAAACGTTATTTGCTTGGACCATCAGGTCACCGATCCGATTGCTTTCGAGCGTGTCAGGGCAGATACTGCTTCTGCGCGCATCGCCAGGAGCTGGTCAGTGATAGTGACTACAATATTTTCAACGGCATCATGCAGAAGTTGGTCTGACCAATAGCGATTGATCACATCGTCAATGAATTCGATGCGCTGGTCATAAAACAACCAGTTCTTTGCTTGGCGGATGTGGTCTTCGCCGACTCGCTTGACGACGTATTCGAGAAGCGAAGATTGGACTGCTATCATCGCGATCGGATTCTGAAGCCGTGTGTTCATGCTCAAGCCTCCGTGAATTTGTAAGATTGTCAAAATTTTATCAAATTATAAAAGCTAGGTCAAACGGAATTATGGATCTGTCGGTAATAATCCTTAATTACAACACTAAAGACTTTCTCCAAAAATGCCTGGGGTCGGTTTTTGCGTCGCTAACGAATTCTCAATTTGAAGTGATCGTTCCCGACAACGGTTCAATCGACGGCAGCATAGAAATGGTCAAGAATAATTTTCCGCAAGTTAAATTGATTGAAAATAATGCCAATCTGGGGTTTTCTGCCGGAAATAACGTCGCTCTGCGGCAAGCTTTGGGACGATATTGTTTGTTGCTTAATTCAGACACGGAGGTTAAGCCCGACACTCTCGATCTATCTATAAAATACATGGACGCTCATCAAGATGTAGGTGTAATGGGCTGCAAGGTGCTTTTGCCTGATGGAAAATTGCATGAAGCATCCCGGCGCAGATTCCCAAATCCGGCCAACGCATTCCTAAGGCTTTTCGGTTTCCGTAAATTCAGTGGTTACAATTATCAAAACATTCCGGTTGACCGGGAAATGGAGGTGGATTCCGTGGTCGGCGCATATCTTTTGATCCGAAAATCGGTGATGGACAAGATCGGACTGCTTGATGAGGAATTTTTTATGTACGGCGAAGACCTGGACTGGTGCTGGCGCGTGAAGGAAGCCGGATTTAAAGTCGTGTACTATCCGGGGGCAGAGATCACTCATTTCCTGTACGGTTCATCCAAAGCTGTGGCATTCCGCTCGGTGAGGTGGGCGCATACGGCGATGAAGATCTTTTATCTCAAGCATTATGCTGCTAAAAATAATTGGTTGTTCAACCAGTTCGTGTATTTGGGAATTAGCACTCGGATGTATCTGGTGCTAGTAGTTAACCTTTTTAGAAAAAATAAAACAGTTCATTGAGCTAAAAAAAGAGTGGACGATCAGTGATGTCCACTTGTTGCGTTCCCGGGACCCCAGACCTTCAGATAAGACTGCGATTGCTCGCCGGGCGCTTTTTCTGCGCCTGTTTGTTGTCGTTATCTTTATGTTGGGCTATCCCAGCTGCTCTTTCTGTTTCTGCCTTCCCAGCAGTGATTGACCTACAGGGTGTTTCCGGTTGTTCCTTGGGGTCGTGGCGTGCGCCACCCAGTACGCTAGATTTTCTTCGTGCTGATGATTCGGGCGTGCGTTTTGCGGTGCAGGATCCGGTCCAGCATCTGCATCGTCCTCCACAGGAAGATCTTGCATGTGGCGTTCCCGTTTGTGGCGGTCAGGCCTGTCTGCGCGGTCCGGAGTACGGCCGCGGACGGCGGCAGGGGTGCGGACTTGCTCTACGATGCCTCAAACATCCTCCTGTCTTGGCTTCAACGTCTCCGCACCTAACTCAGACGTGAGCTTAGAAAAAGTATAGTCTTCAATTAAATTACTGTCAAAAATTATCAACAACTATCAATTATTTTACTTTATGTCCGAATTTGATTATAATTAATCTTATGAATAATAAGTATTTTGAAACAAATTTTTACCCGAAACACGTCAGGCTCTATGCAATTGTATTGGTTTTGGCGGTGGCATTTTACGGGTTGGGATACGGAGTCGGAGCCGGACGGATCCAAGTTCAATCGGGCAAGCTTAGTATCAGTCAGGGGAATGTTCCGAACAATTCCGCTGATTATTCGTTGCTTTGGAATGCTCTGGACCTGCTGAATTCAAAATACGTAGACCGGCCCCTGGACCAGCAAAAATTGATGTACGGGGCCGTCTCGGGCATGGTTGCCGCCGCAGGCGATCCATATACGACATTTTTCGATCCGGATGACGCCAAGGCTTTCACTGAACAGCTTTCCGGCACATTCAGCGGCATTGGGGCGGAAGTAGGCGCGAAAGACAACCAGATCGTTATTATTGCGCCGCTTCCCGATACTCCGGCCTCGCGCGCCGGGCTTATGGCGGATGACATAATTTTGGACATTGACGATATCAGCACGCAGGGCATGACCGTGGATCAGGCTGTGACGAAGATCCGCGGGCAAGCGGGTACCAGCGTCAAGCTGACGATCCTGCATAAAGGGAAGACCAGTCCTACGCAGATCTCTATCATGCGAGCGCAGATCCAGGTCAAGAGCGTGAAGCTGGATACGAAAACCGTCAGCGGCAAAAAGATCGCGGTCATCAAAATAAATGAGTTTGGGGATGACACCAAAGGCCTGCTGGACCAGGCGATCGATTCTGTTACTTCCGGCAACTATTCCGGCGTCGTATTGGACCTGCGGAACAACCCGGGCGGATATTTGGAAACCGCCGTCAGCACGATCTCTGATTGGATCGATGCCAACCAGCTAGCCTTGAAAGAAATAAGCTACGGCAATTCCGAAAAAGATTACACTACTTCGGGTGTGCCCAGGATGAAAGGAATGAAAACCGTGGTTTTGGTCAATGGCGGCTCAGCGTCAGCTTCGGAAATTGTGGCGGGAGCTCTGCAGGATTATAAAGTAGCGACCTTGGTCGGAGAAAAAACATTCGGCAAAGGGTCGGTGCAGGAATTGCAGGAATTGCCGGGGAATTCGGAAATTAAGATCACGGTGGCCAAGTGGTATACGCCCAAGGGCCGCGGCATCAATAAGGTCGGGCTTGATCCCGACATAAACGTAGTCTTGACCCCGGCTGACGCCACGAACAACAAGGATCCTCAGATGGATAAGGCGCTTCAATTGTTAAAATGACACGAAGTGTCATCCCGGACTTGATCCGGGATCCATAAAATACTCACTCAATAACTAGATTCCCGCTTTCGCGGGAATGACAAAATAAGCTAGCCCAAGGGTTGGCTTTTTGTTATAATTAGCCCATGAATTCCAAAGAACTGCGGCAAAAATATCTGAAATTTTTTGAAGAAAAAGGACATAAAGTCATCCCTTCAGCCTCGCTTGTGCCCGCCAATGATCCGACGGTTTTGTTTACGACCGCCGGCATGCACCCGCTGGTCCCTTTTTTATTGGGTGAAAAACATCCGATCGGCACCCGTTTAGTCAATTACCAGAAATGTTTGCGCACGGATGATATTGATGAGGTCGGCGATGATACCCATAATACTTTTTTTGAAATGCTCGGCAACTGGTCTTTGGGCGACTATTGGAAAGACGATGCGATCAAATGGTCTTATGAGTTTTTGACGGATAAAAAATGGCTGGGCATCGAAAAAGAAAAACTGGCTGTTACGGTCTTTGAAGGTGATACTGACGCTGCCAAAGATGAGGAATCAATAAATATTTGGAAGTCTTTGGGTTTTGGCGATGACCGGATCAAACCCTTGGGGAAAAAAGATAACTGGTGGGGGCCTGCCGGGGCCACAGGGCCGTGCGGTCCTGACACGGAAATGTTTTACTGGACCGGTGAAGATGCGCCGCCGGCAAGATTTGACCCATCCGACAAGCGCTGGGTTGAGATCTGGAATAATGTTTTCATGCAGTACAATAAAACCCAAGAAGGCAAATTTGAGCCTTTAAAACAGCGCAACGTGGACACTGGAATGGGCATAGAAAGGACCACTGCGGCGCTGGAAGGTAAAACGAGCGCTTATGATACCGAATTATTTGCGCCGATCATCCAAAGGATCAGATTGCTTGCCGACAAACAAGATCAGAGATCAGAACGGATCATTGCCGACCACATGCGTGCGTCAGTTTTTTTGCTTGCGGATGGAGTGACCCCGTCCAATAAAGACAGAGGATACATTTTGCGCCGACTCATCCGCAGGGGAGTGACTTTCGGGCAAAAATTGGGGATCGACCATGATTTTACGGCTGAGATCGCAGAGATCATTGTGCTTGAATATGAATCAGTTTATCCGGAACTTAAGAACTCAAGCATAGAAGCCGAGCTGAAGAAAGAAGAGATGAAATTCCGGGGAACTCTGGGCAGAGGCCTTAAACTTTTGGAAGGAAAATCGCATATCACCGGCAAAGAAGCTTTTGATCTGTTCCAAACTTACGGTTTTCCGTATGAATTGATCGAAGAATTCGTCACTGTCACAAACCCTGAGGAATTTGAGAAAGAGTTTGAACAACATCAGGGGCTTTCACGCACTTCGTCTGCCGGGCAATTTAAAGGCGGCCTTTCATCGCATTCCGATAAAGTCGTGCGGCTGCATACGGCCACTCATCTTATGAATGCAGCGCTTCGCAAAGTTCTGGGCGCCAACGTTTGGCAGAAGGGGAGCAATATAACCGAAGAGCGCACGCGGTTTGATTTTACGCATGACAGAAAAATGACCGATGAGGAAAAAAAGCAGGTTGAAGAATTGGTTAACGATTGGATCACGCGCGATCTGTCGGTAAAAAAAGAAATATTGCCGCTTGAGGAAGCAAGGAAACTTGGGGCGATCGGCGTGTTTGGCGAGAAATATCCGGAAACAGTTTCTGTTTACACTATTTTTGACCCCGAAACCTCCGAAGTTGTCTCCAGAGAATTTTGCGGGGGCCCCCACGTGGAGCATACAGGCGTCATCGGCAAATTTAAGATCCAGAAAGAGGAAGCTGTATCCGCGGGCGTAAGGAGAATTAAAGCGATTGTTATATGATAGACCTTACAAAAATTTCAGGTTTGCCGGTTGAACTTGCGGATGATCTGAGAATTAAATTTTATCCCCCGATGCAGGATAGAGAGCCGACTTATATCCGGATGTTTTCGCAAGTCCAGGGAGTGTTAAAAGATCCTGATTTTAAATCTCCCACGCAAGAAATGTATTTAGGCTACAGGCAGTTATATTTGCCCGAACATGCGGATTTGGTCAGATCCGATCATTTGGAATATGATCTGACCATCATCCCGCCGATGATGTTGGGTGAAGAATATAATAAAACAGTCGGGCATTATCATGCCGCCATTCCTGGCACGAAAATTGCCCATCCGGAAATGTATGAGATTTTGAACGGCCATGTTTTAATTCTCTGGCAGAAAATGGATGAGGATTTTAAAAATTTGATCTCTGTGTATGCCGTTGAAGCTAAAACCGGGGACAAGATCATTTATCCGCCGAATTACGGGCATATTTTGGTAAACATCGGAACCGACATTTTGGTCACGGCCAATTGGCTTTCCACTGATTACAAACCCTTATATGAACCGGTAGCGGATTTCCACGGCATGGCGTATTACGTGATCAAGGGAAACGGTAAGCTTTACGATTTTGTTAAAAATCCCCACTATTCCGATCATCCGGATCTGAAACTGATCAACGAACAACAACAAGTTTATACAAACTTCGGCTTTGTGCCGAGCGAACCTATGTATACCTCAGGCATGAAAAATCCCAAACTTCTGGAATTCTTGAATCATCCGCAGAAATACGCGGTTCAGTTATCAACCCTGACTTCGTAGTCGGCTGATTTATGAGCCTTTAAAGAGCCGATGAATCGGCTGACTACAATTTTAATATTTTTAGTGTTAAACTACACTTATCATGCCTCCAAAAGTAATCAAACTCGGCAAAAAAGACGACATAGCGTCAGTCATCAAGCAGATAAAATCGCTCCGTGACCGTGAGGTTGTCTTTGAACTTATAAAAGGCTCGGTTTTGCTCTCAAGCTCAGATAATCTCAAACTTTTAAAAAGAACAGGTGAAGCTTTGGGGAAGACCATAAAAGTTTCTACCGATGACGAGATCGGCCGGATCCTCGCGAAAAAAGCCGGAGTGCTCTATGGCGACGCGGAAGTGAAGATGCCAAAAATCATGCCCCGCGTGGCGCGCAGCGACGTAAAGCCGCGGTTCTCCGATATCATGGGTTCACGAAAGATTTTCAGCAATGCCGTGGACCGCGCAATTAATCCGGCGCCTGAAAGCCCGCCTGCAAAACTTCCAAGGGATAATGTCAGAAAAACCCGGTCATCCGGCAATTTTACAAAATTTTTCATTTTAGGATTGGTGATACTGGTTGTTGCGGTTTTCGCCCTGGCAGTGCTTTTGCCCACAGCCACAGTCACCGTGTTTGCCCGCTCTGAACAGGTCACACGCGATCTGGAACTGACGGTTGATAAAAATACCAGCTCCGCTGACCCTGATAATTTGCAAATAACAGGAATTCCAGTTGACCGCGAAGTTTCGCAAACCAAAAATTTTACCGCAACCGGGGTACAGCTTGCAGGAACCAAGGCCACAGGGACAGTGACAATTTATAATTTTACGCCAAATATCCTGACTCTTCGTGCTGCAACTACGACACTGGTAATGTCCGATAAAAAATATTTGTTCACCAAAGATGTAACGGGCATCAAGCCCAATGGCGTACCTAATCCTGGTATTCAGATCATTGCAGATCTGCCCGGAGAGGCCCAGAACCTGCCGGCAAACTCCAAGCTTCAGATCGTCAACCAAAAGCTGGGCAGCCAAAATGTCTATGCCGTAAACCCGGACGGTATCGGCGGCGGACAGGCCACAAGCACCACGGTCTTATCCCAGGCGGACATTGATATGGCGGTTGCCAGTCTGACAAATGATATTGTGGCTCAGGCGGAATCAGACATGACGCAGGAGACGGGTTTTGCCGTAAAGCTCGTGCCTTCCGGGATCAAAACAGACATCCTGGCCAAAACGGCAAATAAAAATGTAGGCGATGAAGCGGACAGCTTTGCCATGACATTGATCGCCAAAGTCACAGGTTTGGGATTTAAGGACAGCGATGTGACGAGCATAGTGGTTTCTAAGATCAATCAAGTCCTGTCTTCCGATAAATATCTTTTGGATAATGCGCAACGGCAATATACGGCGGAGTTTAAATCGATAGACATCCCAAACGGCCACGGGGTTTTGGCCGTGCACTTTGTGACCACAGCCGCGTACAAAGTTGACCAAACAAATCTGGCCGGCATTTTGGCAGGCAAAAATGAAACCGAGATCAAGGAGATCCTTATGAGCAAGCCTGAGATAGACAATGTCCAGGTGACATTCTGGCCGAGCTGGTTTACCCACAAAGCCCCGAGATTTAACGGGAAGATCTATATCAAGACTGAATTGAGCTCTAGTCAATAACCCCTCCGGTCCCGACAAGTCGTGACCACCTCCCCTTATTTTAAGGGGAGGTTTTTTAGTCCCCCTCTTAAGATAAGAGGGGCTAGGGGAGTTATTTATTAAATTAAAAAAGAGGCCAACTGCGAAGCGCAGTTGGCCTTTGAAATTGACGACACTCGAAGTGTTGTCGGAAACGTTACTCGACGGGGAAGAGTCCAAGCGAGGCGAAGAGATCGAGCAAATAGCTCCTTGGCACCGGCAAAACATCGTGCCTAGCTATGCCGTGCGCCTGAAGCCTTTCTGCCCGGTCAGAAGCGGTCATAGGCACTCCGTACATGGTCGCGACTTCCAGAACGACGTTGTGTTTACCTTCCGAACCTTTGCTGCTGGTCAGGTTGGCAAACTTCGCCGAGTGTTTCGCGTTGATTGGGAGTGGGAGCATCCATCCGTCCTCCCTGTCGACTCCTGGGATTGTGTTTGGGCCTGATGCCAGAAACGCAGACAACGACGCGAACTGCTGGGCCGTGAGACCGTCGAGCTTGATAATCATTCTGTCCTCCTGAAGAAACACCGTTTCTTTTTAGGAAAGTGGCACCGCCACAAATCCCGAGTTGCCGTTATTGCAACTTAAAATTATACTCCTTTTTTGTGGTTTTGTCAATAGTTCCGGGTAAATGGTGGCTAATCTAAGCTTTTTTTAACCTCACCCCCGGCCCCTCTCCTCGCGAGGAGAGGGGAGTTCTAAATTGAAGTTGACAGCAAATCGATTTCTTGTTAATATTTCGAAGTATTTTACCCCGTTAGAGATTGATAATTTAATGACGGTGTAAAGTTTTTGTCTAGTTATTTATAAAGTAAACCATCGTTTTATATCAGCTTTGTTGATCTCTAACGGGGTTTAGCAATCAATTTACACATATTCCTACCGGAGCTCAAGATTTAGGGACGCAAGGCCCACAAAAAAATACAATAGAACTCGAGGGCAAAGTGGTAGAATCTTTACCCAATGCTGTTTTTCGTGTGCAGATCGAGTCCGGACAGATAATTTTGGCTCATATTGCGGGAAAATTACGGGTCAATAAGATCCGTGTCCTGCCGGGAGATAAAGTGATTATTGAGGTTACCCCGTATGATTTAACGCGAGGCAGAGTTATTAGAAGGTTAAGGTAATTAATTTACGAAAAAATTGAGTCGCAGTCCCGATTTATCGGGACGAGAACAATTTTTTCGAGAGGAGTAATAAGTCGACCGGAGCGCATTTTACGAAGTAAAATCGCGAAGGTTCGACCAATTACGACGAATGAAAGTCCGTGCAAGTGTAAAACCTATGTGCAAGAAATGCAAGATAGTCCGCAGACGGGGCGTAATTTTTGTTATTTGTGAAATTCCTAAACATAAGCAAAGACAAGGTTAACGGGAAAATTTCTAATTTCTAATGTCTAATTCCTAAATATGGCACTAGTACGTATAGCGGGTGTTACATTACCACAGCAAAAGCGGATCGAAGCCGCTCTGCCTTACATTTTCGGCGTGGGCTGGCCGGGTTCGCAGAAAATTTTGGCAGCCACTAAAGTGGACCCGAACAAGCGGACAAGCGAACTGACCGAAGCTGAAGTGGCTAAGATCCGCGAATTTATCGAAAAGAATTATATGGTGGAAGGCGCGCTGCGCCAGCAGATCACGGGCAATATCAAACTTAAAAAAGAGATCGGCTCATACGAAGGCATCCGGCATATCCGCGGCTTGCCTGTGCGAGGCCAGCGGACAAGGACCAATTCCCGGACTCGCCGTGGCAACGTACGCCGAACAGCAGGGTCAGGACGCAAATCAAGCTCTGAGAAAACCTAGTAATTAATTACGAAAAAATTGAGTCGCAGGCGCGACAGCGCCGAGAACAATTTTTTCGAGAGGAGCGGCAAGTAGACCGAAGCGTATCCCGCCAAGGCGGGATTGCGAAGTGTCTACCCGACGCGACGAATGGGACAGCAAAAGGCTAGTACAATTCCGGCGGAAGAAGATAAGGCTAAACAAGCCACTACTGCTGTTAGTGCACCGAAGAAAAAGAAGTCCAAGATCAAGGTTGCGCGCGGACACATCTATGTACAGTCCACTTACAACAACACGATCATTACGGTGACCGATGTTTCGGGCAATGTCATTGGCTGGGGCAGCGCAGGAAGAACCGGCTTTAAAGGCAGCAAGAAATCCACGCCTTATGCGGCGCAGAAAACCATGGAAGACACCATCGCGCGCCTGAAAGAAACAGGCCTGAATGAAGTTGACGTGTTCGTCAAAGGCATTGGCACCGGACGCGAGTCTGCGGTGCGCGCCCTGCAGGGCAGCGGGTTTAATATCATTTCCATCCAGGACCAAACTCCGATACCGCACGGCGGAGTTAGACCAAAGAAAGCAAGAAGGGTATAAAAATTTCTAATTTCTAATTACTAATTTCTAAATGGCGAGATACACAGGGCCAAAAATCAGACAATCACGCAAATTCGGCGAAGCTTTTACGAAAAAAGCCGAGAAATATTTGGCGAAGCGGAATTACCGCCCCGGCCAGCACGGCCAAAACCCGCAGCGGGTCTCTGAATACGGCATGCAGCTTCGCGAAAAGCAGAAAGCCAAGATCATTTACGGACTGATGGAGCGCCAGTTCCGCCGTTATTATGAGATCGCGACCAAGAAAGTCGGTATTACGGGGGATGCGTTATTGCAGCTTTTGGAGTTAAGATTGGACAACATCGTCTACCGCATGGGTTTTGCCCAGACCCGGCCGCAGGCAAGACAGCTGGTATCCCACGGTTTTTTTGACGTTAACGGCAAGAAAGTCAACATTCCGTCCCTCCAGGTCAAGGTCGGGGACCAGATAAGCATCCGTGATATCAAGAAAGATTCCGGCTATGTGAAAAATCTGGCGCTGGTTTTGGCCAATGCAAAGACTGTGGAATGGGTTTCCCTGGACCCGAAGAATTTTTCCGGAAAAGTTCTGTCCAAGCCCTCACGCGAACAGCTGGACCTCAGCCTAAATACCCAGCTGATCGTAGAATATTACTCAAGATAATTAGAATTTCTAATATTTAATTAACCTAATTAATCTAAACATATGGAACAAATTCCACTGCCGAAAAAAGTTTCTTTTGAAGAACTGGGGAACAATAAATACAAACTCGTCATGGAACCGCTGTATCCGGGATACGGCGTGACTTTGGGCAATTCTCTTCGCCGCATACTTCTGTCCAGTTTGCCGGGCGCGGCAGTGACTGCCGTGAAGATAAAAGGAGTGGACCATGAGTTTTCCACCATCCCGAACGTCAAAGAAGACGTGATAGAGATCATTCTGAACCTCAAGCAGCTCCGCTTGAAAGTCCATACTGACCAGCCTGTGAAGCTTGAACTGAAGGTCAAAGGCGAAAAAGACGTGACCGGCGCTGACTTTAAGAAAAACGCGGATGTCGAAGTCGTCAACCAGGACATGCATATCGCGACTTTGGACAACAAGTCCGCTGACCTGGAGATGGAAGTGGTCGTTCAGTCGGGCCGCGGTTACGTACCGGTGGAGCAGCGCGAGCATGAGAAGCTGGAGATCGGGATGATCGCGGTTGACGCGATCTATACGCCGGTCCGCACCGTGAACTACGACATCAACAGCGTGCGCGTCGGCCAGATCACCAATTATGACGAATTGATCCTGACCATTGAAACGGACGGCACGACCACAGGCAAAGATGCAATAGACCAGGCGGCGCATATTTTGATGGACCATTTCGCGCTATTCGGCAAAACCAATCTTGAGCAAACATCTGCGCCAGTTTTGGATACGGCTATGGATGAAGGGATCAAAACCCCGGAAGAGGATGACCTGAAATCACTGGGCCTATCCAACCGCTCTTACAATGCCCTGATCAAGAACAATATCAATAAGATATCCCAGCTGTCCGCTCTGGATCATGAGCAGCTGCTTCATGTGGAAGGTTTGGGGGAAAAGTCAGTTGAGGAAATAGAAAGGTTGATAAAGACTTACGCAGGGAACGTATAATATAGTAAATTCATGCGGCATTTGATGAAGAAAAAAATCGGCAAGGGACGGGACCATGCCAGGAAACTGGTCCGCTCTTTGGCCGCGTCAGCGATCGTTTACGAAAAGATCCAGACGACCGAGGCCAGGGCCAAGATCGCCCGGCAACTGGTGGAAAAGATGATCACGAAAGGCAAAAAAGAAGATCTGCATAACAAGCGCCAGATCTTTTCCGCATTGCCGCCAAATGCCGCGAGAAAGGTCATTGAAGTTCTGGGCCCGCGCTACAAAACCCGGCCGGGCGGATATACGCGCATTGTTCGCCTCGGGAAATCCAAGGACGGCATGCCGAAAGTATTGCTGGAATTAGTTGAATAGTATGAAAACTTTTATTCCAAAAACTAAAGAGATCAAGCGTACATGGTACGGAGCGGATGCCAGCAAATTTGTGCTGGGCAGACTTGCTTCCAAAGTTGCAACCGTACTTCGCGGCAAGCACAAAGTCACTTTTACCCCGCATATGGACGTGGGTGATTTTGTGGTGGTTACGAACGCCGAGAAGGTGCGCTTTTCCGGCCGGAAACTTGAACAGAAAAGATACCACAGATTCTCCGGCTATCCCGGCGGATTGTATACGAAGAAACTTTCTGACCGCATGGAAAAAGAGCCGGAAAAAGTCATCCGCGATGCGGTCTACAACATGCTTGATAAAAACCGCCTGCGCAAGCATATTTTGCGCCGGCTGAAAGTTGTAAATGGAGATAAACACGAATTCCATGTAGAAAAGGAGATCAAATAATATGGAAGCAGTACCAAAAAAACCCGCCGACAAACCCGCGCACAAAAAACCGGCAGTCAAACCTCACGTTGCAAGAAAGCCACGGGCAGCTAAAGAGCATCCCGAACCGGCGGTTGTGGCTAAAACTTTGTTTGAACCGGACGCGGATGCTGTCGCGGACAAGCCGGTTGTGAAAATTGCTCACGGCAAAAGTTTTTATGCCGTGGGGCGCAGGAAAACTGCGGTTGCCCAGGCCTTGCTTTCAGCCGGCAATGGCACGATCACCATCAACCAATTGCCTTTTGAAGGATATTTCCAGACTGCTGATCTGCAGCTGATAGTGACTCAGCCGTTGCGGAGTCTGGGTTTGGAAAAACAGTTCAACGTGAAAAGCAAGATCCATGGCGGCGGTATTCACGCTCAAGCCGAGTCATTGCGTCATGCAATTTCCAGGACCCTGATCGCCCACAACCCGGAGTCCAGGCGGACTCTGAAAAAACTCGGGTTTCTGAAGCGCGACCCGAGAGTCAAGGAACGAAAGAAACCGGGATTGAAGAGAGCAAGACGCGCGCCGCAGTTCAGCAAGAGATAAAAAAATAGCCGAGACACAAGCTGTCTCGGCTTTTCGATCGGCTTATTGCCATCCTAGAGCCGGGTAATTCACGCAACTGCCGCAAGGCCCTATGGTAGGATTGGTTGATTCGACCGTGTCAGGGTCACGTCCGTCAAATGTCGGCCACCAGTCGGCTTCGATAATGTAAACCTGACCGTTCTTCAGGACAACTCTCAACGGACCGTTTACCCAAACATCGAAGTCTTTCGGCCAACTGGGAGTATTGTAAGTGGTATCTGCCGGATGTGCATTAGGATATAGACTGTGGAATTTAGCAGGATCGTCTCCGATCCGAAGTCCGCGGTCAGTTGATCCTTGCCACGGCGCTCTGACGGCAACCGTAACAAAACCATTAAACGCCCATTGCAACCAGATATAGTTCCCGCCAGAACAACCCAGATACTCAAGCGTCTGTCCGGCTCCTCCAGTATGGCCATTATAGTAACTGTAGTCAGGGTCATCACTGCCAGCCCGCCAGTCACCCTGGTATCGCCTCATCACTCCGAATCCCGCTGCGGAACCAGTCGGAGCAATAGGACCTGAATCACACTCAGAGAGCGTGACGTTTATGGTCACAATCGCGGTCTGGTTGTCGTACACAGCCTTGATATCGGCTGCTCCATAGGCATGCGAAGTGACCAATCCTTTGTCTATTGTAGCGACGGTTGTGTTTGACGAGCTCCAGGTTGCGGCATCGGTGACGTTTTGGGTCCTACCCGAAGCGCCCGAATCAGCCTGCAACTTAAGCGTATGGGTTTTTGCCCTTGATCTCTGAAGTACCCTTTATATCTTTGATGATCGTGGTCACGTCATAGATCTTTAAAGCCTCATCATTACTTGGCGATAGTAGGTTCTTAATGCAGGCCGAAAACGTTATGCACAAAATCGCCAGCAACCACGGTTTCATACATCCTCCTTGGTTTAGAAATATACGGGAAAAAATTACCGGCGTCAATAGGTTTCTTCAAGAATTTGTGACTATTATCAGAACGGTTGCTCCTTTGGTTTTTTCATTTCTCACTTGACAAAATAATAATTTCCGTTATAAAATACCTTACGTTTGCATAGAAACAGAGCAACAAAAATTAACATTAACAGCGAAAAAAAAATGACAACTCAAAACGGGTTTTTTCGAAAGTCGTTGTATATGTTTGCCATCGCCGCTTTGGTACTGAGCGGTTTTTTTGCGGGCGTTTCCCCGGCTTCGGCAACCACCGGCACTTTCACCGCCACCCAGACCGTGGCGAATGTTCCAGCCTCCACAATTCCTTCCGTAACTTTTGCCGGAGGGTCTAACGCCGTAAACGGGGTTGTTCCGGCTGTAACTTTTGCCGGCGGCGCCAATGCAGTCACCAGCTCTATCCCATCCATCACTTTCGCGGGAGGAGTAAACGGCGTTGCTGCCACAGCTTCCACTACTATCCCGGCAGGTCTTGCTGCCAATGCCACTGACCATTCCATCACAATCGACGGAGTAGTGATCAACCTCGGCACAGCAGCTCAGAGTGCAGTTCAGGTAGCATCCACCATTGCCGGCACAAACTTTTCAACCGGTACCAGTTTTCTTGCCGATGGAGCGTATACGGTAAGCAATGTTGGCGCAACCGTGACCTTTACCAGAACAGCCACCGGCACTGCCGGGAATAACGGCCTGACAATTGCTGATACTGATTTCACCTCTGTGAATGCAGCGGCTGCCAGCGCGACGGTCATTGTACCGGCAGGCCTTGCTGCCAATGCCACTGACGAAATAATTATGATCGACGGAGTGAGTATTGATCTGGGCACCGCCGCTCAAACAGCAGTTCAGGTAGCCTCCACCATTGCCGGCAGTGACTTTTCAACCGGTACAAGCTATATGGCTGACGGAGCGTATACGGTAAGCAATGTTGGCGGTACCTCAGCCACAGTCACCTTTACCAGAACCGCCACCGGCACCGCGGGAAATGTAAACCTATTAGTTGCCGATGCCGATTATACGACTACAAACGGCGTTGCTGCCACAGCTTCCACCACTATCCCGGCAGCTTTGCCTGCGAATGCAGCGGACCATTCAATTATGATCGACGGGGTGACCATTGATCTGGGAACAGGCATCAGAAGTGCTGCCAGTATCGGTGGGCTTATTGCTTCGACTGATTTTAGTTCCGGAACAAGTTTTCAGGCTGACGGGTCCTATACGGTAACTAATAATAACGCTGTCGTTACTTTTACGCGAGACAATACAGGCACTGCCGGCAATAACGGCCTGACAATTGCTGATGCTGATTTCACGGGCGGAGTCAGAGCAGCAAGGACGGTTACAGTGAACAGTGTTCCTGCCAACGGGGTCAATCTCACCATTGGCACTTGTGTTATATCGTTTAACACCATAGCCACTGCTGACGCAGATTGCGGTAATAATAACGCGGGTATCAGAACCAGTGTAGACAATACTGCGGCTCTGGTTGCTGCGAGGCTGCGAACCTTGATTAATGTGTCTGATGTCGGGCATGGCGCTTTGACAGTGGCAGGCAGCGGCACAACCGCCAGCTTCACCACAACAGGTCCTGAAACTTCAGCTACTGTAATCACTGCTTCTCTGTCCGCGGGGGCGAGCATTATTCTGACCACTGTTAATACTACGGGTGTTGTTTTTTCCACAGCCACGATCCCGGCCCTTACTTTTACGGGCGGAGTTACGCTTGTCACCAGCTCTCTTGTCCCGGTCGTTACTTTTGGAGGAGGCGTTGATATTGTCACCAGCTCTATCCCATCCATCACTTTCGCGGGAGGAGTAAACGGCGTGGCTGCCACAGCTTCCACTACTATCCCGGCAGGTCTTGCTGCCAATGCCACTGACCATTCCATCACAATCGACGGAGTAGTGATCAACCTCGGCACAGCAGCTCAGAGTGCAGTTCAGGTAGCATCCACCATTGCCGGCACAAACTTTTCAACCGGTACAAGCTATACGGCTGACGGAGCGTATACGGTAAGCAATGTTGGCGGTACCTCAGCCACAGTCACCTTTACCAGAACAGCCACCGGCACTGCCGGGAACAACGGTCTGACAATTGCTGATACTGACTATACCACCGTAAATGCAGTGACGGCGAGCGTCACAGTTACAATAACCGATTCCCTGGCCGGCAATGCTAATGACCATTCAATTACCATAGACGGAGTAACCATTGATCTGGGAACATCCGCTTTGACCGCTAATCAAGTTGCGGCCGCGATCGCCGCCAATCCGTTCACAGGCAAAGATTACACCGTAACCAATCCCTCCGGCGCCAATCTTACTTTTACTAAGAATCTGGGAGGTACTGCCGGAAATGTTTCCCTGACGCTTCAAGATCCTTTATATACCAAAATTAACGCTGTGTCGGCAACGGTTACGGTTACAATACCTGCCGGCCTTGTGGCCAATGCCACTGACCATGTGGTCATCATAGACGGAGTAACCATTGATCTGGGAACATCCGCTTTGACCGCTAATCAAGTTGCGGCCGCGATCGCCGCCAATCCGTTCACAGGCAAAGATTACACCGTAACCAATCCCTCCGGCGCCAATCTTACTTTTACTAAGAATCTGGGAGGTACTGCCGGAAATGTGGCGCTGACAATTCAGGATGCAAGTTATGGTGCAGTGGCTCAAGTGGCCACGTTCACACCCGCATCAGTGACCGCAACCGAAACATATAGGGCAACCATCAACGGGATAAATTATGATTACCTGGCCGCCGGAGGAGATAATGTAGCAACAGTGGTAGCAGCACTAGCGCCTCTGATGGACGCAAACCCTGCTGTTGATTGTTCCCAAGACACCACTAAGATCACCTGTGCCGCGAGCGTTGCAGGAACCGCCTTTACTTTTTCCGCAACAGTCATTTCCGGAGCAACTTTAAGTTCCGTTCACATTGGATCTAACAACGCAAATCCAGCACAGGCAAAAGTCGGAGACATGGTGACTTTGACTTTCAGTTCTTCTGTGAGCATCCAGTCTGTTGTGGTTACGATCGCGGGTCATCCGGTCACAGCTTCCGGTTCGGGCGCAGGTCCCTATACAGCCACGTACATGATGGCCACTGGTGATACGGAAGGCGCGGTTGCTTTCACGATTGATTTTACGGATATGGCTAGCAACCCCGGGAGCACAGTTACGGGGACTACTGACGCGTCCAGTATAAATTTTGACAAAACGCCTCCCGCGACTCCGGTGATCACGTCGATCGCAGGCGATAATTTCATCAATAATTCAGAAAAAACGGCAATAGTCGTTCTGGGAACTGCTGAAGCCAACTCGTCAGTCAGCGTGTCTTTGGCCGGAGGCGCAACGGTTAACAGTATTGTTACTGCTGACGGTCTGGGCAATTTTACCGCAACGATAGACGGGACAACCCTGACCGATGGAACAATTACTCCTTCTGTGGTTGTCATGGATGCGGCCGGCAACGCAAGCGCGGCCGCAATGACGCCGACAGCCGTAAAAGACGTGGTGGCGCCTACGGCTTCGATCAGTTACTCCATCCCATACGCAGTCAGGTCAGGAGATTCGCTCACAATTACGGCAACTTTCAGCGAACCAATATTGGATTCACCGGTAGTTAAATTGGCTATTTCCGGCAGCAATACTTTGGCTGCGGCGGATATGACCAAAACCGACGGCACTCATTACACATATGTGTTTACGGTCGGTTCAGGAGATGGTGCAGCATCCGTGGCATTAAGCGTTGGCACTGATGCTGCGGGCAACATTGTGGCTTCAACTCCTACAAACAACGCTGCATTTACAGTTAATAATACAACCCCGATCGTTCCTAACTCCGTAACTTTAAGCGATTCTACTACTCTGGATCTTTCTTCTGGCTTGGCTCCGCAGACGTCCGCTGATGTGAACGTTGAAGGTGTTGCTACAGTGAGTATGGTCAAATCAGTTCTCCTGCGCGGCGCCACCCTGGGCGATCCGGTCGTGATTAGCAATTCTGATCTGGCTGGGGTAAATGTCAGCATTCCGGACGGAACTACTATTACCGGTCCCAACGGCTGGGATGGGAATATACTTCCGCCAAAGACCAATACGGACAGTTCCGGTACTCCGCCTTCCGGATTCCAAATAGGAAATAACATTATAGAAGTCGGTTCCCTGGGGAATGTCCTGGTTTTAGATAGTCCCGTAACAATTACCGTCTCAAATGCCACAGCGCCGATCGGTTACCGCGCGGCCAATACAACTATGTGGGTTGCTCTTCCTATGTGCACAGGAACTTATGCCAGCCCTGTTCCGGTAGCTTCACCAAATGCTTGTTGGATAACTAATGGCACTGATACGAAAATAGTTACTTTCCACTTCAGTACTTTTGCCGGATTGATCGCAGTGAGCACTGGAGGCGGTGGCGGCGGAGGGGGTGGCGGCGGCAGTGGCAACGGTATTTTGCCGCCCGTAGCAAGCTCAACTTCATCTTCGGTTCCAGGATTACCCTCCACGGGTAACGCGGTCACGACTCCCGCACCGGCTGGGGCGCATCCGAACGGAACGTTGATCTATGATGGCCAGACTTTTTATCTGATAAATAATGCGCAAAAGATCGGCTTCCGCGACCCCAATGAATTTGCCTCTTACGGCTATAAATTCAGCCAAGGGGTACCGGCGAATGCTATAGATAAAGCTCTGCCAACTGCGCCGGATATTGCGAGAGCAATGGCAGGAACCTTAGTGATAGATGCCAGAGACAATATTACCGTTTATATGATAGGCACCGGCAGTACTGCAAGGGGCTTTACCTCTGCTGATGTATTCATGGCTTTGGGCTATAGTTTTGGGGGACTTCCGAGAATTAATTTGGCTGATTATCCTGTAGGACCTGTGATTGGTTCAACTACCGATGCTCATCCGGACGGCTCATTGGTTCTGGACGGCAATACCATTTGGTGGCTGCAAGGCGGACAAAAACAGGGATTTGAATCCATGGCAGTGTTCAACACCTACGGGTTCAGCCTGTCGCGGGTTGTTCCGGCGAACGATTCAGACAGGGCAATACCGGAAGGCCCGATCGTGAAATTCAGGGACGGCACATTGATCAATGACGGGGTCAGTTACTACATAATTTCCGACGGCAAAAAACTGCAGTTCTCATCCGCGGCCGATCTGTCCAATAGGGGATACAAAACTTCCAACGCCGTGATGACCAGCCTGATCAATTACGAAGCAGGCGGAATGGTCCAGTAAAAAAGAAAATAGAAAAAGACCTTGCGTGAGCTAGGTCTTTTTTGTTGCTTATAATTATTCGTTTTATTGTTTCTTTTCGCGCTTGCGTTTGTTCGGATCCAGAATTTTCTTTCGCAGCCTCAAACTTTCGGGAGTGACTTCCAGCAGCTCATCCGGTCCCAGATATTCCAAAGATTCTTCCAGGCTCATAACTTTGGGCGGGGTCAGGATCAGCGCTGCGTCAGTGCCGGAAGCGCGCATATTGGATAATTTTTTAGTTTTGTTTATGTTCACTTCAATGTCCTCGGCTTTGGCATTTTCGCCGACGATCATGCCCAGATAGACTTCCACTGCCGGTCCTATAAATAATGTGCCGCGTTCCTGCGCGTTATTCAGTCCGTAAGCGTTGGAAATTCCGGATTCGGAAGCGATCAGCGAACCGTGAGGCAGATTAACTTCCCTCTCCGCTTCGACAGGACGGTAAGAATCAAAGATATGGTTGATGATCACAGTTCCTTTAGTCTGGGTCAGAAGTTTGCTTTTAAGTCCGATCAAACTCCGGGTAGACATGACGTAATCCAAATGCGTTTCGCCGTGGCTGGTATGGATCATGGTCACTAGTTCGCCGCGGCGGCGTCCGATCTCTTCAATTATCGCCCCCTGGTAATCATTGGGAACGATGACCGATAAGCGTTCGAACGGTTCGGTTCTTACTCCATTCTCATCTTTGAAAATAACTTCCGGCTGGGACACTTGCAGTTCAAATCCTTCGCGGCGCATGGTCTCTATCAGGATGGCCAGATGCAGTTCGCCTCTTCCTGCCACCTGAAAAGTATCCGGGCTCCCTGTATCCGTGACTTTGAGCGCTACATTGGTTTCCAATTCCTTGTATAACCGGTCGCGCAGATTGCGCGAGGTGACGAATTTGCCTTCGCGGCCGGCAAAGGGCGAGTTGTTCACGGCAAAAGTCATTTGTACCGTCGGCTCATCCACTATCACCGGGTCTATCTGTTTTGGATTCGCAGGGTCAGTGATGGTTGAACCGATCGTAATTTCTTCCAACCCGGCCACTGACACGATCTCGCCGGCGGAGGCCTCTTCCACTGATTGTTTTTGCAAGCCTTGGAATACTGAAATATCCGTGGTTTTTGCCGTGAATTTTACGCCATCGGGCGCGATCTGCATGACTGACTGGTTCTTTTTGATGGAGCCGGAATAAATCTTGCCGATGCCCATTTTGCCTATGTATGGATCGTAAGCTAAAGCCAAGACCAGAATTTGCAGCGGTTCGTTTTCAATGATCGTCGGTCCCGGGATCTTGCCGACAATGGTTTCGAACAGGGGAGTCAGATCAGTGCTGGGTTTATGGATGTCCAGAGTAGCGGTGCCGGCTGTTGCCTGGGCGTAAATTATAGGAAAATCCAGCTGGTCGTCTTTCGCGCCCAGGTTTACGAACAGATCAAAAGTTTTGTTCACAACTTCATCTACTTGCGCGTCAGAACGGTCAATTTTATTTATGACCACGATGGCTTTGTGTCCCAGTTCCAGGGCTTTTTTCAGCACGAATTTGGTTTGTGGCATTGGGCCTTCCTTGGCATCTACCAAAAGCAAAACGCCGTCCACCATCCGAAGCGTGCGCTCCACTTCGCCGCCAAAGTCAGCGTGCCCCGGCGTATCCACAATATTGATTTTTACGCCATTAAAAACTACCGAGGCGTTTTTGGCCTTGATGGTAATGCCGCGCTCGCGTTCCAGGTCCATGGAGTCCATGATCAGCACGCCCAGATCTTCCACGTTACGCTGAACATGGGTTTGTTTGAGCATGGCGTCAACCAAAGTTGTTTTTCCGTGGTCAACGTGAGCAATTATTGCAATATTCCGAATGTCAGCTCTTTTCATAATGTAAATAAAATAAAATCCGGCGATGGTGCCGAAGCACTGGTAAATATACCAAATCTTGGCTTTTTTGTCAAAATGCAGATAATATCTCAGCCATTTTTTATACTGGTATAATTGCAAAAGTTATTAACCCGAGCTATAATATTTTTCCGGACCAAAGGTTCCCAAGGAGGAGAGAATGTCTAGGAAACGGCCGATGATCCTGGTTTGCCCTGTTTTTTTTCTCATTTTTTTCGGACTTTCCTGCTCCAACGACAAGCCGACCCCGACTCAACCTACGCCGGTTCAGGCTCCCACGCTCTCTATTGTTGGAAACTCAGAGATTGTGGGCAAGGGGAAGATTTTGCAGCTGTTTGCATCCTACAAGACAAGCACGGGAGTTGCTCAGGATCAAACCAACGCCGCCAACTGGAGCTCATCAAATGCTTTGGTGGCATCCGTGAGCAAGACAGGATTGGTGACGTCGGTAGGTTACGGGCAGGCAGATATTTCTGCCGCGTTCAGCGGCATAAGTGCACTGGTTTCGGTGAAAATATCTCAGCCTCCGCCGATCACGTTTACCGTTGAGTCCCAAGGCACGAATGCTTCCAGCGGGGTTGACGATTACGGGAGGGCAATTTTCAAAAGGAACGGCAAGATCTTCGCCGGCCGAGATCCCTCGGTAACAGGAGCGCTGTTCTCCGGTCGAGGATTCAATCTGGTCATTATAGATCCGCAGACTGGAGAAATGGCGGGACCAATAGCCACCTTTGATACATATATTTCACGAAGCACGGGTGCGGATGTTTCAGCCATGACTGCTTTCGTGAACGGATTGCCTTCCGGAGTAATTATCCTGGTGGGCGTAGAAGATGAAGCTGGTCTTACCAGTGATGATTTTTCCTGCTTGCCGAACCCGACTCCCGGTACGGTCTGCTGCCGCCCGCTAGGATATTCCTGGACTGAAAATTTACAGCGATTGTTCGAATCGCTCGGTGCCACACAACTGCGCCGCTATTGCTACCGCAACTCCTATGCCTTTATTGCGATCAAGGGGCAAGGCGCAAAAGCGGAACAGTTGGTTAACGCTACGACAGCAATTGCTGCGTATACATTGACCCTGCCATAAGCGGGTTGCCCAAATATCAAATTTGGGCTTTTTTATTTTTAACAACCATTGACAAATAAGCCCAAAAGGAGTACAATTTATTTTGCTTCTTAAGTAAGCGCGGCAGTCGCTCTCATCGCAAGATGAGGGAGGAAAGTCCGAACACGTTGGTTGGATGGAATTCTCATGAGTTCATGCAACCTTAGGTAGCGGGTAATTCCCGTCGTGAGAGATCAAGAGATGCGAACAGTGACGCCTGATCAGAAATGAAAAGGCTCCTAAGCGATTAGGATGAAGCCAATGGTAACATTGGATTGAAACGGCTAAATTCTTACCTAATAGTGCAATATCAAATAGGCTCTTAAATGAGCGGGTTGATAGCTTGAGGTGCGCAGCAATGCGTGTCCCAGATAGATGATTGCCTCTGCTTTGGGTAAAACCAAGGCAACAGACAGAATTCGGCTTACAACTTGCTTAGGAAGCATAAATATTGATCCGATGGATAACCATCGGATTTTTATTGCTTTAATATGGCACTTGAATTGCAGTATATTGAATGTTATGATTTAGAAGCTTATGAAAAATGATCAAAAAATAATCATAGTGTTCTTGACAATAATTGCTTTGGCGCTCGGATTTTTTGCTTATAAAAAAATGCACCCTCAGGCCAAAAGCATGCAATCCGCTCAAACCAACCAGAGTGCCCAGACCAATGCAAATACTAACAGCCAAACCGACGCACAGAAACTTTTGAATGTACCGGCGCCCAATGCCTCGGCAGATGAGATCACGCAGCATTCGCAATTGGCGGCCAAGCTGGCGGTGCTGGGCTCGGAAATTGAAGTGGGTGATTGCAAGTCCAAGCCGCTGGTTTTGCAGCTCAAGCAGGGGACTGCCTTTACATTAAAGAACAGCGGAGCATCCAAAGTGGGAATTACTTTTGATAAAGACCACGTGGATTATGTTGATCCCGGAAAATCAACCGTTGTCAAAGCCTCTCTGGACCATGGGCCCGGTCTTTATGGTTATCGTTGTATCACCAGTACGGCAAATGGCATCAGTGGTTTTGTCCTCGTTTCGCCGTAAGTCCGACCTCTAGCTTGCATTTAGGATTTGAAATCATGGCTTGAAACCCATGATTTTTTGTGGCATAATTAGGCCAAAGAAATAAATGAAGAAACTAAATTATCAGGAGAATAAGGTCTTTATTCTGGCGGCAGGGTTTTTGGCCGTTGTGATCCTTTTATTTATAGGAATTTTGGCCGGCGGACGCATTAATTTTCATTTTAAACCGCATAACAATTTAGCTTCCTCAACTGATAATTACTCGGAATTGGATGCCATCCGCGGCCAAAACCAGGATTTCGGCCAGCTAACTGTTTTTTTCAAGGACTTGGCAAATAAAAAAGGCGGTGAATACGCTTACAAAGCCTTGGCTTTCGCCGCCAACTCCAATTATCTGGCGCCGAATATCGATACTCATTTGCTCGGCCATGTTGTCGGCGATGTTTTATTCGCCCAGGAAGGCCTGGACGGGATCAAAGTCTGCACCAATGATCTGCGCAATGCCTGTTCCCATTCCATCGTTGTCGGGGCCTTGCTTACACAAGGGCTTGGCGCGCTTCCCAAAGCGGTTGAGACGTGCCATTTGGCGCCGGGCGGTAGCGGCGCTTACACCATGTGCGTGCATGGTCTGGGTCATGGGGTTTTGGCATATACGAATTACGATATGAAAAAAGCCATTCAGTTGTGCGACAAGGTCGGGCAGCCGGTTATGAGCAGTCAGGAATATGCCCAGTGCACCGGAGGCGTTACCATGGAAATGATGGCCGGCATACATGACCCGGTGGCCTGGGCCAAGCAAACTCCGTATTATTTCAGCAAGACCGATCCGCTGTCGCCCTGCGACATGTCATTCATGCCGGCGGCTGCCCAGCCCATGTGCTATAACTATCTGACTCCGCATTTGTTCCAGATGGCAGGTGCGGACCTGGGAAATCCGGGTCCGAAAGATTTTGAAAAGGCTTTTACTTTCTGCGCGAAACTGCCGGTTTCAAATAGAGTAAACTGGGATAATTGTTATGGCGGTTTCGGGAAGGAATTCCCGGTTTTGGTCAACGGCAGGAATGTTGAAAATGTGCAGGACCTGGACGACGCCAAACTTAAAACGGTCTACAGCTGGTGCCAATTGGCCAAGGTCAGTGCCGGTGTGACTGACTGCATGAATTCAGCTCTTTCGTCGCTTTATTGGGGAGGGGAGAACAATCGCGACGTGGCGATCAGGTTTTGCAATGCGGTCAGTGATGCGCAAAACCAATCTCTGTGTTTTACATCTCTTTCCGGAGCCGTTTCTTACTACATCCAGGACCATTCATACCGGGAGAGTTACTGCTCTGAGATCCCGCAGGCTTATCAGACAGATTGCCGGCGATTGCTGCTCTTATAATTTTTTAGCGGATTTCTAAATGCCAGATCTGAAAACCAAATTAAATTCCATCGGGTCAGTTTTGATCAGGAATTTTTTTGCAATTTCATTATGCCTGATAATACTCGTCATTGCCGGGGAGATTACTGTTTTGACCTATAAAAAACATCCGGTAGGAACGGATCGTGAGACTTCTTCGCTGAATAATTATGCGGACCAGATCATTGGCAAATGCAGTGATGAACGGTATCATCCCGCCTGCTACGATAAGGAAATTCCCAAACTTATGGATGTTATTTCCATGGAAGACGCTTTCAAGGTCACGGCGATAATCCAAAGCAAAGACAGCACGTACCCTTATTGCCACGTGCTTGGCCACGAGCTCAGCGCCCGCGAAGTCGATAAAGATCCCACCAAATGGAAGGATGTTATAGCCAGGCTCCCGTCCGGGGTTTGCTCCAACGGCGGCATTCACGGGGCCCTGCAGGAAGAATTCCGTTCGGAAACATTTACGCCAAAGCAGGTTGCGAAGATCAAACCGGAGTTGGTCGATCTTTGCGAAAAGCGCGCGTCCTGGAATCCTACCGGCCTGGAACAGGGTTCCTGCTATCACGCCCTGGGTCATTTGACCATGTATCTGACCAATGCCGATATTCCCAGTTCCGTCGCCATGTGCAACGAACTTGCCAAAAAACCCGACGGCCGCGATTATTCCGAGCTTTGCTACGACGGGGCATTTATGCAGATCTTCCAGCCGCTGGAGCCTGAGGATAAAGAGTTAATTGCGGGCAAAGAAGTAAAAGAAGGCCATCTTACCGCCTATTGCGAGCAGTTTACAGGCAATGTCAGAAGTTCCTGCTGGAGCGAGGGCTGGCCTTTGGTTTATAATCAGATAATGCAGCCGCAGGGATTGGTCGCGCATTGTTCGGACAAAATTTTGCAAAGCCCTGACGATTCTGACCGGTGTTTTTTGTCGCTGTTCTATATTGTAACGGCCCAAATGAGCCTTGACGGGAACTTGCTGGATAAGTTCTGTTCAGCCCTGCCGGCGAAATTCAGCGGGCAATGCTATTCTGATGCGGCGGGGCGCATGGTAGAAACTGATTATAAAAATATTCCGACGGCCGTGCAATTCTGCGGAAGCGCCAGCACTGCGGTCGACCAGCAGGCATGTTACGGTGATCTGGTCAGATATTCAACCTATAATTTTCATAGCGGGTCAGAGCAATTCAACAATCTGTGCAACAATATGCCCGAGGATTGGAAAACCAGATGTTTCGCAAATTCCTGACCAAGAACAATCTTATAATCTTTTTATGCCTGATCATCTTCTCAACACTGCTGGCCATTTTTGCCTTAAGCAGCAGGCATCCGAAATCCGCGCCAATCCAGGCTTTTAACGTGGATCAGGAACTCAGCACGCTTTCAAAACAAAACACAGGCGATCTGTTTAAACCCATCCGCGATAATTTGAAGGAGCTGATGAAACGAGGAGGCATTGACGGATCAATTCAGCTGACGGACAAAGCATTTGTAGCAGGCCTGATCCCGCTGGATGAATGCCATAGTTTGATGCATTTGATCGGGCACGCCGCATATGAATACAGCAACGAGGACTTTCACCCCATCGTCAGCAAAGACAGCAATAAGTGCGTGGCCTCGTTTCAGCACGGCGTAGAAGCCCAGATCGTTGAGAGCAAGGTCAATATCATGCAGGCCGTGCCGGAACTGAAGGATTATTGCGCGGCTTTGCGGCAGGTTTTACCCGGGATCACATGCTATCACGGCGCAGGCCACGGTACGATGAGAATTACCCACGTTGCGGCCAAATCATTGCAGTTATGCGATGCGCTTGCCGGCGGACCGGAAACCGATCTGTCTGACTGCTATCGCGGAGTGTTCAGCGAGTACGGCAACATGGCTCTCAACTATGACGGCGACACGGGTGAATATATTCCGACCCCATCCACGGTTACATACGATTCGAAACATCCGTTGCTGACTTGCCAGACGTATGCAGCTAAATATCAGGATGCGTGCTATTCGCAGCTGACAAAAATAGTTTATCAGGGCTCGGATATAGAAGGTACATACAAAAATTGCCAGGATCCGAAGTATACCAGGTCAGCCCAATTAACCTGCACGCGGATCATTTCGGGAATTTACTCCGAGCAGACGTTATATAAAAATGATTTTGTAGCAGCGCCCAAGATCATTTCAACCATGTCAAAGGATTTCAGGGATGTTTATGTTTCGGGGATAAAACTGGGCTTTCTTTCGTACAGCACCAGCGGAGTGCGGAAGGATTGGCAAAAAAGCTGCAATCAGCTCCAAGTCTCGGACCGTCAGCGCTGCCTTGCAGCTTATGAATAGGATTATACCGGCTGTGGATAATTGATTTTGCGCAGTTAAGGCATGAGTGTTATGATATAAGCCTATTGATATCTGCTTGAAACATTAAATAAAATTAAAAAGCAAAGTATGAAAACAACGCAAAAAACAATCTTGGCGATCCTCGTCATAGCCATTTTAGTGGTGGGATATTTATTGTTTAACAAGCTGTCAACCGGCGGCCCCGCAAGCAATCCTGCGCCAAGCGGCCAAAATCCGGGAACTTCCACGCCTGTCTATAAAGCTCCAACCGTTTCAAAAGCGACCGCAGATGTATTAAAACAGCTGTCCACCAGCGCCAGCCAGAGCATCACCCCGCAGCAGATCAAAGACTATAGCGATAAAGTCGCGGCAGTTGCCGTCACTTCACCCGTCCTTGATGTGACCGGCTGCACCGCCACACCGAATGTATTAAAATACAACGATAAAACAACTGTTACGGTCCAGAATAAGGACACTGTTGCCCATACTCTCACATACGGTCCGTCTGATAAAGTAGTTACTCTGTACAGCGCTCCGGCGCAGTCGGTAAAATCCGTGACGTTAAATATTCTTTCAGGCCCCGGGATCTACGGTTATCTTTGCGACAAGCAAGGCCCGGCCGGAATGTTGCTGGTAGTAGCAAGCCAATAATTCCCGTTCCGATTATAAAACCGTAAATAAATAATTTACGGTTTTATTTTTTGCCCAAATCAGCTATAATATAGTACCATATGTTTGAATCGATCAAACAAATTTTTACTTTACTTTCTAAGTCAAAAAAGATCTGGCTGATCCCTTTGCTTTTACTGCTGATAATAATCGCTTTGCTGATCATCACCGCCCAAATTTCCGTTGTTCCTATTTTTTTGTATCCATTTGTATGAAGAAAGCCGTTAAACTGATAAACGATATTTTTATCGCCTTCATATTGTTGATTTTTTACTTCATTTTTGTGGGCGTATTTTTTGTTATTGTCCGGTTTTTAAATTCTCAAAATAAAAAAGCCGGCTCTTTCTGGCTTACCGATGATGAAAAATCGGCCGGCTTTGATCTGGATTCCGCTTACTAATACATGAATATCCTCGGTATTTCCGCGTTTTATCATGACAGTGCGGCGGTAATTTTGAAGGACGGGGAAATCCTGTGCGCGGCAGAGGAGGAGAGGTTCACACGAATTAAGCACGATAACCAATTCCCGTTCAAATCGGTTGAGTTTTGCCTAAAGCATTCGGGATTGTCCATCGGTAATATCGATCGCGTCGCCTATTATGAAAAACCCTTAAAAAAGTTCGAAAGGATACTTGAAAATTTTATTCAAACTTATCCTTTTTCATATGAGCAGTTTGTCAAAGGGATCCCCGAATGGCTGGGTAATAAGATAAGGGTTGAGAAAATAATAAAAAAAGAACTGGGTTTTTCCGGTAAAGTCCTGTTCGTTCCGCATCATTTGTCGCATGCTGCGGCCGCTTTTTTTTCGTCGGGACATGAGCAGTGCGCCATTCTTACCGTAGACGGAGTCGGAGAATATCAGACGACCTGTTTATGGACCGGAAATAAGAACCAGATCACTTTGCTTAAATCCCTGGATTATCCTGATTCTTTGGGTTTGCTGTATTCAACTTTTACTGCGTTTTTGGGATTCCGGGTGAATGAAGATGAGTATAAGGTCATGGGACTTGCAGCTTACGGCCAGCCGGTTTTGGTGAACGAGATCCGGAATTTGATCTTTGTCCAATCTGACGGGAGCTTTAAGCTTGATATGGAATATTTTGGGTTTCATAAAGGTTCTAGGATGTGGAGCAAGAAGTTTGAAAGGCTTTTCGGCCCGCCGCGCCTGCCGGACGAAACGGTCAGCGATTTTCACAAGAATTTGTCGGCAAGCGTACAACGGGTGGTTGAAGACGTGTATTTCCTCATCCTCAACCATTTGTATTCGCTAACGCCACAGCCAAATGTCGCCATTGCCGGCGGAGTAGCCTTAAATGCCCTGGCCAACGGCAAGATCTTTTCTCAAACCAAGTTTCAGCAAGTTCATATTTTTGGCCCAGCCGGCGACAGCGGCGCGGCTTTGGGGGCCGCGTTTTTGGTCCAAAGTCGGCTGGAACAAGGCACGGTTAACAAATTTGCCGGGAGTCTGCTTCTGGGGTCCGCGTATGAAAACGATCAGATCGAAAAAATCTTGCTGAAGAAAAATCTGGCTTATAAACAATTCACTTCGGAAGATCTGCTTTTGGAAAACCTGGCCGGTTTGCTCCAGGACGGAAGGGTGATCGGCTGGTTCCAGGGCCGGATGGAACTGGGCCCCCGTTCGCTTGGCTCCCGATCCATCCTGGCCAAACCGAACCCGAAGTCGGTCAAGGAGAAGATGAATCAAATTAAGCGGCGGGAGCAATTTCGCCCGTTCGCGGGCTCGATCCTCAAAGAACAGGCTGCAGAATTCTTTGAACTGCCTCACTATCAGGAGGATTTTCCATATATGAATTTTTGCTTTCAAGTCAGAGACGATAAGCGGGAAGTTCTGGCGGGAATAGTGCATGCCGACAATTCTTGCCGCATCCAGACCGTCAGCGCGGAAAACGGCGTGTATTACAGATTGCTGAAGAAATTTTACGAGATCAGCGGAATTCCCTGCCTGCTCAACACCAGCTTTAATTTACAGGGCGAGCCGATCGTGGAAACACCCGAACAGGCGGTGGATGATTTCCTAAGATCGCCCATGGATAATTTGGCGATCGGGGATTTTCTGATCTCGAAATAAAAAACAGTCCAATTTCGGATCTGTTTATTTTTTGCAATCTATCAGATTCTGTGTCAGATAATTATATAAATCTTGAGCGATTATTTTGCTTCCGGCAGCGTTAGGATGGGGGTCTCCCGGACGAACGATATTATTGTCATCTGTTAGGTTGCCGATCTTATCATCGAAAAATGTATTCTGTGAAGCACCGGTAAGCCCTTTGATTTTGTTGACATTTTCCGAAGACAGCAGCCCCGGGGAAGTAAAGAAAAGAAGTTTATTATTGAAATATTTCCTGATCGACGTCAAAGCATTAATTTCATAATTTTCAATTTCTCCGATATTTTTCTGATTATACTCCTCTCTTTGCGCACGGAAGGCGAGTTGTTCTGGGTTAGGCGAATAATTTGCCAAATTGTCGTAGTAATCCAGGACATCATAGAACATGTCAGCGTACACGGACAAACTTCTGTCCAGTAAAAACCATGCCACCAGGTCCGGGTTGTACTTTTGCCCCCGCAGTATATATCTTTCAAGAACGTATCGGGCGTCGTATCCTCCGACCCCGAGATTTATCACTTCGAATTTTTTAATATTTTTGCATTGCAGATTGCTGTTCAGCATGTCTTCCAGGCGTTCAGAAAAATTATCATTCGTGTCAAGATATAATCCGAATGTCATGGAGTCACCCAGAGTTATAATTCTGTATGTCGCCGGGGGTTTTTCTGTGGTATAATCATAACGCTCGTTGAGGGAATCGGAATTAATTGTGTTGGTGGATTCATAATCCAGCCAATCAGGTTTGTTCTTCAGGCTGACATTCGGCTTTGGCTCATAAAAATGTTTGAGATCGTTGGAAATTGTGAACTGAAAATCCGCTTTATTTAGCGGGTGAACAGTCGTTTCATGTAAGATTTTTTCGCGTTTAATGTAGTTGAAAGCCAAAAAGACGATAATTAATATTTCAAAAATCACTAAACCTGTAAAGACAGATTTTTGTTTCATATAAATATAGAATAGGTATAATCTATTTTCATTATAACACAAGCAAAAATATAATTTCGCCGGTATCGCGTTTATAAGACGAAACATGATCTCCAAACCTAGTAATAAATTTTTTATAGCCTTGACATTTTTTTTGTCAGGGATATTTTTAATTTTGTTTGTCTTAAACAGCCAGTTCACAAAATACTTGAGCGTAAAGCATATTAACGTCACGCTCACAAAAGACGGTTTTCAGCCGGGCAAGATCGAGATCAAGCAGGGCGATACCGTGACGTTTGTTTCAGATCTGGACAAGCCGTTTTGGCCGGCTTCAGACCTTCATCCAACCCATCTTTTGTATCCCGAATTTGACCCCAAACAGCCCATCGAGCCGGGCAAGACCTGGACATTTAAATTTGATAAAGCCGGAATATGGACTTACCACAATCATCTCGATCCTGATATATTAGGGACCATCATTGTTCACAGCGCAGGTAACAGTAAAACCGCTAAAATAGACCCGTCTTCCTGCGACGGGCTTTCCGATGATGTCGAGAAATTGAAATGCTGGAGCACTTCGCTGAACAATGTATTGGAATATCAGGGGATCGAAGCGGCCTTCGGCACGCTCGATAGCTGGTTAAAATCAGAGCCCGATTTTGAACCTTATTGCCATACTTTGGTGCATGAGGTCGGCGCTAAGGCTTACGATCTTTTTTCGGAACATAAGAGCTTTGGACTCACAGACCAGACATCGCTCTGCGGCTACGGATTTTACCATGGATTTACGGAAACCCTGGCTGCTGAGGGCGGCGGCATTGCTCAGGCCCGGCAGTTTTGTTCTTTCGTTTATGATGAATTGGGAAGTAAATTACCCGGAATTCTCGACCAATGTTACCACGGTTTTGGCCACGGGTCTGTTGACATCCATAACGAGGGTATTTGGGGGGATGAGATCGCGATGATACAGCCCGCCTTAAAAATGTGCCGCGCCGTGGCAACTGATTCCGAGAAGCTGTTCCGTTGCGGCACGGGGATGTTTGATTCGATCTCTATAGGTTATTTTACCCATGATTATAATTTAAAAATGAATTCCACAGATCCTTTTTGGCTGTGCCGGCAGCAGAAAGAGGAAGAATTTAAGCAGTCATGCTACGTGAGTTTGGATCCCGCTCTTTTACTGATGGAAAATATGGATTTTTCTAAAGCGTCCAAATTTATTGAAAATATAAAAGAGGATCAACATGCGACTTTGGCCATGGGGAGCCTGGCTTTGCCGGTTTATTGGATCAAGGACAGGTCAGGCCGGGAAGCCGCCTCAAAAATGGATAATTTTTACCAAACCCAAGGGGTTGCTTCCTGCAGAACCTTGCAGAAACGCTTGATTGAGCCGTGCATAAAAAGCATTGCATATGCTTTGACAATGGATGAATCGCGCACCAAACAGTACCAGGAAGGACTTAAGTTCTGCCGGAGGACTGATCTGACTTCAGCTGAAAGCGGCGACTGCTTTAATACCGTGATCAGCACCCTTTCAGAGATTTACCCGAAAGATGAATTGGGTGTTATCTGCAATCAAGAATTGAAATCCGAAGATAAAATATATTGTCAGGGGAAAATTTAGCGGATTATTTGCAGGTGATCAATTTATTGGCCAGCAAATAATTCAGCAGATCTTGGGCTATGGCCTTGTGTCCTTCCGGGTTCGGGTGCTGGTCGGGAAAGACCTTGCCTGCTTTCACCAGATCCAGCGGGCTTTCGTAGAGATAGGTCCCATCACGCGATTTGCTGTAATTTTCCAACAACAACGCGGGATTGGTTGTAGTAGATGGGAGCAGGTATTTCGGAGCATAGATCAGCAGATTGTTTTTATATAAGCTGTTAAATTCATTGAAAGCCTGCATGTTGTAGTCGACAATTTCCTTCACTGATAATTGTTTGAGGCTGTCTTTGAAAGCCTGATCCCAGACATTAAAAACTTGCGGTTCGATCAGACCACCGCCCAGTTTATTCAGATAGTCGTTGACTTTCGGGAGCAGAATTTCGTTAATATAGTCAATATCGTCATACTTTAAGAACCAGATGACCAGATCTGGATCGTATTTTTGTCCCCGAAGTTTGTACCGCTCTTCCGAATATTTAACATCATATCCCTGAACAGCCAAGTTGATCACTTCAAATTTTTTGTAAGTCGTACAGCCCATGCCGTTTAATTCATCTTCCAGGACCTTAGGATAACTCTGTTCATTATTGACGAATAACCCGTACGTGAAAGAATCACCCAGGGTGATAATCCGGAATGTGCCCGGAGGTTTGTCGGGCGTGTAATCAGTAGTGCCGCGGAGCGTATCGTGGTTTATGTGATAGGTCGGCTTAATTTTCAACCAGTCTGGTACGCCGTTATTTGCCTCGCTATCGGCCTTCGGTTCGTAGAAATATTTCAGACTCGATTGGTCGGGAAAAGTTACGCTGCTGCCCGCGATCGTGCTGAAAGAAGGAGTTGACGATAATATTTTCTTCCTGTGATAATCCGTGACAAGATAAACCACAGCTTCAAGTTCAAGAAGGATTATCAAGATTATAGCAAGGTTTCTGAATTTTCTTTTTGTATCGTTCATGCGGCAGGAGGGTTGACTGATGACTTTACTTTTCATATTATAGCATAGGATTTGACGCTTCTTCCCATGAAACTAAAACGCTATTATTTTTATTTAGTCGCAGCCTTGGCTCTTCTGATAGTTGGGTTGATCTTTGTTTATGCCGGTTCTGCCAAAGGCTTGAAGTTAGCTTCAATATTTGAACAGGGCAACCGTTCCTCGCACACCATCGTGCTTTCCAAGGGCGGCTTCAGTCCCGGCAACCTTACCATAAAAAAAGGGGATTGGGTGACTTTCACCACTACTGCCGGTCAGCAATTTTGGCCGGCCTCAGACCCTCACCCTACACACAGCATCTATCCGGATTTTGATCCGAAACGGCCTGTCGATCCGGGTAAATCATGGAGTTTTCAGTTTGAAAAAGAAGGAACTTTCCCGTATCACGATCACTTTATTCCAAGCCTGGGAGGAACCATTGTCGTCGGCCACGCGAGTGAGATCGGAGAGAATTGCGCTGAAGATACTCAAAATCAATATTTGTGTTGGTCGAAAATGATCGATGAATCTTTGCGCAATAACGGGCTTAATTCAGCTTTCTCGCTGGTAGAAAACTTATATCAGACGCAGCCGGCATTTGCCGGCGATTGCCACCTGTTCCTTCACAAGCTGGGACAGGCGGCCTATGAAGAATTTGCAGATAAACAGGACATTGCCTTGACCAGCGCGTCCGCCTACTGCGGTTACGGGTTTTATCACGGTTTTATGGAAAGTCTGCTTATGCAGTCGAACAATTATTCTAAGGCTTTGGAGTTTTGCCAAAAAGTTTCAGCAGAAATGTCGCAATCCTTGTCTGATGCGTGTTATCATGGAGTAGGGCATGGCGCCATGGCCGTGGGCACTATTGACCAAGCGACCTGGGGCAAGCCCGATTCTTTGGTAAGCAAGGCTTTGGCGATCTGCAATAAAGTGGCAGACTCTTCGGTAAATGTCGCGCGCTGCGCTTCCGGCTCGTTCATGGAAATTTCAAGTTATTTGTCGGGCAGCCAGTATGGTTTGTCCGCAGACGCAAAAAATCCGCTGAAGATATGCCAAGCTCAAACCGCAGAAGACATAAAAACGACCTGCTATGCCCAGATGTATCCTGTTCTGCAGGCAGTGAGCCGCGGGAGCGTGCCCGCTGCGATCAAATATATAGAAGCGATCCCGGAAGATAATTACGCGGAAGAATCGGTAGAAACCCTTCTCGGGTCCATGGCCGGGATAAACAGCGATCAGTCAAAAAACGTGCAGGCTTGCTCTGCGGCGCAAAAGCGCCTGCAAGCCAAGTGTATCAGCGGAATTGCCTTAAGCTTTATGCTGAACGGCACACCTAACGAACAGTATAAGCAGGCGGCCGCCTTCTGCAGCACCGGCGGTTTGACGGGCATTGAGAGAGATTCGTGTTATGATCTGATCGTAAATGAATCCAAGAATACTTATTCTGGTTCTCAGCTCCAAAATGCCTGCCAATCCCTGCCCAGTTATTATCAAAAAAAATGTTTGTAAAAAATAACCGCAAATTTTTTATTATCGCCGTCGCGCTGATCTTATTTTTCCTGGGCGAATTGTTATTTTTGTCAGGCAAATTCCGGTCCGTCAAACCCGAGGCCAAGCCGGTTGCGGTAAACAGCCCGCCTGCAGATGCCGAAAAAACGGATCAAAGTTTGCAAATTTCCGCACTGGAGCAGAAAGTGAAAGACGATCCCAATGATGCGAATTCGTCGAACAACCTGGCCAGTCTATATTTTCAAACCGGAAAATTTGACCAGGCCAAAGATCTATATTCTAATGTTCTCAAAATCAATCCGAAAGACGTCGGAGCGATGACCGGTTTGGCGAATGTCCTGCGTTACCGCGGAGAATATGCCGAATCAGAAAAATTGTATCTGGAAGCGATAAAAATCGATCCGGGCAATGCCTGGTCATACATTGATTTCGGGAAACTCTATCGTGACTGGAATAAACCGGCCCAAGCCGAAGCGGTTTTAATGCAAGCCGCGAAACTCAACCCCAAAGATGATAGGATATATTCTTACGGCCTGGGGTTTTTGTACAGAGATGAAGGCCGGCTTCCCGAAGCGGAAAAAATGTTCAACAAAGCCCTTCAGCTGAACCCGAATGATTATAATTACATGTCCATGGGCGATATTTACCGCGATGAGGGCAAATTTGCGGAATCAGAAACCATGTTCAAAAAAGCCCTTGAGTTAAATCCCTTGAACGAAGCTTATATGGGTATGGGGTATCTATACCTTCAGGAAGGTAAATTGGATAAAGCTGAAGAATCTTTTCAAACGTACTTGAAGCTGATCAAGCCGAAAAGCGAGGTCTATGAAGGCTTGGGCTACATCTATATCTCACAGGGCAAGCTTGCCGACGCGGAGAATGCGTTCAAAAACTCCATTGCAGTCAACCCGCACTTGTTCGGATATTTGGGCTTAGCCAGGGTCTATAATGTTGAAGGCAAGAAAGACGAAGCCATACAGGCATTGAAAAAATCCATTGAATTGAATCCGGATGACAAAGCGGGGCCGGCCTTACTTAAACAATTGGAAGGATGAGAACTTTAGCCAACAAAAATTTTTTTCTTGTTCTCGCTGCCGCGATTTTGCTTGCCGGTTTGATTTTGGTTTTAGCTCATGCCAAAACCAGATCTCTTGCCGCCGGCAAGCAACAAACATCTGCTGGGACCGACTGCTCCGCTTCAAACAACCAAGAGCTATGCTGGCAGCAGCAGATGAAACAGACATTGCAATCGCAAGGCCTGCCCGCGGCATTTGATATACTGGCAAATCTTTACGACACTGCGCCGGCGTTTGCCTCGCAGTGCCATGCCTTTACCCACGAGCTGGGCCAGGAGGCATATGAAATGTTCGCATCGCACCAGGACTTCGAGCTTAATTCCAAAACCCAGTATTGCGGTTACGGGTTCTATCACGGTTTTATGGAAACGCTGCTGCAGAGCACAGGCGATGTCAGTCAGGCGCAGAATTTTTGCGCCTATGTCGGAAAGAAGCTTGCCGGCCAAACGTCCGACGGCGAGGGCGCCTGTTATCACGGCATCGGCCATGGCGCCGTCGACGGCACGGATATAAAAGCCTGGGGAAACCCGCAGGCAATGATCGATCCCAGCTTAAAGCTTTGCAAATTTGCTTCCGGCGACAACCAGCAATTTTTATACCGCTGCGTGACGGGTGTTTACAATGCTTTGGAAATACTTTCTTCTGACCCCCAGTACAAGCTGACAATGATCCAGAAAAATCCTTTCTGGCTGTGTCCGAGCCAGCCGGAATTTTATAAAGAACCGTGTTACACGAATATGCTGCCGTCCCTGCTTAGGTTTACAAATAATGACTTGGTGAAATCCGAGAAAATGATAGAAAAAATTCCTGAACAGACAGCCATAAAAACCACTGTCTCATACAGCCTGTTCCATGAATTTATCCGGCTGAATTTGGAGCGGCCGAATTATAATATAGAAAATGGCGTGCAGATCTGCCACGGTCTGGCAGACCCTTACCGTCTGTCATGTATCGAAGGCTTGGCCGGCGGACACATGAAATACGGCGATCCCCAACAGGCGTACGTCAAAGGCCTGGCGTTTTGTAAAATGCCGATCTTGAAAAGCGACGAAGAGGATTCATGCTATAATACAATCCTGACACGCCTGCCGATCTGGTATTCTCCGGCAAAATCCGCTGAGATCTGCAGTTCCGTGGATGTAAAATTCCAAACTTACTGCCGATAAACTTTTTATGAATAAAAAAATAATAATTATTCTGCTGTGCGTCATTGTGCTTGTTCTGGGAGTCTACGCTTATAAATTAGCTTTCGTAAAGCCGTCTGACGCGGGGACAAGCCAGGCTGACTCAAATTCCGAACCGGCTAAGTTTTCGACCCAGGATAAAATATTGCCGACCGATGTCGTCGTGAAAGTGACGGACAACGGTTTTGTGCCGGACTCGGTTACTGTTAAAAAAGGGACTCCGGTCGTGTGGCTGAACCAGACCAGCAGTTTTGTCTGGCCGGCGTCCGACCCACACCCCCTGCATACGGACTATCCCGGGTTCGATCCGCAGGAGCCGTTCAAGAATGGCGAAACTTGGGCTTTTACTTTTGACCGCGTGGGAAATTGGGGATACCATAACCACCTGCAGCCCAGCATGAAGGGAACTGTGCACGTAACTGAATGATTGCGGTTGATTTTCCTTATGACTTCTAAGCCTCGGTTGAAAATCGGGATTGTCTGCTACCCGTCAGTCGGAGGGAGCGGAATAGTTGCTACCGACCTTGGCAATCAATTGGCCCTTTTGGGGCACGAAATCCATTTCATCAGCTATGAACGGCCTTTTCGTCTTGGCTCCAATTCCGCAAATGTTTTTTTTAATCAAGTAAAGATAAATGAATATGAACTGTTTCGCTATCCGGATTACACCCTACCTTTGGCAGTGAAGATCGGAGACATAAGCCAAAAATACAGCCTTGACATCATCCACGCTCATTATGCAATTCCTCACGCGACTGCCGCTTTGCTGGCAAAAAATATAGTCAGACATTGCAGCCAGCAGAAGCCCAAAGTGGTAACTACTCTCCACGGCACTGATATTACCCTTTTGGCCCGCGATCCGAACTTGCGTTCGATCATTCAGTATTCGATCGAAGAGTCGGATGGGGTCACTGCCGTTTCCAACAGCTTGCGCGAAGAAAGCATCAGTCTGCTGGGGATCAAAAAAGCCGTCGAAGTCATTTATAATTTTTATCAGCCCAAGATCCCGGCCATACCGGCAGCGCAAATAAGGAAGGATTTGGGGATCGGAACGGACGAATTTATGGTTATTCACCTTTCCAATCTTCGTCCCGTCAAACGCATTCCGGACCTCCTGCGAATAGTCGCCGCGTCGAAGCATGTGCGCAAACTGAAGCTGGTGATCTTATCCGGCGGCAATTTTGAGCAATTCCTGCCGCTGGTTGACGAGTTAAAATTGAAAAACAACATCATTGTCCGCGAAAACATTTTAGATATTGAAAATTATATCAATGCAGCCGATCTGGGCATTTATCCGTCCGAAACGGAAAGCTTCGGCATGGGTATTTTAGAAACCCTGAGCTTCGGTAAGCCTGTTCTGGCCAGCAATTCAGGAGGCATTCCCGAAGTCATGCAGCACGGCAGAACCGGATATCTCTATCCGGTGGGAGATGTCCAATCGTTCACACAAGGCCTTGATGAACTGATCGAAAATCCTCAAGAAAGGCAGAAGATGGGGGAGCGGGGCAAGGTTCGGGCCCAAAGCTTATTTAATACCGAGAAAATAGTTAAAGAATATTTTGATTTTTATCAAAAAACCCTGAATTCCTAGGCATTTTGCTATCATTTGACAAATCCGGGCGAAAGGTGTAAATTATTGTGTTATAGTAGAGATATAGGATTCTTCTTTTTCGGTTATTCAGTTATGTATAATTTTTGGCCTCCAAGGAGGATGCCATGCGACGGTTGATCATCTCGTTCGTGTTTGTGCTTGCGGCACACGCTCACGCGTTCGCCGCGGATCCGCCCGGACCGGTTCAGCAGGCCTACAGCGAGCGGCAGCTGACCGCAATCGAAGCGGCCATCGGCGATTCTGCTGCCGTGATCTGGCAAGCTGCTAATCAGCAATCGGCCGAGGTCAAGACCAAGCTTGTCTTGGGACTTGAAACGAACAGGAAGAAGAACGGGTTCGTTCTCCTGGACGGGAACAAGCCGCTGATCGGTCTCTTGCAGCAGCAGTATGACAAACTGAAGCCAGGGAACCCGCGTCCCGTTGTGATCCATTTGTTCCGTAGCAATTCGGAGCAATTCAACACAATCGGCGACGATGTCTACCTCGATGCCGCCACTGTCAGAGGACTTTCAGGGATGGCGGGCGGACAACTCGTCCTGCTCGGAATTCTGGCTCATGAAGTCAGCCACGAACCTGCCGACTTCGCGCGAATCCAGCTGTTCGGATCGCAGAATTTCACGCCGGATCTGAAAAAGATCCTCATACAGCGCCTTGAAAATCGCACAGATGAACGTGCAGTCAAGATGCTGGAAGATGCAGGGCTTGACCCCGCCGTGATGATCCGCGTTGTTCAGATGCTCATCGAGAGCAATCCGAATGAAGCCACGCGGCTCGCGGCTCGGAAGGGCCGGATCGAAGAAGTGATCAAAGCCCGCACTGTGGCTACCGCCGGCTCGCGCTAAGGTTTGCCTTATGCGATCGGACTTTTTGACTTAGGAGATAGCAGATCAACATCTGCTTCACCTGGGTCTTTTTCTTTTACATTTTTTTTAAAATATGTTTTAATAAGCTGGTATTGTAGATAATTAAAAAACCGGATGGGAAACAAAAAAAACCTTACAATACTTGCGGTTTTAACGCTAATTTTTGTAACCGGGGTTTATTTGGCTTATAGATATAGGACCCCGGTACACCAGGTTCAAATCGGTCTTTTTGATGAAACTGAGTCGCCCGACGCAGCCTATACGATTACTTTCCCTAATGTAACCAGAATGGTTTTTAGCCCCGACCAGAAGCCTTTAAGCGATTTGGTTTATTCCTTGAATTCCGGGCCCCAATATTTTATTGTTACCTATAATAACGGTAAAAAGGGTGATGAGGTTACTTTCAATGCAATTGGCACGGTAGATGAATTAATGAGTTTTTATTCAGGTCAAAAAAATTATCAGGTCATAAAAAAATACAGTAATGACAAGCAAGGCTTTGTAGAGTTAATCCAAGGCACGACAAGCATCAGGGTTTTACTGATACAGCAAACCCCAGCTACGACGGTAAAAGTTACTATTCAAGGAATAACCAATTGATATGAAACGTAACTTATATTATTTATTGGCTTTCTTGTTCCTGGTTTTTATTGTTTTATCGCCGTCCAAAGAAGCGAAGGCGAACTCCACAACGTGTTACACGGCGGAAGGGACCGGAGGATCCGAGAATTTTTATTGTACCCCGGCAAACGGATATACATGTGATTGCGGCGCTAACAGTGCCAGTTGTACCGATAACGGATCATATACTTGGCACGATGCCTATGGGAATTCCGGAACTTGCTGGTCGGGATCAACTTGTAGCTGCACCACTACTTCCTATTCTTGTGGGGGCGGATCTACCTGCGATGGTCCTGTAAATGGAACCGGAAACGGCACTCCCGGACAGACCGTTTGCGGTACGAACGGATGGACGTACACCTGCACTGCTCCGGGAAGTTGGATCGGGGGGCCGGGTTTTGGAAGTACATGTCCTGCTTGCTATTCTCAATCATCCTACTACTCTCAATCCAGTTATTACTCCCAATCATCCTACTACTCTCAATCCTCCTACTATTCCCAATCTTCTTATTACTCCCAAGCAGCCTACTACGCCCAATCAGCATACTACTCTCAGGCAACCTATTATAGTCAAGCAACTTATTACTCCCAAGCCGCCTACTACGCCCAATCAGCATACTACTCTCAAGCAACCTATTATAGTCAGGCAACCTACTACTCCCAGGCAGCATATGTAGTAGCTCCCACAGCCCCGACCCTGACCAAAGTGGATAATATCAATACCGATGCTTCGGTGCCCTGTTCTAAGCTGAAAGTAACCTGGACTGATAACTCCGGCAATGAAACCGGCTTCATAGTCCTGCGATCAACCACATCAGGCTCAGGGTATGCCAATATCTCAGGCAACCTGCCTGCCCAGAGCGGCACAGGCACCTTTGGCACTTACCTGGATACCCCTCCTTCCACCGGAGTGACCTATTTCTATGTGGTCCAGGCCTTCAATGCCGGGGGCAACAGCCAGTCAAACGAGAAGAGCATCATGAACGTTGTCTGTTCTGCCAACTTTGCCAATACAACGAAGTTTGTCAGTAAGGTCAACGGCAACCCCTATAGTCCCAGCACTTCAGTCAATAACGGGGATACCCTGACCTACCAGATCACCCTGGTCAATTCCGGCCCTTCTGCAGCCACGGTCAACTACATCTGCGACACTGTCTCTTCCAACCTGACCAATCTTAGGAACCTGACGGTTACAGGCCCGGGCTCTGTTAATGGGGGACTGACAGCCAACAGCCCTACCTGCTCCGGTAATTATCTGTTTAACATCTCAGGCAACAAGGATGTGACCAATAACTGGATCATTACCTATGATGCCAATGTCAGCACCGCATCCGCCGATATCCAGGAAGTGGTGACCAATACCTTTACCATCCATTACACTGATTCTTCAGCCAAAAGCTTCTCAGGCTCAGCCCCGAACATCATTGTCAATTCCTCCACAGGCAAGACCCCGATCATCAGGGAAGTCGGGCCGTAGAAATGTTCGAAAAAGTCTGATAAAATAAATTATAAACACAAAATTTATGGCAAACAGATATATCGCTTTGATCATAGTTTTGATAGCTCTCGCGATCGGGGGAGTATTCATCGGAGTTGTGTATTGGATCAATTTCCCGGTCAAAGCTCCTGCAACCGGACAAACAAGCACCACAACAACCAGCGCGTCTGCGGTAAATCCGGCTCCTTCACTCCCTCAAGCAGTCCCTGCCTCAACTCCCGAAGATTTGCTGAAAGTAATGCGCACGTATGCAAAAATCTCCGTCCCGGAAATTGCCTCGCAAACAGATGCCACAGCCAAGGACATACCCAGTCCCATTGCCACTTTACTCGGATCACAAACAAACTTAAAGGTAACAGCTGTGAATTATGCGAACAAATCATCCGGGCTTATTATTGAATTTGCAGAGCCGAAAAATGTTCAGGATACTTTTACCATATTCCGTCACCCCAGCAGCGATTGGAACGTATTGTCGGGAACTAATGCTCCTATGGCCGCTTTAGTTGATCTGGATAATGCCAATTACTCTGTTGTAATTGAATTGAGCCAAGTTGCGGATACCCAAACAGCGGTAAAGACCTGGGTCATAAAGAAGTAATGAATTAAATAAACAACAGTTTGAAACAAATACGCAAACAATTAGTGCTGTATATTGTGCTAGGCCTTGCAACTGCCATGGTATTTTTTGCAGTGCCTCATTCTTCAGCTGATACGATTTGGTGTTCTACTTTCCAATTTTGCAATGGAGGCGCTTCCTGTGCACCAAATCCATCAATGGCTCCAACCGATTGCCCTTCTACTGGCCATTGTTCAGATAATGGTTTTTCAATATGCGGCGATTTTCTTTATTGCGATAATGGTAATTATGCCATTTGCGATGCAACATACTCCCAATCCTCCTACTACTCCCAATCCAGTTATTACTCCCAGGCAGCCTATTATTCCCAACCATCCTATTATTCTGAACCGCAATATTATCGCTGGCAGGGAGGCGGGGGATGCATATGTATGCCGGCCAATCCAGGTGACTGCGTCATAACCAACACTGCAAATTGCACGGTAAACTCTAACTGCGCTGGTCTTCCTGCCTGCTACTCTCAATCCTCCTACTATTCCCAATCAGCTTACTACGCCCAATCAGCATATTACTCCCAATCAGCATACTATTCTCAAGCGTCATATGGCGGCGGTTATTCCCAAGCAGCTTACTACGCCCAGTCTGCATACTATTCTCAGGCAGCCTATGCGGGTTACTCTGAAGCATCCTACTATTCCCAAGCAGCCTACTATGCCCAGGCATCGTATGTCTCTGCTCCAACCGCTCCTTCAGGCGTGGCTGTGGACAATGGCACTTGCGGCCAATTGACCGTGACCTGGACTGATAATTCCAACAATGAGACCGGTTTTACAATATGGAGATCAACCACATCAGGCTCAGGGTATGGCCAGGTCGGCAGCGTAGGCCCTAATATTACGTCATTCCCAGACACCCCTCCTACCCCAGATATGACCTATTATTATGTGGTCCAGTCGGTCAATGCCGGAGGAAGCACCCAGTCAGTATTAGAAGCAAGCGCTTACGACAACCCGTGTGTTGCCAATTTATCCGGGACCGCCAAGGTCTTAACCCAGATCAACGGCGCAGCCTATTCTTCAAGCACTTCCATCAACGCCGGGGACGTGCTGACATACCAGATCACGATCATCAATTCCGGCAATGCCCCTGCTGATATCACTTTCATCTGCGACACCGTCTCTTCCAACCTGACCAATCTTCGGAACCTGACGGTTACAGGAACCGGCTCTTCGGGTTCAGGTTCTGCCATAGTATCCAACGGCGGCTGCGGAGCAGGCAGCTACAAGTTCAACGTTACAGGAGCCAAACAGCCCTCTCCTCCTGACCCAGGCAACTGGATAATTACCTATGATGCCACAGTCACCCCGGCCAGTGCTGATATCCAGGAAGTGGTGACCAACAGCTTTGTCATCCATTACAACAACAACGGAGCTAAAACCTTTGCAGGCTCCTCCCCGAGCATCCTCATCAATGCCTCAGCAGGCCAGGCCCCGAACTTCCATGAAGTGACGCCGTAGAATGCTTAGGCGATAAATTTGATTTAGCGACCAAAGAGCAGCTTAGAGATAGGCCGCTCTTTGTTTTATCCTATTTCTATTGACAGTATCATTATTTGCGAGTAAACTGATATATTACGATACTAATACCGTAGCGGCTTGCTCTACTTAAAGAATAGTGTCGCAACCAAGCCTTTCAAAAAAGGTTTAAAGAATTCAATCCGCAGGAGGGTGTGATTTTATGAAGCGTCTAGTCGCCTTAGCTTTCGGCTCGCTGTTCGTCGCGGCCTGCAGCAAGGAAATGCAGTCGCCCGCAGCTCCCGCCGCGCCTCAGCCGCAGGCCACGGTCTCTGTGCTTGGCACACTGTCGCTCGTCAGTTGCGATGACGGCGGCCCGGGCCATGGCACTCCCGCCTGCACTTTCTCGGGAATCGTCCGGAACAACGGACCGGATTGTGCCGCAGGTATCCAGGGGACCACGACCGTCTTAGTTCAATTTGGCGGCGTGGCTCAGTCATGGAGCGTTAACGCCACGTTGCGGCCTCAAGAAACGACGCAGTTCACTGTTTTTGGCTTCAGTCAGGGAGAGATCCAAACGGGCAAGCCGGAATCTTCGGCTTCAGCCAGAGGGGTAACCTGCCCGTAGCGAATTCACGCGGAGAGCGTTCATTTTCAAGTGAACCTCTGCCGCGTTTTCTTTTTGCCTGACCTTGCAAATTTTTGTTTTTAATCATGCTATAATTCACTTGAAGTTTTAATTTATGAAACTAATTCCCAAGCGCTATTTGATAATAGTAAGCATCTTTGTCATCGGAATATTTTTAACCGTTGCAGCTTACAGCACGCTTCGCTTTCATGAGAAAAATAAAACACCAGTTTCTGCGGACAGCGCAAAGTCTGAACCTATCGTCCGATCACCTCAGGAAATGCTTAAGGAGCTGAGCAGGAACTCCCCTCAATTAGGAAGTCCAAACGCCCCGATTCAGGTCGTGGAATTTGCGGATTTTCAATGCCCATACTGCGAACAGTTTTATGCCACTGCTTTTAATCAGATAAATGATAAGTATGTTAAAACAGGAAAGGTAAAATTTATTTTTGCCGACGCCCCGATCATCGGAGAAGAGTCGACGATCGCGGCCCGCGGAGGCAAGTGTGCGGATGAGCAGGGAAAATTTTGGGACTATTACAATTATTTGTTTCAGCATCAGAAACCCGAGAATAACGGCAACCTGAGAACATCTAATTTGAAAAAGATAGCTTTGCAGATCGGTCTCGATGGAGAGCAGTTTGACGCTTGCCTGGATTCGCAAAAATACGCTTCCGAGGTATCTGATGAATTGAAACTTTTCGGCGTGCTTGGCATTACCGGGACGCCTGGATTTGTCATTAATGATCAGGTAGTATCAGGCTATAAAGCGGGGGTAATTCAGGGGATAATTGATAAAGAATTGAAGTCTATCGATCCGAATCCTTGACATTTGCCTGATTTGTTTTTTTATTGTATATTAAATTTGCTGTAATACCCCAAAAAATGAAATAAAATGAATAAAGCAGTCAAATGGGTTCTTATTGTAATCTTGATTTTGGGTGTAATAATCAGTGCTGGGTTCCTTGCAGTGAAATACTGGCCTAAGAATACCAATTCTCAGGCGAACATTCTTCAAAGAGAACAAGCAGCGGATGCCTATGTTCCAAGCAAAGACCCGGCAGCTGATCTGGCGGCAGACAAACAGAAACTTCTTAAGCTCGCTACGTTAAATTTTCTGGCGATTGATACGTCTGAGGTTTCCGATGTGCCTTCGGATCTGAATTTTTTGAAGATAAAGGATGCCACAAATTTAGTATCAAATAAAGTCAGCTACACTGACGGTTCAAATGGATTTTTGATAACAATGGATCTGGATTATCCTCTGTTTTCCGCCTATCAGACCGAAGCCAGGAGCATACACTATGAACAAGGCTGGAGCCAGATTTATGGAGCTATCACTAATACATTTGCTTTGCTGGAAGCAAAAAATAATACCAATCAGATCCAGATCAGGTTTACAAGATTATCAACCGAACTTACAACCGTCGAGATTAAAGTACTGACGAAATGACAATATCAAACAAATTTTTATTCATAATTATTATTTTGGCGAGTGTTGGGGCTCTGTTTGTTACTGTAAAAATTAGCAATGCACAGACTTGTTGGACTTATGGCTGTGATGGGGTGAGTGGTGAATGCAGGGTTGCCGGCAATACTTGCGGGGGCGGACAGACTTGTGTGGATCAAGGTTTTGTAACTTGCCCTGCGGGCGGGTGCGGCGAATCTTTTAGCTGCGTGACTTCTTATTCCCAATCATCCTATGTATACAACACCCCCTACTCTGAACCGCAATATTTTCGGTGTTCAGGGAGCGCACAAAGCGTATGCATTCCGGCTAATCCCGGCGACTGCACCATAGGTAATACTGCAAATTGTTCAGTAAATAATAACTGCAGCCCTATTACCTGCTACTCTCAATCCTCCTACTATTCCCAATCAGCTTACTACGCCCAATCAGCATATTACTCCCAATCAGCATACTATTCTCAAGCGTCATATGGCGGCGGTTATTCCCAAGCAGCTTACTACGCCCAGTCTGCATACTATTCTCAGGCAGCCTATGCGGGTTACTCTGAAGCATCCTACTATTCCCAAGCAGCCTACTATGCCCAGGCATCGTATGTCTCTGCTCCAACCGCTCCTTCAGGCGTGGCTGTGGACAATGGCACTTGCGGCCAATTGACCGTGACCTGGACTGATAATTCCAACAATGAGACCGGTTTTACAATATGGAGATCAACCACATCAGGCTCAGGGTATGGCCAGGTCGGCAGCGTAGGCCCTAATATTACGTCATTCCCAGACACCCCTCCTACCCCAGATATGACCTATTATTATGTGGTCCAGTCGGTCAATGCCGGAGGAAGCACCCAGTCAGTATTAGAAGCAAGCGCTTACGACAACCCGTGTGTTGCCAATTTATCCGGGACCGCCAAGGTCTTAACCCAGATCAACGGCGCAGCCTATTCTTCAAGCACTTCCATCAACGCCGGGGACGTGCTGACATACCAGATCACGATCATCAATTCCGGCAATGCCCCTGCTGATATCACTTTCATCTGCGACACCGTCTCTTCCAACCTGACCAATCTTCGGAACCTGACGGTTACAGGAACCGGCTCTTCGGGTTCAGGTTCTGCCATAGTATCCAACGGCGGCTGCGGAGCAGGCAGCTACAAGTTCAACGTTACAGGAGCCAAACAGCCCTCTCCTCCGGACCCCGGCAACTGGATAATTACCTATGATGCCACAGTCACCCCGGCCAGTGCTGATATCCAGGAAGTGGTGACCAACAGCTTTGTCATCCATTACAACAACAACGGAGCTAAAACCTTTGCAGGCTCCTCCCCGAGCATCCTCATCAATGCCTCAGCAGGCCAGGCCCCGAACTTCCATGAAGTGACGCCGTAGAACCTCGGTTTTGCAGGGGTTGACTTGTCCCTGATTACGGTTTATGATGACCACGTTTCCTTTAGTCGAGGGGAAGCTAATTAAAACATAGGGTGCTGAATAGGTTTCCCTTTGTTTGAAGGTTCATATAAAATGGGTAAGAAATTGTTTGTCGGAGGCCTGCCTTACACCACAACCAGCGACGATCTGAAGAATCATTTCGCCGCAGCGGGAAATGTGGTTACAGCGCAAGTCATTACCGACAAGTTCTCCGGCCGATCCAAAGGATTTGGATTCGTGGAGATGTCATCCGACGACGAAGCAGCCAAGGCGATTGAAATGTTCAACGGCACTGACTTCGGCGGACGCTCTTTGGCTGTAAACGAAGCAAGGCCAAAGACCGAAGGCGATCGCGGAGGCAGTCGCGGCGGATTCGGCGGCGGACGCGGCGGCAGTGACCGCGGCGGGTACGGCGGTGGCGGCGGTCGAAGAGACAGCTATTAAAAGCGAAAATGGAAAAAATCCCGGTTTGTCCGGGGTTTTTATTTTTATGTGAAAAATGTTATAATATTCATACAAAAGTATGAAAAAATCTGAATTAGTTTTCAATTTAATCTCGATCTTGTCGGATATTATTATGGTGCTATTGGCCGGGATCATTGCGTTTTATTTGCGCCTGCAGTTGGAAAGCTTGCGTCCGATCTTGTACGTTTTATCATTATCTTCATATCTGAAAGTTTTATTTCTCATCACCCCGGTGATTATTCTTTTAATGGCCTTGGCCGGGCTGTACAATCTTACGGGCACAAGACGGATATCATCTGAACTGCTGAAGATCATTTTGGTGATCTCTTCCGTGCTGTTAGTGGTGGTGATCTTATTTTTCTTTAATCAAAGCGTTTTTCCGTCCCGCCTGATCATCCTGCTGACGTGGATTTTGACGATAGTACTGATCAGTTTTGGCAGAATAATCTTGAGGCTTATCCAGATCCGTATGCTGAGGCGGGGTGTAGGTTTGCACCGCCTGGTGGTACTGGGGGCAGCTGACCAAACATACGAATTGGTAGTGGAAATTTCTTCGCGGCCCGAGCTGGGGTTTAGAATTGTCGGGAAACTTGATACCGGCCAATCGGTTGATGATCTGATCGACCGGTTGAGGCATATCAGAGAGAATTCCGGTATAGACGGGCTTTTGCAATCTGATCCGTTTTTGGACCAGGAGGTCGGACGTAAGATCCTGCAATTCTGCCGCGACTACGGCATCAGATTTAATTTCGTGCCGAACCTGTTCGAAACCTCTACGGCCAATATCGCTGTGGAAACTATTTCCGGCATTCCGGTCATCGCACTGAAGGGAACCCCGCTGGAGGGCTGGGGTATGGTTGTCAAAAGATTAGTTGATATAATAGTATCTTTGCTGGGCTTGATCATCTTAAGTCCTGTATTTTTGCTGGTGGCGGTCGCGATCAAACTTAACTCCAAAGGCCCGGTGTTTTTTCACCAGCTCAGAGCTGCGGGTTTGGGCGAATTTGAATTTTATAAATTCCGGTCAATGCATCATGAAATGAGCGAAGGGACAGAGTCGGGAGATAAACTTCGCGAAGAGCTGGAAAAGCACAATGCGCGCATCGGGCCGTACGTTAAGATCAAGAACGATCCGCGCGTGACTTCCGTCGGCAGATTCCTGCGCAAGACCAAGCTCGATGAGATGCCGGCGCTCTGGCATATCCTGCGCGGACAAATGAGCCTGGTGGGCCCCCGGGTTCACATGGTCAAAGAAGTTGACCATTTCCGGAATGAGTATAAGAAGTTGTTTATCATCAAGCCCGGAGCCACTGGACTTACCCAGATCACTCAAGCCACGGACAACCCGGAAATATCCTGGGAAGACGAGATCAAGTTGGACGAGTTTTACATAGAAAACTGGTCCATTTGGCTTGATCTGTATATCATCTTCAAAACTTTTTTAATTTTGCTTGGCCGTAAACCCAAGGTTGATTATTGATGAAGATAGCTCTAGTTCATGAATTTTTGAATCAGCTTGGCGGCGCGGAGAGAGTTCTGCAGAATTTTTTAGAAATCTGGCCGGAGGCAGAAGTGCATGTGATCTTGTATGACAGGGAAAAAACACAAGGCCAATTTGAGGGTTATAAAAAAAAGGTCTCCTGGCTGAATACTCTTCCGGGAGTAAAAAAACACCCGAGATTGTTCTTGCCGCTGATGCCGGGAGCGATTGAAAGTTTCAGCTTTGATGATTACGATCTGGTCTTGTCTGATTCGTCTTCGTTTGCCAAAGGGATACACACGGACAAATTGCACATATGCTATTGTCACGCGCCCACGCGATATCTCTGGACTGTTCGTGAATATATTGATAAACAAAAATATCCTAGATTTTTGAAGTTTTTGGGAAAAATTTATTTGAAGCGGCTGCGCAAATGGGATTTGAAAGCCGCCCAGCGGGCTGATTTTTTTATCGCCAATTCCGTAAATATCCAAGATCATATTAAGAAATTTTACCAGCGCGAATCGATCGTCATTCCGCCCCCGGTCGATACAGAAGTATTTTTTCCGGATGGGCCAAAGCAAGATTACTTTTTTACCGCCTCCAGACTTGAGCTCTATAAGAGAGTTGACGTGATTATTGAAGCATTTAATCACTTGGGCTGGCCTCTCAAGATCGCGGGGAGGGGTACGGACCTAAACAGACTAAAAGCTTTGGCCAAACCGAATGTTCAGTTCGTTGGCGCGGTTTCGGATGCCGATCTGAGCAAATTGTATTCTCAAGCCAAAGCGTTTGTGTTTGCGGCGGAGGAAGACGCCGGAATTATGGTGGTGGAAGCGCAAGCCTGCGGGACCCCGGTTATAGCTTTTGGAAAAGGAGGAGTTTTGGAAACAGTTAAACAGGGGATTACCGGAGAATTTTTTGATGAACAGACTGCCGGGTCTTTGGAGAAAGTTTTGAAAGATTTTAATCCCGCAAATTACGATCCGCAAGTCATCCGGGAACACGCAGAAAAGTATGACAAGAAAATCTTCCAGGAAAAGATCAGGAGTTTTGTGGAGGAAAAATACGGGGAATTTGCGAGGAGCAAAGCGACGAAGCAATCTAATCAGTAGAATAGACTGCCACGCGGCCTTTGGCCGCTCGCAGATTCGATATATTTATGAAAATAGGACTTGATTTGCGCATGGCCGGCGGGGGATCGGGGATCGACCGCTACATCACCGAACTGTCACATGAAATTTTGAGGCAAGATAAAACTAATCAATATGTTTTGTTTTTTAGGGGAGCCGATAAATCAGCTGAGTTCGCGCAATATAATCAAAAGATCGTCATCACAGATATCCCACACTATTCTTTTGCTGAACAACTTCGTCTTCCCGGAATTATAAATAAAGAAAATCTGGACTTGGTTCACTTTCCGCATTTCAATGTCCCGATCTTCTACCGCAGGCCGTTTATCGTGACTATCCATGACCTGACGCATACCTTGTTTCCCGGCAGAAAAAGATCTCATATTTTTCACCGTCTGGCATATAATATCGTTTTCCGAAATGCCCTTAAAAATTCAAAAAAGATCATAGCAGTTTCTAATGCCACAAAACAGGCGATCGTCGGGCGATTTCAAATCAATCCCGAAAAGATCCAGGTTATTTATGAAGGATTCAACCAGGCTTATAAAATGATGGATAAAATTGAGGCATTTGCCCAAGTATCGAAAAGTTTTGGCGTTACCAAACCGTATATATTGTATGCGGGCGTCTGGCGCAGGTATAAAAATCTGCCGATGCTGGCAAATGCTTTTGACAAATTGATCGACAAGGGTTTGGACATTGAGCTCGTGCTCGTAGGGGAGCAGGACCCGTTTTACCCTGAGATTAAGGACCAAATTTTTAACATTAAGAATCATACCCGCATCAAAGTTTTGGGAAGAGTAAGCGATGAAGATCTGGCAAAACTTTATAATGGGACTACTTTATTTGTTCTGCCGTCCCTGATCGAAGGATTTGGTTTAACTGCGCTTGAAGCCGCGGCGTGCGGGGTGCCTGTTGCCTGTTCGGATATTCCCACAATGCGGGAAATAATGGGGCAGGGCGCGGAATATTTTGACCCCAATAATCTGGATAACATGACGGAAGTGCTGTTAAATCTGCTTAACGACGCCAAAAGGCTGGAAGAACTGGCGAATTTGGCATTGGGCCGTTCCAAACACTTCAGCTGGAAGCAGGCAGCGGAGCAGACCATCAGCGTTTATGAAAAGTGCTATCTATAACTAATATGAAAATATTACTTGCAGGCGGCGGCTCTGGAGGCCCGGTAACACCGGTGCTTGCGGTCGCGCTTGAGATCAGAAAACTTAAGCCCAAAACCGAATTTTTATTTGTCGGAACAAAAAAAGGCCCGGAACGCGCCATGGTTGAGCCGACAGGCATCCCATTTGTTTCAATTCCTGCGGCCCGCTGGCGCAGGTTTTATAGCATAAAGAATTTATTCGCGCCTTTTGTTTTGCTGTCCGGATTTCTACACTCGCTTACAATTGTCCGCAAATTCCGTCCTGATGTCGTGTTTGCGGCCGGATCTTTCGTCAGCGTGCCGGTTTGCTGGGCCGCAAAACTCTACGGAGCCAAAATCGCAATTCATCAGCAGGATGCCCGTATCGGCTTGGCCAACAAACTTATAGCGCCCGTGTCTGACCAGATCACCACGGCTTTCGAGAAAACCAGCAAGGATTTTTATTCTGGGTCGGGATTGGGAAAAAATTTAAAGCCCGCGGCCCAATGGATCGGCAATCCTGTGCGGCCGGATCTGTTCAGTCATGCGGCTGATGCAAAAAAGTTTTTTAATCTTCACGAAAAATTGCCGGTACTTCTGGTCTTGGGCGGAGCGACAGGATCTGCGCAGATAAACCGGCTCCTCGGGGAAATTCTGCCCGATCTGGTCAAGGCGCACCAAGTTGTCCATCAGACTGGCGCCGGCAAAAATAATTTAGCTTTCTCGGATAAAAACTACCATCCCTTTGAATTAATTCCGTTCCCGGAATATGCGGCGATTTTAAAGCTGGCGCACATAGTCATTGCCCGCGCCGGCTTGTCCACCATTGCTGAACTCTCAGCACTTCGAAAAACTGCGATTATCATTCCCATGCCTAACACTCATCAGGAGGATAATGCTAGAATATTAGAAGAGGCGCACGCCGCAGTGGTCCTGACCGGCTCAGAGGCTACCGTTGAAAATTTGTTTCGCGTAGTCAACGGACTGAAATTCAACATAAAAAGAACCGAATTGCTGAGTAAAAATATTTCCGGTCTCATCCCTCCCGACGCCGCAATTAACCTGGCCAGGATCGTTATCAGAGAAGCCCATGCCGACAACTAGACCGACAATTGGGATTGCTTTATCAGGCGCTTCAGGCAGGGCGATTGCTCACATTGCCGTGCTGGAAGTTTTGCGGGAGAACGATATCCCTGTCGATATTCTGGTGGGCTGTTCGTCGGGCGCCATAATCGCCGCAAGTTTTGCCGTCGGGACAATGGAAACGCTCAAGACTTTCATGTACCAGCTGACCTTTCCCAAGATGCTGCGGATGTGGTCGGCAAGAAAAGCCAGGGGAGGGATCTTCCATCTGAGAACGGACAAAATGGACGAAACTTTGAACAGCATTACTCACAACCTTCGTTTTGAGGATATTGATTATCCGAAACTCGGATTTGTCGCAACCGACATCAACACCGGAAAATTGATCACCCTGAAACGCGGCAGCATCAACAAGGCTTTCAAGGCAAGCGTCGCAGTTCCCGGGCTTTTTGAACCAGTGATCTGGGAAAAAAAAGTTCTGGTTGACGGTGGACTCGTCAATATCGTGCCCACTCTTCCGGCAAAAGAGATGGGGGCAGATATCGTGATCGGGGTGAATTTGGCTGCGACAAAGTTCATTTATGAAAAAAAGATGCCGATCTGGCGCGGCTACCGATTCCTGACCCGGTTTACGGGTTTGCAGTTCATCAGGGAGAAGATCCTCCCAAAATTATCGCCGCGCCTGCTGTTCCGGATAGACAGCCAATCCGATATTTTGGAGCCGGAAGATATCGAAATTCCGGGCGTTATGTCGGTGTTGTCCAAGGCGATTGAGCACTCCTTCCGGATCGAAGAGCTGTGGGACGAATCCCATGTCGCATGCGACCTGATGCTTGAGCCTGTGGTCAAGCATTACGGCAAAACCGAATTCAACAGTTTGGAGAAGATCTACCATGAAGGCCGCAGATCCGCGCTGGCAGCGATCCCGGCAATAAAAAAGCTGATAAAAAATTATGATCCGGATAAGGCAAAAAAATATAAAACTGTATCCCTGGCCCATGACAATTGAACAGGCGAAAAATATTTATTGTTTGGGAATCGGCGGCATCGGGGTCTCGGGTTTGGCGCGGCTGCTTTTGAGCATGGGCAAGAATGTTTCCGGCTCTGATATCAAAGAATCGGAGATCACAAAAAATCTGGAAAAATTGGGAATCAAGATTTACATCGGCCAAAGCGAGCAGGATCTGGTTGCGGCAAACCCTGACCTGATAATATATTCGTCGGCTGTGGCTGACTTTCATTGGCCGGCAAGCATCGCCAAGCTTAGCCAAGCCCAAGCTGTGGGCGAATTAATGTCAGACAAGTACGGCATTGGTATTACCGGCACGAACGGCAAATCCACAACCTCGGCGATCCTGGGCCTGATCTTGGACTACGCCCAACTTGATCCGACTGTCTTGATCGGTTCCATGCTTTCTCCTAAGAACGAAACGGAGAAATTCAAGGCCAATGCCCGTTTGGGCGGGGGCAAACCCGCCCGACTGAACGATGTCAGTCGTTCGGGCGGGTACTTTGTTGCGGAATCGGATGAATATGCGCGCAAAATGCTGGAGAATAAGCCGAAAATGATCATTATCACGAATATTGCGGAAGATCATCTGGATTACTATAAAGGTCTGCAGGATATCAAGCAGGCTTTTTCGGAATACATCAGCTCTTTGCCTGACGACGGGATCCTGATCTACAATGCGGACGATCATAATACGGTTGAGATCTGCCAGCATGCGGCACGCCATAAATTTACTTTCGGCATTCATCATTATGCGGATCTGCAGGCTTTGAATCCCAGAACAGAGAGCGGAACCCAGATATTCGACCTGCATTTGGATGACGAAAAGATCGGGACATTTAAATTGCATGTCCCGGGTTTATTTAATATTTCCAATGCCTTGGGCGCTGTTCTGGCCGCAATTAAACTGGGAGTTAAAACTGAGGTCATACAAAAAACTTTGGAAGAATATGCCGGCATCTGGCGCCGGTTTGAGATCGTGGGCAAGCTTTCTGGCAAGCCCGTAATTTCCGATTATGCCCACCACCCGGCGGGAGTTGCTGCCACAATTGAGGCGGCTAAGCAGTTTTATCCCGGTAAAAAAGTTTTAGCGGTCTTCCAACCCCATCACCGCAACCGCACCCGTGAATTGTTCGGCGAATTTATTGAATCCCTGGTCATGGCTGATGAGCTGATCCTACCTGAGATCTTTGACGTGGCCGGCCGCGAGCATGGTGAAGATGTCAGTTCGTTCCAGTTGGCCGCGGAGTTGAAAAAAAGAGGCGTTACTGCGACCTTTGCGAAAGATTTGTCAAAAACGGAAAGCTTGATCCGTGAAAAGGCGAAAAATTTTGATGTTATTCTTTTGATGGGAGCAGGGGATATAGACAACTTGGCGAGGAAGCTGGTAAAATAAAATAGCATATGCTAGAGACTATAGAAAGACCTTCTGAAGAACTCGAAATTTCCGGTCCGGAAAAGACCCAGTCTTTTAGAGAACTTGAAATTACCCCTAAAATACAAAAGATCTTAGTAGAAAAATCCAAAAAATACGGCATTGATTTTTTTGATCTCGACGATCCTGTGCAGGAACCTTTAAGAAATTTGTATTTCAGCCTGCCCGGCCAGATCTCATCCGGCTCAAAGCATATTGATGACATAGATAATGAGATCGAAAAAGCAATAGAGCAAGTAAAAGCAGCCAAAGAAAAATCAGAAGAAGAGAAAAAATTTCTACATTAATGCAACCCATATGAATATTGCGATCAAAGCAACAAATTTGGACCTGACTCCCTCTATCAAAGAATATGTGGAAGAAAAAGTCGGCGCGTTAGACAAGTTTATCAGCGTTCTGGAAGGAAAGGTTGAACTTGAACGCGACCGCCACCACCACAGCGGAGAAGTTTTCCGCGCCGAGATCATGCTGGTAATGAGCGGCAAACTTATGCGGGCTGATGCCGAGGCAGAAGACATTTATGCCGCGGTTGATCTGGTCATACCGAAATTGAAAGAGCAGATCAGCAAGTTCAAGGATAAGAAAACTACTCTGTTCCGCCGCGGCGGACGCACTGCGAAGAAAAAAATATAAAAAAGTCCTTGACAAGCTTTGTAATTGCTTTACAATTAACTTGAAATAATTTTTCTGAAAATCTTTCACTGAATTGAACACGAAGAAAAATAACTTCAAGAAATTTTGGAAGCTTGGAGTCGAAGAGTATAATACTCAACCTTTTGACATCACGTCGGACGGGAAGCTGGTCGTCAAAGAAGGAAATTACCAGTACAATATTTTCGACCTTATAAAAAAATACGGTTCGCCTCTTGAAATTGTCTTTCCGTACATTCTGGAGAACCGCGTGCGGGACTTGATCGATATTTTTAACGCCTACATCAAGCTGCATGGCTACAAGGGCCGGTTTTATTACCACTACGCCATGAAGGTCAATCAGAACAAAGAGTTCGTCCTGCCGGTGGTGTCTGAAGGCGGGCACTTTGACGTGGCCTCAGTCAATGAACTATGGCTGGTCAAGCGAATGCTGGAACAGGAGAAGTTCAATCCCAAGATCAGAGTTATCTGCAACGGCCCGAAAAATGAGCCTTATATCAAGCTTATCGAGGAGCTGAAGGCCAAGGGCCTCACCGTGATCCCGATCATTGAGGATTATAAGGAGCTAGAGCGGCTGAAAAAATTCAAGGGAGAAACGGGGATCCGCGTCAATATGAATGTTAAGGTCAAATCCCACTGGGATAAAAGATTTAACCGTTACGGCTTCCATGAAGATGAGATCCTGAAGATTGGCAAGATCAGGAATTTAAGCGTTCTGCACTATCATATTTCCTCGCAGATCGAGCGGGTTGACGGTCTGGTCCACCCGTTCAAGCGCGCTCTGGAAATTTACAAGGAACTGAAAAAGACCAATCCGGGACTGGATACGATCGATATGGGCGGCGGCGCCGGCGTGCCATACGAGAAGAAAGGCAAGTTTTACTCGGCAAAGACCGCGATCAACCAGATCGTCCGCAGCGCCAAGAAATTCTGCGACAAAAATAATCTTAAACACCCGAACCTGATAGTGGAATGGGGCAGATACGTGGCCGCTCCCGCGCAAATTACAATTTATAAGATCATATCCGAAAAGCCCGTGGCCGAAGGCGCCAAGCGCAAATGGTACGTCATTGACGGCAGTTTTATGAACGACCTGCTGGATACCTGGGCGATCAAACAGAAATGGCATGTCACCCCGGTCAACTACATGAAATCAACCAAACTGCAGTCCGTTTGGTTTGCGGGTTCCTCCTGTGATTCTGACGACAAATATACCGCCGGGGGCGGCAATATTTTCATGCCACGGATGGAAGATCTGAACGGCGAGGAATTATATGTCGCGTTTTATGACTCAGGCGCATATCAGGATCCGCTGGCCTCACATCATTGCCTGCTTTCATCTCCGGCCAAGATCATTTGCCAGAACGGAGAAATCAAACTCGCCCGCCGCCGGGAAACTTCGGAAGAAGTCGGAAAACAATTCGGATGGTGAGGGAGGGCGCTCGGGCACGCTTCGAAAAGACGCAAAAATTTCATTAAAATTTTTGCTAAGTGCTCGGCCGTTGATACGGCCTCACAATTCTTTTGCAAAGCGTGCCCTCGCTAATCAATTAAAAATGTATATAATTAACTTAAATCTATGGGAACAATAAAAGATTTTATCAAACATCATTACCGCCATTTCAATTCGGCTGTTGTGATCGACGCGGCTGAGGCTTATGACAAACATTTAAAAAACGGCGGCAAGATGTTTTTGGCCATGGGCGGCGCTATGAGCACGGCTGAACTGGGATTGTCTTTGGCCGAAATGATACGCCAGAATAAGATCCACGCCGTCTCAACTTCCGCTAACAATCTTGAAGAAGATATTTTTAACTTAGTCGCGCACGATCACTATAAGCGCGTGCCTAATTACCGCGACCTTACCCCTGCCGATGAAGTGGATCTGCTGAACAACCATCTTAACCGCGTAACCGACACATGTATTCCTGAAGAGGAGGCAATGCGCCGGATCGAACGGCATGTTTTGAAATTCTGGCAGAAAGCCGATAAGGCCAATGAGCGGTACATGCCATATGAATATATGTATCAGCTGATCAAGAGCGGGGTTTTGAAGGAGTATTACCAGATCGATCCCAAAGATTCCTGGGTTTTGGCGGCATGCGAAAAAAATATTCCGATCTTTACACCCGGCTGGGAAGATTCAACTTTGGGCAATATTTTTGTGGCTAATGTGATACGAAAAGACGTATCTAATTTCCAGGTGGTGAAGTCAGGTATGGAACAAATGGCTTTTTTGATCGATTGGTATAAGGAAAATTCCAAAAATAGCTCAATCGGCTTTTTCCAGATCGGCGGCGGTATCGCCGGCGACTTTCCGATCTGCGTCGTACCTCTCATCCAGCAGGATCTCAAGGAAGACTGCAAGCTCTGGGGTTATTTTTGCCAGATATCGGATTCCACGACTTCTTACGGTTCATACTCCGGTGCCGTGCCAAACGAGAAAATCACTTGGGGAAAATTGGATGTAACTACGCCCAGATTTGTGATAGAGTCAGACGCTACAATTGTGGCGCCATTGATATTTGCATATGTACTTAATCAATAACGCCCCCGGCGCTGATGCGCCACCCCCTCTTAAATTAAGAGGGGGTGAATTAGCCAAAGCGTTAGCGGGGGAGTTATTTCCTTAGAATATGTTTGACCCCAAAAAGCCATATGAACCAAAGCCATTTTTGGACATCTTCAACCTCGGCATCAAACCCGAGGTTACTTTTGAGTCCTCAGATGCCGTTATCGTACCTTTCGGATATGAAGGCACTGTGACTTTTGGGCATGGCACAGACAAGGGACCAGCAGGATTGATCGAAGCTTCCCTCCAGGTCGAGACTTTTGACGACGAGTTGCTGGATGATGTACAGGATCACATCAGAATTTGGACAACGCAGCAGCCGGAACTGCCTAAGGAGCCAGAAGAAGCGTGCAAGTTTTTGAAAAGTATTGTTGAAAATATCATCGAGCAAAAGAAACTGCCGGTGGTTGTGGGTGGGGAACACAGCATCAGTTTTGGTTTTGCCCAGGCTTTGAACGAGCATTACAAAGATGTTTCGGTTCTGGTTTTTGATTCGCATTTGGATCTTGGCGACAGGTGGTCGCCGAAACCTTTTACTCATGCGGCTTGGCTAAAATATTCTCTGGATTTGCCGAATATTAAAAAAGCCACATTGGTCGGCATCCGGAATTTTAATAAACTTGAATATGAATTTTGGCAGAACCATCCCGAACGCGTGAAAGTTTTCCTGGCAAGGGACCGTAAGAACTGGAAGATCGACGAGATCGTCGATAGCTTAGGCGAAAATGTATATTTAAGTTTTGATATTGATGCTTTTGACGCGAGCATGATCCCGTCCACCGGGACGCCTGAACCCGGGGGACCTGCGTGGGACGAAATTCTGCCGATAATCAAAGCAGTAGCTCAGAAGAAAAATATCATAGGGATTGATCTGGTGGAATTGGCGCCGATAAAAGAACTTCAAGCGCCGGACTTCATGGCTGCCAAGCTTTTGATGAAAATGATCTTATACAAATTCAAGGCGAAAGCGCTGAAAGCATAAACTTTTGGAGGAAACTAAGATGGCGGATGAAACCACCCAATCCGCATCGGATTGGTCGCGCAATCAGATACTCTGGTATCTGAAATACGTGAAAGCCGAGTATTTTTTGCTTACCAACGAGAACGAGTCCCGGAAGTACGGGGATGCTCAAAAGGCCCTTGAAGCCGGAGATCCAACTCCCGCCAAAGAGCTGCTGATACGAGACCGCGAGATCTGGTTCAAATGGGGCGAGACCATGCCCATCACCTGCCCTCACAAGGAGAGCCAGAAGAAGGATATTGACGGACATATTCGGCAGTTTGACAACTGGCTTGAGGCATTAGGTTAGGACGCTTGTCTTAGCCTTTTCTTTTTGCAATTCTTCTTATTGACAAAATCATATAAAAGGGGTTATATCTTAATATCCGACAAACCCGAATGGGGGATAGCAACCATGGCAAATGAACGGATGCTTCGAGACCGTGTACCTCTTAGCGCAGAGGAGAGATCTGTCCTGGTGGGATGGCTGCGCTATCAGGCGAGCCAACGCGATTTAAATAAGCAATTTCTTGACTGCAGACTGATCGAAGAGAACGCCAAAATATTGGAGGAAGATGGCTTTGTAACCAATGTGATTATTGAGTTGATGGTTGCGGAGGCTAAAAAACTCAACCAATGGATTGAGAAATTTTCCCTGCCGAGATGATTTTTGTTTCGGCCTTTTCTTTTTGGCCGGAATTTAGTATAATAAAGCAGATTTTTATGTCTTTTTTATCCAATCTATTCTCATCTTCGAATGAAACGGTGGTCAGGCAGCTCGGCAAAAAAGTTGCCGAGATAAACTCGCTTGAAAAAGAATTTGAAGGCAAGTCGCAAAGCGACTTGCAAACTCTAACAGCTAAGTGGAAATCCGACTTGGCGCCTTTAGATTTGGAACAAACCAAAGAGTATCTCGGAAAGATATTGCCTGAGGCTTTTGCTTCCGTGCGTGAGGCGGCCAAAAGAACGATTGGCCAGAGGCATTATGACGTGCAACTTCTTGGCGGCATGGTTCTGCATCAAGGCTCAATAGCTGAAATGCGAACCGGTGAAGGAAAAACCCTGGTTGCGACCCTGCCTTTATATTTGAACGCTTTGGCCGGACGCGGCGCGCATCTGATCACAGTTAACGATTACCTGGCCCGCTGGCAGGCATCGTGGATGGGCCAGATCTACCATTATTTGGGATTATCCGTGGCCTCAATTCAGCATGAGCAGGCATTTTTGTATGATCCGGGTTATGCCCCGGAAGAGGAAGAGATCAAGCAGATCGAATCCAAGGTCCAGGGTTTGGTTTTGGATGTCAAACACATGCGGCCTATTCCGAGGCGCCAGGCGTATGCTTCGGACATCACCTACGGCACGAATAATGAATACGGATTTGATTATTTGCGCGATAATATGGTTTGGGACAAGAACCAGATGGTTCAGCGGGACCTGTTTTATGCCATTGTGGACGAGGTTGATTCCATTTTGATAGACGAGGCGCGCACGCCTTTGATAATCTCTGCGCCCGATACGGACCCGACCGATAAATACCTGGAATTTGCCAGGGCTGCGAATAAACTTGTCAAAGATGAGGATTATACAGTAGATGAAAAACACAAGGCTGTGATGATAAATGACAAAGGGATTTCCAGCCTTGAAAAAATTTTGAATGTTCCAAATCTTTACAATGATGTTGCGCTCGTGCATCACAACGAAAACGCTTTGCGCGCCAAAGAGCTTTTCAAAAGGGACCAGCAGTATGTGGTCAAAAGCGGTGAAATAATCATTGTAGACGAGTTTACCGGCCGCATGATGTACGGCCGCAGATATTCCGAGGGTCTGCACCAGGCGATCGAAGCCAAAGAAGCCGCGGTTTACCGCCAGCCTGTGAAGATCCAGCAGGAAAGCAAGACCTTGGCCACAATTACGTTCCAAAATCTGTTCCGTTTATATCACAAACTGGCGGGCATGACCGGTACTGCAGAAACTGAAGCTGAGGAGTTCCACAAAATTTACACTTTAGAAGTGGTGCAGATCCCGACCAACCAGCCCATGGTCAGAAAAGATTCGCCGGATCAGGTTTATAAGAACGTGGAAGGAAAATTCACCGCGCTTATCAGAACTATTAAAGAACTGCATGAAAAGGGCCGGCCGATGCTGATCGGTACGATCTCAATTGAGAAGAACGAGATGATGTCCGAGCTTCTAACCCAGGCGGGAGTGCCGCACGAAACCCTGAATGCAAAAAATAACGACCGCGAGGCGCATATTATCGCGCAGGCGGGGCGCTTGGGCGCAGTCACCCTGGCCACGAACATTGCAGGAAGAGGAGTTGACATTATTTTGGGCGGAAGCATTCCGGATCCTGTTGAGCAGGAAAAAGTGAAAGAACTCGGCGGCCTGTTTGTCATCGGTACTGAGCGCCATGAATCGCGCCGTATTGATAACCAGCTGCGCGGACGCGCAGGGAGGCAGGGAGATCCCGGTGCTTCGCAATTTTTTCTTTCTTTGGAAGACGACCTGATGCGCTTGTTCGGCGGCGAGCGGGTGCAGAAAATGATGGAAACTCTGGGCATTCCGGATGACCAGCCCATAGAACATGGGATTATTTCCAAATCCATTGAATCGGCCCAGCGCAAGATCGAAGGGTTGAACTTTGACACCCGCAAACATGTTTTGGAATACGACGATGTCATGAACAAGCAGCGGACAGTGATCTACGGCAAGCGAAAAGAAATTTTGGATCGCACGGAACCTTTATCTGAAGATATTCTGGGCATGATAGAAAAAGAAATTACGAACGTTGTTAATTTCGCATTGGCGCAGGAAGATGTGAATTTAGAGGAGCTGCATAAAGAAATTTCGGGATTTTTGCCGCTGCAGCAAACGGACATCATTGATTCGCATGATGCGATCGAACTGGTCAATCACTTTGTAGAAATCGCAGAGCGCGAATACAAAGCCAAAGAACAGAAGGTCGGACGCGAAGTTCTGAACAATATGGAAAAATTGGTGTACCTGCGTTCAATTGATACTCTGTGGCAGGAACATTTGGATACAGTGGAGCATTTGCGCGATTCGGTCAGACTCCGCGGTTATGGCCAGAGAGATCCATTGCAGGAATTCAAAAATGAGGGCTATCAGATTTTCCAAAGGTTGCTGGAAGAGATCAATAAGCAAATTGTTTTTACTATTTTCAGAATTGATGTCGTGCCACAGCAGGCGCCGGTGATCCGGCTAGATCCTTCGCAAAAAGAAATCGGGCGCAACGACCCTTGTCCATGCGGAAGCGGCAAAAAATGGAAAAAATGCGGCCTTTTAAACACGCCCGAGCATCAAAGATTGATGGCGCAAAAGACATAAAAAAAGAGCCCTTCTCAAGTTGAGTCGGGCTTTGCAAGCAGGGCTCCGCACCATGGGCAAAACGGCGCGTCCCAGCTGGCTCGGACAGCGGGAGTCGGAAAAAATCCGTTATGCTCCGGTTCGCGGCACGAAGCTTTGATTTCCTCCGGGGTCAAACCGAATACTGCCTTGAACTTTTCTCGGTCTAAGAATGCATTCGGCTCTCCGCATTCCTCGCAAAACGGGGAAATACTTCCATCAACGATCTGATGTCCGCATTTGATGCAGACTGCCAGATCCTTCCGGAAGTGGCGCTTAGTTTCGCCTAAAGGATCGTCTATCTGCGTCATTTATTATTCCTCCTCAACTAAAGAGTTTATCAAAGAATCATAAACAAGTCAACAGGTTTTTATGAAAAACAAAACAATATTTTTGATTATTGGATTGCTGGCGCTTGTGTTTCTGATCTCGCAAAGTCACATCAAATCACCAAAAGCGATAATTACAGGTGAAAACTATGACACAAGCATCAAAACTATTCCCGGCGAACCGATAAAAGTAGATCACGTCATTGACGGGGATACAATAGTTTTTATCAACGGCGATCATTTGCGGTATGTGGGCGTGGACACGCCCGAAGAGTTTGACCAGCGAAAACCCGTGCAATGTTTTGCCAAACAAGCTGCGGAAAAAAATAAAGAACTGGTGGAAGGCAAAACGATCAAGTTCTACAAAGATGTTGATGATATGGACCAGTACGGCCGGTGGCTGGGATTCGTATATCTTGAGGACGGAACATTTGTGAATATGGAATTGGTCAAACAGGGTTACGCCTTTGCATATCCGTATCCTCCTGATGTTTCCAAATCGGAAGAGTTTGCCGCTGCGGAATCTTATGCAAGGACCAATAAATTGGGGTTGTGGAACGGCCAATGCACAATCTCAAAGCTGTCCACAGGCCGCGAGCAGACGAATCCTGCGCAATAGTGTATAATTAATCCAACAACTGAATATATATCAAGAGTGGCGGTGAAAGCTCTGGCTTTATGACCCGCCCGGCAACCCTCAACAAGAGAAGGTGCCAATTCCAGCCTCTAACGAGGAAAGATAATAAAAAAACTTTCCTTCCGGAAGGTTTTTTTGTAAAAAAAGAAGCCTCGCTAGCGCGGGCTTGGTTTGAGGGGCACAGGGTCAACCAGTTGTTTTACGCAGTTGATCGCTGCTCCGTACTCGGCAAAAATTTCCTTAGGCAGCGCCTTGACCTTTTTTTTCAGGTCTTCCTGAACCGCTTGAGAGTTGGCGACGAAGACCAAAGGCTTGTGCATGTTCGCGAACACCGATTTGGTCTGGATCATGAACTCGCACGTATCCCGTTCAAACCGTTCCAGATGGGTCAGGTCGAACACAACAATGTTGAGCTTTTGGATAAAGCCAGGACGAAGCCCGAAGGTCAGCAGACCGATCTCTTGTTCGCTCATGGATTCGCCGATAATGATCTTGAGCATGCGAGCCTTAGGCCAGTCGCCGTTGTTCACTGAAATCGACATAGGGGCTCCTTGGGGAAATCGCAATTCCTCCTTGCGATATTCAAGCAGTTTAGCGTTTAATCAACACTACGTCAATGCTTAAAACAGCCGAATTTGTCAGTCCCAAACACCCGGATAAAGTCTGCGATTTCATCGCAGATTCGATTTTGGACGCGTATCTTAAAGATGACAAGGAAAGCCGGGTGGCGATCGAGGTCATGGGCGGTCATAAATTGATCACGATAAACGGGGAAGTCACTTCGCTGTCAAAACCAGATCTTGAAAAATTGGTGCAAAATATTGTCGGCCTTGATTACAGGATCATCATCAATTTAACAATGCAAAGCGCGCAGATCGCCCAAGGAGTCGACATTGGAGGAGCAGGCGACCAAGGTATTATGAAAGGGTATGCTACTAGCGAAACTCCGGCATACCTCCCGCTTGAATTCACTCTGGCCAGGGATCTTTGTAAAAAAATTTACGAAGTGTATCCGTATGACGGGAAAACGCAAGTGACGATCGAAAATGGGAATGTGGTCACCGTTGTGGCCAGTTTTCAAAATACAAAAAATGTCGAACTTTTAAAACTTGTGCGGAATAATATGGAAGCCCGCGAGTATTTGATAAACCCGGCAGGAGAATGGACGCAAGGCGGATTCGATGCAGATACGGGTCTTTCAGGCAGAAAACTGATCATTGATAATTATGGGCCTGAGATACCAATCGGAGGAGGATCGTTTTCCGGCAAGGATTATACAAAAGTAGACAGGTCGGGCGCATATATGGCGCGCAAGATCGCTGTAGAGCTTATAAAGGATCGGAAAGCCAAGGAGGTTTATACTAAACTGGCATATGCTATAGGCAAAAGAGAGCCTGTCATGGCAGTGGCTATTATAGACGGCAAGGAAGAAGGAATTGTGGGCTTTGACCTGAGTCCTACCGGGATACGCCAATATCTTAAATTAGACCAAGTAAAATTTGCCGATACGGCTACATGGGGCCATTTCGGACGAGGGTTTCCTTGGGATAAATAAATGGTATTATAATGACATGATCCGGAAACGAGGCAGCATCTATGTCATCCTTTCAAAAAAGACGCACAAGGTGCTGGGAAAATTCAAGACCAGGAAAGCCGCTCTTGCGCGATTGCGCCAGATTGAATTTTTTAAACATTTCAAGAAATAGAATAAAAAACTGGAGGACCTTATGGATAGGACCGCAAGGCGCGCGTTTCGGATCCTCGGCATCGTTCTGCTGGCGCTCGGGCTGACAGACATTCTGCGGGCGCTGATCGCGCACAGCTTGGGATTCTCCACGCCGGAGTACGATGTCGCGGTAATGCTCATAGTCGCAGGGTTGTTCATGCTGAACTGGAAGAAAGAGGCGGCTATGACGGCGATCATGTTGCTCGCAGGCGCCTATCTGCTGACGGGAACTGTTTGGCCGAAGCTCAACTGGTCGGTTGTCATTCTATCAACAATATTTCTGATCCTGATGTTCTCTGACCGCTACGACGTCTGGGATTCGGACCAGAGGATCGGTCGGATGAACAATCCCCCGCAAGCCGATCCCGATCGTGACGGAATATACTCGGAATATCCCGGATCGCAATAATCAGGAGGTAGTCATGATCCTAAGACTTCTCCGATGGGTCAGTTTAACGATTTTTGACCGCGACAGATCGCATTATGAAGGAGAGGACTATCCTCACCCTTCCGCGCCAGTCAGACGATCCCGTGTATGGCCGCATGGTTTATCAGAGGATCTGGATGAGCACGGTTCTCCGTCTGACCAGCGCAGACTGCGCTTTGACGATGCCGGCAGGCCCAAGTGGTAGCGTGAACCTTTCGTTCGCGCTTTTCTTTTTGGTTAATTTGTGGGAAAATATAGCCATGAAAATAATCCTCGGTTCAGGATCGCCAAGACGCCAAGAAATATTGAAAAATTGGGGTTATAATTTTGACGTCAGGATCCCACAGATCGATGAAAGATCAATCAGATCCGATGATTTCAAGTCTTTACCGGTTTTAATAGCTAGGAGCAAATCGGAAAATTTGAGAGAAAAAATCACCGAGCCTGCGATCTTAATTACTTGCGATACGGTTGTTGTTCATGACGGCAAGCTCTATGAAAAGCCGCTGAGTGATGACGAGGCCCGGTCTTTTTTACTGTCCTACGGCAGCACACCTGCGGAAGTGATATCCGGCGTAGTAGTTATGAATACCGAGAACAAAAAAATCGCGGAAGGAGTGGATTCGGCAAAAGTATATTTTTTGAAAATCCCGCTCAGTTTGATCGAAGAGATGATTTTGCTGGGGAAGGTTTTCGACTGGGCCGGCGCTTTCCATCCGGCCGATCCTGCTATCAAGCCGTACATAGCATATATTGAGGGCGAAAAAGATACGGTCATGGGATTGCCTGGATTTTTGACCAGGCGGCTGATCGACGAGGTTTCAAATGGATAAAAAACAGATCGTCGTGGCTGTGTCCGGCGGATTTGATCCGATACATCCGGGACACATCCGAATGTTCAAGGAAGCCAAAGCCTTGGGCGACAAATTGGTGGTAATTCTGAATAATGACAATTGGCTTTTGAAAAAGAAAAAATTTAATTTTATGTCCCAGAAAGAACGGAAAGAAGTTATCGAAGCGATCAAATACGTGGACGAGGTTTTAATTTCGAAGCACAAGTTTGATACGGACGATATGAGCGTCAGTGAAGAATTGCGGACGATCAAGCCCGATATATTTGCCAACGGGGGCGACCGCAATCCTGCGGACGCAAGGAAAAAGAATTCTTCTTTGAGCAGGGATCTGGCCGTATGCTTAAGATACGGCATCAAGATGGTCTACAATGTCGGCGCCGGCGGGAAGATCCAGTCCAGCTCAATGCTGGTGGATAAAGCGATGAGGACTGCGCCCCGCAAGGTGGACGTGAAAATCAGGAAAAAATAATCATTTTACGCGGGTCTTGTATTCGCTCAGTAAATTTATTATAATTCAGCTTGAGGAAACACCTCTTTTTTAATGTCAAAACGTAGATTATACCTAACTTTTCTGGCGATCTTACTTCTGGCTGCAGGCGCGGTTTATTTGGATTTGCCGCAGGGAAGCAAGATCAATCTCAAACCGATAAAGATCAACTATAACCAGCAGTTCAAGCTCAAATTGGGTTTGGACCTGCAAGGCGGTACGCATTTGGTCTATGAAGGCGACCTTACGAACATCCCTCCTGAAGCGCAAAGCGATGCCATGAACTCGGCGCGAGATGTTATCGAACGGAGAGTAAATGCATTCGGGGTGTCTGAGCCTTTGGTCCAGGTTTCGGGAAACAACCGCCTGATAGTGGAATTGCCCGGGGTCAAGGACATCAACCAGGCCATCTCGCTCATCGGCCAAACTCCGTTTCTTGAATTCAGGGAAGAAAATCCCAATCCGCCGGCAGTGAAGCCCGACGCCAACGGCCAGGTGAACATTTCGGCTGATGATGCCTTCAAACCAACCGGACTTTCCGGCAAACAGTTCAAGCGCGCAACATTGGAATTTGACCAGCGCACCGGCTTGCCGCAGGTGGCTTTGCAGTTTGACGCGGAAGGCACAAAATTGTTTGCGGATATCACGACCCGCGATGTCGGCAAAAGGATCGCTATTTTTCTGGACGGAGAGATCTTATCGGCGCCGACGGTCAATACGCCGATCACCGACGGTCAGGCGATAATCACAGGACAATATACAGTTCAGGAAGCTAAAGACCTTGTGACAAGGCTTAACGCCGGCGCTTTGCCCGTTCCGATCAAACTCATCTCCCAGGAAAACGTCGGCGCCACGTTAGGTTTGCAGTCTGTGGAAAAAAGCGTGGAAGCAGGCTTGATCGGTTTCGCCATCGTGGCTTTGTTCATGATCATCTATTACCGGCTGCCAGGTGTTTTGGCGGTCATCGCTTTGTCTATTTATACGGCTTTAAGTTTGGCGATCTTCAAACTGTTCGGCATCACCATAACTCTTGCCGGCATCGCCGGGTTTATTTTGTCGGTTGGTATGGCCGTGGATGCCAATATTTTGATCTTTGAGCGCATGAAAGAAGAGCTGCGAAAAGGGAAAACCCTCCAGCAGTCGGTGGAAGACGGGTTTAACCGGGCCTGGCTGTCAGTGCGCGATTCTAATTTTTCCAGTTTGATCACGACTTTCATCCTGGGTTATTTCGGTTCCAGCATCATCCGGGGGTTCGCCATCACGCTGGCCATCGGCATCCTTGTTTCCATGTTCACAGCCATAACCGTGACCAGGACCTTCTTAAGGATGCTGGTCGGCCACAATATTCTGGTCAAACACGGCTTATACGGCGTACGCACCATGGCTGAGGAGAAACCCAATGCTTAACATAATGAAATATTACAAATTCTGGTTCGCAGTCTCCGCAATACTTTTATTGGCCGGCATTGTGTCTTTGGTGATGTTCCGCCTCAAGCCGGGTATCGATTTTACCGGCGGTGCCTTAACCCAGATCCAATTTCCGGGGGCTGTTCCGCAGTCTTCAGAAATACAATCAGTTCTCCAAAGCTCTTTTCCCGATGCCCAGATCCAGCCCGCCAGCGGCAACCAGGTGATCATCCGGACCGGACCGCAAGACCAAACGCAGCATGCCGCATTTATGAAAGCTCTGACCGATAAATTCGGCGCTGTGACAGAACAGCAATTCACTTCCATCGGCCCAATAATCGGCAAAGAGCTGCGCTCGCAGGCCTTCGTGCAGTTGCTTTTGGTCTCGTTGGGGATCATTTTCTATATTGCCTATGCTTTCCGCAAGGTTACCAAACCTGTCTCGTCCTGGCGTTTTGGGATTGCGGCCGTCATTGCTCTTCTGCATGACCTGTTCATCGTGCTCGGCGCTTTCTCCATCCTGGGACATTTTAAGGGAATTGAAGTTGACAGCCTGTTTGTTACTGCCATGCTGACGGTTTTGGGTTTTTCCGTTCACGATACGATCGTTGTATTTGACCGGATCCGCGAAAATTTGCGCATACGGGCCGGGCAGTCATTGTCCGAGATCATCAACAACAGCATCAATCAAACTCTTGTCCGTTCTATCAATACTTCACTGACGGTTATTTTTGTTCTTCTGTCGCTGTTCCTGTTCGGGGGGCAGCAGCATCCATATCTTTGTATTGGCCTTGCTGATAGGCATCATTGCCGGGACCTATTCATCCATATTTATTGCCAGTCCGATCCTGATCGTCTGGCATAATTGGGAAGTCAGGCGTTCGTCCCGTTAAAGCATAGATAACTAAAACCGCTCCGAGCAACTGAGCGGTTTTTATTATTTTGCTGAATTTATTTCAAAAAAACAAATTAGAACATAATCCTTGACAGAATTGAAATTTTGTGCTATACTATTTTTAATACAATTCTATGTCAGATAAAGACACTAACAACCCGACGAGTTCCCATCCGCCTGCCGGACAAACAGGTATTTTGGATCAGATAATGGGGACCAAGACCCAGAACAGCTTGAATGATTTTCAGCCTGTTTCTTTGGTGAATGAGCTTATGGGCTCGTTAAAGGAGCGCGATAAGGAAATTTTAAGCAAACGTTTTGGCCTTTCCGGCTCGGAAATTGAGACCCTGGAAGCTATCGGCAAGAAACATAACCTGACCCGGGAACGCGTGCGTCAGATAGAAAAAGACTCTTTAAATACGCTAAAGAAAAAGCACCAGGGCGCCCACGAAAAAGCCCTGCAGCTGATCTTTGAAACCATCACGGAGCACGGCAACTTCATGAGCGAAGAACTGTTGATGCAGATAATCCTTCAGAACAAGCCTGATCAGGAAGAAATGAATGCAGTTAAGTTTTTGCTCTATCTCGGCGAACAGTTCCAAAATTTTAAAGAATCACCGGAATTTTTTGAATCCTGGTATATCATCGGTTTTGATTTTGCCAAACTCGACCGGATCATAAAAGAATATACGGCAATTCTGGAGTCCGAGGGCCATGTTTTGACGGAGCTGTCTTTGCATCAGCGGTTCAAGCAGACCTCTTATTTTAAAGAACATGAGTTGGAATTGAATGACCGCGTTCTGCACAGCTATCTGAATGCTTCCAAAGCCATCCAGATCAATCCTTTCGACGAGATCGGACTGAAACATTGGAGTGACGTTAAGCCCCGCGACGTTGGGGATAAAGCCTATCTGGTGATGAGGCATCATAAAAAACCCGAGCATTATTCCGTCATCACTAAGCTTATCAATGACAATAAATTTGACAACAGGGTGGCTTACCAGGAAACCGTGCATAATGAACTGATCAAAGACATCCGTTTTGTCCTGATCGGGAGGGGGATATATGCGCTTTCGGAATGGGGTTATACTAAGGGAGTCGTGGCGGATGTCATCCGTGAGATCCTAAAATCTTTTGGCCGGCCGCTGACCCGGGATGAGATCATAACCGAGGTCATGAAGCGCCGTTTGGTGAAACGAAACACAATTTTGGTGGGCCTATCTAATCGGAAAAATTTCCAAAAGGTCGGCAAAGATAAATATGCATTGTCCCAAGGAGAACCAGTGAATTAATGTCAGTTTTAGGCGATTTTTTCCATTATTTGATAGATGTTGTTTTAATAAACTACTATGGGTGGACCCTGTTTGCGGGTTTGCTGTTCTGGATGATTTTTTATTTGAAGAGGGAAGAGAACAACCACGTCTATCTGTCCGGGATCGAATGGGTTTTTTTGGAGGTAAAAATTGACGAGCTGAACGAAAAATCTCCTTTGGCCATGGAACAGATTTTTACTGCCCTGCATGCGATCCATCAAAATTTTACGTTCGGCGAGAGGTTCAACGGCAGGTCCGTGCTCAATGTTTCCTGCGAAATTGTCAGTTTAGGCGGCAAGGTTTCTTTCATTTTTAGAATTCCCGCGCGCTTCCGCAATTTATTGGAAAGCGCGATCTTTGCCCAGTATCCGAAAGCGGAAGTTTTCGAGACTGAAGATTATCTCCGCAACTTGCCTCACGATTATGACCCCAAGCACGCGGATTTTGATTTTTGGGGTACGGAGTGGCTGAAAAAGAAGGACAACGCTTATCCGATCAGGACTTATATGCTGGACTCTTCGTTCGAACATGGAGCTCAAGAAACGTTCATTGATCCGCTTTCCAATGTCATTGAAGTTATGAGCAACCTTCAGCCTTATGAATTGTTGGTTTTTCAGCTCGTAATCAAACCCGTCGATGATTCTTGGAAAGAACACACAAAACATCTGGTGGACAAATTGAAAGGCGTTCCGGAAAAGCATGGAGATGATTGGGTTTTCAGGATCATGCATTTCATTCCTGATCTGCTGGCCCGGATTTTAGTCGGGATAGTGTCGGGCCCCGAGGAAGGACACACAGCTCCTGTCAAGGTCCAGGAAGAGCCTCCAACCTTGATGATACACAAAACCGACGTGGAGAAGAGCGTGATCAATGCCATCGAGCATGCCGTCTCAAAGATCGGCTATGAAGTCCGCATCAGGACATTTTATCTGGCTCCCAAAGATAAGATCAACAAAGCCGTGAGAATACCTGAGATAGTCGGCGCGTTCCGGAATTTCGACGAAGTGAATCTGAACGGTTTTAAGCCGGATATCGGCCACAGCTGGACAGAAGGGCCGAGTTATAAACTTTCGGAAAGGCTGGAGAGGCCGTATGTCGAAGCTAGCAAACTGACCCGGAAAAGACACATGCTGCACTGGATAACCTCGCGCAGCCATTGGCGCGGAGTGGGCAAGGTCATCATGAATACCGAGGAGCTGGCCACGATCTTCCATTTCCCGCAAGTGCCTCATACCCGCATTTCGCAGATGGAAAGAGTGCAAACGGTTAAATCAGCGCCTCCGATGGATTTACCAATAGGATAAAATAAAAAAATGAACGACGATAACGATATAACTTTATTTGCAAAAACGAATTTCCGGAACCGGGAAGTGTCTTTCGGCATACGCCGTGATGACCGCAGACGCCATATGTACATCATCGGGAAGACCGGTATGGGTAAAACTACGCTCATTGAAAATATGGTCATCCAGGACATTCAGGCCGGCCATGGCGTGGCCTTTGTGGACCCGCACGGAGACTCTATAGAGAAGATCCTGAATTATGTCCCGTCAAACCGGGTAAATGACGTGGTGTATCTCAATCCGGCAGACAGCGATTTTCCGATCGCATTCAATCCGCTGGAATCGGTTGATCCCAAATACAAGCATTTGGTGGCTTCAGGGTTGATGGGCGTATTCACGAAGATCTGGGCCGGGGTCTGGTCCGCTCGTATGGAATACATTTTGAACAATACTATTTTGGCCCTGCTTGATTCTCAGGGCAGCACTCTGCTCGGTATCGCCCGCATGCTGGTGAACAAAACTTACCGTAAACGGATAGTTGATAACATCAAGGACCCGGTGGTCAAGTCTTTCTGGGTTGATGAATTTGCCAACTACAACGACAAATTCCGTAACGAAGCCATAGCTCCGATCCAGAACAAAGTCGGGCAGTTCTTGTCTTCCGCAATCATCCGCAATATTGTCGGCCAGACAAAAAGCTCAATTGATCTGCGGGAGATCATGGATAAGAAAAAGATCTTTCTCATCAACCTGTCCAAAGGGCGCATCGGCGAAGACAACTCAGCTTTATTGGGCGCGATGATCATCACAAAGATCCAGCTGGCCGCCATGAGCCGCGTGGACATTCCGGAAGAAGAGCGGGAAGATTTTTATCTGTACGTCGATGAATTTCAGAATTTTGCCACTGAATCGTTTGCCAATATTTTGTCCGAGGCGCGCAAATACCGACTGAACCTGATCGTCGCGCACCAATATATCGGGCAGCTGGTCCAGGGCAAGGACACAGTGGTCCGCGATGCTATTTTCGGCAACGTCGGAACCCTGGTCTGTTTCCGGGTCGGCGCTGATGATTCGGAATTTTTGGAAAAAGAATTTGAGCCGACCTATATGATGCACGATCTGGTCAACCTGACCAAATATCATGTTTATCTCAAACTTATGATCAACGGCGTGTCCTCAACTCCTTTTTCGGCTACGACCTTGGCGCCAATTGCCGAATCAACCGGTAATGAGGAAAAAGTCATCAATGTTTCGCGCGAGCGCTATGCCAACAAGCGGGAAACAGTTGAAGAAAAGATCAACAGATGGATGGGTTCGGAATTCCATGTGGCTGCTGCGGAAGCCGAGAGCAGCGCCGTGGAGCAAGAAGATTTGCAGGAAAATCTGCGCTATCATGAAAAAATGGCCACTCAGCCGACTCCGCCGCAGGTCAGGCCCGCTGTGCAGCAACAGGCAAGTCCGATCGTCCAGACTCCGGTCAGAACCGAGCGAAGGCAGGAAGAGCGCCACGATGAAAGAAGGCAATTTGAGCGACGCACAAGGCAGGTAGATTCACACCCAAACAGGCGCGCGTCCGATAAAAAACCTGTAAACCCGGTTTGGGATACCGTAAATAAGATAACGGCCGAGAAAGTGACTGAGCGAGTGGAGAAAGCAACTTCAGCTATTGCAAATTTAAGCAAATCTTTGGAGCAGTCTCTGAATAGGAACCAACCAACGCCTCAAAACACTGCGCCAAAACCTGAATCCTTGCCCCAACCGCCGAAACAGCAAGCACCTAAAGTCCAAGAAGAAACTCCAAAACCGACACTCCAGGTACAATCCGGAACCATAAAACCCGGTGATAAGATCCAATTCTAGTTGTGGATAAATCGAATTTTGTAGAAAACAAGCCGACAAAAAGTCGGCTTGTTTTAGCAATAGATTGACTGTTGTAGGTAAAATTTTGACCAACCTGGTAAATACAAATAGGATGTAAAAGCAATTAATCGGAAATTTATGGAATTAAACAATCTTTTGGAAGAATTCGGTTTATCCGACAAAGAGACAAACGTTTATCTCGCGCTTCTGGAATTAGGACCGGCCCCGGCCAGGGTGGTTGCCCGCAAATCCGGCGTAAACAGGGGGACTGCCTATGATATCCTTAAAAAATTAGTGGATTTGGGCTTGGTCAGTTTTTATAGGAAGGGCAAACAGCACTTTGCAGCCGAACCGCCGGAACGCCTGGTGGAAGCCGTGGAGGACAAACAAACCCGGCTGCAAAGGCTGAAGGTCAGCATTTCCGAAAAACTGCCTGAGCTCAAGACCATGTTCGTGGCCCAAGGGGGCCGCCCGACGATCCGGGTCTACGAGGGGTTCAAAGGGGTTAAAAAAATACTGGAGGATGTGCTCAATACGTTAGGCGAGGCAGCGGAAAAGGAATATGTTGTGTATTCCGCAGCCACGGCTAAAGACCGTAAGAGCATTTACCAGGAGTTCCCGGCGTTCAACCAAAGAAGGGTAGAAAAGGGCATCCGTGTCCGCACTATCTCTCTTGGTGAGGGCGGCTTCCTTTCGGGCCTGGATGAACGCAAGTGGCTGAGTGGAGGTCGCAATCGCACAACAGCCACTCACGAGTTGATCTACGGAGGCAAGATCGCGCACATTGGCCTAGACTCTTCCGAGATAGCTTTCGGTGTGATTGTCGAAAATCGCGACATTTATTTCACACAGAAGCAGATCTTCGAAAGTTTGTGGGGCAAGCTTAAGAGCTAAAAATTTCGCGGAGGAACAATGAGGCAGCAAAACGACCAGAAAGCGCTGGTTAAGAAGGCTGTGGTAGCGAGTCACTTGGAGTTTTTTTCCTTGAGCGATTCACCGTCGGCGCCGTTGACCCAAGACGCAGTCAATCTGCATTTTGAGACGTGCTCAAACTGCTTTGCGCAGTTTCAGCATCTCGAAGCCCTCGGATTCAGCCCGCAGACCAGATACGAGCGCAGGATCATGGCGCGCGTTTCTATCCTAGAACATCGCCCGAACGTCGGTTTGCATGAGCTTCTGGAGTCTACATAAGATCCAGGCAGAGCGCACATCTTTAAAAAAGGTACGCTGCTCTGCCTTCTTTTTTTGCCTATTTTTTGATATACTTTCATGCATGAATGACAAGAAAAAAACAGTTGTAGTGGGAATGAGCGGGGGAGTGGATTCTTCTGTTACAGCAGCTTTGCTGAAAGAGCAAGGCTTTGATGTGATCGGCGTGTTTATGAAAAATTGGTCGGAAGATTTTGGCGATCACGGCTGCACCTGGGCCGAGGATTCGGAAGATGCCAGAAAAGTGGCGCAAATTCTGAACATTCCGTTTTATATCTGGAATTTTGAGAAAGAATATTATGACAAAGTTGTAGAGTATTTTTTCCGCGAGTATGCGGCTGGGCGCACGCCGAACCCGGACGTGATGTGCAACACTGAGATTAAATTCAAGGTTTTTCTGGAAAAAGCGCTGAGTTTGGGAGCAGATCATGTCGCAACAGGACACTATGCCCGTATTGAAAGGGGAAAGCTTTTGAAGGGGATTGACCTTTCAAAAGATCAAAGCTATTTTCTCTATACCTTGAAACGATCACAGCTTGAAAAGATCATGTTCCCGATAGGGCACTTGAAAAAGTCAGAAGTGCGCCTGCTGGCAAAAAAGTTTAACTTGCCGAATGCCGAGAAAAAAGATTCGCAAGGCATTTGTTTTATTGGGAAGATCAACGTCACGGAATTTTTGAAAGCTCACGTGAAAGCTGAGGTTGGCGAGATCGTAACGGCTACGGGAAAGGTTTTGGGAAGTCATGACGGATTGCCCTATTACACCATCGGCCAGCGCGAAGGCATGAAACTCGGCGGTTCGGGACCTTATTATGTAGTGAGCAAAGATTTTAGCGCGAACCGGTTGGTAGTAACAAATGATAAACAGGATGAACAGCTATGGAAAAAAAGCTTTACAGTTTCAGAATTATCATGGGTGAACACCAGTCCTGATCTTCCATTGCATACAGGTGTGACGATCCGGTATCACCACCCGGAATATTCGGCTAAGCTGGAACAGATATCAGGTAACAAATTGAAAGTAATTTTTGATCAGCCGCAAAGAGCCATAACGCCGGGACAGTCAGCCGTAATTTACCAAGGAGAAGAGTTGCTTGGCGGCGGCATCATAGAACAGATTTTTTAAAGTTACACAAAATTTTGGCATAAAAAAAGAAGAGGTTGACAAGTAGTGGGACTTGTCCGCCTCTTCTACACGATCATTTCTTCCGGTTCATCTTCAGGTTCGAGATTGTCTACTCCATCTTCGAACGGAAAGCCCATGAACGGCTGAAGATCCGCGATCATGGACACGTGCTCGAGAACCCAGCCGTTGTAGATGACGAAGATATAGACCTCCGGGCAGCTGGGATCCTCTTGAAGAAAAGAAACTTGGACATGCTTCTGCCAGTTCCGGAAACCGGAACCCGGTTTGCAGAAATCGCGGCTATCCACGCCTTCGCTGAACACGATCAATCGACATTGATCGCCGCTGCGAAGGGTGACGGCCGGATGCAGTCTTCCTGCATCATCCATGACGAGGTCAAGGTAGCGGGACGTGTGGGGCTTGGGCTCAATGCCAAAGTCGCAGTCGTCAGCAGAGAGTACCGTCTGACACTGACTCAACGTTAACCGTTGCCTCATTATCACCCTCCTGGGTAATTACGGGAACGAAAACAATTGCTACAAGTATAGCCTAAATATAAAAATCTTCCAAAACGAGCAAACGGATCAGGCCAAAAAACTGATTATAAGAAGAGCCACGATATTGATGATCTTGATCATGGGGTTGATGGCAGGGCCTGCAGTATCTTTGTAAGGATCGCCGACAGTATCACCCGTGACCGCGGCTTGATGCGCCAAAGAGTTCTTGCCGCCGTAATTGCCTTCTTCAATATATTTTTTTGCATTATCCCAAGCCGCCCCGCCGGAGGTCATGGAGATAGCCACGAACAGGCCGGTAATGATCGAGCCGACCAGTACGCCTCCCAATGCTTTGGCGCCCAAGAACGGGATTATGCCGACCAGGATCGGCACCACAACCGGCAATAAAGCAGGCACGATCATTTCTTTAATAGCAGCCTTGGTCACGATGTCGACAGCTTTGCCGTAATCGGGTTTGGCCGTGCCGGCCATGATGCCGGGAATTTCCTTGAACTGTCTGCGGACCTCTTCCACTACGGCGTGTCCCGCTTTACCTACTGCCTGCATGGCCATGGAAGCGAACAGGTACGGCAGCAAGGCCCCGATGATCAATCCGGCCAAAACTTTTACGTCAGACAGATCAAACGTCAGATGTTTGCCAAGAGCATTTAACTCTTCCGTGTAAGAAGCGAATAATACGACTGCGGCCAATCCCGCTGATGCGATCGCATAACCCTTGGTCACAGCCTTGGTCGTATTGCCCACCGCATCCAAAGCATCAGTTGATTCGCGTACAGATTCCGGCAGGCCCGCCATTTCCGCAATGCCGCCCGCATTGTCCGTGATGGGTCCGAAAGCGTCAATCGCTACGATAATGCCGGCCATGGAGAGCATGGAAACCACGGCGATGGCTGTGCCGTAAATACTGGAGCCGGGAAGGCCATCGAGCCCGCCAAAGTGATAAGAAAGCAAGATCCCGCTGATGATTGCAAGCACCGGCAGCGCCGTGGCTTGCATGGATACAGCCAGGCCCGTGATTATATTCGTGCCGTGCCCTGTTGTTGAGGCTTCGGCAATTGACCGGACGGGCTTGAATTTTTTTGACGTGTAATATTCGGTTATCAGGACCATGGCCGCGGTAACTCCCAAGCCGACTAGAGTTGAATAAAAAAAGCCTTTGCTGAAAAGCGGAATGAACAGGCTTTTGGTGACCCAGTAAAATCCGAGCGCCGCCAGAATAGCGGATACTGCCAGGCCCTTATAAAGCGCAGTCATGATGGCTTTGTCCACAAGCCGGACAAAGAATGTGCCGATAATGGAAGCAAAGATCGATACGGCGCCCAGTGCCAGAGGATAAAGAATGAAAAGAGAGTTGCCTTTAAATATAATGTTGCCCAAAAGCATGGCCGCGATGGTGGTCACGGCGTAGGTTTCAAACAGGTCCGCGGCCATGCCGGCATCATCCCCGACATTGTCGCCGACATTGTCCGCGATCACCGCAGGATTCCTGGGGTCATCTTCCGGAATGCCGGCTTCAATTTTTCCGACCAGATCAGCCCCGACATCCGCGCCTTTGGTAAAGATCCCTCCGCCAAGCCGGGCAAACACTGAGATCAGGCTCGCTCCAAAAGCCAGGCCGACCAGGGATTTGATGTCCCCTGTAAATTTATAAAATAAGGTCACTGCCAAAAGCCCTAAGCCCACAACAAAAAATCCCGTGACCGCCCCTCCTTTGAAAGCCAGCGAGAAAGCAGGCTCTAGCCCGGACTTGGCCGCTTCGGCTGTGCGGACATTGGCTCTCACGGCCACGAACATTCCGATAAACCCGGCGCATGCCGAGGCTATCGCTCCGACTGCGAATCCTTCCGCGGAATGAACACCCAGATATTTCCAGATTATCAGATCCAGGACCACTGCCACCACTGCCACAGTCGAATATTGGCGGAAGAGAAATGCATTTGCGCCTTCCTGGATGGCGGCTGCGATCTCCTGCATTTTTTTATCGCCCGTAGGTTTTCCCAGGACCCAATAAGTGATGATCAGTCCGTAAGCAATTGCAGCCAACCCCGCGACGACCGAAAGCATGAAAATACTTGATTCTGAGAGCATAGTAAAAAGATATTAAGTGTTAAACCTTAGCAATTATAGCATGCCCTGAAACTTTTCGGCCAGAAGTTTCTTAAGCTTTTCCTGCGCTTCCTGGTGGGCTTCCTTGATATTTTTTTCTATTTCCGGATGATGCAGATCTATTTCCTGGGAGATGTCGACCTTGATAAGTTCATGATTGCCGTTTAAGGTCACGCTGAAAAAGCCGTCTTTTGAAGAGCCTGTGACTTGTTCAAAAGCCATTTGTTTTTGGATCTCCTGCGCCTGCTTCCGCAGATTATACAGGTCTTTCAGCTGGTCAAACATGCGCTGATTATAGCACGTTGATTTGCCATCCCAAATCCTCTATAGTGTGGACAAGGAGCGGCAGTCAAGGGAGGAATGTTATGAACGGATTGTTTGCGGAACAAGCCCCTGTGCAGACGTCGGGTCAATGGAAGCGGATCGCGCTTACAGTCGTGCTGATCGTCATCATCGCAGGGCTGATGCTTTGGCTGGCTCTGGGGAACAGGGCGTCCAGCCAATCCAGCTCGCCGCAGAAGGCACCATCACCAAGCAGCGCGATCTTCTCACTGCCGTTCAACACCTGAAATTTCAGCCACGCAAGTGCAAGGTTGCCTGACCTGTGCGCTTTTTCTTTTTAATTCTATTCACCGGGTTGTGCTAAACTTAGGTTATGGACTATAAAAAAGTCAGCATAATCATCCCGGTTTACAATGAGCGCGCGACGGTCCAAATAGTTCTCGATCAGGTTAAAGCCGTTTCAATCGGCAATATGGAAAAAGAGATCATTTTAGTGGACGACCATTCTACTGACGGTACGACTGAGCTTTTAAAAAATTTGAATGACCCGCAAATAATAGTATTCACGCATGAAATAAATCTCGGAAAAGGCGGGGCACTCCACACGGGTTTTAAGCAAGCCTCAGGGGATATTGTGGTAATCCAGGATGCCGATCTGGAGTATGATGCCAGCGAAATAGAAAAAGTAATAGCGCCTTTTTTGGAACAGAATGCCCATGTGGTTTACGGCTCCCGGTATCTTGAAAAGCAAGGGTTAAGTTTTTGGCACAGTTTTTTTAACAGAATATTTACCGGGTTTTCCAACCGGTTGACAGGCCAGAACCTGACGGATATCATGACTTGCTACAAAGCCTTCAACCGGCAGGCGCTGAGCTCTGTAGTTGACAAACTGGAATCAAAACGATTCGGGTTTGAGCCTGAGGTCACAGCCAAACTACATCGGGCCGGGTTTACTATCATTGAAGTGCCGGTCTCATATCGGCCGAGATCGCGCGGAGAAGGCAAGCATATGAATTTTAAAGGCCAGGTAGAGTCGTTATGGGCCTTGGTCAAGTACTCACTATTAAAGAAATAATATGACTGAAATATTTTCCAGAAAAAAATATTATTATTGCCGCGGTTATTATACTCGTGGTATTAGCTGCAGTGTTTTTCAGATCCCAGATGGTTCCGTCGTCAGTAGTTTTGCAAGTACCGTTTACACCGCAGGCTCCTACGGACAATTGGAGCCGGAACGAAGACTGCGAAGAAGCCAGCGTTACCATGGCCAATGCATATCTTAATGGTCAGACTCAAGACCAGATGTCGGCGGACGACGCCCAGAATGCCATAAATCAGCTCAAGAATTGGGAAAATATCAATGCAGGCTATAATATGAACACTGGGGCTGATGCCACGACGCATATGGCGCAAGGTGCCTTTGGGATATTAGTCACGCCTATTCTAAATTACTCAGAGCAGGATTTAAAAAAAGCGCTGGCTGAAAAGCACGTGGTTTTATTGCCGCTGAACGCTAAAATATTAAATCCGGCAAAGTACAATGACAATGGCCCTTTGTATCATATGATCGTGGTCCGCGGCTATAATGAAAAAGAGTTCATTGTTAATGATCCGGGAACCAATTCGGGCGACGGTAATACGTATACATTTGATACTTTAAAAAAAGCTTCGGCAGACTGGGATCAGGCAGCCAAGGCTATGGATCCCAACAGAAAAGTCGCGCTGATATTATCTAAGTAACAGGTTGAAAACTTGGCCTAAAAATGATAAAATAAAAAAAACTGTGGGGAGTAGCCAAGTGGTAAGGCAATGGACTCTGAATCCATCATCGAAGGTCCGAATCCTTCCTCCCCAGCCAAAAAAACCAAAGAAAAATGAAAATCATCGCAGGACAATTCGTTCCCAAAGATCTGCCTAAAAGACGCGATGTTATTTTTCTTGGCGCGAGGTCTTCTAGAGCCAGAGAAAATTATAATACTACTGCTGCGGATTTTGTTCTGCAAAACTGGATCCGGAAATATTTTAAAAAATCCGGTGTTTGTGACTGACATGATCAAAACCAAAGGCAGAGCCGGCAAACGTTTCAGAGAATGGGAAAAAGATGCAACGTTCAAAAACATTCTTCTAAAAGAACTTAAAACTATAAACCCGCACATTATTGTCGTCATGAACCGTAAGGCTGAGGAAATATTAAAAAATGACCCGTTATTTTTAAAGTACAAAAAACGGGTCCGATCAATTTATCCGCCATATTATGTTGCGCGGTGGAATAAATTCAGGGATTGGGATTCTCAATTTAAAAATATTGTAAAAGCCTTAAAGTGAAACTATTTTTTGCTTTAGTCGTATAATTAATAAAACAATGAAAAAATATCTGATTTCGATTGCCGTGGTTCTGATTTTTGGGTTCTATGTCGCCTACGAGAGAGGCGTTTTTAAAAGAAATGATAACAATATAGCGGTTTATCCTGATCCGGTAAGCCAGGTTCCGCCCGCTCCGGCACCCTCTCCGACACCTGCACCAACCCCGACGCCGGTGGCGTCAGGGCAGTATAAGGATGGAGAATATACAGGTAATGTAGCTGACGCGTTTTACGGCCCTTTGCAGGTTAAAGCTGTAATCAGCGGCGGTAAGATCACTGATGTGCAATTTTTGCAGTATCCGAATGATAGGCCTGAATCAATCCAGGTCAATACTGCTTCTAACCCGATACTTAAGAAGGAAGCGATCGCAACCCAAAGCGCGAAAGTAGATATTGTGTCCGGAGCCACGCAAAGCAGCGAAGCGTTTCAGCAATCACTGGCTGCAGCGCTGGGTCAGGCCAAATAGCGCATGAAACAAACGAAGATAATAATGGGCATGCCGGTTACGGTTGAAATAATCGATGATAAAGACCCGGAAGTTTTAGGCCGGGTTTTTGATTATTTTACCGAAGTTGATGAAAGGTTCAGTACCTATAAAAAGGAAAGCGAAATCAGCAGGCTCAACTGCGGCGAAATTGCGCTTGCTGACGCAAGCGGAGAAATGAAGACCGTATTTGAACTGGCGGAAAAAACAAAAAATGAAACTCGCGGATATTTTGACATTAGAAAACCGGACGGCAATTTCGATCCATCCGGACTTGTCAAAGGCTGGGCGATCAATAATGCCGCAAAATTATTAGACCGGGAGGGAGTTAAAGAATTTTATGTTGAAGCCGGCGGCGACATCCAAACCGCGGGCAAGATCTGGAAAATCGGGATTAAAAATCCGTTCAATCAAAAAGAAATTATCAAAGTTGTTCATCTGCGCGGCCAAGGGATAGCAACATCGGGGTCATACGAGCGCGGGAACCATATTTACAACCCTCACCAAAAAGGGCAAAATATTGACGAGATCGTCAGTTTAACTGTCATCGGACCGAATGTGTATGAAGCCGACCGGTTTGCCACAGCCGCGTTTGCAATGGGCAGGGACGGGATTATCTTCATCGAAAACCTTTCCGGGTTTGAAGCATACATGGTAGATAAAAAAGGGATCGGTACAGAGACAAGCGGGTTTGGAAAGTATACAAATGCTTAATTTCATAGATAACTATCTGAACAAGATCACGATGTACCGTCTGGTGCTGTATTTTTTGGCGGCACTTATGATCTGGGCTATCGGTCTTTGTTTTTTTGGTGTTCTGGCGTTCAAACCACTTGATCTTATTTTTTCAGCCGTTATTTTGATAGCGGCCTCGTGGATAGCCAACGCCCTGTTCGCCGCGGCTTTTAAAGTTCCTGCCAACGTTGAATCAGATTATATTACAGCTCTGATTTTAGCGCTGATCATCACACCGCCGTCAGCCACCGGCTCTCATTATTTTTCGGGATTGGCTTTTCTGATCGCAGCAGCTGTGCTGGCGCAGGCTTCCAAGTATATTTTGGCTTACAAGGCAAAACATATTTTTAACCCGGCGGCATTTGCTCTGGTCGTAACCGCATTTACTATCAACCAGTCGCCCAGCTGGTGGATCGGAACGCTTTGGATGCTGCCGGTGGTGCTGATCGGCGGGCTTTTGGTCGCGCGAAAGATCCAAAGGTTTGACCTGGTTCTAAGTTTCCTGGTCATGGCTCTAGTTTCAATTATTGCCCTGTCTCCCTCCAAATCAGATCCGGTATTTTTGGTTCGCAAGATCCTTGTTGATTCACCGATCGTGTTTTTTGCCTTTATCATGCTGACCGAGCCTGTCACAACACCGCCGACCATGAGGCGGAGGATCTTTTATGGCGCATTCGTCGGGTTGCTGTTCGGCCCTTCGGTCCACATCGGCAATATTTACTCCACGCCTGAGCTTGCGTTAGTGGTGGGAAATGTTTTTGCTTATATTCTGAGCCCAAAAGTAAAGCACCTTCTAACCCTTAAATCTAAAGAAGCCGTTGGTGCGGATACTTATGACCTCGTCTTCCAATCCAAACACCCGATGAAATTTGAGCCGGGCCAGTATCTGGAATGGACCGTCGGCCATAAAAAACCCGACAATCGGGGCAACCGCAGATACTTTACTATCGCCTCGTCGCCTACGGAACCGGAAGTGCATCTTGGCGTAAAATTTTATCCTCAAGCAAGCAGCTTTAAACGAACTTTGTTCGATCTGCCTGCCGGCAGCCATGTTCTGGCCGGTCAACTAGCAGGTGATTTTACCTTGCCCCAAGATCAGGCGAGAAAACTGGCTTTTATCGCAGGAGGCATAGGCATCACGCCTTTTAGGAGCATGGTCAAATACCTGTCGGATAAAAATGAAAAGCGCGACATTGTCCTGTTCTATTCGAACAAAACCGAGGGAGAGGTCGCGTATAAGGACGTTTTATCGGCAGCTTCCGAAAAGATAAACTTGAAAACGATCTACCTGATAACGGAAAAAACAGGCTATTTGACTGCTGAAAAGATCAGGGCGGAAGCGCCGGATTTTTTTGACCGGACTTTTTATGTTTCCGGCCCGCGCGGCATGGTCCGGGCTTTTGAAAAGACCTTAAATGATATGGGCATTCCCAGAACGCAGATCAAGACAGACTTTTTCCCGGGTTTTGTTTGAGGGTTGTGGATAAAATCCGTTTGACTCAGAAACCATTTTTGCTAGTATAGGGCATAATTAAGAAAGAAATCTATGCCAAAAATAATGGCGGAATATATCTGGGTTGACGGGGGAAAACCGACGGCCAGCCTGCGCTCAAAGACAAAAATTTTGGATTATGAGGTCAGGATCTTATCTGACGCACCGGACTGGGGATTTGACGGCTCTTCCACTATGCAGGCCGAAGGCCCACAACAGCGATTGCGCACTGAAGCCCGTGTTCTTTGTCCCTGACCCGATCCGCGGTGCGCCGCACGTTTTGGTTTTATGCGAAGTTTTTGAAGCAAGCGGCATGGCGCATCCGAGCAATACCCGTGCGAGACTTCGAACTCTCGCAGAAACATACAAAGACCTGGAACCGTGGTTTGGCATAGAACAGGAATACACTTTATTTAAAAACGAGCGACCGCTGGGATTTCCCAAGGATGGGTTTCCTGCTCCACAAGGGCCATACTATTGCGGCGTCGGTGCGGAAAAGATCTTCGGCAGGGGATTGATAGAGGACCATATGGGCGTTTGCATAAGAGCCGGCCTTCAGATCTGTGGCATCAATGCCGAAGTTATGCCGGGGCAATGGGAATTTCAAATAGGTCCGTTGGGCTCTCTGGCGGTTTCAGATCACATGATGGTCGCCCGATGGCTTTTGGAAAGGCTGGGGGAGAACTACGGCATTGCGGTTTCTTTTTCACCCAAACCGGTCTTGGGCGACTGGAACGGTGCCGGGGGCTCACGTAAATTTTTCCACCAAGGCCATGCGAGCGCCGGGAGGAATAGAAGCCGTCAAAGAAGCCTGCGAGAAACTGAAATTGAAGCATACCGAGCATATTGCCGTTTACGGGGGCGGGAAATGGACACCAGGCTGACCGGAAAGCACGAAACCGCAAACATCAACGAATTTCGATATGGCGTTTCTGATCGCGGAGCATCGATCAGAATTCCCATGTCCACCGCCAACAATAAATCCGGCTATTTGGAGGACAGAAGGCCTGCCGCAAACATGGACCCTTATCAGGTTACGGCACGGTTGATCGAAACCGTTGCCGGCTGATGGGGAAATCTCAAAGTCGCCTAGTAGGCGGCTTTTTGGTATGATTATGTATATCGCAAGCGTAAGTATTTGAAACTCATGAAAGAAGACAAACTGGCCAAAGAACTGGAAACTTACAGGCAATTGGCCAAAAATGATAAAAAGATCGATGTTGCAAGCCTGGCGATAAGCGCCATGCTGCAGCAGGAATCCAACCGTGCTCACCGCTTAAAGAAAAGCGCTGGGCTTATCTGATCTCCATCGGCGTGCCGCCGTTTGGGCCTGTTCTTTGCCTTTAAGTTCTATTTCAGCGGCAAGGACGACGGGGAACAAGCCGCCTGGATCTGCGCGTTGCTGACAGCCGTGTCGCTTCTGTCATTTGTGCTGATCGGCAAGATCCTTTTATCATCAAGCGGCACAAATGTAAACCAGATCACGCCGTCGCTCATTCCGCAACTGCAGCAGATTACGAACTAGCACTTCCATTTCTAAATCGAAACTACCTAAAAACCCCGTCATAGGCGGGGTTTTTAGCAAAAAGGTTGACGTTTCCATTGTATGTAGGCAACACTCCTAATTAATTTATTAGGCCAAAGGCCTAGCCGGCCTGCTGGCTGGTTGCTACGAGGAAACGCATACTTGCGCTACTTCATTTAGCATCCTTATATCTCTCCCTTCAAAGTTATCTTAATACCAGGCTATTAATTGTCAATTAGTACGAATGCACAACTAGTAAGAATCCCGGTCATTGCGATAACTGATACGGTTCGAGTCAAAAGGCTTCCGGTGATTGGCATCAAAACCCTGGTCCTGCGGCGCTCCCGGCTTGTGCGCGGAAACTGCTCGCGTTGTTTGAAGCGGCTTTTGGATTTTCTGCCTCCTGAGGGGAAATTGCCTTGGCCTGTCGCTTCTTGGGAAGCGTTCATTCCTCTGCTGGGTTTGCCGCACATAACCGTGCCTTGGCTGTTCGGGCTGCGTAAACCCTGTTGCCAGGTCCGGGGATTGTTTTACGGGCAGATTGATCTTGATCAGGCGCTCAATGGACCGAACATCCTGCCTCTGGTCGGGAGTGGCAAACGACACAGCTTTGCCCGACATTCCTGCTCTGGCCGTTCGGCCGATGCGGGTGCACATAGTCCTCCGGATTTTCCGGCAGGTCATAATTGATAACCAGTTCAATTCCGGTGACATCAATGCCGCGCGCTGCAATGTCTGTGGCGACGAGAACTCTATGCCGGCCGATCTTAAATCCCTCCAAAGCTTCCTTTCGCTGGCCCAAAGATCGGTTTGAATGGATCTCTGATGCGGTATGCCCCATATTTCTTACGGCATGCGCGATCTTTTTTGCGCCGTATTTCGTCCGGGTAAAGATCAGCACCGAACCTTTATGTTCAGCCCAGAACTTTGGCAAGCAACGCCAGTTTTTTTTCGCGGTTAACAAAAAATACTTCTTGGGTCACATCGCTCGCAGTGGATCCGGCGGGGGCGACTTCAATCCTTATCGGAAGAGACATGTATGTTGTGGCGATCCGCACGATCGGATCAGGCATGGTGGCGGAGAACAGCATGGTCTGGCGCACCTTCGGGACCTTTGCCAGAATTTTCCGGATCTGCGGCTCAAAGCCCATATCCAGCATTCGGTCAGCCTCATCCAGGACCAGAATTGAAACGTTTGACAGATCTAGCGTGCGCTGTTCCAGATGGTCGTTCAACCGCCCCGGCGTGCCGATGACGATATGAGGGTTCTGCCTTAGCGCGCGGATCTGGCGGTTTATAGGTTCGCCGCCGATGAGCACTGCGGTTTTAAGCCCGAGCGAACGGCCGATCTTTTGTAATGCTTCGTCCACCTGGATGGCCAGTTCACGGGTCGGCAAAATAACCAGACCGCGGCCTTTATGCTGGACCAGCCGCTGGATCATAGGAATACCAAAAGCCAGGGTCTTGCCGGTCCCTGTTTGAGCAATGCCCATGACATCCTTGCCTGCGATCGCGATCGGTATTGATTGATGCTGGATCGGAGTCGGGGTAATAAATTTTAATTGCGCTAAAATCTCCAGAAGCTTAGGCGCAATTCCTAAGCCTTCAAATGAGGTAGTCTGCAACGCTTGAGCGTTCATAAAAAAATTCTTGACCCGAGCTCCAATGGGTCAAGAAAGACAATATTGGTTTCGAGTCGGTATAAATTGAATGACAACTAATTTTAACTTTTTTTGGCCGTTTTGTCAATACTTTGATAAAATGGCTAATATGGAACGAAATCAAAAATCTCTCGCGGTAGTAATCCTGATGCTTATCTTCACTGTTTGGTTTTTGCATAACACCAAATTGGATTTTCATTTGATCTTCCAAAAAGACCTTCTGGCGCAGGATGAGTCTTCCAATTCCGTGGTCGAAGCCAACATTACGCGCAAATTTTTTCCGCCCATGGTTCGGGTCAATCCGCTGAATGAACAGCAGGGGAACTGGATGGAAGGACCTTACTGGCAGCATATCCCGCCCCTGTTTGCATATGTGCCTTATTTATTTTTTAAACTTGACGGGCAGGTGACGATAGAGGTCAAAAGATTATCTTATGCGTTTGTAGTTTTGCTCACAGGCTTTTTGTTCATCTGGAGCATTTATCGGTTCAAAAAAAGTTTGCTCGCAGCCGGGGCTGCAGCCTTGGCAGCATTTTTTTGGATCAGCACGCCTTTCACGCAGGAACTGATCACAGGTTATGCATTTGGGGTGTCAGATATTGTTTTGGCGTTCACCGCAGTCTGCGGATTTTCTGCAGTTCTTTGGTATCTGGAAAGAGAGCGGGAAGAACGCATTAATTATCCTTTTTGGAAACTAGCTGCTATCGGTTTGATCGTTGCTTTGCCGATCATGGCCAAAAACATACTTGGGGCAATACCGGGCGCCGCATTTTTTGGCTTGCTTTTGTGGGATAGGAAAATGATCGACAAAAAAGTTCTTGCTGCAGCCGGCTCGTTTCTGGTTTTTTTGGCGCTTTATTTTCTGCCCCTATATTTCGCCTCGCCGCAAACTTTCAAAATAGAATTCTTAGTTTCATTCCTGCATTTCAAGCAGTTGGAAGGATGGGGCAGGCCCTGGCATTGGTATGTGACGAATTATCTGCCGCAAAGATACTTGGGGCGCTGGACATGGGTTTATTATCTTGGGCTGATGCTTGGAGTGATCTTAAATTATAAATTTGAAATTATAGATCGCAAAGACAGGATTCTTCTCTGGCTGTCCGGCGGCTGGTTTATTTGGAATTTAGTCGCAATTTCCTTGGTCACGTCCAAAGTCCCGAATTTTATTTACCAAAGCTATTTGTTCAGTTTATTTTTTGTAATTTACGCCATACTCGCATTTGCGAGGAGGGCAGCGACGCGGCAATCGGCTCTCGGCAGGATAGAGGGAGCTCCGCAGTTTAGACTGCCACGCCTCGCAAGCGAGGCTCGCAGATTCGTAAACAAAGCGATAGTCGCTGGTTTGATTTTATCAATGCTTGCAACCGCCTATGAAAGCGTCAGATTTATCCAGCAATTCAAGGTACAGCGCGCGCAAGCCTACGATTATCAGACCGAGCACGAGAAATTTTATCAAACCGCGGAAGAACTGCGGACTATGGGATTGAACACAAAGGATTTAATTATCGTCCGCGTTTCTGACAATGATTGCTGGTTCCGCTACTATCCGCTGTTTTTGACAGGCACAGAGTCAAAAACTCTGCTTGAGATGAATTTTGGTTATGATCCCGATGCCATCAAGCAGCAATATTCGCGCATGTTTTTTGTGGAAAATAAATCAGAGCCCGACTTTAACGAAAACCGCCGGATAGAATTAGCCGATTATTCGCTGCTTGAATTTGATCTGGGCCAGCTGAACCCCGGCCAAATAAAAGCATTGGTTGATTCATTTGTCAGTTTTCATGCTCAGGACATCCAGCAGGATATTTTACGCATAAAAAAAGACAAGACCTCTTGCCAGTGGCTGGTTCCTGATCCGATATTGAACGCCCCGTGATCTATTCTTCAGTAACCTTATCGATAAAGCAATATTTCCAATGCTCTCCCGGCTGAAATGACCTGATCACCGGGTGTTTGGTTTTTTGGAAATGCTTGGTCGCGTGCTTGTTTTTTGACTGGTCACAGCAGCCGACATGGCCGCAAGTCAGGCAAAGCCGCAGATGAACCCATTCATCCCCGGATTTGAGGCATTCCTCACATCCTTCGGGAGTTTTGGGAACAACATCGTCGTTTGCAACCTCCAGATGTTTGCAAGTATCCATAATCATTGCTTTTACTTGGAATTTTGTTTAAAAATCCAATTGATTTCTTACAGGATTATTTTAGCATAATATTATGGCAAAGTACGGAAAAAAAGCCCAACAAAAAGTCAAGCGCGCCATCCATGAATTCAAAAGAGGCGAGCTTGAATCCGGAGTGTCGGGAAGAAAAGTAAAAAGCCGAAAGCAGGCGATCGCTATCGGTCTTTCTGAGGCGCGAAAAAGAGGAGCAAAAGTTCCCGCGCCAAAATCCCGCGGTTAGACATTTCCGAATATCCTCAAGCATTGTTGACGCTGCTTGGGTCAACTGCTATATTTTGCGTGAAAGCTTTTTGAGGGAGGGCGGCATGGCACAGATGCACTCGCCATTTCAAAACAAAGGAAGGATTAAGAAAGGCACGCCAAAAAAAACAAGCTCAAGGCCGCCCCATCAGCAGTCCCGGCGGCCGGATCAGCGAGGGTATGCTGCAGATCGAAGAGCCAACTGCGCGTCCCCCAGCCGCGGGAAGCACCAGATGCTTCGAAAAGCTTCAGCCGCGTAGCACATGTTCACACAGGCGGCGGAGTGCGGTAACTTTTCGAGCCGCAGGAGAGCGGAAACACATAACAACCAGGCATCCGGCGCTATCGGATGCTTTTTCTTTTTGCTATAATCACAAAGCAATTAATCATATTCTTATGGAAACTAATATCAAACCATGGCTTTGGCAGACTTTAGCGGTTTTATTGAGCTTGTTTTTGGCTTTAATCGTCGTGGATAAACTTTATGCTGTTTATCAGGATTTTCATCCCTCCGTTTCGAAAAATACGATCTCTATGGCCGCGGACGGAAAGGCTTCGGCAGCGCCTGACCTGGCCACGATCAATATCGGGGTTATTTCCAGCGGTTCAACCGCCAAGCAAGTGCAGGATGATATGACCGCGAAAGCGAACAGCATCACGGATTTCGCAAAACAGCAGGGGATCGATCCAAAAGACATCACAACTTCCAATTTCAGCGTTTCTCCGACCTATGATTATCAGAACGGTAAAAATACGATCAACGGCTATCAGGGCAACCAGAGCATCACCGTGAAGGTCCACGGAGTGGACAAATCTACCGATACGCTGAGCAAGATCTTGGGTGGGGCTGCGACCAATGGCAGTAATCAGATCCAGGGCGTATCGTTCAGTTTTGAAGATCCGGATAACCTGAAACAGCAGGCCCGCCTTATGGCAGTGGCTAAAGCCAGGGCGAATGCCCAGGACTTGGCTTCGGCCTCCGGGTTAACGCTGGGGAAAGTTATCAGCATCTCGGAAGGCAGTTCAAATATCCCGGGCCCGATCCCGTACGGCATAAGCCCGGGAGTAGCTGCTGATGTCAAATCATTGCCTACGATCGAGCCCGGCAGCCAGGATGTAACAGTTACCGTAAATGTTACGTTTGAAATAAAATAATTAACTGGATTTATGGAAAAACATTATGTCTGTCCGGTTTGCGGCGGTGTATCATCTACGCCCAAGAATTGTGATACCCAGGGCTGCTCCTTAAAAGGACAACCCATGAGGCTTTGCACTTGCACGGACGGCAAGCATGAAGCCGTTATCAGCGACCAGCTTTAGGCATGGAGAATCGGGAAATTGAGGTTAAATTTTTAGAGATCGACAAAGCTGTTTTGATTGAAAGACTTTTGGATTTGGGATCTCAAGACCTGGGCGAGGAGCTAATTACCGAGCAGATCTTTTATGACAAGGAAAAAAAATGGATCAGTGAACATAAGTTTATCCGCATCCGCACAACCGGCAAGGGAATTTTTCTTACATATAAGCACAAGGAAGACAGGACTGCCACAGGCACTCTTGAGATAGAATTTCAAATAAATGAGCCGGGGAAAGCCTCTGCTTTTTTGACAGCGTTGGATCTGGTCATGTTCAGAACCCAGGAAAAAAAAAGGCACAAATTCAAGCTTGGAGATATAACCGTCGATATCGACACATGGCCTAAAATCCCGACGTATGTGGAGCTTGAGGGCCCTACAGAGGAGGCAATCATGGATGCATCAAAAAAATTAGGCTTTGATTGGAGCAAAGGAGTTTTCGGCACCGCCGCGTACATAATCGAAGAGGTTTACAATATACCGGTTCGTCAGCTGCGTTATTTTACTTTTGACCGCACGGAATAAAAAAAAGCGCGAGCTTTATGCTCAGCGCTTCTTAAGTATTATGAAGCATTTTGCTATAAGGATTTACGGCCAAGTGCAGGGGATAAATTTTCGTTGGAACGCCCGGAAGCAGGCGGAAAAATTAAAGATCACCGGCTATGTCAAAAACCTGCCGGACGGCTCAGTTTTGCTGGAAGCGGAAGGAGAGCCGGCAGGCCTCGCAGAACTGGTTAAATGGTGCAAAAAAGGCCCTTGGCTGGCAAAAGTGGGGGTCTGTGGAGGTTGTTGAAGGGCCGATCCTGGGTTATAATAATTTTGAAATTAAATCTTGAACATGAAACAAAACATCAAAAGGCCTATTTATTTGATCGCGTTCACTTTTTTGGGATTTTTGCTGGGATTATTGATCGAAGCCATAGTCGAGTTTTATTATACAACCCTGCTCTTGGCGGACTTCAACCGCTACAGCTTTGGTTTGAGCTGGGCGGATCTGACCCAGATCCGGGATTTTTTTGCGGTGCTGGTCTTCCTCGCAAGCGCTTGGTGGGGATACCGCGCAGGCATATATTGGTGGCATCAAATTTACGAACTAAATAAGTACGGGAGCAAGCAATGGTTTAAAAGGGACTACACGAAAAAACTGGGTTTGGTTTACGTGATCGCGATAATCGCGGCAATCCTTTTCGTTTATGTAAGCTCAAACAGCGAACTTACAGGAAATAATCCCGCTAAATATATCAACAACCATGAAAATCACCAGCACTTCGTTTACCGAGGGGGGCAATATTCCCGAAAAATATACCTGTAAAAATCCCAATCCTGTCAATCCGGAATTGAAATTTTCCGGGGTGCCGCTTGAGACGAAAAGTCTGGCTTTGGTCCTGCATGATCCTGATGCGCCGGTAGCCGGCGGATTTACGCACTGGGTAGTTTATGACATGCCGCCCCAGACCCGGATGATCGCGGAAAATTCCGCGCCGGCGGGCATGCAGGCAAAAAACGGAGCCGGAACAAACAAATATATCGGCCCGTGTCCGCCTTCGGGAACCCACCGCTACTTTTTCAAGCTCTACGCGCTGGACACAGTGTTGGCCGCCAATTCGATCCAAAACGAAGACAATCTTATCACAGCCATGCAGGGCCATATTTTATCGGAAGCGGAACTCATGGCAAAGTTCAGCCACTAAAAAATTCGGTTAAACAATCTAAAAGCCTTCTGCTATAATAAGAGGGCTTTTAATTTATCTCATAATATGAAACTTTCTGAAAAACGCTGCGTTCCCTGCGAAGGCGGAATGCCGGCGTTCTCAAAACAAAAAACTGCCAAATATATTTCAAAAATAAACAAAGCTTGGAAGGTCGTCGGGAATAAAAAATTGCGCCGCGAGTTCAAGTTCCTTAATTTCGTTGAAACCATGGGTTTTGTGAATGAAGTTGCTCTGATCGCACAGGCAGAGGACCATCATCCTGATATGCAGATTTCGTATTCCAACGCCGTCATCGAACTCTGGACCCATGCGGTCGGAGGATTGTCGGAAAATGATTTTATTCTGGCAGCAAAGATCGATGAATTATGAGAATCGGATTTTTTGACTCGGGTTTAGGGGGTTTATACATGCTTAGAAGCATGCTCGCTAGTCGCGACATGAGCAAATACGATTATGTTTTTTTTAGGCGATACAAAGAACCTTCCTTACGGCGAGAAAAGCCAAAAACAAATTTACGCACTGACTGCCAAGGCGGTTCAGTTCTTATTTGACCAGGACTGCGGTTTGGTCATAATCGCCTGCAATACTTCTTCTGCCCAGGCCCTGCGGAAGATCCAGCAGGAATACTTGCCAAAATATTATAAGGACAGAAAAGTTCTGGGCGTGATCCGACCGACTGTCGAGCTGATCAGAACGGGAAAGGTTTGCGTTTTGGCAACCACCGGCACGGTCAGGGCGCTTGCCTACACCAGGGAGCTTAAAAAGCTAAATCCCGGCCTGAAAGTTGTTGAAGTAGCCGCTCCGGAACTGGTGCCTTTGCTTGAATCAAACCAATTAGCTAAACTTAATAAAGCAGTGGCTAAGTACTCGCAAATAGTCGCAGATCATAAAGTTAAAAATTTGATCCTTGGCTGCACGCACTACGCCGTAATTAAGGATAAATTCAGCAAAAAGCTCGGCCGAGGCATTAAATTGATCAGCCAGGATGAGATCATGCCGGCAAAGCTGGCCAATTATCTGGACAGGCATCCGGAAGTAGAAAAACGGCTTTATAAAAAACGAGAAAGAAAGTTCTATGTGACGAAGCTTAATAAAGATTTTTTGGATGCTGCCAAAAAATGGTTTGGTGAAAAAATAAATTTAAATTTGGCGAGGTATTGATATGAAACCATCACTTAAAGAATCATTATTGGTCGGTGCCGGCATTGTTGTTTTATTGGGAATATTTTTCTTTTCTAGAAAAGTAGGTCCGGTAACCCAAGTACCGACTACGCCGTCCGACCAGGCCACTGCGCCTGCACCCGCGCCTAGCTCTGTTGTTCCATCTGCTAAGCCAGACCTAAATACAACCGGCTTGGGGTTGAAGCTTCCTGCCGGATTTTCAATTGAAACTTTTGCGAAAAACCTTTCCGGAGCACGGGTGATGGTGTTCGATCCATCGGGCAATATGTGGGTTTCCAGAACTTCCAAGGGAATAGTAAGCATGCTTGAAATAAAAGACGGGAAAGTCGCTTCGCAAAATGATGTTATGCACGGCCTAAGAAACCCTCATGGTTTGGCCTTTAACCCCAGTGAGCCCAATGTTCTATATGTTGCTGAAGAAACCAAGATAAGTAAAATTTTGCTTGGCACTGAAGCTGCGCCTAAAAAAATAGCTGATCTGCCCGACTCGGGCGGCGATCATATTACACGCACGCTCGGGTTCGGGCCGGACGGCAGGCTCTATGTTTCCATCGGTTCAGCCTGTAATGTCTGCAATAATACTGATGCGCGGCGCGCGGCGGTCTCTTCCATGAAACCGAACGGCTCGGATTTCAAAAGTTTTGCCACAGGCCTGCGCAATACCGTATTTTTTATCTGGGATAAAATGGGCCGGATGTGGGGCACGGATATGGGCCGGGATAACCTCGGCGACAATGTCCCTCCGGATGAAATAAATATCATCCAAGAAGGCAAGAACTACGGCTGGCCGATCTGTTATGACGACAATATTCACGACACGAATTTTGATAAGAAGCAATATTTCAGAGACCCGTGCGCTGATTCGGTAAAGCCGCAGGTGAAGCTGCAAGCGCATTCAGCGCCATTGGGCCTGGCTTTTGTCCCGCAAAAAGGCAACTGGCCCAAAGATTATCAGGGCGATCTGATCGTGGCTTTCCATGGTTCTTGGAACCGTTCTGTAGCCACCGGTTATAAGCTCGTAAAAGTTAATTTGGATGCCAATGGCAATTATTTGGGCGTGGAAGATTTTATCACCGGCTGGGCTAAGGGAAATTCAGCTAATACTGCGCTTGGCAGGCCTGCTGGTGTACTCATGGGGGCGGATGGGGCTTTGTATGTGTCTGATGACAAGGACGGCGTGATCTACAAAATAACTCACAGCTAATGGAAATTAAGGATAAAGTTTTTATTTTGACGGGCGCCGCACGGATCGGCGTGGATGTGGCCAAGGAATTGACTGCGAGAGGAGCAAAGTTTGACCCACGACATATCTTACCACCGAATCAGACGTCGGCGATCTGAAGATCAAAGCGGACGTATCCAAACCCGACGAAGTTGCAAGAGTGGTTTCTGAAACTAAGGCAAAATTTGGCCGAATAGACGGACTGATCCACATGGCAGCGATCTACCAAAAGACCCCGTGGAAATCCTTGGCTGAAGCGGACTGGAATAAAAATATGGATGTGATCGCAAAGAGCGCGTTTCTAATGTCCAAAGCTGCCGGCGACGAGATGACGATAGGCGAAGATCATTCTTATCTCAGACTGGTCAGTTTTGACCCAGCCGTACAAAGATTATTTACCGTACAACGTGGCAAAAAGCGCCATTGAAGGTTTAACTAAATCGCTGGCCAAAGAATTGGCGCCGAAAATTATGGTCAACTGCATAGCACCCCGGCCCTATTCTGAAACCGGCGGATCTTTCGGATGCGGATAACGCAGAGGTTTTAAAAAATACCCCTCTGGGAAAATGGGGCGGCGCTCATGAGATCACTAAAGCGGTCTTGTATCTTTTGGATTCGGATTTCGTCACCGGGCAAATTTTGTACGTTGACGGCGGACGGTCGATAGCTTAAATAAATAATTTATTCCCAAGCCTAAGCCCGTTCAGGAAATCTTTTCCGGACATGGCTTTTTTCCTTCAGGCTGAAGTTCCCCCGATCAGCATGCTCCCGTCAATGCATTTGACGGCGAGCTCTCCCGAATGAACATAAATTTTCCCGGGCAATTCTATTTTCGGCTCATTGATAATTTTTGCCGATAGAATCTTTATGGTTTTTCCGTCCAGGGTAGTCCAGGTTCCGGGCTCAGGGGTTTAAGGCCCGGATCTTTTGATCGATCTCTTTGACCGAAGTGGTCCAATCGATCCTGCCCGTCAGAATGATTTAGCAGTTTTGTATAGGGTTGCCTGCGCATGAATTTGCTCCGCGGTTTTGATCTTCCCTGCGAACCAGTCAGGCAGAGTATTGCTGACCAAGTCAGCAGCGGCGGCGAGGCTTAATTGGCTTATATAAACCGGTAAAAGTTTCATTGCCTTTAAGCCTAAGAACACTTTTGGCAATGATCTGACCGTGGTCCATCTTTTCATCCATCCTAATCAGCGTGATGCCTGTTTCATTATCGCCGTTCAATATCACAGCTTGGATGGGCGAAGCGCCCCGGTATTTCGGCAAAAGGGACCCGTGGATGTTGATCGAGCCAAACTTAGGGATGTCCAGGACTTCTTTGGGAATTATTTGGCCGTAGGCTGCAACCAGCAGAAGGTCAGGCGCCAGATCTTTGATCCGCGGAAGATCATCCAGGATTTTCGCAGGTTGAACTACCGGTATCTTATTTTTTTCCGCCCAGAGCTTGATCGGCGGGGGAGTCATAATCTGCTTTCGACCTACAGGTTTATCCGGCTGAGTTATGATCAGAACAAGCTCATGATCTTTTTTGAGCATTTCTAACGTAGGAATTCCAAACTCCGTTGTGCCTGCGAATATTATTTTCACATTTTTTCATCCGGGTTGCCGGATGTTTTTCTGTTCATTTTTGAAGTGAATAAGATTCCGTCCAAATGGTCCACCTCATGCTGGATGACGCGCGCCAAGAGGCCATCCGCCTTAAAAGCGTGGTTGACGCCTTGCAGGTTCTGAGCCTCAACTTTAATATTTTCCGGGCGTTTGACCATGCCGTATATTCCGGGGATCGAAAGGCAGCCTTCTTCCATTTCCACTTTTTTCCATGATCTTCTGGAAATTTTTGGATTGATCAGAGCAAATGGAGCCAATCCCAAGTGCTCCAGATTAATGATGCAAAGTCGGATCGATTTGCCGATCTGAGGGGCAGCGAGGCCTATCCCATTTGCAGCTCTGCAAGTTGCGATCATTTCAGCAACCAGTTTTTTAACCGAAGAGTCTACATCCTTGATCAAGGATGTTTTTTTCGTCAGTATAGGGTCCGGTATTGTAACGATCTTAAGCATTTCTTTCATTATTAGATTTTTTTATCAGGAAAGCAAACAAAGCGCCGGGTTTCTTTGGCTTTTGTTCCAAGACCTCGCCGGCCAGACGGCGCAAAAAATCATGGTTGTAACTTGTGGCCATCTTCAAATAAAAACCAAAATGTTTTCTATCCGAAAATTTATTTGAAAGTTCATCCGCCAGCGCGTGGGCAGGGGAGTGGATATGCTGTTCTTTGCGCTTTTTAAGATAATCTTTTTCAACTTTCATCGGCCTAATCATAACAGAATTGTGTTATAATTTAAAGACATTATGCGCATATTCACTGCAATCCCGCTGCCTAGGCAAACCAAAGACAGCATTTCGGAAATGCTTCGCGGACGTTTACCGATCCCGTATATTAACACGACCGACCTGCACATTACCCTTAATTTTTTTGGCGAGCTGTCGGATGCGCAGGTTGAGAAGGTCAAGAACGATTTTTCCCGGTTCACAAGTGATCAAAATGGATTTCAAATTGAATTTGACTCTATCAAAAAGATCAATCACCAATTGCACCTGGCGGTAAAGCCATCAAAAGAACTTATGGAACTTCAAACAAAGATGGAAAAGGAATATGTGTCAGTTGGGTTTACATTCCAGGACCGGGCTTTCTACCCTCATGTAAAACTGGGCAACCTCCATATGGATAATGTTATGAACCGGCAGCGCAAAATGGAAAATTTTCCCAATCAGGAACTGTCAAAGGTAAATTTCCGCGCAGTAGAAATCGCCCTTTACGAAAGCAAATTATTGCTTCACCATCCCAAGCATATTTTGCTGTTGGAGTCCCACCTGGCATGAAAATAAACGTCGGCGGCGTAAATATTGACAATGTCACCAAATCAGAAGCGATCGAGAGAATTGATGGGTTCATCAAAAGCGGCGAACCTCACTACGTAGTCACGCCGTACTCGGAAATGATCGTTTTCGCCTCAAACAGCGAAAACTACCGCCAGGTTTTGAATGCGGCTGACCTGTCGCTCGCTGACGGGGTCGGAATTTTATGGGCGGCAAAATATCTCTCGCTTAAAAACACATTTTTTTCAGTGTTCATAAGTTTGGCTGCTATTGTTTTTGATCCCAATTATATCCGTTCCGTCATCCGCGAACAGATCACAGGCAGCCGCCTTATTTACGACTTGGCAGAATTAGCGCAAGAAAAAAATTATAGCGTGGCCCTAGTAGGAGGACAGGGAAATGTCGCAGCGCAAGCGGCCTATGAATTGAAAAAACTTTACCCAAACCTGAACATCAAGCTGGCGCTCTCTGGGCGGCCTTTTGACGCACAGATCGTTAAAGAGATTACCGACAGCAATTCTGATATACTGCTAGTGGCCTACTCGCCGCCGAAACAAGAGATCTGGCTGGCCCAAAACCTGCAAAATTTGAACAATAAAGTGGCAATTGGGCTGGGCGGGACATTTGACTATCTGGCGGGAATTAGGCGGCCAGCGCCTAATTTTATGCATTATACGGGTTTGGAGTGGCTATGGCGGCTGATGACGCAGCCCTGGCGCTTCAAGCGGATGTGGAACGCGGTCCCTGTTTTCATTTGGAAGATCTATATATTTAAATTAAAACATAATGCCGCAAGAAGTACGAACTAGATTTGCCCCGAGCCCGACGGGATTTCTGCATGTTGGGGTGCTGCGCACCGCTCTGTATAATTTTTTATTTGCGCGGAAAAACAACGGCAAGTTTATTTTGCGAATTGAGGATACTGATCAGAAAAGAACGGTTCCCGGAGCTTTGGAAAACATCACTCAAACTCTGACTGATTTCACTCTCGTCCCGGATGAAGGCCCGTACTGGGAAAATAGCGTCAAAGAACGCGGCGACAAAGGCCCGTACTTCCAGTCAAAGCGCTTGGATATTTATAAAAAATTTGCTGAACAGCTGGTTGAAAGCAATCATGCCTATTTTTGTTTCTGTACGACCGAGCGGTTGGAGGAGCTGCACAAACAGCAGGAAGCAGCGCATGAACCTCCAAAATATGACAAGCTTTGCCTTAAGCTTTCAAAAGAAGAAATTAAAGCTAAGCTGGAAGCAAATCAACCGCACGTTATCCGGTTAAATGTCCCGGCTGACCAAAAGATCAGGTTTACTGATCTGGTGCACGGGGAAATAGAGATTTCCAGCAACGAGGTTGATGATCAGGTGCTTTTGAAATCGGACGGATTTCCGACCTACCATTTGGCGAATGTCATCGATGACCATCTCATGGAGATCACTCATGTCATCCGCGGCGATGAGTGGATCCCTTCCACTCCTAAACATATCTTATTGTACGCGGCTTTTGGTTGGGAATCTCCTCAGTTCGTCCATTTGCCTTTGCTTCTGTCAAAGACGCGGAAAAAATTATCCAAGCGCGAGGGAGATGTGGCAGTTAAAGATTTTCTTGAGCAGGGTTATTTGCCGGAAGCACTTTTAAATTTCGTCGCACTGCTTGGCTGGAATCCGAAAACCGAACAGGAAATTTTTTCGTTACTGGAGCTGGTCCAGCAGTTCTCGCTTGATAAAATAAACAAGGCTGGCGCCGTTTTTGACCTTGATAAACTGGATTGGCTCAACAGCATATACATCAGGCGGATGAAGGTAGAAGAACTGTTCGCGCGGATCGTTCCTTATCTGGTCAAAGCGGGAATCAAAACAGCTGATTATCCGAAGGAATTCCTTGAAAAGATCCTGCTTCTGGAACAGGAACGGCTGAAGAAGCTGTCCGAGATAGGGGAGAGGGTCAAATATTTCTTTGAGGAGCCGAAATACGAGCCCGCTCTCCTGATCTGGAAAAAATCCGACAAAAAAATAATTTTGAATAATTTGGAAAGTTTGCAGATTTTCCTGCAATCTTTGCCTGCAGAAAAATTCAAGAAAGAGATTTTGGAAGCTGAAGTCAAAAAATTCATTGAGACGAATCAGCTGAAAACCGGAGAAGTGCTGTGGCCCTTGCGAGCGGCTTTAACCGGACAGCAAGCCTCGCCCGGCCCTTTTGAGATCATGGATGCTTTTGCAGTTTTGCCCGGAGGCAAAGAAATCATCATAAAACGCATAAGCAACGCAACCGAAGCCCTGTTTTAGTCTTTACAAGGTTCGTTTAATCTGCTACAATATGCGGACAATGTTCAATTATTTGAAACAAAATAACAACTCATGGAAAACATTGATTTCATGCTTGCTGATTGTTGGCGTTGTTGTGGCTTTCAGCTCAGACCCTAAAGCCGCGGGTCAGACCGCTGATGATCTGTCCCAGCAAAAACAGGACAAGCAAGCGCAGCTGGATGCAGTTCTTAAAAAGATCGCCGATTATTCCACTGAGATCAAACAGGCCCAGTCCCAGGCCAACACGCTGAAAAACGCTTTGAACATCATAAATCTTCAGATCGCGGAAACCACAGCCCAGATCGAAGCCACTTCCGACAAGATCGACGCTGCAAATCTGGAGATCGCCGATGTCACGGATAAGATCGTTCAAACCCAAGCCAGTATCGCTAAAGAAAAAACCGTCCTAAAGACCCTGGTCTCTGATATCAATGACCTGGACCAGCGCAGCCCTCTGGAAATTGCCCTGGAGAATGATAATTTTCAGCAATTTCTGGATCAGGTGCAGTATGTATCCTCTATCCAGGAGCAAAGCCAGGAGGCGCTGACGAAGATCAAGCAGCTCGAAGCTGATCTGCAGATCCGCCAGGCAGATCTAAAAGCGGAAAAATCATCACTTGATGATCTTTTGGCTCAGCTTGACCTGACCAAATCCGGTCTTGCCGACCAGAGAACCCAAAAACAGCAGATTTTGGACCAAACCAAAGGTCAGGAAAAAGCATACCAGAGACTGCTTACCGATTCACAAGGCCAGGAAGAACAACTGGCAAAAGAGATCAATGATCTTGATGACGCGATCAGCGCCAAGCTCGGCAACAAGCGCTTGTCCGCCATTCATGGACTATTGGCATACCCGATGGAAGGTACGCTGACGCAAGGTTACGGCAATACTGGTTTTACCGCCTTAGGCTATACGTTCCATAATGGGATTGACCTTGCAGGACCGCCCGGCACTCCTATTTATGCTGCCGGCGACGGGACTGTAGCCGCGACCGGCACCGGCTCAGGAGCTTACGGCAACTGGGTTGCGATCAAGCATGACACGGGAAAATTTGCAGCGCATCCGATCATAACTTTGTACGGCCATATGGAAAGCTTCCGGATGAGTACCGGCCAGACAGTAAAACTTGGCGACCTTGTCGGGTTTGAAGGCAACACGGGCAATACCACAAGGCTGCTTTACGGGCCTCATCGCGGATACCATCTGCACTTCACCGTGTTCGACGCAGACGGATTTGGAGTTGCTGACGGAGCTTACCCAAAAATCTACGGCCCATACCAGGTGCCTTACGGCGCAACATACAATCCCCTAGATTTCCTCTAAACGGTAGGGGAGAGCAAGCAAAAGCCGACCAAGAAGGTCGGCTTTATTATTTTGAAATAAAAATATAAGAAATTAAAGTGCGGCGCGCCATTTTACGACAAGAGGCTAGGGAACAGTTAAAACTTATCGTAACAATGGCGCGTACGTTATGCGACAGCTTTAAAAGAAACTAATTTATGCTGTCGCATAAGGTACATTGTGCGACTATGTCTTATTCTCGAATTAGGGCCTTTTAAGGCCTTACCCCCTAAACCCGTCGTTACCTGTTTTCCCGGCTTATATCAGAAAAGCTAACCTTATATTTTATATTTATTTCTATATCCCCTATAGAATTTTTGATAAACAAAATGGAACCGTTTATTTCATGAAACTTTGTAGCCTTATTACCTTGAAATTATAAACGTTGTATAATGCTTTACATATTATGAGGAGGTTCGGGATGAGGCGTCCAAACCTTGGCCTAAGCAGATTTGCGGGAAACGAAAGGTTGAATTCCGCCAGCAGACTGTCGGAACAAGTCCTTTGGGAGGCTGAACAACGGGCACATCCTGACGACCCTTCGGTCATCGTGCTGGAGCGAATAAAGAGGCTTTCGACGCGGGAAGGCACACTCGCGAATCTACTTCGTCAGCTGCTGACCGCAGAAGACATAAAAGACCTCGATGCCGCAATTCCGTCGCTTACCGAGCGTTGCGCACGCTCCGGCAGAAAGATCAAACGAAGCCACGTCAGGCTTACGCTATCGCAATTGAAAGAAGAAGCAGGCTTATAGTCTCAACTATTGGCCTTTTTATTTCGTAACCACGATCATGGCCTTGGGCCGTCCGGCCTGGCTTTCATGATGTCCGCTGGGATAATTGACCAGCGCGTCGTAAAGAACTTGATATTTATAAGTATAATCTTTTCCATACTGCGTACCGGCATCATTAGTGATGAAAATGCCTTTGGAATCATCAAACCCTTTTATGACCATGAAATGGGTCAAGGGGCCGGGCGCCGTATAATGCGGGTTGCCCAGTTTTTGGCCATTGGCCGGAGCCAGGACCAGTTTGCCTGCACGCAGTTCATTTTTAATGTCGTCGATAGAAGGATCGATCTTAACTTCCAAATTTGTGTAGCCGTAATAATCGGTAAAGAATTTGGCCGTGTCCTGAGCATCAGTATCGTCGTAATTGCCGTAATGTGCTGTTTCAAAGGCAGACATATCAAGGATCGTCTTCAGCGCATCCGTGGGATTTAAGGGCTGGTCTTTTATCCATGACCAAGCCATAAGCACTGAGGCTTCTTCACAGCCGTCTTCTTCACGGGGGTCGGCCCAATTGCCGGTTGGGGCCTGGGAGGTAAAGGGCACATTTAATTTAACATAGCTGGCTTGTACTGCGTCCGGGACCGTGGGGTTAAAACTCGTGTCAGGCGGCGGAGGCGGAGTTCCCGTGATCTTATCTACTACTTTTTGTCCAAGCTGCGTTTTTGAGCGCAGCAAATAAACGGCAGTGAAAGCTGCTACTATTATAATGATAATTGCGAAAAATTTTATATAAGATTTATTCATTTTTATTGCGCAGTTTTAAAATTATCTTATTTAATGCTTTGACCGCATATTCAATGTCTGAGGTTTTTGTATAACTACTTATTGTAACACGAATAGTAGCCGCTTGTCCAGTGCCGGTTTTACCGAGCGCTTCAATCACATGTGAAGGCTCGGAAGAGCCCGAAACGCAGGCTGAGCCTGTTGAGGCAGCGATCCCGGCCAAATCCAGGGAAGTCATCAGCGCATCCTGATCCGCGCCGTAAATGGTGAAATTCACAATATCCGGCGAACGTAAATCCCCTATTGGCCCGTTCAATTCAGTTTTTTTTATCTTTTTTATTTCTGAAATAAAAGTATCGCGGAGCATGGAGATTTTTTTTCCGGATTTTTGCCGTTCTTCCAAAGAACCGAGCAGTTCCACAGCCTTGGCAAAGCCAATGATCCCAGCCGTGTTTTGAGTGCCCGGGCGCTTACCGTATTCCTGAGAGCCTCCATAAAACAAATTATTGAGTTTTTTGCCGGATGTGATGTAAAGAGCGCCGATTCCTTTCGGCCCATAGATCTTATGCGCGGAAAGCGTCATCATGTCACATCCGAGCTTATCCGCGTTGCAGTTAAAGAACTTTGCCGCCTGTACCGCATCAATATGGTACATGATCTGATATTTTTGGCGTTTATTGAGCTCCTCCAGCTTTTGTCCGATCTCCCTTACCGGCAGTACCGACCCGATCTCGTTGGAAACATAAACAACGCTAACTAAAATTGTGTAGGCGGTAATGGCTCGGATGATATCATCAGGATCTATCAAACCGTCCGAGGTCGGATCGACGAAAGTCGCGTCCACTATCCCCTGCTCGCTTAATTTTTTGACTGTGTTGTAAACTGATTGGTGTTCCAATTTAGTCGTGATTATATGAGGCTTCATTTGAAATTCTTTGATGTAGAAGGCTGCAGTTCCTTGAATGGCCAAGTTATTGGCTTCAGTTGCTCCGGAAGTAAAAATTATTTCCTGCGGCTTGGCATTGATAAAATCAGCAATCACGCCGCGCGCTGTGTCAATTCTGGCCCTTGCCGCTTGTCCTTCGCGGTGAGTGGAGCTGGGATTGCCAAAATATTTCAATTCAAAATCACGCATCGTTTTTTCGACGCGTTCATCGAGAGGTGTGGTGGCGGCGTAATCAAGATAAATTCGTTTCATAAACACAGTTTAGCAAATAAAATAAGGGGTCGGCTAACCAACCCCTCAGGTAAACGCTAGACCTCGGGGTCCTCATAAGTAACTTCCCACCACGGCAACTCGTCGACCGGGACCGTCGTTTCGCCCAGAGTTCTTGCGGCACGACAGCAACTGATGATGTTCAAAAGATTTTTCTCGTCATTTAACTGGAGAGAAACATGCCGTGACAGTTGTTCCAGGTTGCAAACAACGGTCTTCGCGATCTGAAGCTTAACGGTCTTGACCATTCACGCCTCCATTGGTATGGAATTTTTTAATCTTCAATTCATCGGCTTGATTTCCTAAATCCCGCGGCCTTGGCTTCAGCTTCCGTGGTAAAACAGCGGATGGGATGAGTTGTCTTATTATAAAAAGCTCCGCCGGGCATATGGTATATCATACTTGAGGAACCTTTGATCTTTCCGGTGCAGTTCAAACTGCCTGAGCTATTGGGTGCCGCAACAGTTTTCGTGCTCGCAGATTGTATTGACGGCTCGTTTGGATTATAATTATCAGGTATTGAGGCCGCTTGCTCAATATGTACTTGCGACACCGATGGTTGAACCGGAGACTTTGGTGAAGAAAATCTGCCCAGTCCGAATGCAAGCACCCCGACTAGCACATAACCTACTGACAATACGATTATGTGTTGGTGGGTTTTTATATAATCTTTCCAATTCATATGCAGTATGCCTTTATTTTAGGGAGGGTATATACGCTGTCCTTGGCCGAGCTCCTTGGCGTTTTAGCATTGCTCGGAGTAACGTCCAAAGTTTTGGCATGCTCGCCCGAGGTGGTAGTGATCGAAACGGACAAACCTCTTAGTGCTGACTCGCTTCAGGCCCGTTTGGGCGGAACCATTAAAATTATACGCTTATTCGACACTTTTCAAAAGAAAGGCAAGGAATACCCCACGGCTGTTCTGACCAACTATTTCACTTTTAAACGCATAAAAGAATATTTCCACGAATACACGGGCAAGAAACAATTCGGCGTGTCCATCTATTCGCTGGATCCCGCTATCCGGTTTCGCGAAGAACCGACCAGGATCGCTTTTTTGATAAAGAAAATTTTACAGGACCAGGCGCAAAGCGTGCGGGCGGTCCTTCCTCAATTCCCCTCTCAAGCTTTGTCCTCGGTCCAGGTCACGGAAAATCAGCTGCTGCAAAAGGGCGCTGAGGTTGTGGTCATCTCCGGCAATCAGCGCATCTTTGTCGGTAAAACTCTTGTGGTGCAAAACTACGAAGATTACGGCCGGCGCGATTATCAAAGACCGGCCAGGGACGAGAAGGTCGGCATGATCCCGCCGAAAGTGGCCCAGACCATGATCAATCTGGCCGGACCGCTCAAGCCCCTGGAATTTATTTTAGATCCGTTCGCAGGCTCGGGTACGATCCTGCAGGAAGCAATTCTTATGGGCTACCGCGCCATAGGCTCGGATATTGAACAGAAGATGATCGAGAACAGTGAAAAAAATCTTGAATGGTTTCGAAACCGTTATGATGTGGCTCCAAACCGATACAAACTGTTTAAGGCCAATGCTGCTGAAATTTCCATTCAGATACCCAAGCAAAAAGTGGCGGCTGTCGTGACTGAAGGTACCTTGGGCCCGATCTACGGAAAATTGCCGAAAAAAACTGAAATGCAAAGTAATTTTAAAGCCTTAAGCAAACTTTATGACCAGGTCTTCAAAGAGTTTAAAAAATTCCTGGCAGAGGGCTCGAAAGTAGTTATCTGTCTGCCGGCATATAAGCTGAACATGTCTGACTATGATTTCATGCCGAATCTTGACTTTATAGCCGAAAACGGGTATATTGTTCTGGAACCTTTGCCGGAATATTTAACAGTGAAATATAAGTTTCTGAAAGTTACGCCGAGAAGATCGATAATTTACGACAGAAATGACCAGCTGGTGGCAAGGGAAATATTCATGATCCAGTATGGTAAACAAGAAAATAATCAGGAAACTGTAATAGAAAACGCGGATGCGTTGGAGACAGGATCCGAAGAGAAAGGGTTGGAATAATACTGTTTTTACGAAAAAATTGAGTCGCAGTCCAGCTCTTGCACGCAAGGGCTGGGCGAGAACAATTTTTTCGGGAGGAGCAGTATGGATACCGTAGCGTATTTGCGAAGCAAATCGCGAAGTGTATCCCCAACTGCGACGAATGGCTCATAAGAAAGCCGGCGGCTCTACAGCTTTAGGCCGGGATTCGCAATCACAAAGACTAGGCATTAAATTATTCGGCGGCCAAACTGCCAAAGTTGGCTCAATTCTGGTCCGCCAGCGCGGCACCAAATGGCATGCCGGCAAAAATGTCCGCAAAGGCTCTGACGACACGCTCTATGCCGCTTCGATCGGCACCGTAAAATTCACAGGAAAAAAAGTCCGCGGCTTTGACGGCAACTTGCATCACCGCCGTTTTGTTCACGTAATTTCAAAATAAACCGCTTTCCTCTAAAAATTTCGGGAGGAACAATGTTTGTTGACAAAGCCTTGGTCAATATTGCCACGGTTGTGGTGGATATTACGCCGCTGCAAGCCATCCAGATCGCCGGCACCAAAAAAGAGCTCGCGCGCACACTTCAGAAAACTTCTGACCTGTCCAAGACAGGCAACTTTGAGAATTCCCGGGTCATGCTCTGCACAAATGCGCATTTGCACCGTCACGGCAACGAGCCGAATTTCCGCTACCAGATACAAGGATCAAGCCGAGAGGTCTCTCAGATAATCAGCCTGTTGGAGCTGGGCGAAACGAAGCTGTTCAAGTTTCAAAGGCCTAATTTCAATACGGCGACCCCGCAAACTTCGTCCACTACGCAAGACATTGCCTAGGAACCCTTCCCTGCTTCCCGAAGCCGGGTTTTTTATTTGCCAAAGACTCCGTTTAATGCTTAAATAAGCTTAGAATGAATTGTCCGAACGGGCACAAATTAGATCAGCAGATATCGCTCGGCGCAGTCAAAGTCGGGCGCTGTTCCAAATGCCTGGGATTATGGTTCGATCAGGATGAATTGAAAAAAGCCGAAGACAACCAAACCGATTATGTCGGCTGGTTTAATGATGAGCTCTGGGATGATCCGAATAATTTTAAAGGCGCCAAAGGGACCCGTGTTTGCCCCAAAGACAGCTCGGCTTTGTATAGTGTTCGTTATGGCGACTCCGATATTGTCATTGATGTTTGCCAAAAATGCCATGGCATCTGGCTGGATAAAAACGAGTTTGATAAGATCGAAGAATGGCTAAAGGGCAAATCATCTTACGATCTGCTCAATAATTATTTTAAAACTCTAGTGCACGCGGGAAAAGATATTTTTACCGGTCCTGAGGATCTGAAATCCGAACTGCATAATTTTATGATCGTAGCCAAATATCTCCAGTTCCGATTGGTTGCCGGCAGCCCGGGATTGACAAATCTTCTGATCAATCTGCCCCTGACTCCGGAATTGTAATTTATAAGTTGCAAAAGTTGGCGTTTAGTGTTTTAATATCAATAATGATTAACAAATAATCAACAATATATGAAGAAAATAGCTATTTTGAGCCTTGCTTTGCTGGCGTTTGCGTTTACGGCATCGGCTGCGGAATTTATTCAACCACCGAGCAAAATGCAGGGAAGCGTGTCCACAATGGAGCAGGATGTTCATAAGAACCTGTATATCGCAGGAGCCAATGTCACTGTAAACAGCAAGACACTGGACGATCTGGCTGCAGCCGGAGGAATGGTCACGATCAACGGGGATGTGGAAAAAGATCTTCTTCTGGCGGGAGGCAATCTGACCGTAAACGGCGCTGTGGGAGATAATGCGCGGATCGCTGGCGGCAATATTTCTATCAGCGGCCCGGTTTTGGGCGATCTTGTTGTAGCGGGCGGAAATATTACTGTCGCAGAGAAAGCAACAGTCGGCGGTGATTTGGTGGTCGGCGGAGGAAATATCACGGTTGACTCTGACATCAAGGGCAATGTGAAGATCGGCGGCGGAGCTGTCATGATCAACAGTACTATCACCGGCAATGTGGATGTCATGGCCAACAAAAGCCTGACCTTTGGCCCAAACAGCGTTGTAATGGGCAGGATCGTTTATAAAGGCCCAAGCGAGGCAATAATCCAGGACGGCGCCAAAGTCAGCACAATTGATTTTACAATGATCGCCTCTAGAAATGTCGCAGGCAAAATTGCGGCTTTGATCACAATAGCAACTCTGATCAAATTACTGGCATTATTTATCGCCGCCTGGGTGCTCAACAGGATTTTCAAAGGAACTTTCCAAACTTTATCCGAGCATATCTATGCCAAACCCTGGCATAGTATGGGTATCGGCGCATTGGTTCTGTTTGGCGTTCCGCTCCTCGCTGTGATCCTGATGATCACGGTTCTGGGCTTATACCTGGGACTCTTTCTGCTCGTATCCTACTGCTTGATCTTATTGACCTCAGCCTTGCTGATGCCTTATTTTGTCGGCGCATCTGTGGTAGCCATGTATAACAAAACTTCCAATCTCAAACTTGGCTGGCAGGAACTGGTCTACGGCTTGCTCATCGTCACGCTTGTAGGATGGATCCCGTTCATCGGCTGGCTGGCTGTGCTTCTGGTGTACCTGATGACGATCGGGGAAGTCGCCCTTCATTCTCTTCAAAAAGAGCACATAAATATTTAAAATTACGCAACAAAAAACCGCCCCGGATTGGGGCGGTTTTTTTAACTGTCATAATATTTTAACTTGTAGTCGAAACTTCTGTTGGTTTTTTCTTGATACTGTTTCTTGAGATTTTCTACTTCTGTTGAATCTTGATAACGGGAAAGATCTTGCATCAGTTCAACTCTTTTTTGTTCAGCAATTTTCAAGGCCTCTCCGCACTTTTGTCGGGTTTCTTTAATCTTGACTTGCAAATCATAATACCTCTGTTCTATTATCGGGACATTTTTAAGAATTACGGCAATTGCCTCTCTGTCACTGCCCGCAAAAGATCCAAGTGTCTTCCTTATTTTTTTCAAATTTTCTGAAACCAGCAACCAATTTTCTGAATCCACCATCCAATTACGATGGTGAATCATGTGGTTGAGAGTCTTACGTAAATCCTTGTTCACGGCTTTAGCGTTGGCAGATCTTGTAAGCAACAAGATTTCATTACTCATTTCACTGATTTTAGCCGTATCATTATTGACTTCCTGCCATAATGAGCGGGATTGTTCCAATAACTCTGCAATTTCATCGATGCGGCCGGTTGTTTCCGCAACTATTTCTTTAACATCCTGGACTTTTTCCGCTTCATTCTGCTCGGCTTTGGGAGACGGTTCAGCGCTTTCTTGATCTGTATGATTTGGTTCAGATTCTTTCATACTATTTTAAAGCTGGAAGATAATATTTAAAGTCAATCCCTATATTTATCTTTGAATTCTGCTTCGGTCATTTGCCCATTTATCACTTTTTCCCGGTCTTGCTGCTTACTTATTTCTTTTAATCTTTCGGTAGCCTGCGCATTCCCTTTGATGCTGCCATCGCGGTAAAATTCCCAAAGCTGTTCGGATGCGGCATCCTGCTCGGTTATGCCGGCTTCTCTTACCATAGCTTCCCAGCTTTTAAACTTATCCTGCTCAGCTTTGTCGGCTGCTTCAAATTCATTATGCGCGTCAACCGGAGGGCTTTCTGCAGCAGTATCCAGATCTTTTCTAAGATAGCTCTCTTCATGAGGCGCTTCGCTTTCAAAACTGATGGGCATTTATTTTTTGATGCTCGCTTTAATGAATTCGCGGAACAACGGCCCCGGATCTAAAGGACGGGATTTAAATTCCGGGTGGAACTGCACGCCTACAAAGAAAGGATGATCGGCAAGCTCGATTATTTCCACCAAATGTCCGTCCGGAGAAGTGCCAGAAAAGATCATGCCTGCATTTTCAAACATCTTGCGGTATTTATTATTGAATTCATAGCGGTGGCGATGACGCTCCTCTATTTTCCGGGTGCCATATGCCTTTTCCGCTCTTGAGCCTTGTTTCAGAACACAGGGCCAGGCGCCCAACCGCATGGAGGCGCCATAATCTTTTTTCAAAAGCTTTTTTTCCTGGTCAGGCATGATATGGATTACGGGGTGGGGCGTGTCATCATCAACTTCTTTGGTATTGGCATTTTTTAACTTTAAAACATTGCGCGCAAATTCTATGGTCGCCATTTGCATGCCGTAGCATAATCCTAAATACGGGATATGGTTTTCACGGGCGTAAGTGATGGACGAAATAAGCCCTTCTACTCCCCTTTTGCCGAAGCCCGGAGTGATGACTATGCCGTCCATATTATCTAACAGCTGAGTGCCTTCTTTTTCGATTTTCTCCGAATCGATCCAATGCAGGACCGGTTTGGCTTTGTTATGCCAGGAAGCGGCCTTCAGCGCTTCAATAATGGAAACATACACATCAGCAAGGTTGTAATTGCCGGTGCTGAAATATTTGCCGACAACTGCTATATGCACTTCTTTCTTAACGGTCTTCATGGTCTTCACCAGTTTCCGCCATGGCCCCAAGTCTTTTTTGCCCGGGGCAAAATCGAGCTTTTCCAGGATCTTCTCGCCCAATTTCTGCTTTTGCATGACCAGCGGCACTTCGTAGATCGAAGCCATGTCCGGGTTTGCGATGACATCTTCTTTTTTCACATTACAAAAAAGCGCAATACGCTCTTTGCGCTTATCGTCCACATAGTGTTCGGCCCGGGCAACTATAAAATCCGGCTCAATTCCAAGCGAGTTGAGCAGTCTGACCGACTGCTGGACAGGCTTGGATTTCATTTCGCCCAGGTTCCCCGGAATCGGCAGATAGGCCACATGAACCTGCAGAACGTCATCAGGCTCGCGCAGCTTCATGATGCGGGAGGCTTCAAAAAAAATGCCGTTTTGGTATTCACCCACAGTGCCGCCGAGCTCAATGATCACAATGTCCGCGTCCTTGCCGGCTTTTTTGAAACGGCGGATGATCTCGTCAGTGATATGCGGGATGGCTTCCACATCCTCGCCGTTGTATTCAAAAGCCCGCTCACGGCGCATAACCTCGGCGTAAACCTGCCCTGTGGTTATGTAATTGACCTTGGAAAGGTTTCTGTCCAAAAACCGCTCGTAATGCCCGAGGTCCTGGTCGGTCTCTATCCCGTCATCGGTGACAAAAACCTCGCCATGCTCCTGCGGCCTGATCGTGCCGGCATCAAAGTTCAGATACATATCCACCTTCACCGGAGAGATCTTGTAACCTTTGCCCTTTAAAATAGCGGCAATCGATGCCGCTGTGATGCCTTTTCCGAGGCCTGAGATAACGCCCCCGGAAACAAAAATGTACTTTGTTTTGCGAGTCTTTGCTTTTTTTATCATTTAAGTTGTCCTAGCTTTCCGCCACTACGTCTAATTTTACATCAGCTTTAAGCTTTTCCGCAAATCTAATCTGGACTTTGTGCAAACCCAAGCTTTTTATCGGTTTTTCTATCACAACCTGGTCAGGCGTCAGTCCCAGGTCCAGCTTCTCGTTTATGGCTTTCGCCACCTGGTCCTCATGAAGGGCGGCGAACAAGTTCTGCTTCTGGGCGCGGCCTTTGATCGTGAAGACCTTGCTTTCCATTTTGTTCTTCAAGGACAAAAATTTTTCTTCCTGCCGTTTAACTTTGGCTTGTAGTTCCTGTTCTTCTTTCTGCAGCCTGTCCAGCGCAGCTGCAGTGGCCGGCAGGACCAGGTGCTTGGGCAATAAAAAATTCCTGGCATGTCCGTCAGAAACTTCTTTCACATCCCCTGCACGGCCCAAGCCTGCAACATCCTTTGTTAGTATGACTTTCATATTATATTCGCAAATAGCGTCGGATGGCGATTGTAGATGCGATCAGGCACAAACAAACGCTGGCAGCAAGATTGATCAGCAAGATCTTCCAAAAAATGGCGTTGAACAAAGTTGTTCCCAGGCTTGAAATGGACAGAAATTGTTCGATCCTGCCGGAGAGCAGGAACAGGAGGACCAAAACCACGATAGAAACGAAAATTGTGGCAAACAACGCATATAAGATGCCTTCGATCATGAAAGGCCAGCGGATGTACCAATTGGTCGCGCCGACCAGGCGCATGATCTCCACTTCTTCGCGGCGATTGTAGATCGTCAGGCGGATAGTATTGAACGTCACCATGATCGTGACCAGGATGAATATGCCGGCCAGTATCAGGCCGAAGCGGGTGATGAAATTGATGATGCTGTGCAATTTATCTATGACCTTCTGATTATCGCGCACGGTTTGAAAATACGGAGCATAACGGTCCGAGGTCAGGGTGCTGTAAATCTGCGGATAATCCGACAGCTTGTCCGCGCGCACGGCCAAAGAGGCCGGAATCGGGCTGTCAGCGGCGGTAAATTCATTTAAAGTTTCAAGCAGAACCGGCTCGTTCTGATGCCTCTGCTTGAAAAGATCCTCAGCCTGGGCTTTGGAAATGTATCCTACGGAACTTACGCCCGGCAGAGCTTCAATTTCAGCCCTGACATTGGTGATCTCGCTGTCAGTGGTCGTGTCGTTAAAATAAGCTGTGACCACGCCGACCTTGTCAGTGGAATTCTGGATGGCCAGCACGGTCAGGGTATAGAAAACCAGAATGGTTGAAATGATAAAAAGAGTGATGGCCACCATGGAAGTCGCGGCAATAGACACCCAAATATTCCGGAAGAAATTGGTTACGCCAGATTTTATCAGGCGATTGGCGTTGGTGGCTGGCATTTAGTAATTAGAAATTAGAAATAAAAAATTTTATAAAACGTACTTTCCTTTTTCCTGGTCATAGACTATCTCGCCCTTTTCAATGGTCACGACGCGTTTTTTCACGCTGTTGACCAGATCTTTGGCGTGCGTGGCCAGGATCACAGTCGTCCCCGCCTTATTGATCTTCATCAGCACCTGGATAATGTCCCAGGCGTTGATAGAATCCAGGTTGCCTGTCGGCTCATCAGCTAAAAGCAGCACCGGATTATGCGACAATGCCCGGGCAATGGCCACCCGCTGTTTTTCTCCGCCTGACATTTCATTGGGAAACGCCTTGGCTTTATCCGTCAGCCCCACCAATTCCAAGATCCTCGGCACTTCTTTTTTTATGTGATTATGGTTTTCTCCGGAAACCTCAAGAGCAAAAGCCACGTTCTCATAAGCCGTTCTCCTTGGCAGGAGTTTGATATCCTGGAACACTACTCCGATCTTGCGGCGCAAGTAAGGGATGTCGGTGCGGCGGATCTGAGACACATCTATGTCATCGATCAGGATCCGACCCGAGTCTGCCCGTTCCTCGCCGATTATCAGAGATATCAGAGTGGACTTGCCGGCGCCGGATTGGCCGACAAGCGAAATAAACTCGCCTTTGTGGATGTCCAAGGTGATATCCTTCAGCGCCATGACTTTATTGTATGTTTTAGTTACTTGGTCGAATTGGATCATTTGAATACATTATAGCAGAAAATAGCATTAAACCTTAGCATTTCTGTTTTTCTCCAAGTATTGCTTCACAAATTCGGAAAGATCGCCTTCAAGCACCGATTCGGCATCCGAAGTCTCATAATTTGTGCGGTGATCTTTGACTAGCTTATAGGGATGCAGAACGTATGAGCGGATCTGGTTTCCCCACTCGGCGCTGTGGAATTCACCGCGGATCTGGAGCTTTTCTTCCTGCTGCCGCTGTTCTTCGAGCTGCGCCAGTTTGGCAGTCAGGATCTTCAGGGCCTGTTCTTTGTTCTGGGTCTGGGACCGTTCGTTTTGGATGGTCACAGTCAGGCCTGTGGGTTTGTGCGTGGCGCGGATGGCGGAATAAGTAGTGTTCACTGATTGCCCGCCGTGGCCGCGCGAGGTTTTGGCCTCTATTTCGATATCATCCATGTTCATTTTAAACTCGCCTTGCTCAATGATCGGCAAAACTTCAACCAAAGCAAAAGATGTTTCTCTGGTATGCGTAGAATTGAACGGCGATTGCCGGACCAGGCGATGCACGCCGGCCTCGCTTTTAAAATAGCCGTAAGCGAACGGGCCGGAAATTTCCACAACAACACTTTTGATCCCGGCTTCAGCTCCGCGGCTTTCGTCGATGACCGCGGCCTTAAAATTATTTTTTTCCGCGAAGCGCAAAAACATGCGCAGCAGCATCTCGGCCCAATCCTGGGCATCCACACCGCCGGCGCCCGCATGGATGGAGAGTATCGCGTCATGATTATCGTATTTTGCCGAAAGAAAGGTGGTCAGCCGGATTTGTTCGTACAAAGCCTTTAAAAGCTTAAATTTTGACTTTAAATCTGTCTCCAGAGCCTTATCCGTCTCTTTGACCGCCTCAGACGCAAAGGCCTCTAAATCGTGAATTTCCTGCTCAAATTTAAACCAGTCCTCAATTTGCTTTTTTAAGCTGGAAAGCTGTTTGGACTTGGCTTTGGCCGCGTTTTGGTCTGACCAGAACCCAGGATCAGACATTGCTTCTTCAAGTTCTAGGATCTTTTGTTTTTTTTGAGGCAGGTCAAAGATGCTCCTTCAGATCGAGCATCTGTTTTTTTAAACTTTTAATTTCTCTGAGAAGTTCTTCCATATGATTGTTTTAAGCTCCTTAAGGTTATGGATCAGGAAATCCGGCTTTGCTGCCTTAAGTCTCGCTGTGCTTTGGTAGCCTTGGGTCAATGCAACCGTAGTATAGCCGAATTTTCGCCCAATTTCTATTTCTTCAGTAGTATCTCCGACTGTCAAAACCTCACGCGGACGCAAACGCAAACCCTGAACATATCGACGAAGTTTTTCCGCTTTGCCTTGAGCCGTCATATGCGAAGAATCAGCAATTGAGCTTCTGGCCAAAATTCCGTCAAAATATCCGTCGATATGCAGCCGTCTGGCCTGCTTTTGTATGTGAGGAACGATGTGATTGCTGAAAATTATACTTTTGATCTTTTGTGACCGCAACCATGCCAATATGCCCCGAGTGCCTGACCTTGTGCGGCAAAAAGCTTCCCGCGGTTCATAATGCTTTTGGAACACTAAATGGATTTCGTGAGATTTAGCATTAAATACTTTTGGATCAAATCCCGCTTTGATCCAATACGTTTTGATCGGGATGTCATATTGGTCTTGGAACTCTTTGAGGTTCGTTGCCTGTAACCCAAAGTGCAAACGGGTCGCGCTTTCGGCGCGAACCACTGCATTCGTGTCTGATAAGATCGTGCCGTTCCAGTCAAAAGCAACTAATTTGATCATATTTATTTCCCGGCATTCGGGTCAGTCAGCCATTTGTTCATTTTCATATGCCATTGATTTGGATCTGAGGTTTGAATTTCATCCCAGAGTTTTTTTGCCGATTCAGTATATAGTTTTTCTTCCCGCACAAACTTTCTGTTCTCTTTCCATTTTCCGGGAAGCTTGGACCCCATCTCGTCGATCTCCTTTAGTTCCAGATCGATATCCAAATTATCTGCATCCTTTACGATCTTAGCCTCGATGGAATCCCTTTTTTCATAGTCCTCGATAATTTTCCGAAAATCCTGAACTATCGTTCCGGCAAACATATCATCAGCCGCCCTATGTTCGTCGGCTTTGACGTAGACTTTTTGCACATAACTTAGATCCGATGTCCTGGTTTCTGCCACATCATGCACGAGGGCCATTTTAATGATCGTATTTTCATCGCCTTTTTTCTCCATCCGTGAAATGATCAGCGCCAGCCAAATGAGGCGATAAGTATGCTCAAGATCGGAAGCCACGTCAAAACCCAAGTGCTGACGCCAGCCTCTCGGGACGTTCCGCAGGGACCCGATCTCGTATAAAAAATCTATATCCCGGTTCATATTATTTTATTCTTTCATAGGTTGTCCATGAAAATTCCTTATGCGGCTTTTCAGAAACCTTCTTCCATTTGGCCGGATCGATCTCGGGAAACAGAACATCGCCGTCAATTTCTCTATGGATGTGCGTAATAATTAATTTATCGGCCTGATCGATCAGTTGAGCGTAGATCTGTCCTCCGCCCGTCACCATCACTTCGTCCTCAGCCTGCAGATTCTCAAGCGCATCTTCCACACTGCTGTAAACCTCAACTCCATCCGGTACCTGCCAGTCGGTATGCCTGCTGATCACGACATTCTTCCGGCCTGGCAGAGGCTTGCCTAATTTTTGCATGATCGAATCAAAGGTATTCCGTCCCATCAGGCAGGTCTTGCCTATAGTGACATCCTTAAAATGCTTCAAGTCTTCCGGAATGTACCAAGGCATAGAGTTCTGGCTGCCGATCACGCCATTTTTGGCCACCGCGGCAACGAGTGTTAGTCTCATGGGTTTAAAAACTTAATTGCGGCATCTATTGCCTCTTTAACGTTCACCACTAAAGTCATTTCTTTTAGCTGATCTATAGGTACCCACTCGGGTATTGTTTCTTCAGAAGATTTTAATTCTCCCTGGTACTGTTTCACTAGAAAAAATCTTATAGAATATTCTACTTTGCCCTCTTTTCGGTCAAGCTCTGCAACGTAAAAATTATTTTCAAATTCTTCGAGACTATCTTCTGTTGTGTTTAAACCAGTTTCTTCTTTGAGTTCTCTTAACGCTGCTTGTTTTTCATTTTCATCTTCTTCAAGTCTACCCGCTGGTGCTCCGTATATTTCGTGAGCGTAACCAGACTTTTCAGTATTTTTTACTAGCAATACTTTATCGCCTGCCAACACAATCATGCCAACAGAATGTTTGCTCATTGCTTTTCAAAAAATCCGCCGGATACGCTTAACTCAGCTTTCAAGCCCGGATGAGGGTCATAATCAACAAGTTTAACAAGTTCCGGTTTGAAGTCATCAATGTTTTTGACGGACGGGTCCAGTTCGATCTTTGGGAACGGTTTCGGCTCGCGCTTGAGCTGTTCTTTGACCGGCTCAAGGTGCTTTTCGTAAATATGAAAATCTCCGAGCGTATGCACAAATTCTCCAGGCTCGTATCCGGTTACTCTCGATAAAATAATTGTGAGCAAGGCATAACTTGCGATATTGAACGGCACACCCAAGAACATATCCGCGCTTCTCTGATAAAGTTGCAAGTTCAATTTGCCCTTGATCAGATCGATCTGATACATATTGTGGCAGATCGGAAAACGAGACGCGTCCTCGTATGCGGCCATGGAATAAAGATATTCCGGGTTCCACGAATTCACTATCAAATTATGCGCGTTCGGATCGTCCTTGAGTTCTTGGATCGCCCAGGCCAACTGATCGATCGTACGTCCCGGCGTTCTCGTGGGCCAGCGGCGCCACATTTCGCCGTAGATTCTCGGCAATTCTCCGTGCTCTTTTGCAAATGCATCGTCATCGATCATTTTTTGGACAAATTCTTCTTTCGTCAGGCCGGGATTTTTTTTATTGTAAATTTTATAAGGATAATCGTCCCAGATATGAACGCCTTTTCGCGTCAGATACGAGACATTGCTTTGGCCGGATATGAACCAATACAACTCTTCGACCACGCCCTTCCAAAAAACTTTTTTTGTAGTCAGCATGGGAAAACCCATGGAGAGATCAAAACGCATCTGCGCGCCGAACAAGCTGAAAGACGCATCGCCCGTCCCGCGGTCGACCTTCCTGTCTCCTTTTTCCAGGATTTGTTTGAGCAAATCCAGATATTGATATTCCGGGTGTCTGTTTTCCATACTTATTCAATATTAAATGTTTTGTCAGTTCCGTAATAATCCTGCCAATGTTTGTTGTAGTAGTCAAACATCCGCGCCAGGCGCGCTTGATTCAGTTCTTGTAAGCCAAGCTCTTCGATAATTTCCCTTATCTTGGCTTTTGTCACGTCCGCTTTGGCTGCATCATCAATTACTGATTCGAATTCGGCCAGATAGCCGTAGCCTGCGTTTTTATCGACCGTAACACTCAATCCTTTATATTTATATTCTTCCCGCTCGCGCGACCATTTGGCCTGATATTCAAAACCGCAATCAACTAAAATCTGATCAAGCTCGTCAAGGGTCAAATATACTCCTGATTCAAATTCTTGCCGGGCCGTACCATTGCTTGAGGTCGTATCATCTATAGCTACTTTGATCACAAAGATGACTTTTCCGTCAGCTGAGCGCGTTCTTACGGAAAATTCTTTAAAGTCTTCTGCGTGAGCCAGCAGATCATCAAATTCTTGCTGTTTGTCAGCCATAAGATGCGGTTCCAATTTGCTGCGGAGCACCATAAGGTTGCCCTTTACGAAATAATGGTTGAGCTGGTTATGTTTGCCGGCAAAAAACAAGGCAGGATCGGACTGCTTCATTTTTTCAACAAGCGCCTGGGCCTGAAGTTTTCCGCCGACCAGGCTTTTAATTTCTATTTCATAATTTACCATGGAGATATTTTTTTACGATCGGATAAATTTTGTCGCTGACTTCCGCTGGGGTCAGTAATCTTCCGTCCACAAAGCTTTCAACCAATTTATAACCGAATTTTTTGGCGATATGGAGGTAGATGCTTTCTGCGATGATCAAATGCTTGGTATCTTTTTCGTGAATGTCCATGCGTTTGGCTCCTAAGTAATGCCTGGGCCCGCGCTGCCTGATCAGTTTCATGGATACTTTCGGCGGGAGATGCAAGATTATCTCCAGGTCAGGCTTCGGGATCTTCATGAAATTGTATTCAAAATCAGCAAGCCACTTGAAATATTTTTCACGCTGTATCGGACTTTTTATCTTGCCGCCCTGGTGGGCCATGTTTGCCGTGACATACCGGTTGGAGATTACAACGTACCCTTCCGACAAATGCTTTTTGATCCTTCGCGATGCGGCAAAACGGTCAACCGCGTAGAATATCGACGGGATATATGCACCCAGTTCTTCCGCAGAACCGTATTGCCCGGTCAGGTAATCTTCAACCGGTCCGGCAGATTTTTGACCATATTGCGGGAAATCTTCAATTTTGACCTTGACTCCGGTTTTTTCCAGGCGCTTGACCAAAAGTTTGGTCTGCGTGGCTTTGCCCGAGCCGTCCGTGCCGTCTATGACAATGAATTTGCCTTTTTTCATTAGATTTTTACTCCTGCTATTAAGCCGCGGTCCAATTGCAAATGCAGCCAGCCTGTTTTAAAACCTGCTTCATTCATCCAATGCATTTCGTCTTCCAAAGAGGCTGGATAGTCTTCTTTGGTGCTGATTTGCTCTTTATATTTATCAAAGGTCTTATTACTTTTCAATTTTGCCTGACGCTCCTGCCAGTTCCATGCGCCTTTGTAAATCTTGAACATCGGCTCCGCGTCAATCTTGAACCGGTCTAGAAGAAAATACATACCTCCCGGTTCCAATGCATCGGAGACAAATTTAAAAATCTGTTTCTTTTTTTCATGAGCAAGTTCATGCAGGACCTGGCAAGTGATTGCAAATTGGTACTTATTTTCCGGCAGAACCAGGGAATTTATCTCTTCCAGGTTATGTTTGATCATGGTCACCTGCGACAAAAAAGGTTCAAGGCGTTTTTTGGCTTTTTCGATCATTGCATCCGAAGAGTCAACGCCAACTATTTCCGCATGAGGGATTTTTTTCAGAATAAGGTCTTCGACCTGACCCGTGCCAAAGCCCAGATCTAAAATTTTATTACCTCTCTCGTAGTTATCAACAATTATTGAAGTCATCAGGTCCAGCTGGGCCAGGCGTGATGGATTTCCTTTGTGGGTGTCTGTATCCCAGTCCGTCGCAAATTCCTGATGGTGCCAATTATCTTTCATTATAGTCCTCCCAAAACGCTTCCGACTGTTTTATTCTGATGTTTATACTTGGAACTTTCACGGTCCGCGTATGCTTGAGAAACTTCAGAGCTGATCTGTTCAAAAAGAAGCTGGCAAATTCTCATCCGGGGATGAAGCACGATCGGCACCGTTCCGATATTAGTGATTTCTAAAACCAGATTTCCTTTAAAACCCGGGTCAACCTTTCCGGCGGTAGAATGAATGACCAACCCGAGTCTTCCTAATGAGGACTTCCCTTCTAATCTGCCGGACAGAGTGTTCGGCAATTCAATTTTTTCATAGGTCGACCCTAGTACGAAGTCTCTGGGCCGAATTACCAGCGTATCATTATCAGATATCGTGATTTGTTCTTCCAAACCTTCCGGGATCTTTTTATCTACGGCATCAATAAATGAATGCGAAGAACTTCTGTACAATATAAATTCATTTCCCAGCGTTAGATCAATAGACACTGTGCCAAGCACTTCTGCCAAGTTTGGCACCGGGTTTATTTTGATTTCTTGACTTTCCAGCTTAGCTTTTATGTCTTTGTCGGAGAGGATCATTGTCCAATAATTAATTCTTTTCTATTTTAGCATATTTTTGCCAAACAAAAAACGCGGCATAAAACCGCGTTTGGTTATCAAATTTTTACCTTAATGCCAGGCCCCATGGTGGCATGTACTGTCACTGCCATAATAAACTCTTTCTTCAGGCCGGCTGGTTTTGATTGATTTAAAGCGTCCATAAAAGTATTGAGATTCTCAACGATCTGCTCATCCGGAAAATTGCTTTTGCCCAGTATCATGTGAACATTGCCTGATTCGTCATTTTTAAATTCCGTTTTGCCGGTGGCGAATTCCTTGATCGCCTTGGCAATATCAGCGGCCACAGTTCCTGATTTCGGGTTCGGCATCAAGCCTCTTGGCCCCAAAAGTTTGGCAATCGCGGCCAATTTCGGCATCATGGCGGGCTCGGCCAAAGCGATGTCAAAATTCAACTGCTCCGTTTCCTTGATCTTTTTTATCAGCTCCTCGCCGCCAACAACAACTGCCCCGGCATCGGTTGCATCTTTTTCTTTGCCCGGCATGACGAAAGCGGCGATGCGCTTGGTCTTGCCCGTGCCGTGAGGCAATGTCACAGTGGCTCGCACAGTCTGGTCTGTTTTTTTCGGGTCGATCCCGAGCCGCACGTGGACTTCAATATTGCCGACAAACTTGGTGGTTGCGGTTTTTTTCGCCAAGGCCACGGCTTCGGCAATTGGATAAGACTTGGAAGCATCCACTTCCTTTAAAGCATTTTCTAATCTTTTGCCCATATATCTCCTTTGCGGTTCAAACGGCTTTTGGCCTTCCGCTTATTATTACTATTTAATCTCTACTCCCATTGATCGCGCGGTTCCTGCCACGATCTTTTCCGCGGCCTCAATAGTATTGGCATTGAGGTCAGGCATTTTTTGTTCGGCGATTGCGCGCAACTGAGCTTTGGAAATCTTGCCGACTTTATTTTTCAGCGGATTACCCGAGCCTTTTTCAATTCCGGCAGCTTTGGAAATCAGCGCCGATGCCGGAGGGGTTTTCAGAACAAAAGTATAAGTACGGTCCTCAAAGATCGTAATTTCCGCCGGGACCACGGTATCACCCATGGAGCCGGTGCGCTCATTGAACTCTTTGACGAATTGCCCCAGGTTCACGCCGTGAGGGCCCAGCGAAGTCCCCAATTGCTGGCCCGGAGTGGCTTTACCTGCAGGTAAGACGATCTTGATAATTGTTTTTACTTTCTTGGCCATTAGGTTTTCTCTCCATCAATGAATTTTTTAATATCCTGCACTGTGCCCATGAATTGGGCCGGGAAAATGATAGTGGAATTCTTCTCAACGCTGATCTCAGCCATGGTCTGTAAATTGCGCAACTGCAGAGCGATCGGATGGGCAGCCATGATGTCAGCAGTTTGGGCCAATTTTTCGGCGGCCAGCAGTTCCCCTTCGGCTGCGATGACTTTGGCCCGTTTTTCTCTTTCAGCCTCGGCTTGCTTGGCCATGGCCCGCTGCATATTTTCCGGCAGCTCAATATCCTTGATCTCAACAGTTGAAACGACCACACCCCATGGTTCAGTATGGCCGTCAAGCACGGTACGGATCTCGCCGTTGATGGAGTCGCGTTCGGAAAGTATCTCGTCCAGCTGGAACCTGCCGACTATATTACGAACAGTTGTTTGTGCGATCTGGTTGATGGCATTCATAACATTTTCAATTGCGATGATGCTCTTGATCGGGTCTGCCACGCGATAGTATGCCACCACCGAAACATCCACAGAGACATTATCTTTAGTGATTATCTTTTGCGGCTGAACCGGAAGAGTAATGGTCCTCAGGTCCACTTTTCTTACAATATCAATATATGGAATGACCCAATTCAAACCCGGCTGTTTGGTGCCGACAATTTTGCCCAAACGAAACACGACGCCGATCTGATATTGCTGGACAATGCGCAAACCCGGCAGGACCACAAAAATTATTATAAGTAAGATCCAATAAAAGATCATAAGTTCATAATTTCTTAATTTGCAAAAAATCCAATTCTATCGGGGTTTCCCGGCCGAAGATGGAGACCAAAACCTTGACTTTGCCTTTTTCGTCGTCGGTTTCGGAAACTTTGCCTTCGTAATCCTTGAACGGCCCGTCCATGATGCGCACCAGGTCATTGGCTTTCACATCGATCTTGTATTTCGGCTCCTCCACGCCCATGCGCTTCTGAAGCGAGGTAATTTCAGCGTCTGAGATCGGGGTCGGGACCGTGCCGGAACCCACGAAACCCGTGACATTGGGCGTATTCCGCACCACATACCAGGAATCATCGGTCACTATCATTTCTACAATAACATATCCCGGGAAAATTTTCTCCTCAACCGTCACGCGCTTGCCGTCCTTGATCTTGATCTTCTTTTCCTTCGGCACCAGGACATTGAAGATCTTATCCTCCATGCCCATGGATTCTATGCGCTGATTGAGGTTGAACGCCACACTATCCTCGTAACCGGAATACGTGTGGAGGACGTACCAATGTTTTTCACCTGTAACTTGCTGACGTGCCATTCTTATTTGCTGAGAATTAAAGTTATGAATGCGATGACAATAATAGCTGTTTCCAATTTAAATGAGATTAGTTTTGAATATTGTTTGACAAAATCCGTCCAGAAATCCCAAAACTTCCGGTCCACGAGAGGGATTTCCGGGTCCGGACTCAGCCCGAACCTTTTTTTACTGAAAGGATACAGCCACGCTATGCCGTCTGTGGTTATGGTGTCTATCACAAAATGCGACCATGTGCCGAGAATAAACGTAGTAGCTACGAGCCAAGTTTGAGGGAACAGGGCAAACCACGCCAGAAATACTGCCAGATACAGAAGCGGCGCATGGCTTACAAATTCATGGTGGTTGATCTTCTCATCCGCAATGAATTTACGTTTTTTGTAAAAAACATAGAAGAAATCCAGATCCGGAAAAAAACCAAAAAGTGCGCACAAGGCCAGATATTCCGGCTGGTTCAGCTGCGGGATCCAGATGGCGGCGACCTTGCCGGCCAGATAGCCGCCCGCAATATGTCCCGGTGGCAGCATGCTTATCTGTGGTTAACAATGTACTCAAACAACGCGGTCAGGCCGTAATCCACAGCCCCCAAAAATGCGGCGACTGCCAAAGAAAGCAAGACTACGGCAATCGTAATTCGGATGGTCTCTTTCCGCGATGGCCAGACCACTTTGGTCAGTTCCACGCGGGCTTCTTTAAGGAATTGGATAGGATTTGTCATTTTTGCCTTATTTAAAAGGCCTTTCAGGCCTTATGGATATTATAAAGTAGCTTACTTAAATTTGCAAACATCTAGAGTAGCCTAATCAATCTTTAAAGCGCAATCTATAAAATTAGGATCAACAGCATCAGCCACTCCCGCACCACAAGAACCAGAAGGTTCAACGCGGTAATTAAGATAAGCTCCGGTAACACCAGAGACGGTGGCAGGGTTAAGGTATAAATATCCGCCTGAACCTCTGTTTCCTTCCGGAGGATCCTGAGGCTTAAGCGGTAAACTTGGAGCCAAAAAAGCGTCCACAGTCGCATCTGCTGAATATCCGGACCAAGCGCCATCACAAGTCGCACTTACACAAACCCAAGTACCAGTGGTAGGCAACGGATTATTATCACTTAAGCTTAAATTAAATGCTTTTACCAAGAGCTCAATATCTGCCAGTCTTCTTGCGTTTCGAGCTTTTACGCGTGCATTGCCAAGATAAACCAATACAATGGTAGCCAAAAGACCGATGATCGCAATTACTACCAAAAGTTCAATTAAGGTAAATCCTTTTGTTTTTAAGCTAGGTTTCTCCGTCACTTTTTTATATTCAATTTTACCGGCCCAAAACTAATCAATTTTAATTTCACACCAAACATAATCTGAAGTAGAGGAAGAAACAAACCCCGAACCGCAAGAACCGGAAGGTTCGATCAAATATTGAAGAAAGGCTCCGGTTAATCCGGAAAAAGTAACTGGATTTATATATAAATATCCGCCATTGCCTCTAGTGCCTCCGACCGGATCTGAAGGCTTTAGGGTCAAGCTGGGTGCCAAAAAAGCATCTACCCCTGGATCTGCGGCAAATCCTGACCAGCCTTCGTAACACGTTGCGCTGACGCAGACGTTTGCCCCACCGGTGTCAGGCAGCGGACCGCCGTTATTTTGGCTTAAATTAAATGCCTTTTCCAATGTCTCAATATCCGCAAGCCTCCTTGCATTCCTCGCCTTTACGCGCGCATTGCCAAGAGCAACCAAAACAATTGTAGCCAAAAGACCGATGATCGCAATTACTACCAAAAGTTCAATTAAGGTAAATCCTTTGTTTGTTTTTGTTTTTCGCATAACTCTTTTTTTATATATCCAGATTTTTTACCATCTTGGCGTGAGTTTGAATAAAGTTCTTGCGCGGCGCCACTTCATCACCCATGAGCATTTCAAAGATCTTGCTTGCTTTCTCCGCGTCTCCCACATTGACCCTGAGCATGACGCGCCTTTGAGGGTCCATAGTGGTTTCCCAAAGCTGGCTCGGATTCATTTCTCCCAAACCTTTATAGCGCTGGACATTTGCACCTTTGATATTGACCGCTCCTTCGGCGCCTTCAGCTTCCGGCGCGGCAGCTTCTTCTTCTTTCTTTTGTTTGCCGGCTTTCTTTTCTTTGGCTTCTCGCAAGAATTTCTCAATTATCAGATCGCGTTCCTTTTCGGAAAAAGCATAGGCCGACGATTTACCGTGCTGGACCTTGAACAGCGGCGGTTGAGCGATGTACAGGTAGCCTCTGTTGATAATCTCGGGAAAATACCGGTAGAACAAAGTCAGAAGCAAGGTTCGTATATGGGCTCCGTCCACATCCGCATCCGCCATGATAATGATTCTATGATAGCGTATCTTTTCTATATCAAACTGATCGCCAACGCCAGCGCCCAGAGCTATGACCACGTTCTTGATCTGTTCTGAGGACAGCATCTTGTCCAACCGCGCCCTTTCCACATTCAAAATTTTACCGCGCAAAGGCAAGATAGCCTGAAACCGCCGGTCGCGGCCTTGCTTGGCGGAGCCGCCGGCTGAATCACCTTCCACAATGTATATTTCAGAAAGCGCCGGATCTGATTCCGAACAATCAGCAAGTTTACCGGGGAGAGCAAGCCCTTCCAAAACGCCTTTGCGGATAACAGCATCGCGCGCAGCTCTGGCCGCAAGCCTGGCTTTGGCGGCCAATAAAACTTTTTCCAAGATCTTGCCCGCGTCAGCCGGGTGTTCTTCCAGCCAAAATTCCAAGCCCTGTCCCACGACGTCTTCAACAATGCCGCGGACTTCTGCGTTGCCCAGTTTGGCCTTGGTTTGGCCTTCAAATTGCGGGTCCGGAAGTTTGACCGAAACTATGGCGGTCAATCCTTCGCGCATATCCTCGCCCGTAACTTTATCGGTTTCTTTGAAATAATTATTTTTTACTCCGTAGTTGTTCAGCGAGCGGGTCAGGGCCGAACGGAATCCGGTCAAATGCATGCCGCCCTCGGCAGTGTAAATGTTATTGGCAAATGTCAGCACGGTTTCGGTGAACTCGTCAGTATACTGAATAGCGCATTCCACCATGACATTATCAACCGTCTTGCTTACGAACATAGGCTGAGTTTTGACATTCTTGTTGCGGTTGATGTTCAGAATGTAGGAAACCAAGCCGCCTTCAAAATAAAATTGATATGAAAAACCCGAGCGCTCATCCCGGATGATCAGATGAACCCCGCGGGTCAGATACGCCTGCTGGCGGTAATGGTCCAAAACATATTTAATATCAAACTCCAGAACCGTGAACATTTCAGGATCCGGCTTGTAAGAGATCTTCGTCCCCTGTTGCCAAGGATCTTTGGAAGGCACTTTGCCGATCAATTTAACTTTGGTCGTCGGTTTGCCGCGTTTGTATTCCTGAACGTAAATATTTCCGTCACGCCGCACCTCAGCTTTGACCCATTCCGAAAGAGCATTGACCACTGACACGCCTACGCCATGCAAACCGCCGGAAACTTTGTACCCGGAAGCCTCGCCGCCGAATTTGCCGCCTGCGTGGAGAACGGTCAGAACTGTTTCGAGTGCGGATTTTTTCGTCTGCTTATGCACATCTACCGGAATTCCCCGGCCGTCATCCGTAACTGAAGCTGAGTTGTCTTTATGGATCACGATCTCGATTTTTTTCGCATGCCCAGCCATAGCTTCGTCAATGGCATTGTCCACGACTTCTTTCAGCAGATGATGAAAGCCTTCCTTGGCAGTATTGCCGATGTACATTCCGGGCCTTTTCCGGACAGGTTCAAGACCCTCAAGGACAGTGATCTGTTCAGAGGTATATGCTTTCTCTTTTTTTATATCTTTTTCGGGTGTTTTATCCTTTGCCATATGTATATATTATAGCATATAATAGGCCTTTTTAGAAGCGCTTTAATCCCTTATTTCAGCATGGAATTTGGATTTCAGTTCATTCAATATTTCTTTATGAATTTTGGTTACTTCCTCATCTTTCAGGGTTCGGTTATCGGCTTGGTAAACAATCCGGAAACCCAGGCTTTTTTTGCCGGGCGAAACATTTTTGCCCTGGTAAACATCAAACAAAGTTGCCGATTTTATCAGCTGCTTGTTTGATTTTAGGATCAGCTCTTTAATTTCTCCCCAAGGCAAGTCTTCGCGCACCAAGATCGCCGCATCCAACTCCTCTGCCGGATACTTGCTTGGAGGCACGAACTGCTTGGGTTTGATATGCTTGATCAATTTTTCAAAATTAAGTTCAGCCGCGGCCCATTTCAATTCCTCATTCACGGCACGGATCGGGCCCAATTTTTCGCCGTCGGCCGAAACTTCGCCCATCTCTTCGTCAACCTGCGCTATCGACATTTCTACTCCCAACCGCCCGAACAGCTCCCTGATGCTGCCGATCAGTTTGCCGGCCGGCTGCCGAGTTTTAGAAAAACAGATCAAGAACAAATTAGTATGTTCCTCCACGCTGCCGTTGGTCTTGCGATAAACATTCCCGATCTCGAACAGGCTTTCTTCGGAAACGTACCTGCCATTCTGCCCGATCAGCCGTTCGTAATTCATACCCAGACCCTGCCGCAAATACTGCTGATCCGAACTCATGGGGTTGGCGATCTCCACGGCCTGCTTGCGGTCGATGCCGTATTTATCAAAAATACTTTCAGGAACAAATGAATATGTATACGCTTCATTAAATCCCATACCCGTCAAAAGATCGGCAACACGTTCGTGCTCATCCACGATCTGATCGGTCATACCGGATGAATTCGGCAACGGAGCAAGAGCGTCAGGGATCTTATCCAAACCCTCGAATCGGACAATTTCTTCAGCCAGGTCCTCCCAGATCCGCACGTCAGGCCGCCAGAAGGGAACCGTAACTTGTAACGTGGAATGTGAAGCCTGTAACGCAAAGCCAAATCGCTTCAAGATCCTTTCCTGCTCACTGACGGAAATATCAGTGCCTAAAAGAGCGTTGACTTTTTTGGCATCAACTTTAACTGTAATCGGTTTTTCCTTTTTTATGCCGGCCTCGGCGTATTCCAGCGGTTTTGCGGATGCATATTTGACCAGCAACTCAACGGCATATTCAGCCGCAGCCATTGCCAAGCCCACCGGCAATGATTTTTCAAAACGGCTTGAAGCATCAGTGCGGAGCCCCAAATTTCTTGCAGTTCTTCTTATGGAGACGCTATTGAAATTGGCTGCTTCCAGAATAACTTCACCGGTAAAATCGATGACCGCACTTTCCGCGCCGCCCATAACGCCGGCGATGGCTAAGGGTTTTTTCGCATCCGCAATAACCAGCATATTGGTGGTCAATTTCCGTTCCACACCGTCAAGCGTTTTTAGGCTCTCATTAAGGTAAGCCTTACGGACATTGATCGGGCCGGTAACCATGGTTGCGTCAAAAGCATGCAAGGGCTGGCCTATTTCCAGCATGACATAGTTGGTAATATCCACCACGTTGTTTATCGGCCGCATTCCTGAAAGTTTCAACCGGTCTTGGATGAATTTCGGGGACTCTTTGATCTTTATATTTACCAAACGCACGCCGATATATTTACTGCAAAGAGCCGGGTCCGATATCCGAACTTTCAAGACTTTGGACGGTAAATTGGCCAGTTTTGATTTTTTATTCTTTATTTTATACTTGGCGCCGGTCAGAGCGCTGATCTCCCACGCCACGCCCCGATACGAAATAAGGTCCGGGCGGTTTGCCGGCACTGAAACGTCAAGCATCGGCTCGCTGGAACTATTTTTTATTGCAAACGGTTCTCCAAGCTTACTGCCGGAATCCAGGAGCAAAATCCCGCCGCCGTCTGCGCCCAGACCCAATTCTTTCGCCGAGCAGATCATGCCCTGCGACTCAACCCCGCGGATAATTGCTTTTGACAGCGTAAAAGGCTTTCCGTCCGGATCATGCTGATCATGGGGAATGATACCGCCCGGCAAGGCCAAAGGAACTGTAGCGCCAACATCAAAATTCCATGCGCCGCAAACCACCGGCCCGAACGTATTCCTGCCGTCAGTTAAAGTGATTATCCGCAAACGGTCCGCATTCGGATGTTTTTCTATTTTTGTTACTTTGGCGACTATGATCCCTGAAAATACTTTTTGATCTGCATCCGCTTCCGTTTCAAACGCATGCAATGACAAAAACTCAGCCAGTTTATCAGGCGATAATCTAATATCAACTAATTCTTTAAGCCATGAGTAGGCAAACTTCATTTAGTGAGCACGAAGCTGGAGAGCAGATGAATAAATATTGGATCGTTCACGTCGGTGGAAAGCGTCGTACCTTGTCGGGCACTGATTTCATAAACTTTTCCCGAACTGTAAACGTAACTGGCCAAGCCGCTTCTCAGCGTATACGCTGTTTGGCCGTTAATCAGTATTTTTGTGTAATTGTTCAAGCTTGGATCCTCGCTTAATCCACTAGAATTCTCGATCCATGCTTCAATTGAAGTTTGGGTAACATTTAGATAAACCCTGACCACATATGTAACAGTGCTGTTTGCAAAAGTGACAGCATCAATATTAGGGGAAGCGCTTGAGGGGTATTGGATCGATTGAGCGGGAAGAAGCGTTAAACTTTGGGCCGGATACTCGAACGTATATCCGATCGAAGAATTGGTATATGTCTTCCAGGCAGTCGTTTGAGCGGGACTCTGCGTTGATAACGTTGTGATGGTCGGCTCATGCAGGCTGTATTTAGCTGTATCGCTGGCGATCTGCTGGTTGCGGACGTCGGTAAATTTCAGGCCGGGTGTCAGCGGATCATATCCGCTATTGATCTGAAATCCGTCTGTCCAATCGTTTTGCGCTACGATGTCCCGCCTATCCGTATATTTCAACGTCGGCTCTGTCTTGTAAATATTGACCTCGTCGCCGTCAGCCAGCCCATCCGAGTCGCTGTCGGCGGTTACAGGATTGGTGCCTGCCACAAATTCATTGTAATTGCTCAGCCCATCATTGTCAGGATCCGCATCATCGCCGCAAACGGTTTGATTATCGCAGACCTCTTTATTGAAGTACTGATTCAGCCAGACCTTGGGTAATTTAGTGGTAACAGCCGTAACTACAGGCGCGGCGGTCTTTTTTGCGCCCAGCAGGAAGTAGGCAAGCAATCCCAAAACTATCAGCACGACAATCCCAACAACTATGTAAATCCACTTGCTCCGAAAGAAAGACGGTTCAGATTCTTCAGGCATAAGATTAGGCGAACCATATTCCGGCGGCGGCGGGACGGAGGGCACTGAAGCCGGCCTTGACGGCAAGGGCGAAGGGGCAATAGAAGATCTGACGGGAGCCGGAACGGGCGGCTGAACAGCCGGATCAAAGCGCCCTTCCTGCGGCATGACCTGAAAGGAAAGATCGGATGGTTCGACCGGCAAATTAGCTGGAGTTGGTTTTTGAGGGTCCATATTTATTTTTTAATTTTAATTAATTATTAATATTATTTTAAAACTGATTTAAAAAACGAACATCATTCTGGTAAAACATCCGGATGTCGGGAATGTTGTATTTCAGCATAGCAATTCTCAATGTTCCTAATCCAAAAGCAAATCCGCTATATTTGTCTTTTGGGTAGCCAGCATATTTAAACACTTTAGGGTGGACCATCCCAGAACCCAAAACTTCAAGCCAGCCGGATTGACTGCAAATTGAACAGCCTTTTTGGTTGCAAAAAATACAACTCATCAAAACCTCAATACTCGGTTCAGTGAAAGGAAAATATGACGGACGGAACTGGACTTTAATCCGATCGCCAAATAAGGACTTAAATAATCGCGTTAATGTGCCTTTCAAATCTGCTACGCTAATTTTTTCTCCAACAACCAAGCCTTCAACCTGATAAAAAGTATGTTCGTGCCGGGCGTCAGTTGCCTCATTGCGGAAAGTCCTACCGGGTATTATAACAGAAAAAGGCGGTTTGCGGTTTTCCATGATGCGCGCCTGCATCGGGCTGGTATGGGTGCGCAACAGCAATTTACTGTCCTTTAAATAGAAAGTATCAAACATATCCCGTGCAGGATGGTCACTCGGAATATTCAACGCTTCAAAATTATAATAATCGGTTTCGATCTCGTCACCCAACATCACGCCGAATCCCATAGACTTAAAAATATTCACAATCTCTCGTTGAGTCTGGGTGATCGGATGCAAATGGCCCAAGGACGGCTTCTCGCCGTCAATTGTCAGGTCAATAAACTCCTTCTTGCCGGAATTCTTAATGCTGCGGCGCTTTTGATCGATCAGGCGCCAGATCTCGATCTTAACTTCGTTGGCATCTTTGCCTAAAGATTTGCGCTGACGCTCATCAAGGTTTTTTAAGGAACGCAAAATATTCGTAAGTTTGCCCTGTTTCCTTCCAAAATACTTAACAACCAGCTCATCAAGACCGGCCAGATCTTTTACCGGCCCGAGCTCCTGGATCGCCTGGTCGTGAAGTTGCTTAAGACTTTCTATCATTTTTAGTCAATAAATAAGATTCCAAAAAAACCAGCGTTAGGACAAGCAATCCGCCGGAAAGCCAGCTGAATAAACCGCGGCTTAGCAGAAAAAGAGAAAGCACTAAAAGTATCGTAAACCACAATCCCTGCCTGGCGGCTTGCGTCAAATAGCGGTTCAGCAGTTCCCTTTGGCCGAGGCTCCTTCGGAGGAAGAATCCGGCTAGCGTTATTAAGGAAAAAATAAAACCCGCGAACAAAAAATAAAACAGAATTATATTGCCTGTCCGGTCGGGTCCCAGAGATCTTATCAGTACTATGAGCCCCGTTCCAAAACCCAGGCCGGCAATAATTAAGCCCAAAATAGATAGTTTGATTTTCTGCAATTTTTTATGTCCGAGTAAGTTTAATTATGCCAGTTTTAGCAATTTAATGCAAAACTACCCCTCCAAATGCCTAAATTTACGTTCGCGCCTTATGGCGCTCACCTTGGGCAGCGCCGGAAGCTACCGCACTCGCTTCCGTCGACGCTCGACGCAGGCTTAGGCCTCGTCTCGCTTCTGCCCGTGTAAATTCAGGCCACAATATTACTCTCCAAATGCCTAAATTTACACTCATGCGACTTTTCCATGTCTTTTTCCATAAAACCGTCGGTTTTTATGGTTTCCACGATCTCTTCAATTGATTCCAACAGCTTTACTTTAAGTTTTTCAATATCTTCTTTCGTTCCAAGGAATTTCAAGGGATCATCCAGCGCTTTAAAATACCAATAACTTAAGCTGTTGATCTTCTCCTTGAATCCTTCTTCGGCAGCCCATTGATAGATCAGAAGCTGGTCGCGGTCGACCTGTTCAAGTTTAACCCTGGGTTCGCCGGTTTTATAATCAATGATATCGATCGAACCGTCAGAATTCGCGTCAGCGCGGTCAATGCGGCCTTTGAACTTATATTCCCCCAGTTTCAGCCGGAACGATTGTTCCAAATATTTTGGGAGCTTTGGGTCATTACAGAATTTTTCGTAAAATTTATCAAGATATTTAAGGCCATCGGCGCGGTAGGCCTGCTTGTTGATCTTATCCGGATACCAATCATCCACCCAGGATTCGCTGTAAAACCTGACCAATGTTTCTTTTTTGGGTATCTGAATGCCGGTCTGTTTCTGGCCGAACAGGTCCTGCTGAGAAAAAGTGTTCAACTGAACAACATGCGTTAAAAACTTTTTGAGAGTATTGTGCATGGTTTGGCCGAACGACAACGCTGCCGCACCGGGCAAAGGCAATTTGTAAATATATTTATATTTGTATTCAAGCGGGCATTTTTTAAATGTGGAGATCTGCGAAAAATCAAATGTTTCCGGAACCTGAACCTGATATTCCGGTTTGAGGATCGGCAAGGCAGGCTGTTTTATAAAAAATACTTCCCCTGAGGGCTTGGATCTTTCAAACGGCTTCTCCAGGCCCAGTTCCACCAAGAATGAAGAAGGCTTTTTCTGAGCCGTTCCTCCATAATCGTCAGCCCATGTCAAAAATAAATATTGCTTTGCACGCGTGGCGCCCACATACAGCAGCCGGCGCTCCTCCATCAAGTGAGCATCCCCCTCGGGCAGGATCTCCTTTACCAAGGAATCCGGAAGTTCAATCTGCTCTTTGCGGTCTCTGGAAGGGAATCTTTGATCCACCATGTTAACAATAAATACGCAGCCGAACTCCAAACCCTTGGCTGAGTGGATGGTCATGACCTTCACGGCCTCAGGGCCCATCTCAGGCGATGCCGACAGAGTACCCTGATCGCCTGCTTCAATTTCCAGATCCAGATCAAGCAAAAACGCTTTCAAATTCTTCTGGTCGCTTTCACTTTCAAAATCCTGGACTTTGCGGTAGAACTGCTGCAGTAGGCCGCGGTTCTCCACGTTTTCGATTGTGTCATTCATCAGGTTGTCCCTAATTCCTAAATCTACAATAACTTCATACAAAAGCTGAGTAACAGGAGTTTCGGATATCTGCCGGCAATGCTTGTCCATCAGCCTGAGCAGCTCCGAGATTTTTGGGTTGAGCTTCAATTCCTGAAGCACTTCATAAACAGACAAGGCCTTTTTGTGGGCAGTATGCGAAATATCAATTAATGCATTATGGTCAAGCTTAAATTTAGGCAAAGTCAAAACCCGGAACATCAGATCATTCTTGTGATAGTTGTCCAGCAAGCGAAGATAGGCCAAAAGATCAAGGATCAGAGATTTTTTATACAAACCCCTGCTGGCCACAAAAATATACGGAATGCCCCTGCGCGAAAGCTCCAGCAAAAACGGTTCAGCATGGTCATTGGCGCGGACCAAGATCGCAAACTCGTTAAACCCCACTCCTTGAGACTCGTTAAGCTCCGCAATTTTATCCGCTACGGTTTTTGCCTCATCGTGTCCGGTCAGAGCATGAATAACGCTGATGCTTGCCGTCTCCGGCTTATGCGAGGTCAATTTTTTTGAGATCTTCAGTTTGGCCTCAAGCCGCTCGGGATTGTTTTGCTGGATGAACTTATACGACAGGTCCAGGATCTGCTGGCTGGAACGGTAGTTATCGGTCAGAGTGACTTCGGCGGCACCAGGAAAATCCTCCTGGAACTTCAAAATATTCGACACGGAAGCGCCGCGAAATTTGTAGATCGACTGGTCGTCATCCCCGACCATGGTGATATTATTTTGCGGCAAGGCCAGAAGCTTGATCAGCTCATATTGGGCCAGATCAGTATCCTGAAATTCGTCCAGCAAGATGTATTTATATTTATCCTGGTATGATTTCAAAACCTTTTGTCTGGCCCGGAACAATTTTAGAGTGTAACTGATCAGGTCGCCAAAATCCAGATAGCTGTTATCAAGCAAAAGTTTCTGGTATTTGTGATAAGCATTTGCCACTTCGGCAATTCTTGAAACTTCCGCAGGGTCTGCCTGCAGATCATCTTTGATGATTTTCTTTTTCCGCGCCTTTTTAGTTATCTCCACATTATCCAAGTTCATCTGCAGGCTTTGAGCGTACGCAAGATATTCTTCAGGCGAAATCTCTTCGCGTTTAGCTCTGTCAAAGTGCTTGAGCAGGGCATAAATAAATTTGTTCGGGTTGCCTTTGGGCAGATAATAATCCAGGTCAAAGTCATAAATATGCTGCTTGACGAGCATCCAGGCTTTGACATCAGTCAGAATTTTAAAATCACCCGGCAATCCTATATCCAAGGCATGCTGCAGCAGGATCTTTTGCGCAAACGCATGAAAAGTTGAAATTGTAATTTCGGAATAGCCCAAAGGCATGAGCAGATCCACTCGCTCCTCCATTTCGTTCGCTGCTTTTTCCGTGAAAGTCAGGGCCAGAATTTCATCCGGTTTTGCCAGGCCTTGCTCGATCAGCCAAACGATACGGCGGGTCAAAACCGTGGTTTTGCCAGTTCCCGCTCCGGCAATAATTAATAATGGACCATCGCCAAAAGTCACGGCTTTTTCCTGCTGCTCGTTCAAGCCTTCTAAAACTTGGGATTTTTCTTTCAAATTCGCTTTCATATGGATGATTATAACATTTTTGGCAAAAGAAAAAGGATCGGTATAAACCCAATCCTGTTTTAGTATTTTGGTATCTTTTCAGTTCATTTTAGGCTGGCGCACGAGCTTGCCGTTGACGGGTACGAATTCGGCCATCGTTTGGGCGATGGCCGCATCATAGGCCGCCGTGTGCTCAAAAGCCTTGCGCATCATCTCGAACCGGAATTCCAAGCGCACACCACCGGGCAGATCGCTTTCAAACAAGAACCTCGGATAATCCAACGGATCGACCAGAACCACGACATCGCGGGAGTTTTTGGCCGCCGCGCGTAAGAGCGTGGGACCGCCGATGTCGATATTCTCAATGAGATCGTCGTATCCGGCGTCAGGCTTGGCCGCCGTCTGCAAAAACGGGTAGAGGTTCACCACGACCAGGTCGATCGCCCCCATGTTGAGCTTTTCTTCCAGCTGTTTCATGTCCTGGGGATTATCGCGGCGGGCCAGAATGCCGCCTGCGATCTTGGGATGGATCGTTTTTACCCGTCCACCCAGCATTTCAGGCACGCCAGTGATGGATTCGATCTTGACCACCGGCACTTTCGCAACAGCCAGTGCTTCCTTGGTCCCGCCGGTGGAGATGATCATCCATTCTCTGGCCGTCAGCGCCCGGCCAAGCTCCGGCACTCCGGTCTTGTCCGAAACGCTGATGAGCGCGCGTCGCACTGATCCTCCCATAGCTCCTCCTTGCAAAGTTGAATGTATACTAACATCTTTGGCCAAAATAAAAAACAGCCGAAGCTGTTCTTTATTTGAGTTCCTGGTGCGCCTGGCAGGAATCGAACCGGCAGCCTTCTCCTTCGGAGGGAGACGCTCTATCCATTGAGCTACAGGCGCTCGTCAAAATGAATATTCTTGTACGCGCTTTGATTTTGTAAACTATCTTTTACCTCTGTTATTCCTTATCGGCATCAGGTACTTGCGCGGGTCAGTATCCAGGTCCAAATAACTGTCCACAAGGTCCCGCATCTTGGTTGAAGTGCTTTTGCCGAACGAGACCAATTCCACTCTTTGACCCAAAACCTGTAAGTATTCCAGAAGCGGAATAAAGTCGCCGTCGCCGGAAGCCAAAACCACCACATCCAGTTTCGGGTTCATTTTAATGATATCCATGACTATCCCGACATCCCAGTCGCCTTTTTTCGCTCCGCCGTAAAAACTCTGCAGGTCTTTCAGCCTGACCTCAAACCCGGCTTTTTCCAGAGCATCAAAAAATTTCTGCTCCTCAGGCATATCGGCCTTGATGCCGTATGCGATCGCTTTGACCAAGGGCCGTTCGCCCACTGCGTCCCTTAAAATATTGGTAAAATTCACCCGCGCGTTATAAACATTTCGCGCCGTATAATAAAGATTCTGCACATCCACAAACACTCCAACTCTCTGCTCGGCTTTCATTTATTTTGAGTTAATTATTTATAAAAGTTTATCCATGCTTGCTTGGGGCAATTCTTCCGTCTTTGTATCTAACTGCAGATTGGAAGCGTTCGTAATCTGGTTTTTCAACTTAGCATAGCTGTCAGTCACGGTGCCCATGGTATTATTGGTGTTTTTCACATGATTGGCAAGCGTGTCCAGGGTCCTATTAAATTTATCGCTCTCCTGCTTGATGCCGTTGATCATGGCCAAAACCTGCTGGGCTGCCTTGCTGATCTGCTGGCCTTTCAGCGACAAAAGGATGGCCCGCAAATTTATGTTCAAAGTATTCGGGCCCACGATCACGACTTTTTTGCCTCGCGCATAAGCCTGGGCATCCATATCTTCCGCCACCTCCATATATACTCCCTCGCTCGGAATGAACATAAAAGCATAGTCCAAAGTGCCTTCCTGGGGCAGGATGTATTTTTTATGAATTTCATCAATGCGCCTTTTTACATCTTTCAGGAATGATTTTTTCAGGCTATCCGCCGCTTCGTCTGTCTTGGCCTCTTTGTAAAGCCTATAATTCTCCATGGAAAACTTGCTGTCGATCGGGATGAGAATATCCCCGACCACCAGGGCTGCGTCCACGACATCGCCGTTCTTGAACCGATACTGGAATTTGCACAGTTCTTTCGGGAAAACATCGGTCAGAAGATTTTCCAAAATTTCTTCGCCAAAGTTGCCGCGCAGCTTGGGCGAAGTTAAAGTTTCCGTCAACCTGCGGATGTCCGGCCCTATCTGCGACACTCCGCCCAGTTCCTTGGTCAGCTGGGCGATCACTCGGCCCGCATTATCCAGCCGTTCATTGATCGCTTTGTTCGTTTCATCAATGCTTTTTTGCATGCCGACGCGGGTCGTTTCGGTTCCCTGCTTTATTTCCTTCATCCATTCCATCATGACCTTCAGCGAGTCGTCCTCTTTCTTTATTTCGTCTTTTTTCCGGAATTGCAAATATGCCAGGAAGGCAAATCCGGCAATAACCACGATTAGAAGTAAATTTGATTGGTTCATAAAACTATTTCCTGCGCCTCCGAATTAATAAGTTCAACGATTTTCGCGGCTACATCCTCGGGTTGATCCACCGAAGGCATGCCGCCGGGGCGCTTGGTGAAATCAGGTCTTTGGCCTACGGAATTGGCGCCAAAATCCGTCGCAGTCATTTTCGGCAGAATCGCGCTGACAATAATTTTATCCTCCGCCAGTTCGGCGCGGGCGGTGAAAGTCAGGGCATTCAGCGCGTGTTTGGTGGAGGCATATGCTGAAAGACCGGGAATAAACATTCGTGAGAGGCCGGAGCTGACATTTACAATCATCCCGCCGCCTTGCTTGCGCATCAGCGGTATCACAGCCTGCATCATTTCGACTACCGCAAAAATATTTAATTCCATGACCTGCCGGAAGTCATCTACATTGATGTTTTCTAAATTACCGTAAATCCCCTGTCCCGCGTTATTAATCAAAATATCAACCCGGCCAAATTTCTCGATTGTTTTTGCCGCTAAGTTTTTAATGTCCTTGAGTTTGCGCAAATCCGAAGGTACTGCCAAAGAACCAGACAGTTCCGCCTGGAGTTTCTGAAGTTTATCTGCAGAACGAGCCGCCAGAACAACTTTGGCTCCTGCCTGGCTTAGGATCTTTGCCGTGGCCAAACCGATCCCTTGCGAAGCACCCGTAATAATAATGACTTTGTCTTTTATTTGCATGGGCTAATTATACTTGATTTTGTGAACTAAGAGTAGTATAATCACAAAGCTACAGGATTTCGATTTTCGAGGTGACATAGGAAATCCGAACCTGTTTTTGTTTTAATAACGACGCGGGGTAGAGAAATGGCATCTCGCAAGGCTCATAACCTTGAGATTGTGGGTTCGAGTCCCACCCCCGCAACCAAAAAATAGAATACATAGGTTATAATATTTACGGAATAACTGAGTCGCAGGCCGAAGGCGATAACGGCTGGGTAGCTCAATCGGTAGAGCGTGGGACTCATAAGCCCGAGGTAGTGGGTTCGAAACCCACCCCAGCCACCATGGGTCCGTGGTGTAGCCCGGTTAACACGTCCCCCTGTCACGGGGAAGATCGAGGGTTCAAATCCCTTCGGACCCGCCACAAAGAGCATCTCATTTATTTTGAGGTGTTTTTTGTTCAATATTCTGCTCGTACGAGCAGAAAGTGGGACAAAAATCATTTCAAATAGGCGCGAAGTTCCTTCTCATTCTTTATTTTGCCTAAGACAATTTGGATTTTTACATCTTCAATTTTTTGTCCAACCTCAATACCGGGCTTAAGCTTGGTGTATTTCATGATCAAACCTCCCCGAGCCAGCTTATCTATTATTGCTTGCTTGCTTGCGACAAGACCAAAAAGTTTCTTACCAATTGTATAAGCTGACGAAACTTGATTCAAAAGCTTGCCTCTGATCGAACGCGTATTTGCCAGAGAGTCTACCCGCCACAATTCCAAAAGCAACTCAATGTTCGGAACCATCAAATATTTAAGCTGCTGACTCTCATTCCAACTTTTAAACGGGGATCTGTCATCGTGATGCTTAATAAGCCAGCTGGTCAAATTCGCTTGTTTGCTTGGAAACCTGAATTTCAACGCAAATTTATCAAAAATTTCTTTAGATAAATCAATATGCCCGATAAAAGAAAACCTTGTTTCATTATCTTTAAACACTTTCGTCGGCTTGATGATTTTTCCCGTATCATGGAATAGCGTTGCGTAAATAAGCTCGGTCGGGCTATTGTCCGGCAAGAGCTCCAATGCTCTATTCGTATGCGTAAGCACATCTCCTTCCAAATGATGGAGCTTGGATCTGTGCTGAACAGTTTTCAGTTTTTCAAATTGCGGGATAATAAATCTCAGCAACCCGCTTTTATCCAACAATCTCAGCCCTTCGACTCGGTTCTCTGAAAGCAAAATTTTATCCAATTCCGCTTTTACCCGCTCACCCGATATTTCCTGGATATATTTAGCCCGCGTTTTGACCGCGGCGAACGAATTTTTTTCCAGTTTGAAGCCAAGCTGAGTTGCCAATCTGACCCCACGAAGCATGCGCAAAGCATCTTCGTCAATGCGTTTCTTGGGATCACCCACAAATCGCAATATTTTGCCTTTCAAATCCTTCAATCCGTTTGCCGGATCATAAAGCTCTTTTTTGACCGGGTCAAAATATAAAGCATTGATGGTAAAATCCCGCCTTTTTGCATCATCCAAATATTCCCGGATAAATTGCACCTGGTCAGGGTGGCGTTTATCGGAATACCGCCCTTCGGAGCGGAATGTTGTGATCTCAATAGGAAACGAGTCAACAATTGCTAAAATCGAACCGAATTGTTTGCCGACAGGTTTAGTTTTTATGCCTGTCGCTTGAAGCGTTTTTTCGATCTCATCCGGCAGAGCGTCAGTGGCAATATCAACATTATCACTTTCGCGCTTCAGCATAATATTGCGGACAATTCCTCCAACCCAAAAGGCCTGAAAGTTGTTTGCGTGGAGGAACTTTACAACTTTCAGGCCTGCTTTATCTAATTCATTTCTTAATTTGAAACTGATTTTCATTATTCTTTCAGTACTCCTGATTCCAGATTCTGATGCGTATGCGTGCGGTGCTTTCTGGCCACGCGCAGGCGCGCGCTGTTTTTTGAGAGCTCGGCCGCTGCTCCCGCAAATGCTGTTTCATCTCTAACGGTTTTCTGCATCAATTTTTTGGCCGCTTCTCTTGCCTGTTCCGCTCTTTGAATATCTATTTCCGGGCCAAACTCCGCAGTGTCAGCCAAAACCACGACCTCGTTGCCGTTCTTGACCTCTATCACGCCCCCGGAGACCACGAAAAAATTCTCTTTGCCCCCGGATCTGTATCGGATCTCGCCTGCGGCCAAATTCGCCACCAAAGGAATATGATGAGGCAGGATCGTGATCTCTCCCATGGTTGTAGGCAAAGTTAAAGACTCAACCTCGGTTTCCAGCATGATGCGCTCTGGTGTGGCTATTTTGAATTTCATAGAATTTTTCTGTCATTCCCGCGAAAGCGGGGATCCAGTTATTAAGCCTAATATCTGGATCCCGGATCATGTCCGGGATGACATGCTTCGCATGTCATCTTAAACTTCATCAATTGAACCTTTCATATAGAATGAGCCGTCTTCTTTGGCATCGTGTTTGCCGTCAAGAATTTCGCGGAAGCTTCGGATCGTGTCTTTCAGAGGCACGTATTTTCCCGATCTGCCGGTGAATGTTTCGGCTACGAAGAACGGCTGGGATAAAAATTGCTGGATCTTGCGCGCGCGATTGACCGTAAGTTTATCGTCATCAGACAGTTCTTCTATACCCAAAATGGCAATGATGTCCTGCAGATCCTTATACTTCTGCAGAACTTTTTGCACACCGCGGGCAACATCATAGTGCTCTTTGCCGACAATGTTCGGGTCAAGCACGGTTGAAGTTGAATCCAGCGGATCCACAGCCGGGTAAATTCCGATCTCGGTCAGGGCGCGGGACAGCTGTACAGTGGAATCCAGATGGCCGAAAGTTGTGGCGGGAGCCGGGTCGGTCACGTCATCAGCCGGCACGTACACCGCCTGGATAGAGGTGATGGAGCCGTCGGTCGTGGAAGTGATGCGCTCCTGCAAAGCGCCCATGTCAGTGGCCAAGGTCGGCTGATATCCTACAGCCGAAGGAATACGGCCAAGCAGAGTGGATACTTCGGAGCCTGCTTGGGTAAAGCGAAAAATATTGTCTATGAACAAAAGCACATCCTGTTTTTCCACGTCGCGGAAATATTCCGCCATGGTAACGCCGGTTAGGCCTACGCGCGCGCGAATGCCCGGCGGTTCGTTCATCTGGCCGAAGACCAGGGAAGTTTTCGCCAAGACACCCGACTCCTTCATCTCATAATAAAGATCGTTTCCTTCGCGCGACCGTTCGCCGACGCCGGCGAAAACCGAAACGCCGCCGTGCTCCGCCGCAATGTTCCGGATAAGCTCGGTGATAATGACTGTTTTGCCGACCCCTGCGCCTCCGAATAAGCCGACTTTGCCTCCCTTAACTATCGGCGCGATCAGGTCAATAACTTTGATCCCGGTTTCCAAAAGCTCGGCTTTTGTGGATTGTTTGGCAAATTCCGGAGCCTGTCTGTGGATCGGATAATTGGTTTTGCTTTTTATGGCTTCCTTGCCGTCGATCGGCTCGCCAAGCGCGTTGAACATGCGGCCCAACGTCTCCTTGCCGACCCCGACAGTGATCGGCGCGCCCGTGTCCGTGACTTCCAGATTTCTTTGCAGCCCGTCGGTTGCGCCCATGGCGATCGTCCGGACCTGGCCGGCTCCAATGTGCTGCGCGACTTCCAGAACCAAAGTCTTATTTTCATTTAGAACTGTTAATGCATTGCGAATAGCCGGCAGGTCGCGCTCAAACTGCACATCCACAACCGCGCCCGTAACTTGTGTAACTTTTCCTTTTGACACTTGATTCCTTTCAGATTAATTTTATCATATATTGCCATGAAACAAATTGCGGATGAACGACGTTTCAATAATATGGCAAGCGCAGCCAAAGCACAATTTCATGGAGGTTCCTATGGCCAGTAAAGCCCCCGCCGGCCCCCTCGATAATTTCTGCCGGAAGTTGGCGGCGGCAGAAGGAAGCAAATCCACTCCCGAGAAATACCGTCAGGCTCTCGACGATATATTCGACGCTGCGGGACGCGATCCGCAGATCGAATTGGTGGTCATGCTCCGCAAAGGAAATGATGTCACTCTTCTGGGGGTAAAAAAGGGTGAGGTAATCGCCAACGACAGCAGCGAATTCAGGAAGATCCTTCGGCCGATCCTTACCCGGCTCATCGACGAGACCTTCTGACCTTAGGGCGCGGTTCGATTTTGGCTTTCAAAGCCATCAATCCTCTGCGCCTATTTTTTTACAAAAGAACTCACTCTTCCATCGCCAATTTAGCTGCGGAGATCTCAGATAATTCTCTTGTAATCCCCGCCTGTCTGGCCTGGTTAAAACTTAACGACAGATCTTCGATGAGATCCGCGGCCGCATCATTGGCGTTGCGCATGGCCACCATGCGGGCGGAATGTTCGGAAGCAGCCGCCTCAACCAGTGTCTGGTAAACCGCAAATTCTACGGTCCTGGTTATCAAACTTTCCAGCACTTCAGCAGGACTCGGCTCAAACAGCAGATCCTGCTTTATCTCCTCCCCTTCGGATGAAAACGGCAAAAGCTGGAGAATATTCGGGCGCTGAACCAGAGTTGAAACGAAATCCGTATAGATTATGAAAACTTTTTCGTATTTGAACGCCAAAAAATCCTGGATGGCGATCTGCGCGATGGCCTTTGAATCAGTGAAGCTGACCTTGTCTTTGGCCGGGAACGCGGCCACGATATTGTGCCCTGACCTTCTGATCGCATCCGCGCCTTTTTTGCCGATCGTGATAAAATCGAATTTTTCGGAACCGTTCTCTTTCAAAAGATCTAAAGCTTTACCGATGACATTGGCATTGAACGCTCCCGCCAGACCGCGGTCTGAGGAAACCAGAATGGCCAGGATCTTTTGGACCGGGATTTTTTGATCATCAGGCAAAACGCGGTTGATCAGCGGATTGCTGCTCAGATCGGATTTTGCCGCCAGATTTTTCAAAAGCTGGGACGACAAAGTCGCATACGGACGGGAAGAAGTGGCCGCAACCTGTGCTTTGCGCATTTTGGCGGCCGATACTAATTCCATAGCTTTGGTTATCTGGCCGATGCTGGTGACGGATTTTATCCGGCGTTTGATCTCCTTGGAATTAGCCATAAGATTTTTTAAACTCCTCGATCGCTTTCTTTAATTGCGTTTCGCTCTTTTCATTCAATTCCTTTTCAGTGGCAATTGATCGAAGCAGATCTTTTTTCTGGATATCCAGGAATTTGTGGAAATTAGTTTCCCAATCTTTGACCTTATCAACAGGGACGTCATCCAAAAGGCCGTTAACACCGGCATAAAGAACGGCTACCTGATGTTCCACCGGCATTGGCTGGTACTGATCTTGTTTCAAAATTTCGGTCATGCGCAATCCGAGCTCAATGCGGGCCCTGGTCTGCGGGTCCAGGTCCGAGGCAAATTGCGCAAAAGCCGCAAATGCACGGTATTGGGCCAGATCCAGGCGAAGTTTGCCTGCGACTTTTTTGATCGCCTTGATCTGTGCGGCCGATCCTACACGTGAGACCGACAAGCCTACGTTTACCGCAGGCCTGATGCCCTGGTAAAACAGGTCGGTTTCCAGATAGATCTGGCCGTCGGTGATCGAAATGACGTTTGTGGGAATGTATGCTGACATATCCCCGGCCTGTGTTTCAATGATCGGCAAAGCCGTGAGTGAGCCGCCGCCTTTGGCCTTGCTCATTTTGGCCGCGCGCTCAAGAAGGCGCGAATGCAGATAGAAAACATCGCCGGGATATGCTTCGCGGCCCGGAGGGCGGCGGAGCAACAGAGAAATCTCGCGGTAAGCCACGGCATGCTTGGACAGGTCATCGTAAATTATCAGGGCATGTTTGCCCTGATCCATGAAGTATTCGCCCATAGCACAGCCCGCAAACGGCGCGATGTACGAGAGAGCCGCGGGGTCAGAAGCGCCGGCCAGCACAATTATCGTGTGTTTGAGAGCATCGTGCTTTTCAAGTTCCGCCATGATCCTTGCAACTTTTGATTCCTTCTGCCCGATGGCAACATAAATGCAGATGACATCATTGCCTTTTTGGTTGATGATGGTGTCAATCGCGATGGCGGTCTTTCCGGTTTGCCTATCGCCAATTATCAATTCTCTTTGTCCTTTGCCGATGGGGATCATGGCATCGATCGCTTTAATGCCGGTCTGCAACGGCTCATTGACCGATTGTCTTTCAATAACCCCAGGCGCGATCTTCTCCACAGGATAGCGCTTATCGGCTTTTATCCCGCCTTTATTGTCCAAAGGCTCGCCCAGAGGATTCACAACGCGCCCAACCAAGGCCTCGCCCACAGGTACTGACAGGAGTTTGCCCGTGGCAGTGACCTTATCCCCTTGCTTGATGCTCGTGTCTGAACCAAGCAAGATCACGCCGATCGAATCCTGATCCAGGTTCAGGGCAACTCCGACAATACCTCCGGGAAACTCCAGCATTTCGGAGGCCTTAACGTTTGAAAGGCCCGCGACCTTGGCGATACCGTCACCGACGCTTAAAACAGTGCCTACTGTTTCCAGTTTGGCATTGGTCTGAAAATCTTCTATCCGGTTTTTAAGTTGTGCGATGATGTCGGGCATATTATTTGTTTAATTCATTCTTTAATTGTTCTAAATTATTTTTCACCGAAGCGTCGATCATTTTGTCGTCAAATTTTATGACCACGCCGCCTACCAACTGCTCATCCACCTTCTTTTTTAATTCGTAATGCCCTTTAGCGAGTTTGTTCAGTTCATCCAAGATCTGCTCTTCGTTTTCTTTGTTCAAAGGTTTAGCGCTGGTCACGTCCACTTCTTTGATCCCTTTTTTTGCCAGTTCCAGTTTATGAAACTCCGAAGCAATGTCATCAAACATCCTTAAATCATTGTTTTCCGACATGGCAGCGACGAAATTATCGAGAATTATATCTATGTGCTTGGGATCTGTGTCTTCCAATGATTCAAATAAAGCTTCGGCGTATTGCTTGGCTGTAAATTTCATAAATGCTTATTAATTTGCTTTGATATGCACTGCATATCAAAGCCCTTTCATGCTGCCTTCGATCAGCTCGTGGTCTTTTTTCGGGTCGAGCTTGCCGCGCAGGATTTTCTCCGATGCCGCTACGACCAAAGTCGCCAGTTCCGTCTTGGCTTCTTTCATCATCTGGACTTTCTCGCTCTCAATGTTGGACTTCGCCTGCTCCAAAACTTTATTGGCCTGATTTTGCGCTTCCACGATCGTTTCCTGCTTGATCTTATTCGCCGTATCAGTGGTGGTCCGCAAAATATGATCGGCTTCGCTGCGGACTTTTTTCATTTCAGATGTTTTCCATTCCTCGAATTTCTTTTTCTCCGCTTCCATATGTTCGGCATTCTTCAAGCCTTGTTCGATCTTTTCTGTTCTTTTCGTCAGAGTTGCTCCCAAAGGCTTGACCACCCATTTCCAGAAAACAAATAAAACGATGGCGAAGTTAACCAACTGCGCTAAAAATAATTTCCAATCTATTCCCAATGTGCCTAATACTGACATATTTATCCTAATAATTTTTAAACCTAGCCTTACCCAGCTCTTGCACGCAAGGGCTGGGCAAAAAAGATCTACAAAATAAATGCGATAACCAACGCGTAAATCGCGATAGCTTCGGCAAACGCCATGCCCAAAAGCATTGGCACGAACAGCTTGTCCGCAGCTTCCGGGTTGCGCCCGATGGATTCCATGGCTTTTGAAGCCGTTCGGCCGATCGCAATGGCCGGAGCAATACCGCCGATGGCGATTGTGGCGCCCTGGGCCATGATCTTGACCATTTCTGGGGTCATATTAATTTTACCTTTCTTCTTCAATTGCTCGACCGTTAATACTTTTGGTTTATTGGGTCGGCGTTGAATTCAAATTAATTAATGTGCATTCTCCGGCGCCAGAGTTTCTACGTTTGAGTCATGTCCGTGAAGCGGGGCTGTGGCCATGGTCAGATAAACCAAGGTCAGCATCGCAAACACTGTGGCTTGGACCAACCCGACCAACAGCTCCAGAAACATAAACGGCAGCGGCACGAGGAAAGCGATCAGGCTTGCCAGCACGGTCAACAGGACCTCGCCGGCAAAGACGTTGCCGAATAAACGCAAAGAGAGCGACACGACTTTTGCGACTTCGGAGAAGATCTCGATCAGGCCAACCGCGAATTCAATGAAAGCGACCATGATGCTGATGCCGCCTTTACTGAAAGATTTTACGATATCGCCAAGTTTGATAAATTTATTTGCGTAACGGAAAAACCCGATCGCCATGATCCCGAGAATGTGGGATGCGGCCACCGCAAATACCGCCATAGCCAGCGTCATGTTCAGGTCAGTGTTTGCCGGCCGGAACAAGGGCACTAATTCCATATGGCCCTCAACCAGCAAATGGCGGCCGATGGAACCCGTACCCGGAACCAAACCGATCCAGTTGGAAAACAGGATAAATAAAAATAATCCGCCCACGATGGGCAAGAATTTCAATGATTTTTTTCGGTCTTTCGTCACGCCATCCACATAGCCCAGGATAAATTCCAGGATCCCTTCAGCCACATTCTGTATGCCTCTGGGAATGAGCGCTGTTTTATTGCGGAGGATCAATCCCATGATGAAGAAAAAGACCACAGCCAAACACGAATTGATATACGTGTTAGTGACCGCGAAATTCCCGAGGTGAAAAATTGGTTCCGCGACTAGCGGCGGCAAAGCAAACATCATTTGATCAAGTCTTTAATTTTTCTGGTCAGCCAGATCGTGGTTGAAGTAATGGCTAGAAGTATTCCTAAAAGCGTAAACCAAGGCGTGGAATTATGCATTCTCGCATCCAGCCATTTGCCGCCAAGCGCAAATACGAGTAAAGGCAAGGCAATAATAAAGCCCATTTCAGTAGCTAAGCTCACCAATGCCCACTTGTTGGGTGTGTTATCAGGTTTAGGCTTTAAATCTGGCATGTCATTTTAAAGAAGCGCGTATACTTTAACAAAAAAAGCCACATTTGGCAAGCCGGGGGAAAAATAGGGGTCTTGACTTTTTACATCACTCTTCCGGGTCCGTTATCGTTTCCTTCATCATCAGAGTCATTCTCGACATCTTCAGTTGTTTTCTTATCACCATGCAGGCCGGTTCCGCCATGAGCATGTTTGCCGCCGGTGGTGGCATAATCCTCAATGACCTTGCAGGCATTGTCAAAAAGATTAGCATCAAAAACGCCGTATTTATCCGCCAACTCTTTTGAAAGATCAGAGATATTAACTTCGCCTTTTTCCAAAAGTCTTTTAATGATCTCAATTTTGTAAATAGCGTCAAATTGGGCTTCCGGCGCCTTAAATCTGTCCAATCGTCCCATATACTCCTCAAGCTTGCGCGCTATAACTTCCCGGTCTTCTGTTATTCTTATTATTGGCGGCTGTTCTAAACTGCTTTCTGGATTTTTCATGTTTTTGGTAATTCTGGAGCCGGCGGACAGGATCGAACTGTCGACCTCTGCTTTACGAAAGCATTGCTCTACCAACTGAGCTACGCCGGCCAACAACTAATTATATTTTATATCTGGACTTAATTCAAGATTTTAAAGTACCTTTCAAGTGTTTCAAAATAAGCGGCGGGATTCCTATTCATTTGTGTAAAATTATCCTTATTTACCCATTGGTATTCTTCGTGCTCTTCACTTAATTGTACTTCGCCGGAAAGGTACTTACATTTGTATCCAACCAGATAAATCTGCTGGCCTGGCCTTTTTTTATGGTCAGCTGGATATTCAAATAGCCAAGTAGCAAACGGTGACCCGACTTCAATCTCCAAACCCGTTTCTTCTCTAACCTCTCTCTTTAGAGATTCAACAAAATCCTTCTCACCCTCCTGCACTTTGCCGCCAGGAAAATCCAATCCCACAGGAGTGATCAAAATCAGCACCTCGCCATTTTTTTCAATAAAAGCTTTTTGTCCTACGAAAAATAATTTATCTTCTGGCATATTTATGGAGCGGGATACGGGAATCTCAGGCTCGCGCTTACGCGCTCGCGTCCGGGGCAGCGCCGGAAGCTGCGTTCCTCGCTCCCGTCGGCGTTCGCCATGCACTTATGTGCCGGCTCACTGCTGCCCGTTCGATTCCGATTGTTACTTAGTGAATTCTCTGGAGCGGGATACGGGAATCGAACCCGTGTCTAAACCTTGGGAAGGTCTCATACTACCATTGTACTAATCCCGCTCGTCGCAGTTAGTAGACGCTCCATCCCGATTCTGATCGGGACTACGGTCTACACACTGCTCCTCTCGAAAAAATTGTTCTCGACCCTGCGGGTCTGCGACTCAATTTTTTCGTGTTAATATTATATTCTATTTTATATGCCAGACCCAAAACCCTTTTAGCTTCGGGTTTAGCCAGTTGTCAAATCCCTTGGTTTCAACGAAAATATGTTTGACATGCCAGTTTTTCACTCCGTTTATATCCGCTGATTCAACAGGATAAATAATATGATAACCAAGCCTGCTGACCACTATATTGGGATCAACCTGACCCAGGCTGGCATTCATCACCGCTTTTTCCAATTCCGGCAGCAGCTGGCCTCGGCTTACAAACCCCAGATCGCCTCCCAACTGGCCTGTGACCTTGTCATCGCTTTCGGTTTTTGCCAGCTGGTCGAAAGACTGGCCGTTTTTGATCTGCGTTAAAATACTCGCCGCTTTGGCATAAGCATCAGCATTGGCGGTAAAATCGGAGTTATATTTCATCCGCAGCAACGCATCGTATACTTCCGGCTTAACTACAAATTGCGTAAACAAATTCTCGTTTGAATTGAAATCTTTTTCAAGCAAATTTTTGTATTGCTGCTCTTTACCCGTTTTGTAAAAGTTCAATTCATCATTTTGGTTCGGGCTGCTATAAGAAACTTTCAGACTATCAAGTAACAGGCTTTCTTCTTTAACTTTTACTAGCTGGTCTGAAACTTTTTGCGCACTGGCATTTGTGTCCAATCTTTGGGCAATAATATGGGCTTGATCCCAGTAAGCAACGGAGATCTGGCCGCTGCCTATGATAACTTGCGGATAGAGGTTTTTGAATAAAACCGAGACCGGATCGGAAAAATTGGTTCCATACGCCAAGAGCAGGGAAAGCAAAACCGCAGCAATTGCAACTGCGACCGGGTAGTGGATTTTTAAACGTTTTTTCTTCATCGCCCGGACGTCTGGCTGAAAAAATAATTAAACCATTTTTTATAATTAGAGCCGCTGCCGGTCTTGGTTTGAGTGCTTGGATTTGTTTCATCTTGCTGAGGCAAACCGACCACATATTCGCCGTTTTTTTGCAGGCTCAATTTTTCCCGCGCGGCTTTTTCCTCATAATCCTGCGAACCGTAATATTGGATAAGAGAGCTCAACTGCTGGTTATCCTGTTTGATCTTTTGGACCTGATTTTCCAGCTTGGCGGTTTCTTTATCCACTTGGTATTTCTGGATCAGGATTTTCGCCGCGAACACCATTACAAGCAACAGAACAATGCTCATGCCCCAGGTGGTCAGCCGCGATTTGAAAAAACCGTTCCAACTCATGAGAAAAACGGGATTAATGTGAACAAGATCATGGCCAGGATCATGAATACTGCAAATATTATTATTACTTTTTGGAATTTTTTTCGATTGAGCACGTTATTTTTTTAGAATGGCCAAAAATGCTTCTTGCGGGATGTCGACCTGGCCGATGCGCTTCAGGCGCTTTTTACCTTTTTTCTGCTTTTCCAAATGCTTCATTTTGCGCGTTACGTCCCCGCCATACAAACCCTTGGTCACATCCTTGCGCATGGCCGGGATCGTCTCACGGGCTATGATCTTACCGCCGATCGCGGCCTGAACGGCAATTTCGAACTGCTGGCGGGGAATCAGGCTTTTTAATTTTTCGGCCAATGACCTTCCCTCACTTTCCGCTATGTCCCGATGAACTAGCATGGACAATGCATCGACTTTTTCGCCGGCCACCAAAATATCCAGCTTCACCAGATCTCCGATCCTATAGTCAAGCAACTCGTAATTCAGCGAGGCATAACCTGAAGATACGCTCTTCAGCTTATCATAGAAATCTATGATGATGTTGGCAAGCGGCATTTCCGCTGTGATCAAAACCCGCTCATTGCTCAGATATTCCATATTCTTATAAATGCCGCGCCGGCCGGTGATCAAATCCAGGATGCCGCCGATATACTTTTGTGGCGCCAATATTTCTATATCGACCCAGGGCTCCTCAATGCTTTCAAACAAAGACGGGTCAGGCAATTCGGCCGGCGTGTGGATGATCTTTGATCTGTGATTTTTCAGATTGATCTTGTATTCAACCGATGGCGCGGTCAAAACCAGATCCAAACCGTACTCGCGCGTTAATCTCTCCTGCACAATGTCCATATGCAAAAGCCCCAGAAAACCCGTGCGGAAGCCAAAGCCCAAAGCCGGGATATTTTCCGGTTCAAATTCCAACGCCGCGTCATTGAGTTTCAGCTTATCTATGGCATCGCGCAGCAGCGGATAATCATCGCCTGCAGTCGGAAAGATAGACGCATAGACCATGGGTTTGATCTGCTTGTATCCCGGTAGCGGTTCAACTTTTGCCCCGGCAGTTGAGATAGTATCGCCAACGCGGGCTTTTCTGACATCGCGAAGACCTGTGACAATATAGCCGACCTCGCCTGTGTTCAATTCTTTTGACGGAAAATATTTCGGATGGAAAAATCCGACTTCCAAAGCCTCTGCCGTGGTTTTGGTTCCGAAAGTTTGGATCTTCTCATTTTTTATTAATTTGCCGTCGACCACGCGCACAAATGTCACCACGCCGCGGTGCTGATCGTAAGTGGAATCAAAGATCAAAGCGCGCAAGGGCTTATCAGGATTTCCCGTCGGAGCGGGAACTTTGGCAATAACCGCTTCCAGAATCTTTTCCACTCCCTCGCCGGTTTTGCCCGAGGCATACAAAATTTCTTCATCCGTGAAGCCGAACGCTTTTTTGATCTCCTCCGCGGTTTTTTCACGGTCAGAATTCGGCAGATCAATTTTATTTACCACCGGAATGATTTTCAAATTATGGGCCTGGGCCAAATGAATGTTGGCCAAAGTCTGCGCTTCAATTCCTTGAGTAGAATCAACCACCAAAATCGCGCCTTCACACGCTGCTAAGGAGCGGGAAACCTCGTACGTAAAATCCACGTGCCCTGGAGTATCAATCAGATTCAGAATATAACCCTTCCATTCCATGCGTACCGGCTGCAACTTGATGGTGATTCCCCGCTCGCGCTCCAGATCCATGGTATCCAGCAGCTGCTCTTTCATGTTCCGTTTTTCTACAGTTGAAGTAAATTCCAAGAACCGGTCAGCCAATGTGGACTTGCCGTGGTCTATGTGCGCGATGATACAAAAATTGCGGATCTTGTCTTGCATGTTCCTTTTTAATGAATAGTGAGGCACTTTGCAAAATTAGCCTTCGCTTCCTTTTCCCCTTCAGCGAGGGCGACGCTTTGCAAAAGAATTGCGAGGCCTTTCAATGGCCGAGCACTTAGTCCGTATAAACGGACGTCTTTTCAAAGCGGTGCCCGAGCGCCTAGCTCCACCAGTTCCAAATTATATTGATCGGACGGCCGATCTTGTTTCCGGTCGTTCTAAGAAGTTTAACCAAATCATGGGTTTCTGCCAAGCCTTCGAGCCAGCCAATCCCCAAGTATGCCCCGGCGCCAATCAGGCCTGCACTGACTCCCTGTATCAGCACGCCCCAATAGGTATGCATATTCACCAGAGGAGCTATCATATACAAAGAAACATAAGCCACTGCTCCGCCGATCAGGGACGCAATAATGATCTTCATACAATTCTCGATCAGATATTCGTCGTGGATATTGCCCAAGCGGCGGTGCAGTTCCATGATCAGAAGCGCAAGATTGATGATGTTGGTCACCGAATAGGCCAGAGCCATGCCCGCGATACCCAGCCTGCCGACCAGATAATAAGTTACCAGAACATTTGATGCGATAGTGATAAACCCGATGACCACGGGAGTGACGGTATTGTGCATGGCATAGAACGCCCGGGTGAACAAAGGGACCAGAGCCTGGGCAAAAAGCGAAATGCAAAACAATCCCAAAGATTCGGCCACGAGTCTGGTGTCGTCAAAAGTAAAGTGCGTGCCGGCGCCGATGCCCAAAACCAAGCGGACCACCTGGGCGCGCAGAACCAGCAGCAGGACGGACAACGGGATCATAAAAAATAAGATCTGGACCGTGGTTTTAGCAAAGACATCCTTGAACGAGGCGTTGTCTTTTGTGTTGAACAGATCCGAAAGCAAAGGAAACACGGCAATTGCAAACGGGATGGCAAAAACTCCAAGAAAAACAGCTTGCAGATTATTGGCATAATAAAACGCGGCAAGGGCGCCGGTGCCCAGAAATGAGCCGAATATCGTGACGATCAAAGCGCTGATCGGCTCCGTGCCCATGGAAAATATCCGCGGCCAGTAAAGTTTCCAGAACTTGATGAACCCGGCATCGTGTCCGTTGATCCCGAAAGAGAACTTGAACCCTAGGCGGAAGATCTGAGGCACCTGGATCACAAACATGATCAAAGCTCCCAATACCACTCCCCAGCCTAAACCCGCAGGCCCAAAACGCGGATACAGGAACAACGCGCCAAAAATGATCGAAACATTATAAAACAAAGGAGCTGCGGCCATCAGGGCAAAGCGCTTATAAGTATTAAGCATGCTGGAAACGATGGAAGACAGGGTCAAAAACAAAGGCGACAGCAGAAAAATTTTGGTAAAGAGCTTGGTCAGCTCAAAATCCGCACCCTTAAATCCGGGGGCGATCAGATGCACCAGCGGATTGATAAAAATATAAGCGACCGCGGTTAGGGCCAGCATCATCAGGATAGTGGTGTTTATGATGCTGGAAGCGATCTCGTCCGCTCTTTTCTTGTCCTGCAGAAGGTATTCGGAAAAAATCGGAATGAAAGCCACGGAAAAAGTTCCCAGAACCAGCAAATTATAAATAAAATCCGGGATGCGAAACGCTGCAAAATAGACCCCGATGATCCTCCCTAAGGCGAACTGGTGGGCAAACACCGCGTCGCGGACAAAACCCATGATCTTCGTTAAAAGTGAAAACACCGCGATGATCACGGTGGCGGTTCCTATCTTATTGTCTTGCAGGGATTTAATATTCAAGTGGATTCATTCATTTAGTTATGACAAGCGGCCAAAAATCATCGGTGTTGGTCGCGGATTGAAAATTTATATTACTGCCTGAAGACTGAACTCCGGGCCCCAGCCATTTCGTCTGAAATTGGCCTAAGGATATACTCCCGGTGAAGCTGTAAGGCTTTGATCCTGATTGTTTTTGAACCAGCAGACTGTAAGACTGGGCATTGCTCAAAGCATCAGCGTTAATTTTAAACGGGAGCATATACGTCAGCGTGATGCTGCGCTCTTCCCCGGGGTCCGTGGCCAGCCAGCCTGCAAATTCCGTTTTTCCGGCTTCGGTCCTGACATAAACATTGGAATGCATTTCCCCGACGTCCCAAGCTGCCAGGTCAGGATCCGTGCGCATGCCCTTCGCAGTAGAGTCAAAATACTGGTAATCGTCAAAGCCCTGCGCTGAAACAAATTGGCTTCCCCTTGGCACCAGCACGCGCAAATAATCTTTGTTGCTGGCGTCCGCAGAGTTTTTCCGGTCAATTGTCAGAGTATTGATGATCGACCCGTCTGACAAGATCTTGCTTTTCAGGTCAACGTTCTGATCCATGCTCAGATCGGTTTTAGTTCCGCCCAAATTGGAATTATTTACGGACAAATAATCGTAGTCCGTGGCCAGGACCTGACCGCCGAACCCCAGATCCTCGATCTGTTTTTCGGTAGCCTGATCTTTGGTATACAGGAGAACATTTCTTTGCCGCAAATTATCTTCAAAGATCTGCAGGATCTGGATCCACTGGTCTTTGTTCATGCCCATCAACCGGTCCAAAAGTTGCGGGGCCGCGTCAGCCAGGAACTTTTTCGGCTGGTTCAAGATTTTATCATAGTCAACGGAAGTTTTAAACTGCACCAGCTGCTGAAAATTATCCGCGGTGAGCGCAACTCCGTAAGATGGCATATCGATAGGTCCGGTGAGCCTCAAGATGTCTTCAAACATTTTCGGCGTGGCCGTGATCACGCCATCGGCAGTTTCTCCGCCTTTTTCAAAAAAATACAGAAGTTTTTGGGCTGAAGTCGGAAAGTCGGCAAACCAGTTAGCGTCGCGGGTTCCCCAGCGCTTGATCAGCGGCTGCATGGGCCCCGGAGCCGCTATCTGCTCGTAGATCTGACCGTCGAGCTGGTAAATACTTTCGATCTTAAGTTTGGTGATCGCCCCGTTATCCGTTCCCAAAACCCCATAAGTCCCGATAAACCCGCCGGTGGCCCTTTCCTCATCGTAATTTTGGAAGATCAACAGGTAGGTTTTTTGCTTGCTGAATAAACCCAAGTACAGATCCTCCAGACCGATGAGCTTGTCCAGGATCGAATTAAGGTCCGAGACCTGCTGTTTGGCAGCCTCCAGCGTTCCCGAATAATCCTGAGGAACACTCCCGGCCTGATTAAATTGCCCGGAAGCGGAAACGACCAGATCGCGGCTGGCACTCAGCAGCTCACGGTTGGTTTTTATCTTATCGTTAAAATTCGCTGTTTCCACCCCTTTGCTGGAAACCTTCAGCTCATCGAACAAATTCAGAGCATCGCTTAATTTGTTTCCGGCATTCGCCAATAATCCGGCCCCAGCCAGAACATGGTTCGCGGAATCGGCTACAGGCGCAACCCAGCTCAAAGCGCGGAAATCGTTCAATTTTTCCTGCGCCAGATTTACGTTGCCGCTGGCCGCATCAAACAATTGCTGAGCCGCGGCGAAGTTTTGCGTGCTCAAATTCTGTTCCGCCGTATGCAGGTCTGTGTATGCGGAAGTGGCCGCGCCCAAAATCTCGCCGGAAGCTTTTTTTGCCTGCGACAGATAAACCAGGCCCTGCAGAACACCGATCAAAATAATCCCGGCAAGGGCAAAAGAACTTATTTGGAACATTTGCCGGCTGTAATTCTTCCATTCAAACCGCTGTTTGGCAGTGAAGATCTTCGGTTTTATCAATGCAGCCGCGGCTGTTTTTTCTCTGGCCCGGCTGACGGCGTACATGAGTTCGGAACTCATAACTTCCCGCTTAATGACATTCCGAACTTTGGCGGCAGGCTTGGCCTTCCGCTTCATGGGCCCCATGTCAGTTTTAGAGAATCTTCTGGCGTTCATGATCTAATCAATTTGTGAATTTGAAAAACGTGAAATATTCAGCAGGATCCCCATTGAGGCCAAACTGATCAGCAGCGAGGTTGAACCGTATGAGATAAATGTCAGGGGGATGCCGGTCAAAGGGATCAAACCGGTAATGCCTCCGACATTGATCAAAGCCTGCAAAATAAGCCAGCTGGTGATGCCCGCGGCCAAAAGCTTGCCGAATGTATCAGGCGCTGTGCGGGCGACTTTAAAACCCCGGTACCCCAAAAACAGAAACAGCAGCAGGATGACGCAAACCCGGATGAAGCCCAATTCTTCGGCCATGATGGCAAAGATGGAATCGCCTATCGGCTCCGGCAAATAACCGTATTTCTGCCGTGACTGGCCAAATCCCAGCCCCCACCACCCGCCTGAACCTATTGCCAGTTTGGCCTGCTGGATTTGATAAGAAATACCCTGAGTATCCGCGGTCGGGTCCAAGAATGCCAAAAATCTTTTTGCCCGATAAGGGGCGGCCTTCACCAATATCCACAATACCAGCAATGCAGAAGCTGCCGTGGCAAAAATATACCGCAAGCGCACTCCTCCGATAAAAAACATCACCGCTGCGATAGACGCTAAGACCAGCATGGTGCCGATGTCAGGCTCCAAAATGATCAATCCCGCCACCACTCCGACGATCGCCAGGCTGGGCAAAAATCCGTAATACAGATCCTGGGCGTGGTGCTGGCGCTTATCAAACCAGCTGGCCAGATATATGATCATCGCCAGTTTTATAAATTCTGTGGGCTGAAAAAGAAATGAACCGAAGTTGATCCAGCGCCGAGCTCCACCGACTTTAAATCCGATACCCGGGATAAGCACGGCCACAAGCAGGCCGATTCCGGCCAAAATAAGGAACGGCGCGATCTTTTGCCAAAAATGATAATCCAGCCTGGCAAAGATGTACATAAAGATCAAACCGGGCACTGCGCCCAGCAAGACCTGGCGGATAAAATAATAGTAGTTGTTGTGAAAGCGCTGATAGGACAATACTGTGGAAGCGGAAGACAAGGTCAAAAGCCCGATGGTCAGCAGGATCAGCACCAGCCACATAATATACTTGTCAACTTTTGGCAATGTTTTCGTCATTTGCTGATTTCTTTTACAAATTGCTCGGCGCGTTCAGTCTCATTCTTGAACATGTCAAAACTGGAAGTTGCAGGAGAAAACAAGATCGTATCCCCGCTCACTGCCAAGGATCTTGCCTGAGTTAGGATTTCCTGCATATTTTTGGCTCCTGTCAGAATTTTGCCGACAAAGCCTTTCGCGGCATTTAAAATTTTATCAGTCACCGCGCCTATCACAACCAGACCTTTCAGATTTTTGGCAGACTTTATTTTTTCCCCCAAAGCGCCGAAGTCCAAGCCTTTATCAAACCCGCCGACGATCAATATCAAAGGGGCATTGATGGCATCGATCGCGGCGATCGTCGGGTCAATATTCGTACTGTAGCCATCATCGATAAAACTCACTCCGTTTATTTCCTTTACTTTGTTCAGCCGGTGCGGCAATGGTTCGAATTCGGCAACGGCTCTTCGAATGATCGGTTCCTCAATTCCCAAAAGCTTGGCGCAAGCAGCCGCCGCAGAAATATTTTCCAAATTGTGAGGCCCCAAAAGTTTTGTCGGATAGTCTGCGACATCCTTGCCTTCAAAAAAAATCTTCCTGCTCCCGCCCAGATCCTTAAACCATTTCGGCAGATTTTCGTGGAGAATAGCGAAATCTTTCTCCGACTGGAAAGCTATAATTGATGATTTCGCCGTAATATATTCCTCAACCGACTGGTGGTGATTCAGATGATCGGAAGTGATATTTAGAACAATTGCGATATGCGGGCTAAGATGCAGGTCCTGAAGCTGAAAACTGGACAATTCCAGGACAACGTAATCATTGAACTTCACGGAATCCAGGAATTCAAACGGATCGCGGCCGATGTTGCCGCCCAGCCAGACTTTTTTGCCGGCTGTTTCCAAAATTTTGGCGATCAAACTGGACGTTGTTCCTTTACCTTTGGTTCCCGTAACACCGATGATGGTTGCCGGACAAAGCTGGAAAAATAATTTGGTCTGGCTCGATATCTCAACGCCTTTTTTTTGGGCCTCCTGCACAGCATTTGAGAGCAAGGGAAGGCCGGGTGTGCGAAAAATCAAATTATAGTGGTCAAGCCGCCCTATAAGTTCATCCGGGTCCTTCCAGCCGTCGATCACGTCATAAGCTACGTTGTTGATTGTCAGATATTCCGCCAATTTTTTATTGTTTACGCCCAAACCGACAACTGCTATTCTTTTGCCTTGCAAATTTTCCAGCATCAGCGTCTGATCACCGTTCCGGCTGTGCTTAAAATCTGTTTTGGGGTATAGCTTATCCGGCCGTTCACCACAACCATATCAATGCCTTCCGAGAACAGATCGGGATTGACGTAATCAGCCTTGTCTGTGACCGTCTGCGGATCAAATACCACAATATCGGCAATGTTGCCTTTTGCGATCACTCCCCGATCAGCAATTCCGAGCAGGCTCGCGGGCTCGCTGGTCAATTTTTTGACCGCGCTTTCCCATTTCAGCAGTTTTTTCTCGCGGACCATTTTCAAAAACCTCGGCATGGTGCCGAAGCATCTGGGATGGAACAGCCCGGTTGATCTTTGGTTGATCCCGGCGCCGTCAGTGGCGATCATGGACAGAGGCGAGGCGCAAAACAGTTCAACCTGCTCCTGGGACAAATTATGGTCAAAAATAGTGACCTGGGCCTTGGTTGCCGTGATAACGTTCAACAAAGCTTCTTCCGCTGAGACATTTTGATTCTGGGCGATAAGGCCAAGGGTTTTGCCCACAAAATTATTGTTGTTCCAAGCCTCAGCTACAATGATGTTCTTGAAATCCTGATCCTGGTCGCGCAGATAATCAGTAATTTTTCGCCGAGATATGGGGTCGATGGCCATTTTTAGGATCTGGTCTCTGCCACCTTCGTATGCCCATTTCGGCAAATAGGTATAAAGCACTGACCATGATGTGCTGTACGGATAAACATCAAAGCTGATCTTCAGGCCTTTTTGATAAGCCGCCTCGAGCTTGCCTAACACGCTGTCAAACAGCGGCCAGTTCTTTTTGCCCCGGACTTTGATGTGCGAGATCTTGATCGGGATCTGATTCGCCGCGGCCAGCTCAATCACTTCATCAATGCTTTCAAGGATATGACTGGCTTCCGAGCGCAAGTGCACGCTCAGATATTTGTTGGTTGGTTTTAAATTTCCCACGATTTCCTGAAGTTCTGCTATCGAAGAATTAACCTCGTGCGCGTAGATCAAACCCAAAGACAAGCCCAAAGCCCCGGCTGACAGCGCATCCTGCAAAGTTTTATCCATAATTTTAATTTCATCGCCGGTAAGCGATCGTACCTGATCGCCGGCGAGCCCCCGCCGCAGTGTTGCGTGCCCGACCAAGGTGCCTACATTCACGCCCAGCGGCATTGCGGACAGTATCTGCAAAAATTCAGGCATGGATGCCCAGTTCAGATTGATGCCGGACAAATTATGCCATTTCTGAATGGTCTTGATCGATTCAGTATTCAGAAGCGGGGCCAATGATGCGCCGCAATTTCCGATGATGATCGAAGTTATCCCTTGCGACAGAAGGCTGGCCTGCTCCGGCTGGTCAAACAGGGTCCAGTAGGAATCCGAGTGGTTCTGGATATCAATGAAGCCCGGGGTCACGAATCTGTCCTGGGCATTGATCGTCTGCAGCGCTTTGCCGGATATATCCGCAGCCACCTCAACGATCTTTCCTTTTTCCACAGCCACATCCATTTTTTTCCCGGGCGCTCCTGTGCCGTCGATGACCGTGCCATTTTTGATGAGAATATCGTACATGTTTATCTTCCGATTAAATTCACTGCAACTCCGATCAGCCCTCCGACTGCGGCAATCACCCAGAACCTCATAGTGACTTTTGTTTCGGGCCAGCCTTCGGCTTCAAAGTGATGATGCAGAGGAGAGGATAAAAATATTTTCTTGCCGGTCAGTTTGCGTGAAAGCACCTGCAACAGGGTTGAGCCTGATTCAAGCACCAAAACAATACCGATAATGGGCAAAACCGCCACGGAATTGGTCAGGAAAGCAATAACGGCGAGCACAGTACCTAAAGACATGGCGCCTGTATCGCCCATGAAAAACCGCGCCGGAAAAATGTTAAACCAAAGGAATGCCAAAAGGCTTCCGGACAAAACCGCGGTCAGAGCGGCCAACTCGAACTTTCCCTGCATAAATGCGATCAAACCGTAGGATAAAAATGCTATAGCCAAAACTCCGCCGGCCAGGCCGTCCAAACCATCGGTTTGATTGACCGAAAAACTTGTGGCTACCACTATAAAAATAAATAAAGGCACATACCACCATCCGATCGTAAAATTGCCAAGGCCCGGAATATGCAAAGAATCAAACTGCAATTTGTAATAAAACCAATAAGCCCCGATCACTGCCACGAGCGTGTACAATAAGATCCGATGCCTCATGCGCAGGCCTCCCCCTTTGCCTCCGCCGGTTCCCTTCACACCCAAATAGTCATCCAGCAAACCAAGCAAGGCGGCAGCGCCCAGTGCTCCCAAAGGCAAAAGAGTTTGCATACGCGTCAGAAAATTCAGCCGGTGGAAAAAACTGACGTGTGCAACGCGGTCCAGAAACCAAAAAACCGCAGCCATAGCAACAGTGGTAAGCCAGACCAGAATACCGCCCATGGTCGGGGTCCCGGCTTTTTTCTCATGTAATTTGCTGTAAAAAGGCGTGTCGCCTTCAGCCCGGATCTTTTTACCGAATTTGTGTTCGTAGACAAAATTGGTAAAGATCGGGGTCAAACTCATCGCAACAATAAAGGAAATTGCAGCCAGGCTGAAGATCTTAATTACCGCCTCATTTATGGTCATTTTGTGTTTCTAAATATCAAATTAGCTCATCAATTATACCACAAACTGTCAGTATTGACAAAATCACAAAAAAGGAGTAAAATTATAAATTAGTATCGTAGGCATAGTTTCTGGAAGGAGGAGGAGGTGCGAAACCTTGTATTGGTTTCTCTGACAGTTCTGGTTGTGTCGTCGTTCTTCACGGCACTGTTTTCTCGCAAGAGGACAGAAGAAAGCAATTGGGCTTCGATCGTGTTCTGCGCCGACCTGTTCTTCGCCTTCGTTGGCATGATCATCGTTGGCTGGGCCAACGCTGCGGCGACAAACCAGTTCGCGAAGTACCAGGAAGGTTTCCCCGACGTGGACATGGGCGGCCTTCCAGTCGACGTCATCATCGGCAACATGCTGATCTTCTGTACTCCTCTGATCATATGGGGACTCGGCCGGCTCATAGGCGGCAGATTGAGACGCTCGCCGAGAACGATTACGATCTAGACAAGCCTATCGACTGACCGCTCGGCCGCAACCTAGCACAACCCGACGACATCTTGTCGCCGGGTTTTTCTTTTTGTTTCAATTTACCACTTATAAACCGCAAACACCCAGTCCAAAAGCTTTTGAGTGTCTGCTTCCCGATTGTCGCTTCCCAGCACCACGGTCACGATCTGGTTGCCCCCGTGGTTATCCAGAATGATCAAGTTACCCATGGCTTTGGAAGTGAAGCCGGTCTTAATACCGGTTACTTCCGGGTCATCCAGCAAAAGTTTGTTCGTGGTCAAAAGCTGGTGCACGTATTTGCCGTCCAGGGAAGAAACCGAAGCCTGGCGCGTACCTACGATCTTGCGCAGTTCATCGTGCTTCAGAAATTCCTGCACGATCTTGATGAGGTCAAGCGAGTTGGAAAAATTCGCCTGGCTGTCGAATGTATCCCAGCCCACGGGATTGGAAAAATGCGTATTCGCCAAATTCAGGTCTGTAGCTTCCTGATTCATCATTTCCGCAAATTTTTCGGGAGTGCCGGCCACAAAATTGGCAAGCGCCAAAGCCGCGTCATTGCCGGAAGGGATAAGCATGGCGGCCAGCAGGTCGGAAACGGTGATCTTTTCGCCCTCAACCAGCCCCACTGTGCTGCCGATCGGGGTTTCGTCGGCTTTTATTATCGTCACTACAGCATTGGGACCGACGTGATTGACCACGGTTAAGGCAGTCATCAGCTTGGTCAGGCTGGCTATGGGCAATTTTTCATCCAGATTATTGGAATAAAGAACAGTGCCCGAATCCAGATCATAAGCCAAAGCGGCACGGGCGGTCAGCTGCGGCTGGCTTAAATTGACTGCCATTTCCGGCGCAGTCTTTAAAGCATTATCGGCCGCTTGCGTGGAAATGCCGGCAACCACAGGTGTTTTTACTGCCTCTTTAGCAGGGTGAGGAAAAAATATCAAAGCCAGACTGATCCCCAGAGTTGTGTATAAAATTTTGTTTAACACTTTGTTTCAGTTTTTAACTTCAACACCATTATTTTAGCATATTTTTGACAAAACATCCTTCAGAACTCTATAATACCCAGAGTTACTTAAGGCGGACGGAAAGGAAAAACATGGAAGTTACTCTAACAGACGCTAACTTTGAAGCCGAAGTTTTGAAAGCGGACAAACCGGTACTTGTGGATTTTTGGGCGGAATGGTGCGGCCCCTGCAAAATGGTTTCCCCGGCAGTTTCGCAGATAGCCGAAGAGATGAAAGATCACCTGAAAGTCGGCAAACTCAATGTGGATGAAAATCCCAAAACCACTCAAACATATCAGATATTCAGCATTCCGGCCCTGAAAGTTTATAAAAACGGGAAAATTCTGGGCGAAATGGTGGGCGCAATGCCCAAAGCCGTGATTGAAATGAAATTGAAGGCCATACTTGGGATAAGTTAAAGGCAAAAGATCAAAAAATAAATCGCATTTGCGAGGAGTGAAACGACGAAGCAATCTGACCTTGGAATAGACTGCTTCGCTTCGCTCGCAGATGCGATTATTTTATTTATTTTTACTTTCTATGTATGTCTATCAGCAACCGACGAGGCCCCGTAAGAATCCGGTTTGGTCTTGACCGCAAACCCGTTGCCTTTTATCATGCCGACTATTTCGTGCATCATTTTCTTGGTCGCTCCGTTTGGTCCCACATCCACATGAATGGTCAGGTGAAAATCCGTTACATTCAAAATTTTAAGGCGCTCGATCAATTGTTCCGCCAGTTTTAAAGAATGGGTTGCTTCCTGAAATATCCGCTGGCGCAATGTGTGCAGTTTAGTTTCGTGCCTTTTTGACCAAAAATAAATTCCGCCGCGGTTTTTGCGGTGGACTACTATAGCAGACACAAATTCCGCTTCCTCGCCTGCGGGCATGGAGTCAGTGCCGATTATAAGTTCGTATTCCAAAGCAGGTTCGTTCCCGATATATTCCAAAAGTTTTTCCAAAACTTTATCAAAATCCAACTGGCCGTGGGTCGGGCTTTTGAAGTCATTAAAAAAGAGAGTTTCCTCCCTTACTTCCACAGGCTTCATTTTAAGCATATTCATATATTATTACTTTTCGGATTTTTTGGCAAAAAAAATGACCACTTTTCTGGCCGAAAAATGGTCAAACACGGTTAAGCCTCCTGACGCTCTTGCTTCCCGGCAGTCTCCCGCTCTTCTTCGCAGTCCACACATCGAACGGCGAATGGTAATGCACGAAGACGCTTCTCCTCGATTTCTTCTCCGCACTCCAGACAGTAACCGTAAGCATCTTTCTCGAGCCTGGCAATCGCTTCATCGATCTTGGCCAGCGTTTCCGTTTTCTGCTGAACAAGCGCGAACTCGAGCTCTTCGGCCATGTTATCTGACGCTGCGTCGAAGTTATCGGCGGACTTTGCGCCGCCTTGTTCTATTCGGCCGCGCCGCTGTGCTCCGACTATCAGTTGCAGCTCGTCACGGCGGCCGGTGAGGATCTTCCGAAGTTCTTCTTGTCGAGTCGAAAGTCCCTTTGGTTGAGTCCGCGGTATTTCCTTTGCCTTAGGATGCTTTGCCATATCACCTCATTCCGGTCTTGGCCTGAACAACGGCAGATCGCGTGAGACATAGCCTTCGTGCAACTGCCGGGCCAGTCTCTGGGCCAGCTTCTTTTGCTCCAGCAGATGACAGGCACCGCATCGTTTGAGCAAAGGCTGCACGGCCAGGTCTTCCAGACGCAGTTCTAACAGATGGCATTTTTTGCACTTGCCGTACTTACCGGTCTGCAGGTCGCCCTGCGCTTTTACCAGCTCTGCCAGCTTGCCGGCAAGTGCGGTGAGTAAGGCCCGGCGCCCCTCCGGTTTTGAAGCGTAAGGGTTTTGACCCTGCTCAATCAGCCAAATTTCCCGTTCGGTATCTGCAACGGCCTGGTGGAGTATTATGCACAAGGCCTTGAAACGGCGCTCCTCCATAGGCGGAGGAAACGCAAAACAACCTGCTATTTGCATGGTTTCCTCCCCTATGCTGTGAAAAGCCATTATATATATTAAAACCGAGCATTGCAAGCATTCGGCAAAATCAAAAAAGACCTTTGATAGTCGCTACTTTATTTCACTCAGTTGCTTTCTTAGGCTAGCCAAAGTTTCATCAATTTTTTCAATCTCTTTTTTAGTTTCTGCCTGCTTGCCGGTAGTGTCGTTCCGGATATTTTCCAGATATTGCGGGCTCAACTGCTCAAAGTTATCGCCGATATTGCTTTGTTTTTCGTTCTCTATATACTCCAGCAGACGTTCTTTTTCGGCTTTATTGTTTACGTTAGCTTCAATTGCATTTTCTAGATCCTTTTTTTCTTTTTCTCTGGAAGAGATGTCCTCCGGATTATTTTGTCCTTCATTAAATTCTGGCATTTTTGTAGGTTAATATTAAATAAACTATAAATTACTTTTACTCATACCGCAACGCTTCTATCGGACTTAATTTCGAAGCCTTGTTCGCAGGGTAAATCCCGAAGCCTAGGCCGAATAAAGCTGAGACGCCGACAGCCAGCAGGATGCCGTAAACTGGCACGGTCGGGCTCCAATTCCCGATCTTGGCAATAGCGATCGAGCCCAGGAATCCCAAAACCACGCCGATGATCCCGCCGATAATGGTCAGGGTGACCGCTTCAAACAAAAACTGCTGCAAAATATCTTTGCGCTTGGCGCCGATGGCTTTGCGCAGGCCGATCTCCCTGGTGCGTTCCGTGACCGAAACCAGCATGATATTCATGATGCCGATCCCGCCGACGACCAAAGAAATGCCGGCAATAGCCCCTAAGAACAGGGTCAGAGCAGAAGTAATGGTGCTCAAAAGAGTCAGCGCATCCTGCTGGTTGCGGATTGTGAAGTCATCCTTGTTCGGGTCTGTGATGTGATGGTTGCTGCGCAAAACTTTCGTCACTTCATCCTCTGCTGCGGGAAGCGAGGATGCGTCTTTGACCTGGATTTGGATCAGGCTGTAATAGTTGATGCCTAAAATAATTTTTTGCGCGGTGGATACGGGCACGGTGACCTGGCTGTCCTGATCCACTCCTCCCGGCCCGAGACCTTTTGGTTCAGCCACTCCGATGACGCGGAAGCTTAACTGTTTGATCTTTATCAGCTGGCCAATAGGATCCTGGTTGCCGAACAGATCGTCTTTGATGGTTGCGCCCAGGATAGCCACCTGCCCGAACCCGTCCACTTCCGACTTGGTAAACCACTCACCTTCACTCAGCGTGATTTGCCTGACAATGCCGAAATTTTCATCCTCTCCCGCCACCGCTGCCGTTTCATCCTGATTTCCAAAACCTACATCAAACTGGCCACGGACTTCGGGACTGACGTATTGCAGGTGGGGAGCCAGGTCTTTGTTTTGCAGAGCTTTCACATCCTCAGACGTAAGACTGGTGACTGTTGCCCCGGAAGCCTGCGCCGGAGCTGAAAATTGGCTTTTGCCGCTGCCTCCGGGAATGACAAACAACAAATTCGAGCCAATGCCTTCAACCTGATTGATGATCAGGGATTTGGCGCCGTTGCCGGCTGAGATCAGAATTATCACTGCTGTAATACCGATAATTATGCCGAGCATTGTCAAAAACGTCCTGGTCTTGTTCAGAAGCAGTGCCTTGAACGACATCTTTATGGTTTGCAGCATCATGACCGTTTTTTATCCTCAACTATTGCGCCGTCTTTGAGCCTGATCACGCGTTTGGCATAATCCGCAATATCTTCCTCGTGGGTCACGAAGATCAAACTATGGCCCTCTTTGTTCAATTTGTTGAATAACATCATTATCTCCAAAGATGATTTGGAATCCAAATTTCCCGTCGGTTCATCCGCGAAGATCACCTTAGGATTATTGATGAGCGCGCGGGCGATGGCCACTCGCTGCTGCTGCCCGCCTGACAGTTCCGAAGGATGATGACCGACCCGTTCCGACAGACCCACGGCAGCCAGCATTTTCAAGCCTGCCTCTTTCATCTCAGCGTCAGACCGTTTGTTCTCATAAAGCATGGGTAAGATGACATTGTCCAGAGAACTTGTGCGCGGCAGCAGGTTGAACGCCTGGAACACAAATCCGATCTCCTGATTCCTGATGTCAGCCAGATCGTTATCCGAAAGAGAAGTAACATCTTTATTTTCAAAAATATACTTACCCGAACTGGGCCGGTCCAAAAAACCCATGACATGCATGAGCGTGGATTTTCCCGAGCCGGACGGACCCATGATCGCAACGAATTCCCCCTGCTCAATGGTCAGGTTGATGTGGTTTATAGCGGCAACTTCATTATCCGAGCCGGGATAATAAACTTTCTGCAGATTTTCCAGTTTTATCAGGGACATTTTATTTGCTCACGACAACTACAGTATCGCCCTCGGACAAGCCGGAAATCACTTCCGAATAATTATCCCCGACCAGTCCGGTCTGGATCTCAATATCCTGCGGTTTGGAATTTTTCAGGACTGTCACGATCTTTTTATCGCCGTTGGTGTTTATCAGCCGGTTCGGAATAGCCAAAGTGTCGCTCTTTTCCGCAATTAGAATGCTTAAATTCACAGTCATGCCCGGTTTGATGCTCGGATCAACAGGCAATGATGAGATGACCCGGAACTCTATCACGCCTGAATCCACGATGGAGGCGGGATCAATAGATATAACTTGCCCGGTTAAATGCTTATCAGGTCCAAATGCGTCCAGGGTCATATCAATGCTCTGATCGGGCTGGACCAGATCTATAGACGATTCGGGAATATCTGATTCCACATGCAAAGAATTCTCATCCAGCAGAACGATAGCTTCTTTCAAAGCCGTGACCTGTTCTCCAAGTTTGATATCAACTGAGGTGATTTGCCCTGATATCGGCGCGCTGATGATATTATTCGAATAAGTATTGCGTGCGATCTGAAGAGAAGCTTGGGCTTGAGCCAGGCTTGCTTGCGCTGCATTCACATCCTCGGGACGGGCCTGAGCTTTTTTCTGATCAAGCGCAGCCTGGGCGGTTTTAACCGCCGAATCTGCAGAAGACACAGCCGAACTTTGCGTCTGAAGTGCAGACTGGTAAGCGTTGGAGTTCGCTGTGTAATTTGCCGCTTGAGTGTTGGGAATTTGCACAGTCCATATTGTTGAACTGGATATGGTGCCGGAGGCGCCAAAAGTTATGAACAGCCCCTTGCCGATAGGCTGCGGGACTCCGCGGGAAATAAGCCCGCTGTCGGCGCCAAGCCCCGAAACATTGTAATATTGCCCGCTGGGTACATCAGATACGGCAATTGTAAAACTTCCTTCCTGGGGGCCTTCGTAACTGCCGCTTATTGCGGCTTGCACCGTTGAAGTGGAATCGGATGGAGTTGCGGCAGGTGTGGAATTAAGCAAAGCTGAAAAAGCATTTGCAACTGATGTTGCCTGCTGCTGAACTGTATTGGTATAAGAAGCCTTGGCATTATCAAGCGCCACTTGAGCCACGTTGATATCGGGGCTGGATGCTCCACTTATTACTTTGTCCAAATTTGCCTGAGCCGACAAAACTTGGGCATTGGCCTGGGCAATTGAAGCGGATGCGTCTTTTTCGTCGAGCATGGCCAATGTCTGTCCGGATCTGACCTTATCTCCGACCTTAACATTGATTTGGGTTAAAATACCCGTGCCTTTGAACCCTAGACTTAAATTTGACTGCGAAGTAACCGTACCGGTTGAAATTACGGTTTCTTTTACGTCCTGTTTTGCAACCGTGTAAGACTCTTTATAAACTACGGGCTTCGGACGGAATATCAAATACCCAATGAATACTGCGGCGAGTATGACAATGGTCCAGATGATGTATTTTTTGGTAAAAAATCTCATAAATTAAATTTATTATATAGCTTTTCTATGATCCTGATAAGAGTTGCCCTTTCAACCGAGGTCAGATCAGCCAAAGCTGCACGGATCTTTTTCTTAAAAAATTGAGACCCGTTCTTTAATAATATCTGTCCTTTTTTTGTCAATTTCAGCTGCACGATCCTGCGGTCATTGCGCACCGCTGATCGGGCTATCAACCCTGATTTTACCATACCCTCGATCAATGAGGTAGCGGAAGGAGGGGTAACCCCGAACAGGTCCGCTATGTCTTTCATCACAGTCGGATGATTGTTCGAGATAAAATGCAGGACGCGCAAATGCAGAGGCGAATATGAAAAGCGGTGCTTGGGAACGTCATGTCCCAGCTTCTTTGCTTCAAACATCAGGTTGATTATCTGGTCGGTCTGGCTATCCGGCATATATAGTTAGGTAGTCTAAATATTAACTAGTCTAAGTATATAAGCTATAGCTGATTTTGTCAAGGATAAATCAAAAAAACACTGATCTTAAAATCGGTGCTTTGATTACTCAAACAATCTTTTAAAAGTTTCTTTGGCTGGGGAGGAAGGATTCGGACCTTCGAATGTCGCCTCCAAAGGGCGATGCCTTACCGCTTGGCTACTCCCCAACATGAACTTAACCCATAAAATATAACAGTTTATACGGGTTTACTCAAACCTTATTCTATTTCGCCGCCCAGGATCTTCAGCGCTGATTCAACTGTTTCATTCGGCTGCCCTTCGCTTGCAGCTTTAGGCCAGTCTTTGGCTATTACAGGCCTGACCATAAGTTTTACGCCTGTCACTTCTTCAATTACCTGGTCTACGATTATCCGGTTCTTCCGTGCTTCAATCGCATCCTTGTGGAATTTGTAGGGAAAAACCAGGATCAGTTCCTTGCCTTCAATAGCCGTGGGCACGGCAAGGTTCAAGCTTGAGATGAGGGAATGGTTGTAATCCTTGATCTTATCTAAAATTTGCGGCCAGCTTGCAATGACTTTTGATAATAACTCCCCCGCATTATCTGGAGCGTTTTCATCCCCTCTTACATTAAGAGGAGTTGGCGCGATAGCGCCAGTGGAGTTACTCTCCCAGGTCGCTTCAACCGCAGCCAGTTCCAAAGGCAGGCTTTGCACCACAGTCCATTTGATCTCTCCTTCCGCTTTCTGGAAGATATGGATGATCTTCGTTAAACGCGGTAAGGCAAGCGCTTCAGCTTGGCGCTTCAAAATTTCCTGCACGTCCTTTGTGAACCCAAAGTCAGAAATAGTGCCCACTTTTATCAGCAGGATTTTCCGCAGATATTCCAAAAAATCTTTTTCAAACTGGAAAAGATCGCGGCCGGCATACATCAGATCACTGATAAATCCGACGGCTTCCTGGGTTTTATTCTCAATGATCAGGTTCAGAAATTTGCTGGTCGTTCGAACTCCGGTCAGACCCAAAACCTGCTCAACCAGCTCTTCAGTAACCTCTCCTTCCGCATAATTGATGACCTGGTCCAGAAGCGACAAACCGTCCCGGAAACTGCCGTCTGCGGCGGTTGCGATCTCCATCAGAGCGCCTTCAGAAATGACGATTTTATTATCTTCTCCCACATATTTTAGGAGCCTGGTCAGATCCGCCACGCTGACCTTTTTAAAGTCAAACCGCTGCGTACGGGAAATTATGGTAGCCGGTACTTTGTTGATCTCAGTTGTGGCCAAAATAAACACGGCATGTTTGGGAGGCTCTTCCAAAGTCTTGAGCAAGGCGTTAAATGCGCCTTTGGACAGCATATGGACTTCGTCTATAATGATAACTTTGTAAGTGGCTTTGGTCGGCGCAAACTGCAAATGTTCTATCAGTTCGCGGATATTGTCCACGCCGGTATGGGACGCAGCATCGATCTCCAGCAAATCCAGGCTGGTGGCTTCAAAAAACGATTTGCACACATCGCATTGGTTGCAAGGTTCGCTTCCTTGGCGGTTCGTGCAATTGATGGCCCGCGCAAAAATCCGGGCCAATGTAGTTTTGCCCACGCCCCTAGGACCCGTGAACAGATAGGCGTGTCCCACGCGGTTGTTAGCCACGGCATTGGCAAGGGTGGATTTGATGTGCTCTTGATTTACGACAGAAGCGAAATTGAGCGGGCGATATTTACGATATAAAACTAAATTAGACATATATTTGGCTCCTTATTTTACCATAAAACAAAAACAGACCAAAATGGTCTGCTCAACTCAAAATTTAACTATTTTTTGAAAACAAAAAGCTTATAGCCGATGAAATTCCAGATGAGGCTGATGCCGGTCGCGGCTAGTGCCGCAACGTTCAGCCAAAGATGCTGCGACAGACCGAACATGGGAGAAATATGGGTTGTGATCAGGTAAACCGTGCCGGAGTTGATTCCGGCGCCAATGATGCTGACTATCAAAAACAGGCTGAACTTGCGCCCGGTATCGGTATGGGTTTGATCTTTAAAAGACCAGCGCTTGTTCCAGATATAGCTGTTGGTCGTGGCCACGGCAAAAGCCACAACAGCCAAGGGAATGATCTTGCCGCCGCTTGTTATGCCGGTTATCGCCGACAAAATATTTAAAATAATAAAATTGATCGCGGTATTGATGACTCCGACCACGACAAACTTCAAAAATTGATTGATCGTTGATTTGTATTTCTCGTACATGTTTTTGCAACACCCCAGCCTCAGATCTCGTCAAGCTCTGTTTCATCAGAAGCATCTGCCCGTGTCAGCGGTGCCAAAGACTGCCCAGCCTGGTCTTTTTTGATGACATTCTCAACCGCGCCCCAGTTCGCATCCCGGTCCTTGGGCAATACTATTGTCACCTGGTCTCCGGGCTCCGCCTTAAAGTAAGTCAGACTGGCCAGGAGGACTTTGAAAGGTTTGCCTTCAGCCACGACCTTATATTCGCCTTTTTCATCCTGGACCAAAACGCCCAAAATTTTGCGCCGTTCGATGGGCCCGATCTGTTTGTAGATGAACGAGCCGTCATCCGCAATGGTCAGTTTCAGCACATCGCCTTCCACCAGTTTACTTTTTGACGCATAATTTGCCGGCACCGGATACTGCTTGCCGTCAGGCCCGATCATATTTTGGCCGTCAAACATGCCCTCTACGACCTTGCCGCCGTCGGAAACATTCAGAACTTGCGCTCTTTTCATGATATCGGAAGAAACTTCAGCCTTGCCTCCCATCATTTCACGCAATAAAGCGCGGGCCGACTGAATATTCTTTTCAGCTGACTCGATCATCTGGGCAACAAGTGCAAGATTAGAAAGATTGTCCATATTCGTTTTAATTTCTGAGGCTGGGTATAAGATTACCTGGCAATTTTAACGATTTATCCACAGCCTGTCAAGGTTGATTTTCCCGAAAGTTTATACGATTTAAAGTTGTTTTTGGTTTCCTAAACGCTCTAAAAACAAATATATTATAGCAGACTCTATTTATCGTCTGCAAGCAGGGTTTTTACCCAGGCGATAAAGACCTGTAATGCCTGCTGGAAATTATTGTCGTGCGGATTTTCCAGCATTTCAATGCCCTGATCGTAGTGCTCGTCTTTTACTTCAGGGACCTCAAGCTTTTTTTCTACAGGCTGTTCGCGCTCCAGTTCGGTTTCCAATTTTTCCGGAGTGTTCATATTTTATCTTTTTCCAAAAATTGATTGAATTTGGGAAAATCTTTACGCAGATCCTCGGCTTTTATCTCTTCGCGGATAGCTTCCTGGAGGATTTCCAGGGCCATCTTCGTATCCTGCGGCAGAATATCAGCTACAAATTCCCGGACCTTCTCTTCCAGCTGTTTGCGCTGGGAGATTTGAATGCCGAATTGGATCCGCTCTTCCAGCTGGAACAGTTCGTCAAAATCGGAAGACAGATCCTTGATCAGCCGCAAAAAATCCTGTTCTGTGTCGATCAGATTGATGTTATCAACGACTTTCTGGGCAATTTCGGCAGCCCGGCTAAGGCTGATCTTCCGGATGCGCAGTTCCTCTGCCAAAAAATAGCACACTGATTTGGCATATTCATTTTTCTTTTCGGCAGCTGTGGTCATTAAATAAATACTTACGCTGTTTTTTCAACCACGGCAGGACCCGCGGCCAGCGGCGAACCGAGTTTGGTCCGTTCCAGGATCTCAGCTTCAATTTCGCTCCGGGCGCGGCCAAACTTCAAGCGCGACAAATTCCGGATAACCGCCGCAACCGTCAGATCAGCGCCCGGCGGTTTTGGATAAGTTTCCATATTGAACGGACGGGACGCGGTCCCATGGATCATAAGCTTGACGTAAGCGTTGTACCGGTCGATATTTATCACATCAAATTCGTTAAAAACAGGCGCAAATTCCTTGGCCATGATCTCCGCGTCCTCAACGCCGATCCGAAAACAGATCATGGTGCCGGTGTTGCCGAAGACGGCATTCTTCATTGAGGAATCAAGCGCAGATGAGCCTTCCTTTTCCACGGCCAGCTGGGAAATGAACTGATGGGCCATGATCAAATTCAGCCGGTATTTTCGGGCTTCGGACAGGATCGTGGCAAAACTGTCGGTCACAAAATTTTGGAACTCATCTACATACAGATAGAAATCCCGCCGCTGATCCTCGGGAATGTCGGCGCGCGCCAAAGCAGCCATCTGGATCTTGGAGACGATTATCAATCCCAAAAGCTTGGCATTGATCTCGCCGGTCTTGCCTTTGGACAAATTTATCAGCAGGATCTTGCCTTCATCCATGACCTTCCTCAGATCGAACGCGCTTTGCGTCTGGCCGATGATATTGCGCATCATTTCGTTTTCCACGAACCGGCCGACTTTCGAGATCAGATAACCCAGCATTTCCGATTTGTGAAAATCGGATGTCTTAGCCATTTCTTTTTCCCAAAAGCTGCGCACGATAGGGTCTTTGACCTTGGACACTTTGTATTTCTGAAAATCCGTATCCGTGAACATGCGCGGGATGTCCGCCAGCGTGCCCGGATACTGTTTGTCTTCCATCAGGGTCAGCATGACATTGCGCATGTTATGCTCGAACATGGGACCGATCATTTCCGGCGGGAAAAGTTTCATAAAGATCGCGATCATTTCCTGCACCGCAAAATCTTTTTGCTCGGGACCTGCAACTTGCAGCATGTTCAGGCCCAGAGGGCGCTCCATATCGAACGGTTCGAACAAGATCACGTCTTCCGCCCGCTCCTTGGGGATGTACTGCAGAACATCCTCGACCAGATCGCCGTGCGGGTCAACGACGCAGACTCCCTCGCCGGCGCGGATATCCTGGATGACCATATTTTTCAGCATCTCTGTCTTCCCTGTACCGGTGCGGCCGATTATGTACTGGTGCCGCCTGCGGTCGTCGCGCTCCAGATAAATCTTGGTTTCAATGCCGCGGTAAAAATTCCGCCCCAAAAGCACGCCTGTCGTCGGCGTATTCACCGGCGCGGGAGCTTTTTTTGCGGACAGCCATTTAATGTTCGGGGTATCCAGGAATCTGGTCGGCAAATGCCAGAGGCTGGCCAGCTCCTCGGTATTGAGGATCATCTTCGTGTTGCGGAAAACGCGGAAAATATAATCGGTCATCACAACCGATTGTTTTTTATTCAGGACTTTAAATCCGTTGAACGGCGGCATGGTGTATTGCATGAATGACGCCAGAATATTGCGCAGGTTTGCGTCTGCGGTCATTTGATCAGCGGAAGATGCGACCACCCGCAGATTGAACTTAAAACCCGATTTGGACGCTTTCTCTTCAAATTTCTTGATGATCTCCTGCTGCATCGGCGTCAGCTGCAGCGGCTTGTTCATGCCGGACTGGTCCATGTAGCCCGCGTGTTCCTGCTGCTTGTTCTTGGAAGAAAACAGCTGATCGAACGCGCTTCCCAAAAGGCGGAAGAAGCCATTGAAGATCTTTGAAGCGGTTGAGGAGGTGACAATATCGGGATGGCGGCCTTGCTGGATCTGAAGCGCGTATCCGCGGGGTTTTGACTGCCAGTGCTCGGAAGCCGGGCTGATCAAAAGCTGGATGGCCGCGCCTTCCTCCGCTGATAATTTCGACAAGCTGTTCGTCAGCGAGCTCAGCGGATCGGTTTCCATGGATTTGTACGTGCGCAGGGGGAACGAATAGTTTTTCTGCAAACTCAGTTCACTGGCTGCGACAAATGATTTCGGAGAAAAAATATTATACGGCCTGATGACGTCGATCTGGGCATCGGGATATTGCCCCTGCAGCTGCTTCTCCACGAGGTTCTGGAGTCTTTTCGGGACATTGATGTAAAACGAGATCTTTCTTTCGTGGGCAGCGATCTCAAAACTTATATATTCATTTATCCCCAAAAAATGCTTTAGGTCGCCGCCTTCGGTTGTGCCGATGGTGGCGAAGAACTGCTCCGCAATGCCAATGATGTCTTTTTCCTCTTTTTGCGCCTGCTGTTCCGGGTCGGAATTTTCCTTGGGGATCATAACTTCCAAAAATACGGAATCGAGCATCCGCGGGGCCCAGGTTTTTTTGCGCAGAGTATCCATAGCCAAAAAATACAAAAGCAGGCCGACGAGGCCCAGGATGGCTATAAGTATCAGCCAGAATAAAATTAGCGAACCGTTGAACAAACTCATTTTTATTTTTGATTTCCTAAAATAACTTTTCGGGTTATCCCAAAATCTCTCTTAAGGCCTCAGTCTGATCATTCCCGCTGGCTCCGGAGTTCATCATATCTTCGATCGCTTTCCTCTTCTGAGCTTCGGTTTTATATTCGATTTTCAGAGGCATACCTGCTTCGTTATGAACTTCTTCCGCGGATTGCTCTTTACTCGCATCAGGCGAAATGATTTTTTGAACCTTATCGGCGTTTTGTTCCCGTTCGGCTTCGGTCGGCCACGAGCGAGTGGTCTTGTCGCGTTGGCTATCCAAAAATTCCCCTGCCTCCTGATTGGGTTTCAAGGATTTTGTTTCCATATTTTCCGGGATATGCCCGGTTTCAATTGGTTTTTCAGGTATTTCTGCCATATTTGTAATTAGTTTATAAGTTAACTGCTAAGTTTACTACATATTCAGGATTTTGACAAGGGTTGGTTTCAGATCCAAGATTTATAAAAGTAGCTATATTATAACATAAATTTCATGATTTTGACGAATTGGCGAACAAATGGTAAAATTTAGGCATTCCGGTCGGTTATTTTGAAACAAAATGTCACTGAAAATCATACATACGAAAAATTTGCGCTGGGTTGATATAGTCAATCCCGATGAAAAGGATTTGAACTATCTTAAGGAAAATTTTAAATTCCACCCCTTGGATTTCGATGATATCGTGGTTTCAGCCACGCGCACGAAAATCGATGAATACGACCACTACCACTTTCTGGTCTTGCTTTTTCCGCTCCTCAACCGCGAGACCGGCGAGATCAGACCTGCGGAAGTGGATTTTTTTGTCGGCAAAGATTTTTTGGTGACAATACATGACGGGTCCATGCGCACGCTGAACAACCTTGTTCACAATGTGCATCAATATGACAACAGCCGCATAAGCTATCTATCCGCAGGGCCGGGCTATCTTCTGTTCTCAGTTCTGGAAATACTTTTTAAAAGAAGTTCCCCCATCCTGGACAGGATCAATCATGACGTTAACGAGGCCGGTAAAAATATTTTTCAGCTGGATATCCAAACCCTGCAAAAGCTGTCGGAACTGAAGAAAAATATAATTATTTATCGGCGCATCATGAAAATGCATGCGTATGTTCTGGTCAAGCTGGAGCGGAGCCGGAAAGACTACATGCAGTTCAAGGATTCCAAAGGTTATTTCCAGGGCCTGATAGAATACGCGGATAATAACTGGGAAGTGCTTTCTTCCGACAAGGAAAGCGTGGAAAGCTTTGAGCAGACCAATCAGTCGCTGGGCACGCACAAGCTCAATGACATCGTGCAGGTCTTAACCGTGCTTTCGGTCATTATTTCCGTGCTGGCCCTGGTCACTGACATCCTGATATTTTTTGAACGCACAAATATTGAAAAAAATTACGGGCTTTCCACGGATTTTCAGCTGTTCCTGTTTATCACAACAGTGCTCGTTGTCATAACGACCGTAATGCTGAGTTTCTTTAAGAGTCGCAAATGGCTATAATGAGCCCATGCTCAAGCTTTATAACTCGCTGACCCGCAAAATTGAAGAATTCAAGCCTATCAAAGCTGATGAGGTCGGTTTTTATATTTGCGGCCCTACGGTTTACGACAATGCGCACATCGGCAACCTGCGGACCATGATCATGGGTGATCTCATGCGCCGGACTTTGGAATACAACGGATTCCGGGTCAATCAGGTCATGAATATTACGGATGTAGGCCACCTGACGTCTGACGGAGATGTCGGCGAGGATAAAATGGAAAAAAACGCCAAAAACCTGGAAGAATATTTGGCCGTTGCACAAAAATACACAGACAGCTTTTTAAGCGACTTAAAAGCGCTTAATATTGAACTGCCGTCTGTGATGCCTAAGGCTTCGGAGCACGTCAATGAGCAGATCGGCATGATCAAAACCTTGATCGAAAAAGGATTTGCATACGAATCAGATGAAGCAGTTTACTTTGATGTTTCCAAATTCCCCGCTTACAACAAGCTCACCGGCCAGAAACTTGTTGATATGAAACTTGGGGCTCGGCAGGATGTGGTAATGGACATGAAGAAAAAAAATCCTTACGATTTTGTTCTTTGGTTCAAGACCATTGGCCGGTACGCCAGCCATATCATGCGCTGGGATTCTCCGTGGGGCGAAGGGTTTCCCGGCTGGCACATTGAATGCTCCGCCATGAGCAAAAAATATCTGGGCGACCGCTTTGATATCCATGCCGCGGGCATTGACCTGAAGTTCCCCCACAATACGAATGAGATCGCGCAGTCAGAAAGCGCCAACGGCAAGCCTTATGTAAATTATTGGGTCCACGGCGAACACTTGCTTTTCGACAAAGCCAAAATGGCCAAGTCTGAAGGCAAAGCTTTAACTTTGCAAAACCTTATTGACAAAGGATTCAATCCACTGGCTTTCCGCTATCTGGTTTTGACCGCCCATTACCGCTCCAAACTGAATTTCACCTGGGATAGCCTGCAGGGAGCCCAGAATGCTCTAAATCATCTCTACGAAGAGGTTTCGGCTTTTGACGCGCCGGAAAATGAAATTGAAGAATTTGAGCAGACATTTCTGGAAACCGTCAATAATGATCTGGATACCCCGCAGGCTATTGCAGTGATGCAGGATCTGATCAAAGCCGAACAGCCAAGTTCCGCCAAACTCGCCACCCTGATCAAATTTGATAAAATTTTCGGACTTAAGATCAAGGAGGTATGGCAAACGGCAAAAGTCATCCCGGAAAACGTGCGCAAATTGATTGATGAACGGGAACAAGCGCGTAAAGCAAAAGATTTCAAAAAATCCGATGAGCTCCGCCACGCGATCGAATCCGAAGGCTTCGTTGTTGAAGATACGATCGACGGGTTTAGAATCAAAAAAAGTTTTGAGACCAAAAAAAAGACGGATTGACATTGAAATTCAATTCGTCCCGTACGTTACATCCCTCTGTTCGTACCGTAGGTTATAGTCCTCTGTGAAGTCAGCCTTCGCAGGGTTTTGATTTTTCTCTCGCAGACTTCGCAAACCATGAGATGCAAAGCCGTGGATTGGCGCTCCTGTTCGCCCATCACGTCGCGGACCAGCCGGCCGAGGTCCTCATCGCTCGGGCATCCCTTGCCGTCGTATGGCATAGGTTCTCCTTAATTGGATTTCTGCCGCTGCGGTTTGTAATTGCGCAGATCAATGATCTTGAGTCCCGGACCCATTGTCCGCAACTCACGAACAAGCTTTTCAGCCATCTCTAGAGTGAAGTGAATTTCGTCCGGGTTGGTATTCTGATTCGGCATTTGCGCTCGCGCCATATTCCACTTGATCACCAACTGCCTGGTCGCTTCATCCACATCCTCATCCCGAAGCGGCAATCCTGACTGCTTGATCTGGCGGAAGAGCTCATGGGCGTCCGTGGATTTGAGCGTGTCCTGCTGGATGCCAACCTCGACCATATAACGGCCGTAGACCTGAGACCAGACCTCACACGAATAGAATCCATCAGCGCCCACGATCCGGCCATGCTTGCGGCAAGTATTGCAGAGCTCAAATTTTGGCCCTGTCATTGTTCCTCCTCACAGAATATAGCGGTATGATACACAATTTTAGACAAAATTAAATTGATTTGTCAAAGCTGAAACTTGGGCTTATAATGACTTTGGCGGCAAATTTTGCCGTTTTTTTTTGTTATCAACATTGTCCCCAGTGTCCACACCCTTGCGGGAAGCATTTGTATAAACTTATAATAGATTACCTCTTTAAACGACAAAAATGCCAAAAAAACAGGCTGAAACCAAGCCTTCTGAGAATTTCATCAACCGCATTCCGCCGCAAAACCTGGAAGCCGAGCAGTCGGTATTGGGTTCTCTTCTGCTTGACCGCGAAGGGATCATCAAAATTGCCGACCTCATCAGCGCCGATGATTTCTATGACGATCGCCACCGCATCATCTTCATGGGAATCATCAGGCTTTATGACGAGCGCGCGTCCATTGATATTCTGACGGTCTCCAATGTTCTGGAAGAAGGTCATTCTCTGGAAAAAATCGGCGGAATTTCTTACCTCACCACCTTGGTCAATTCCGTGCCTTCTGCGGCTCACGTTGTCCACTATGCCAACATTGTCCGGCGCAAAGGAACGCTGCGGAGGTTGATCTCTTCCGCCACTGATATCGTGGGATTGGGTTATCAGGAAGAGATTGACCTGGAAAGCCTGCTTGACCAGGCTGAACAGAAACTTTTTTCCGTTTCGCAAAAATACCTCAAACAGAACTTTGTGGCGCTGTCCGAGATCCTCCACGAGACATTTGACCGCATTGACGAACTGCACCGCGAAAAAGGCAAACTGCGCGGCGTGTCCACCGGCTTTGCGGACCTGGACAATAAATTAGGCGGCCTGCAAAAATCCGATCTGATCATTCTGGCCGCCCGCCCGTCCATGGGCAAAACTTCGCTGGCTCTGGATTTTGTCCGGCATGTGGCCATGAATGAACATAAGGCGGTGGGAATTTTTTCGCTTGAAATGAGCAAGGACCAATTGGTCGACCGCCTGCTTGCTGCGGAAGCTGATGTGGACCTGTGGAAAATGCGCACCGGCAAGCTCAATGATCTCGGGCCTGACAATGATTTTGAAAGGATCGGACATGCTTTGGGCAGATTATCTGAAGCGCCGATATTTATAGACGATTCCGGTGCGGTCAATATCATGGAATTGCGCACCAAAGCCAGAAGACTCCAATCAGAGCATGAGCTGGACCTGATCGTGGTGGATTATTTGCAATTGATGCAGGGCCGCAATACGGAAAACCGCGTGCAGGAAGTGTCGGAAATTTCCCGCTCGCTAAAAATACTGGCCAAAGAATTAAATCTGCCTGTTTTGGCCTTATCCCAATTATCCCGCGCAGTGGAACAGCGCGGCGGGGACAAAAAACCGCAACTCTCCGACCTTCGCGAATCAGGGTCCATTGAGCAGGATGCGGACGTGGTTATGTTCATTTACCGCGATGAGATGTACACCGGTAAAGAATCGCGCAAGCCGCATATTGCGGAGATCCTCATCCGCAAGCACCGCAATGGCCCGACCGGCGACATTGAACTGTTCTTTGATCAGGAAAAAACAAGTTTCAAGAACCTGGCCAAACAACCGCCCTCCATGGAAGAAGCCATGATGAACCAGATAATGGAATAAGCCGGCCGGTTCTGCTATAATAACTTCAAATATTTAACCATAAACATTATGTTCTTAGGACTTTTTTTGGTGATTTTGGGGGCGCTTTTGCTCTTCAAAAACCTGGGTCTGATCGTTTTGCCAGCCTCAGTTTGGTCTATTCTTTACCCTGTCATCCTGATCGTGCTGGGGCTTTGGCTCATTTCCATAGTCCAGCGGGGCCGCGCTTACAAGCACTGGATGATGAACCGCTACTGGGGACGCCGGGACGACGAAGAACAATAAAAAAAGCCGTGCTTGGAAATAATTTCCATACGACTTAATTGCCAACCCCCTCCTCGCCCAGATAGCCGTCCGGATACGGAGAGTCATCCTCTTGTTCCATCATCCTGAGACGCTCCTGTTCATAGTCGTTCAAGCGGCAACCGAACAGGCTTCGCGAAGGTCTGCCCTTTAACGACTTGGCGGGTTTTGAACTCGCTATCCTCTGATGCTTTCGGTTTTTCCCCGAATTGATCTTCGTGCCGTTCGGCCGTTTCTTGCCCATCGACCCTCCATGGGTTTCTTTTTCAAAAAACCAGTGTCTAGTTGAATTGCGGGCCGGGGAATAAAGCACGCGTACCGAAGCGAGATGAAGCAGCGACTGGCTGCCGGAGAATCTCCCGGAGCCCTTCTTGGAGATCACAAACTACCAATGGCTGAATACCGAAAATGAAAAGGGCTTTGACCAGAAAATCCACATCGCCGTCGTCATAAACGATGACATCGTCGAACGGCCGATCTTCGCCGGCCTCGGTCGACAGCGTAGCGATGACATCCTCACGGGGTACCCACCAAAGCTTGATTTTAGCAGGGTTAACTATCGGAAGCTGTTGAAGCTGCCTGACCTGGCAAACGATCAGAATCTTCATGTCTCCTCCTTTTCACTATCGAATACCCGAGCGATTATTTCACTGCATGCCCTCCGAATTGTTCCCGCATGCTGGACACTAGCTTGCCTACAAAACTCTGGGTCTTTTTTGACTTTACGCGGAACCGGAATGATTGTTCAATGATCTGCGCCGGTATCTTTAATTCTTTGGCTGTTTTGGCGGTCCATTCGCCTTCTCCCGTGTAACCGACCACGCCTGTAATTCCTCTTAAATTCTGGCCGCGCATCAGGAAAGCGTCCTTCAGCCAGCCGACCAAACGGGACTCCACCACACTGCCGTGATTATACAGGGCCGCGACATCAACCAAGTTTAATTTGAAGGGTGATTTTTTAAGGATGCCAAACCCTTCGGCCAAGGACTGCATCATGCCGTACTCAATGCCGTTGTGGACCATTTTGACAAAGTGCCCGGACCCGTACCCGGGAAAAAACTTATATCCGCCAAAAACTGAAATGCCTCTGAATAAAGATTCTAATTTCAAATACGTTTTGCGGTTCCCGCCTATCATGAGGCAGGCTCCCCGGCGCGCCCCGCCGGGGCCGCCGGAAACTCCGATGCCCAAAAATTCTATCCCCCGTTTTTGCAGAAATTTGCCGCGGCGGATGGAATCTTTATAAAAAGAATTGCCGCCGTCAATGATTATATCCCCGCGCCGCAAGTGCTTGGACAGGCCGTTTTTCCCGAACAAGACCTCATCCACACTGGCATGCGGCACCATGAGCCAGACCACCCGCTGTTCCGGCAGGCCTGCCAATAACTGTCCGTAACTTTCCGTTACCGTGAATTGGGGATTCTGAGAAAGTTCTTTTACCGCTTCCGGCGAATGGTGATTCGTGCTTGTGAGCTGATATCCTTTTTCCATCATCTGCAGGACCAGATTCTTCCCCATTTTTCCGAGGCCGATCATGGCCAGTTTTTTTGGCCCAGCTGCGACGGCCGGAACACCATCGATACCGAATTTCTCTAAAATTTTATTGTTCTTGCCGTAAAAATTGAGCGGTGTAAGTTTTTTCTGCCAAGCATTGACGATCGGGTCAATGAACTTCCAGGCGGAAAGAGCCTCGCGGCTGGAAACAAACAAAGTTTGGTCTCCCACTATCGCGTCCGAGATCAGGCGCGCATATTCCGCCAAATAGCGCTGGGACGGATCGGCTTCGTACGCAAAGTCCAAAGTTTTTTTCTCTAATTGCATGCCGGTCCCCGGTTTTTTTGACCAAAACTCGATCACGATCCCGGCGACAGGCTGGATCTTAAAACAGATCCTGTTTTTTAGACCCTGTCCTTTGAAAGTCACAATGATCTGCTTGTCATTTTCCGGAAAATTCTTGCCTGATTCAATATAGATCGGCACGCCTTTGAAACGATTCCCTTCCAATTCAGTTTTGAGCTTAAAATATGTCTCGGTGTTGGAGCTGCGTGCCACCCCCGCTTCTTTCCTGTATCCGCGGTACTGGGCGCGGAGAGTATTGGTTCTTATTTCATCCGCGCTGAGGATATGCAGATTTTCCATGACTTCCGCACGCTTCAAACGGATCCCCGAGCCTGACATCGCACCAGGATCATCCATTGTGACCAAAGCCAGCATCTGCAATAAATGATTTTGGCCCACATCCAGAAGCGCTCCGACGCCGTCGTAAAATTCGCCGCGGCCCTGCACATCGATCTGTTCAAGCAATTTGATCTCAATTTTTTCAATGAACTTATTGTTCCAGATATCCTCCAGGAGGTGGTTGGAAAACCGGAAGGCCATGACATTCTGCAAAACCTCTTTCGCCAGGTAATGATCAATGCGATAAACTTGATCTTCAGAAAAAAGCTTGGCCAGAAGTTTATCCAATTTTTGCGCATGCGTCAGGTCTTTGCCGAACGGCTTTTCCACCAAGACGCGGGTCCAGCCCAGCTTGCCTTTATCGGTCAGGCCTGACGCGGACAGCTGGTGGAACAAGTTGTCATTAAAATGCGGCGGGATAGCCAGGTAAAATAATTTATTGCTGTGGATCTTCAGTTTCCGGTCGAGTCTGCCTAAGCGCACGCTCAGCCTTTGATACGCCTCCGGATCTTCCAGCTGGCCCTGATGGTAGGTGAACAACTGCAAAAACTTATTAAGCTTTCTGTCCAAGCCGGAAGGGTAATGCTTTTTAAGCGAACTTCGCAGATGTGCCCGGAAATCCTCATCCGACCAATCGCGCCTGGAAAAACCCACCACAGAAAATCCCGGCGGCAGATTTTTTTGCTTGAACAAATAATAGATGGCGGGGGTCAGTTTTCTCTCCATCAGATCCCCGGTTGCGCCGAATACAACAAGTACTGTCGCCTGCTTATTTTTCTTTAAATTTGGCATATGAGGACATATTAGCATATTTTGGCAGGAAAAATGAAACAATTTAACGCCTGCATTCGTTATATATTTACAAACCCAGAAAGCTGCTGTATACTCAAAAAAGCATGAATATCCTAAAAGAACCAACACAAAATCCGACTGACGAACATTTGGTGGAAAATTACCTGAACGGCGACTCGCATGCCCTGGATCTCCTGATCCAGAAATATCTGAGCCAGACGTATAATTTTGTTTTCAAATATGTCCATACGACGCAGGACGCCGAAGACGTGACCCAGGAGGCCTTTGTTAAGGCCTGGAAAAAAATAGATACTTTCAAACGCCAGTATAAATTTAAAACCTGGCTGTTTACGATCGCCAAAAACACGGCGCTCGACCATCTGAAAAAACGGGGCCTTGTTCCGTTCTCCGCTCTCAATGGTGAAAATGAAGGAGAGGCTTTTGAGCAAAGTTTGGTGTCTTACGAAACACTGCCGGACGAAGCTTTGGCCAAGATCCAGGATGCGAAAATAATAGGCCACGCAGTCGATAAATTGCCGGATATTTACCGCCAGGTCATCACACTTTATTACGACGATCAGCTGAACTTTCGGGAGATCGCCGGCCTGCTGAAACAATCCATCAATACAATAAAAACCCGCCATCGCCGGGCTCTGGCCTATTTGAGGCGCGATTTGCCCAAAAATTGAACCATTTGATAGGGGTTGCTCGTAGAAATGGTACGAAACCATGCAACAGCTTACTCCTTCGCCCCAGCTTTACGGGCGCATTAAAAATCAAATCGAGCTAGAGCAAACCCTTCTGGTGCTAAAAAGAAGGCTGCTTTTATATGGCTTGGGGTTTGCAATCTCTCTGGCGATTTTTGTAATGGCCTTTAAGAATTTCTTTGTCCAGGCCGATCAGACAGGTTTTTTGCAGCTCTTAAAACTGACCTCTACAGATTTTACCCTGCTGTCTTCTCATATGTCCGACTATCTGCTTTCTTTGGCCGAAGCCTTGCCCGCGCTCAGCATGGTTTTGGTCGGAGCTGTATTTTTATTCATATTGCTGACCGGCATAAAATTGTTTACTTCGCTGTTTAAAATTAAACACTTGAACGCGAGATAAGATATGACTTTTGAAGAATTCCTGAAATCTAAAAATTTTAAAACGGGCTTTGCCGCGGTTGTTGCCCTGATCATTTTAATTATAGTTTTCGCATCCGGTATGTTTGTCGGGCTGGAGAAAGCACGCTTTTCATATAACTGGGGCACCAATTATTACCCTAATTTTGCAGGCCGGCCGGGTCCCGGCGGGCCCTTTCACTTGGACCGCGATTTCATGAATGCCCACGGTCCGGACGGCCAGATCATAAAAATTGACGGCAATACGATCACGATCAAAGGCAGGAACGGTGTTGAACAGAATATTATTGTTGACGCGCAAACCGCGATAAAGAACAATCAGGCGAATCTGAAGATCACGGATCTGAAAGTTAATGACAACATAGTCGTGATAGGCTCTCCCGATGATGAAGGCCAGGTTTTGGCCAAGCTGATCCGGGTCATGCCCCAGGCTCCTATGTAAACCAATGACATTTATTCAAAAATTCCTAACTTATATAAAAGCTCATAAAGTCATCACGGTCATTGTCCTGGTCGTGGCGGCTTTTGGCGGATACCAGTGGTATAAAAAAGCGCATGCTTCCGCAGGTTCGGTCCAGTACATTACCAAAGCCGCGGCGAAAACGACGATCTCCGTATCCGTCTCCGGCACAGGCCAGGTTTCGGCTCAAAACAGGATCGACCTTAAACCCGGCGGGTCCGGCCAGGTCGCAGCCGAGCTCGTCACGGTCAATGTCAAGCAAGGCGACCAGGTCAAGGCCGGCCAGGTTATCGCCACTGTGGATCAAAAAAATAATTCAGTCGCTCTGATCCAGGCCAAAGCATCATTGCAAAGCGCGCAGGCGAATTACGATAAATTGATATCAGGGCTGACTTCTACGGATATGCAAACTGCCCAGCTCGCGGTAACTACGGCACAGCAGGCCTTAGACAAGGCGAACAGAGATTATGCGAATACCGTCACCACCCAGCAGCAAAACGTGGATAAAGCCTATAGCGCCCTGCTGAATTCCGATCTGCAGCCGGATCCGTCTGATGCCAACACCACTGCGGCAGTGACGATCACCGGGAATTATACGGCGAAAGACCCGAGCCAAATAACCGTGAGCTTATCTGAAGTTCCCGCCGGGATGCGTTATCAAAGCACCGGACTTTCTGGCGACGGTGATCTGATAACGCGGGGCGTTGCCCAGCCGATAGGAGACGGGCTGTTCATTACGTTTGATGCAAGCGGCACCCTGAATGCTTCCACGGTTTGGACAATTGATATTCCGAACACAAAATCGTCCGGTTACCTGAACAATAATTTTGCTTATAACTCCGCGCTTCAAAATCAAACTCAAGCCCTGGCATCCGCCCAGGATACGATCAATTCGGCGCAAAATTCCCTGACCCAGGCCCAGCTGTCCCTGCAATCAAAAACAGCTCCCCCGACCTCGGCTGATGTAGCGTCGGCCAAAGCCCAGATCGCGCAAGCTCAAGCACAGCTGCAGAACGCGGATGTAAATTACAGCAACAACATCATTAAATCCCCGTTCGACGGCCAAGTCGCACAATTAAATAACCAGCCGGGCGACCAGGTCACCTCAAGTACGATCATTGCCACGGTCATCACCAACCAAAAACTGGCTGTCATGCCACTGAACGAAGTCGATGCCGCTAAAGTCTCGGTGGGACAGAAAGTTAACCTGACCTTTGACGCGCTCGACAGTCTGAATGTTGTCGGCACCGTCGCGCAGGTGGATACTCTCGGCACGGTAAGCCAGGGGGTTGTTACTTATAACGTAAAAATCGGCTTTGATTCTCAGGATGCCCGGATCAAACCCGGCATGAGCGTCACCGCCGCTATTATTACGGATGTCAAAACTGACATCGTGGCAGTGCCCAGTTCCGCCGTAAAATCAGATTCCAACGGCGATTACGTCCAAGTCCTGAACTCCAAAGGCGAACCGGAAAATAAAACCGTACAAGTCGGGATCTCCAATGATACTGACACGGAGATCACAAGCGGTTTGAACGAAGGCGACATGGTCGTCACACAAACCATCAACTCCGCGGCCAAAACCACAACCGCGACAACCAGGGCCGGCGGCGGGATCATCCCGGGTCTGGGAGGCGGGGGCGGCGCGGTCAGAGGCGCCTTTACAGGCGGGGGCGGCGGCGGAGGCGGCCGATGATCGAATGCCATCATATCAATAAATCCTATTTCAACGGCGATGTCGAGACTAAAGTTTTAAAAGACGTAACCTTCACGATCAAAGACGGCGAATTCGTGGCGATCATGGGCCCGTCGGGATCCGGCAAATCCACTCTGATGCACATCATTGGAGCGCTGGATACGCCCACGCACGGAAAATATATCCTGGACGGCAAGGACGTCTCGACTCTGTCTGACGACGAACTGGCCGCCATCCGCCGGCAAAAAATAGGTTTTGTATTCCAGTCGTTCAACCTGCTTCCCCGCGCCACCGTGCTCCGCAATGTGGCTCTGCCTTTGGTTTACGCCGAGATCGATAAAACGAACCGCGATGAACTGGCCAAAAAAGCCTCTTTACAGGCGGGTCTGGATGAATCGCGGTTTTATCATTTATCAAACCAGCTCTCCGGCGGACAGATGCAAAGGGTGGCCATTGCAAGGGCTCTTGTAAATAACCCTTCGCTTCTTCTGGCCGATGAACCGACGGGCAATTTGGATACCAAGACCGGCGACATCGTGCTTCACACATTTCAAAAGTTGAACGAGCAAGGCCATACGATCGTACTGATTACTCACGAACCTTACGTGGCCGAACACGCATCACGCATCATTCATATCCGTGACGGCGAGATTTTGAAAGACGAAACTAATCTGAACCGCAGAATAGTAGATACCAACAAGATCCATGAAGACTAGAGATCTATTTGATGAAAGCTACAGCGCCTTGACGGTCAACAAGGTCAGGTCCAGCCTGACCATGCTTGGAATTATTATCGGCATCGGCTCCGTGATAGCGTTGATCTCAATCGGCCAAGGTGCCGCGGGGTCGATCCAGGCCAACATCCAGTCCATCGGCTCAAATCTGATCATAGTCACGCCGGGCGCTCCCAGAGGAGCAGGAGCCGCCGTATCCACTGGCCGCGGCAGCGCCGAGACCCTGACCATGGATGACGAACTCTATCTGCAGAGCAACCTGACTGATGCTAAAGCCGTGGAACCGGAACTGTCGAAACGCTACCAGGTAACGGCCAAAGGCACCAATACCAATACCCAGGTCGTCGGCACCAGCAGCAATTATACTACTGTGCGAAATGTGAATATTGATGGCGGGTCATTTATTACTGACCAACAAGTTACAAATTTGGCCAAAGTCGCGGTCTTGGGTCCCACGACCCGGGACGATCTGTTCGGCGTTGGAGCTGATGCCGTGGGCCAGACCATCCGGATAAATTCCGTTGTTTTCAATGTCATCGGAGTTACCGCAAGCAAGGGCGGCAGCGGATTTTTTAACCAGGATGATATTATTTTCATTCCGATATCAGTTGCCCAGCATTACCTGGTCGGGCCCAATGCGGACGGAAAAGATTATGTCACTACCATTGGTATCTCGGCTCAGAGCCCTGACGTCATGACCACGGTACAGCAGGAAACAACTGACGATTTGCTTTCCCTCCACCAGATCGGCAATCCGGCCCAGGCTGATTTCCAGGTCCAGAACCAGGCTGACATTGTCTCGGCCGCATCCTCGGTCACCGGCACGTTTACGATCCTTTTAGCTTCCATTGCCGGCATTTCCCTGGTTGTCGGCGGCATCGGCATCATGAACATGATGCTGACGACCGTGACTGAGCGGACGCGGGAGATCGGCCTGCGCAAAGCAATCGGCGCAACCCGTCAGGATATCAATCTGCAATTCCTGATGGAAGCGATCATGCTGACTTTTTTGGGCGGTTTGATCGGCGTGGTCGCCGGCTGGCTGGCCTCGATCGCTGCGACCCACTTTGCCGGCATCCCCTCCAAGATCACCTCGTCATCGGTTCTGCTGGCTTTCGGCGTCTCGGCTGCAATTGGCGTGGTCTTCGGCTACTACCCGGCGCAAAAAGCTTCAAAGCTGAACCCAATTGAAGCTTTAAGATTTGAATAATTAACTAGTCAATAATTAAATAAATTTTATGGACAAAAAACATACTATTACTGTGGTCGCGGTCGCAATCGTGTTCGCAGCAGGAGGATTTTTTGGAGGAATGAAGTATGCTCAAGGTAAAACGGCGCAAATGCGCCAACAGCGCGTTGCCGGAGCCGGGTTTGGGGCAGGCGGTGGAGCCCGGGGTGCGCGGGGCGGAGCCGGCGGAACGGCAGGCGGAGGATTTACGGGCGGTCAGATAGTTTCCAAAGATGACAAAAGCATCACTATAAAGACCATGGACGGCGGGTCAAAGATCGTTTTCCTGGGAGCTTCAACCCAGATCGCCAAATCAGCTTCCGGCACGCCGGATGATCTGACCCAGGGCGAAAACGTGGTTGTCACAGGCACAGCCAACTCCGACGGAAGCCTCACCGCTCAGATGATCCAGATCCGGCCGGCAATGACAACTCAACCGGCACCGGCTCAGTAAATTATTATAAGAAAAAACGCCAATGAAAATTGGCGTTTTTTCAATATCTGACCAAATCCCTAAATTTATTCACCTCCTAATTTCTCAATCATCTCAAACTCTTCCTTCGTCACCGGCTGGACCGAGAGGCGCGGGATTTTCAGCAGTATCATATCCTTAAGTCTTTTATTTGCCTTGATCTGCCCCAAAGTGACCAAGCGTTTGAACTTGCCGACAAATGCAACTTTCGGCGCTATCCATGGATTTTTTTCTTTGCTTGCTTTCGGATCATAGTAATCGTCATTTTTATCCAAAGCCGTGATGTCCGGTAAATTCGGCTCTAAAATCTTGCCGGTTCCAACAACGCCTTTCTGATCGCCCGAATGATAAAACAAAAACAAATCGCCGGACTTCATCTCGTCCCGCATGATGTTCCGGGCACGGTAATTCCGAATGCTGTTCCAGGTCGTTGTTTTGTCCCGCAACAGATCCTCGATCGAATAGCTCTCAGGCTCAGATTTCATTAACCAATAGTTCATATTTAGATGATAACAGTTTTAAGCTTGCTTTTTCAAGGCAATTTGATTAAGATTTATTAGCTTATGTCCATACTCCCGAAATCAATTCAAAATCTTATCAACGAATTTTCCAAACTTCCCGGCATCGGGCCGAAGACCGCTTCGCGCCTGACTTTTTATTTGCTGAAAAATCCGAACATGGATCTGCAAAGTTTTGCCCAGGCCGTAGCCAATCTGCAAAAAGATATAATCTTCTGCTCGATATGTTTTAACATGACCGAGTCTGACCCGTGCAAGATCTGCATCGACAACAAGCGCGATCAAAACCTTATCTGCGTCGTGGAAGACGCGCTTGATGTCGTGGCCATGGATCAGATTTCCGACTTCAACGGGGTGTATCATGTGCTGGGCGGAGTTATTTCTCCGCTTGACGGAGTAGGGCCTGATGATCTTAAGATCGGGGAACTGCTCAAGCGGTTATCAGAACCCGGCGAAAAAGAAATTATCCTGGCCACCAATCCATCAATGGAAGGCGAAGCGACTGCCATGTACCTGGCCAAACAGCTGAAACAGCCCCAATTTGCGCAAATAAAAGTAACCAGACTGGCCCGGGGTCTTCCGTCCGGCGCAGACCTGGAATATGCGGACGAGTACACATTAAGCAAAGCCTTAGAAGGCAGAAGGGAGTACTAATGCCGGAAAATGAAAATCGTTTTGAAGAAGAGCCGGAAATAACCGAACTTCAAAAAATTGAATCGGAGGCTGCAAGGATAGAACAAGAGCTGAAACAGCATATATCTGCTGAGCAAGCCGCAGAAATTACACGGAAGTTCTTTGAGGCTGCCTTTGGAATCAATGAGATAAATCGCCAAATTTTGGCTGATCCGTTAGTTATTAAAAACTACATACGAGACGGGAATAAATTAAGAAAACGAAGTAATCCGGAAGCTTTCTCAACTCTGCCGGACGCAAGCTTTCTGTTGAAAGCATATGTTACCGCCGATTACCCGGACAACACGGCAGCATTCTTAAAATGGTTGGACTTTCAAAAAGAGCTGGCTGAAGATAGGCTGATAAAACTGCGATCTGAGGGAGACATCGCTATAGTCAGCAGGGACATGGTCAAAGAAACTGTAGAGTTCCGCGAAGAGCTGAAAAAAAATGAAATAGAAAAATATTTTGACCAACTCATGAAAGAGGAAAAAGACGAAAATGATGATGATAAGTCAAGATCCTAAAGGCACCTGAATTAAATTATTTTCACTCCCCGCCCAAGCTTCAGGCTGTAGCGGGGATTTTATTTAAAAGAAAAAGCTCCAAATTACAGGAGCTTTGTAAGCCAGATTTTTAGCCAGAGTGTCAGTCTGTACAAGTACGCGTACTTGAGAATATCTAACAGTAAGTACGTCAAAATGATTATTCTCAAGGTCCGCTTACTTGCAAACAGAGACAATTTGTGAGTAGTCAACCAGGTGCGGACCCCGGTTTCAAAACTAAGGAAGGAATTCCTGAACCGCAGTATCACGAATTTCCTCCTCGCAACATAGGACGAGAGTTACTTCACACCGTGGATATCACGCGCATAATGCGCCCGGCAATCGACTTCGGCGAGCCGCCCTGCCGCGTGTTTGGCCGCCTCGGTCAAAATGGCACGGGCTTCAGCGTCAGTGCGGGAGTATAGGACCTGCGGGTCGTGTCCGTGTTCGACCAGAAACGCCTCAATCAAGGAACGCTCAAGCACAGCGCTCGGGTGTTCAAGCGGCCGGACATCGGGATCAATTTTCACAAAACCTCCTTAAGAATCCTGAACAGAGAGCCTACAAACAAAAAGAAACCGCAAAAACTATTGCGCGGTTTTTTCTTGTTTCTAAGCTATAGATTCTATCTCAACCACTGTTTCCGCCTGCCGGTGTCCTTGTTTCCTGCGGTAGCGGGATTTGGCGCGGTATTTGAAAACCACTAATTTTTCGCCGCGGCCCTGTGACAAAACCTTGCCTGTGACTTTGGCGCCTGAAAGGTATGGCTTGCCCAAATTTACATTTGAATCATCCGCGACCAGCAAAACTTTATCAAAACTCACAGTGTCGCCCTGCTGAACATCGAGTTTTTCAATTGTTACGCGGTCTTTCGGCGCAACCAGGTACTGCTTGCCGCCTGTTTCTATTACTGCTTGCATAAAATTCATTAATCACTACATGTTAATTTAGCAAAAATTGTTAAATCGGTCAAGCATTCCCTTCTACGGCCCGACTTCCCTGATGATCGGGGTCTTGCCTGTGGAGGAATTGACAATGATGTTCGGGGCTGAGCCTGAGAAGCTTTTGGCTGAAGAATCAGTGTAATGGATGGTAAAGGTATTGGTCACCACTTCCTGGATATCGGCGGATGCGGTGCTGACATTGGCATCATAGGTAATGATCCAGTTATTGGTCACATCCTTGTTGCCTGAGATGTTAAACAGGTAATTACCGGAGCAGGTAGGGCTGTTGGCTGTCAGTCCCCCATTAACAGAGCCCGGGCCTGTAACCGTCAGGTTCCTAAGATTGGTCAGGTTGGAAGAGACAGTGTCGCAGATGTAGTTGACCGTGGCTGCAGAAGGGCCGGAATTGACCAGGGTGATCTGGTAGGTCAGGGTATCCCCGTTATTGACTGAAGTGCTGGGACTATAGGGGTTGCCGTTGACCTTACTGACAAACTTCGTTGTATTGGCAAAGTTGGCAGAACAGACAACGTTCATGATGCTCTTCTCGTTTGACTGGCTGTTGCCCCCGGCATTGAAGGCCTGGACCACATAGAAATAGGTCACTCCGGTGGAAGGAGGGGTATCCAGGTAAGTGCCAAAGGTGCCTGTGCCGCTCTGGGCAGGCAGGTTGCCTGAGATATTGGCATACCCTGAGCCTGATGTGGTTGATCGCAGGACTATGAAGCCGGTTTCATTGCCGGAGTTATCAGTCCAGGTTACTTTCAGCTTAGAACAGGGCACCGAAGCATCGGTATTGATATTATCCACTTTGGTCAGGGTCGGGGCTGTGGGAGCTACTACATATGCTGCCTGGGAGTAGTAGGTTGCCTGACTATAATAGGTTGCTTGAGAGTAGTATGCTGATTGGGCGTAGTAGGCTGACTGACTATAGTATGCCGATTGACTGTAGTAGGATGATTGGGAATAGTATGCTGCCTGGGAATAGCACGCAGGAAGACCGCTACAGTTCGAATTGACTGTACAGTTTGTGGTATTGCCGATGGTGCATTCGCTGCCAGCCGGAATACAACCGCATGACCCGCTCCAGCGATAGTATTGCGGTTCGGAGTATGGAGTCGCATAGTATGACGATTGGGAATAGTAGGAGGATTGGGAGTAATAAGAAGCTTGACTATAACAACTAAAAAAACAGGAACTGCTTGCGCTTATGCTCCCATTCCATTGAACTGTGTTAAGTGCGGGAGAAAAAAATTGAATCGTATCAAAATTAGCATTTCCCGGTACGCCCATGCTATTGGCATAGAATCCGCGATTATTCCACTGATCCACCTGACACCATGTTTGATAGTCCCCTGTAGTCTCACCAACGTATTCTGCCCAGGCGCAAACCGTAAAATAACCTTGACCTTGAGCCCCGCCGCTGACAGAATAACTCACTGAGCCGCTGCCCGGATTAATATGATTGGGAAAGCCCGGTTGATAGTAATCAGGGCCACACGTGACAAAACTGCTTCCGGTATTGGAACAAGAGAATGCCTGGGCTTTATGAAAGTATGCAAAACAGCTTCCTGCCAAAAGAAGCAGAAACAATAATAATATAGATTTATTGTTCGGGTAGGAATCCCGAAGGAAATTCCAAAGACGCATAGTTGATGTCCGTGGCAACTGCCTTATTTGTGTTAAACAGATCTTCTTTGGTTTGGATCTTCATTATTCTGGTTCCGGCTTTCAGGTCCGACATCGAACCTGCTACAACTTTTGTCTCAGGATAAAACCCGACACCGGATTTTACATCAGCAGGAGCGATCAGTGCGATCTTCTCAATTGTGGTCTGTGGGCTTATGGAGAATTGAATGACCCTGCTATCCGTCCGATCATCTCCGGGCTTGGTTGACCGGATCGATCCTTTAACAGTGATCAAACTGCCTTCTACTTTCTGGATATCACCTGACATCAGATAATCATCAGTTGCGGTGATTGGTGTTTGCTGAACCGCGATTTGTTTTAAACGATCCTTTAAAAATAAAACGAATAACAATAGTACGATAAGTAAAACTACTAATATTCTCAAAGCTTTTTTATTCATATTCCTTATGCTCTTGTATGGTAGACTATAACATGAAAACCTGTTTTAAGACAAAGAAAAAGGCTGGCTCAAGTTGAGTCAGCCAAAAGCGCATTACTGCGGCCTCTGCCAGCCGATCTGTTCGTCATTCACGATCGCCGGGTCCGCCGTCGGTCTCGGTGTGCCTGGACCAAGAAACGGATCGTTTCCGGGCTTGAGCCATACTGAATAGCGAAAGTACGGCAAATTCGGCGTCGCTGCATTGACCGTACCGTTTGCCCCGCCCATACCCAAGGTGTAGGCACATTGGTTCGTGCCTCCCTCTGTGCCAGTGCCTATTGCGCCGGCAATCGGGGGCGTGTCGGGACCGTTAGTGAAGGCGGTCAGAATGAGAAATCGGTAGCCGTCCGGGGCGCTGCATCGAAGCTCAATGTCATAGGGTTGGCCCATGACAAGCTGAGCGTACCTGCCCGGATTGATGGCGGAGATCCACCAGTAGAACGTCTGTGTGGTTCCCGGGATCGGAACCGAGTGAGCATCAGCAGGGGGCGGGGTTTGTGTGGACGGACTCGTCGGCGACGAGTGGTTGCAGGCGCCGGTCATCGGAAGACCAGCGCATACAAGTGCCGCTGCGAAAAGACGCAGGGTGTTGCGCATGTTGTCCTCCCCTTTTTGTTATCAATTACCGGCCTTTTAAGGGCCTATTGGTTCACGTTCCGTTACCACTATGGTAACTCAAGATTTTACTATTTAACAATGCGTTTGTCAAGAGTTTTTTTAAAAAGGGCTGATTATAACCAAATCAAATGCCTATATTTCAACTCTATCGGATGACAGTAACTTCGTCCCCGACCTTAATATTATTCTTAGCCGTCCAGCCGGCATTGACCTCGATCGTGGAATCGATCGATTCCTCCGGCGCGTAAGTCCGCAGAGATGCGTCGGGCACATTTGGTTCAGTCGGAACGTTTGGAGTAATTTCCACGATCTTGCCCTCTCTGATCCAAATGAAATCTAGAGGGATCAAAGTATCTTTCATCCAAAATCCCATGCGTCCAACCTCTGGAAAAACAAATAGCATGGCGTCATTTTCAGCCAAAGAATTTCTTCCTCCCAGCCCCTTTTCCTGAGCTTGTGGAGTCTCAGCGATCTGAACATTCAATTTGTGCCCGTTGATCGTCACAGATCCAGTTCCAAAAGAAATTTTAGTCTCAGGCGCTTTTTGAGTGCAGCCCGCCGCCAAAAATATCAGCGGGACAAAAATCAAAAAAATTTTGATCTTCATGGTTCTCGGCTCCTTTTTTGTCTGTATACATTGTATATCGAAGTGATGATCGCCAGCATTACCAGGATCAAAATGATCAAGGCGATTAGTTTGCCGCGCGATTGCAAAAACAGGGCCGATACGCCGAAAATTGCCGTCAAAGCATATAAAAGTATCACGGCCTGGGGTTCGGAAAGTCCGATCTCAGACAGTTTGAAATGCAAATGCTTGCGATCGCCGATGAACGGCGATTGTCCGGATACCAGCCGCTGCAAAATTACCCACGCCATATCCAAAAGCGGGATGCCCATGACCAGCAAAGCTGTGGCGATTTTGCCTCCGGACACGATCGCCAGCACAGCCAGCATAAAGCCTGCGAATGTGGAACCGCCCTCGCCCAGAAAGATCTTTGCCGGGTAAAAATTCAATATCAAAAATCCGAAAAGACTGCCGGCAAACGTCACGGCCAGCAGTGCGGTCTGGGGCTGCATGACCTGCGGCGTCAGCGATAACCCGAATAAGATCAGGGCGGCGATGGCGGAAATTCCCGTGACCAGGCCGTCCAGGCCGTCCAAAAGCTTGGTCGTGTACGTCATGGTCATGGTCCAAAAAAATACGACAACGCCGGACACTAAAGGCAGGCCAAACAGCTTGAGATTATCAAGCAGTATTGTGGAGCCAGTAAAGGGATTATGAACGCTGACCGCGCTGATCCCGGATAGCACGATCACCAAACTCGCCAGGATGGGAAAAACAACCGAATATTTCGCGGTCATGCGATATCTATCATCCAGATACCCGCCGATCATCAGAATAGCTCCTCCTGACCAGAGCGCGAAAATCTGCCTGATGGGAATATTGCCGTTCAACAGATGTCTGCCGAATATCCCAACTCCCAAAGTCACCAAAAAGAAACTGCCGAATACCGCAATTCCTCCCAGGGTCGGCGTAGCCTGCTTGTGGAACCGGCGCTCAGAATCAGGAATGTCCAAAATGCGTTTGCGGACAGCGATGCGCAAAATCAAAAAAGTCCCCAAAAAGGAGATAACAAAAGCCAAGGCGAATGAAGCAAAATAAAGCAGTCTCATGCAAATTAAATTTAATTCCGTATCGGGCTCGGATCGGTTAAATGCACTTCATGTTTGCGGATCTTCGGCGTGACATAAAATTCCATGTATTTGCCGAACATCATCCTGGTTTGGGCGTCAATTGCCGGCATGGACCCGAACACTGACGAGACGATCGGACTGAAGATCCATTGCCAGATCATGGAAAGCGACTTCCACCAGCTGACCCCTTTTGGCCTCGGCGGCAGCAGAACCAAGCTGACGTACATGGAAAAGATCAGGAAAAAAGTTGCAATGCTCATGATAGCGCGGGTCAGTACCGGCAGATTTAAGGCCAGTACCGTGGTCCCGAACCTGTCTCCGCCAAATACCAGGGGCAGCCATCCTAAGACCGCGATCATTATCGAAGCCGTGGCCCAAAAGTAATGGCCTTCTATCAAACGTTCGCCCCAAACCAGTTTTTTCCAAAGCGGAATTTTTTTATTTTTTATAAGTTCCGGAAAAACCATGGGGATCTCGGTGCAGCCCCAGGCCCACCGGCGCTTCTGCTTATACTGCGCGACCAATGTTCCAAGATAACTATCACTCAGCACCGCGTCCATGGAGACCACGGAAAATAGAGGCCTGCTCCTGTAATCGCCGTTAAAGTGCAGGAAGCACTGCCAGAAAATATGGGAATCGTCCGGGATGATATCCGTACGCCAAAACCCGACATCGACCAGAGTTTTAAAACTCATGGCATGCGAAGAAAAAGTGATCAGCCTGTCGGGCCGCGATGCTTCCACCAGCTGCCAGAACGAGGAAGAAGTCGCAATGACCCTGGCAATAGCGGGAGTGTCCCAGATATTGTTGTGGTACATGGGCATCGGCTGATAGCTTGACCGCAATGGCTTGGCGCAGGTCAAAAAATCATAAGTTAAATGCGCAAAATAACTCGGCGAGATGGTGGTATCCGAGTCAAAAGCGGAAATGATGACGTCTTCATACCGGACAGCAAGTTCATCGAGCATTTTTTGCGCAAGCCTGGCCGCATACGTGATATTTGCGCCTTTGACCTTCGCCTCACCTTCAATGCCGTCCGGATGTTTGGAGATCAGGAACTTAAAAAAACTTTGATGGTATTTTTCGTAAAGTTTTTGGGCTTTGAGTTCCGCTTCGGCTCCGGCCCGCTCTTCGGTGGCCAGAACAAAAATAATCTTGGAATGATCATAATCAGCCTTTGCATAAGAAGAGATCGAACTGTCGAGAACTTCAAAACTCTCGTTATAAGTTGCCAAAATCACCAAATGAATGATCCTTGTCCAGTCCAAATTGCGGCTTTGCGGAAGGGTTTCCAGACAATCGATCTGCTGACGGTATAGGTTGCGCAAACGGCGTTTCGGCTCATTGTCCGCCAATCGGGCCAGATAGGATCGGAAAGTTGCCGTTTCTTTCAAGCGTTTGATCCAGTCAAACCAATCGATCTGTTTGTGTATTTTTAGTTCATAATACGAATGCATCAGATGCAAAGCCACATTTGCGCCTTTGAGGAACCAGTAAAGATCGAACAGAATGATATAGACCGAGATCCAGACCGGATGGTAGAAAGCCAGGATGGGCGCGCCCAACAAAGTTGCCCAGGTCAGAACCCCGGGGAAAATTTCCAGAAAACGGTTTAAAGCGGTTTTTCGGGTCATTATTTACTGGGCATTTGCGATGATCAAGACAGCGCTGGCGACCAAAAAGATCAATTGGACGGCAATGGAAGAAATGTTCAAAAAATAAGCGGCTAATTTTTCCTTTTTATAAAAAATGCTGGCCACTGAAGCGTTGATCAAAAGTAAAATTAAAGCCAGCAACGGGATCCAATAGATGTATTGGCTTTTGGAAATCAGATCCGGTCCTAAAACTACATTGTAATGAAGCAATATCTGAGTTTTTGAAGGCTTAATCTTGCTGAACAATATCAGCCAATGTATAATATTTAAAAGGCCGGCAATCCCCAAACTGACGTAATTCAGAGGGTCGGCTAAAAAAGACTTTTTTGAGGATAAAACCTCATTTAACTTTGCAACAAACATCCTTTAGATTATAATGAAAAACTTCATAAAAAACAACTGGATTTTGCTGTGCATTTTAGCTCTGGCATTGTTCTTCCGTTTTTGGCAGATCAACCATCTTCCCGGAGGCTTATTCCCTGACGAAGCGGCGAACGGCCTGGACATCAATTCTATGTTCCATGGGCATATTCAGCCTTTTTACGAACGGGGCAACGGCCGTGAAGCGCTGTTTTTTTATTTTGAGGCATTGTCAGTTCTGCTGTTCGGCCGCGGCGTCTGGCAGTTCCACATCGTCTCAGCCGCATTCGGATTTGCGGCGGTCATCGCCTGCTATCTTTTGGCAAAAAGGCTGTTCGGAAAGCGCGTAGCGCTGCTTTCCGCTTTTTTTATGGCAGTCTCAAGTTATGCGGTTACAGTCACGCGCACGGCGTTTCGGGCAACCACGGTGCCGCTGTTGGCCACACTAACACTGCTGTTTCTGGTTAGATTCTTTCAGGCAAAAGACAGCAAAACGAAATACTGGTCAGCTGCGTGGGCGGGTATTTTTTTTGGCTTGGGATTTTACACTTACACTTCATTCCGCATGATGCTGCCTCTGGTCGTAGGATTCCTGTTTTTGCTGTTTTTGGGATACCGCAGCCGGTGGCGCGAGATCTATAAGAACTATAAAAAATACAAACTGACGTTTGGCGCGGCCTTCCTCATCACCATCTCCTGGATCGCGGTTTATTTTATCCAGCACCCAAAAAGTTTTGTAGGCCGCGCCGGCGAAGTTTCGGTTTTTAACAAAACTTTGAATCAGGGCGACCTGATCGGGACTGTGATCGACGTTTTCAAAAAAACCATCCTCAGCTTTTTTACTAACGGAGATCTGAACTGGCGGCAAAATGTCTCGGGTTTTCCTTTCTTAACGCCTCTGATCAGCCCGTTCTTTGCCCTGGCGGTGATTATTTTCACTATCGCGATCTTCCGCCTCCTGTGGCAGGCTTGGCGCCAAAAGATCGAGGTCAACACCGCTTACCAGGCTCTGCTGGCATTTTGGTTCTGGTTCATGCTCGTGCCTGAGATCACCACGGCTGAAGGGATCCCCCATGGCCTGAGGCTGACCGGCGTGATGCCTGTGATCTTCATACTTTCCGCCTGGGGCGTCAACTGGTTGTGGGAAAAAATGCCCAGCGGACCGGATGGAAAATACCTTGAAGCCGAAAAATTTCTGGTTGCAGGAATTTTTATCTTTACGATACTTATTTATAATTTTGCTTTGTATTTCGGCGTTGCCGCCACCTCCCCGGATTATTATTATGCCTTCCGCTCGGACCTGACCGTGGTCAGCAATTACCTCAACCACCGAAACCTCAAGGATCAGACTTATCTTTCTTTGGATCCTTATTCAGTGCAGACCACGGACTACCTGACGACCGACCAAAACCAGCCTTACATTCTGGTTGACCCGGCCAGTACTTATAAAGTCAGCCTGAAACGGGGTGACCAGGTCGTGTTTACCCAAAGCACTCTGCCTGACGCCACCAAATTCGTTCAGTTCCATCCTAACGCCAGGTTGGCCAGGATAGACAGCAACCAATTCGGACAAACCATCATGCTGGTCTATCAACAGCCATGAAAAAACCCCTCGTCAACAATATCAAATATTCCAATCCTACGGTTTGGCTGACCCCGATCCTGATCCTCGGTGCCTTGTTGCGTTTCTATAACAATACGGCGGTGGCTCTCTGGCATGACGAAGCTTTTTCCGCGCTGTATATCCGTTATCCGTTCAAGGAAATGATGTACCGCATCACGCTGGATGTTCATCCGCCTCTGTATTATTGGGTCTTAAGACTATGGGGCTATATTTTCGGCTCAGGGCTACTGTCCTTGCGCTCGCTGTCAATTTTATTCGGTGTTCTGACTGTCTACGCCGGATATCTGTTTGTAAAAGAAGCGTTCAAGAACGAAAAACTAGCAATTCTCGCGGCCTTGTTCCTGGCCATCAATCCTTTTCAGATCCAGTACTCGCTGGAAGCGCGCATGTACACCCTGGGAACGTTTTTGATACTCCTGTCGTCCTATCTTTTGGTCCGAGCGCTTAATTCCAATAAAACTTCGGTTTGGATCGCGTATGCAGTATGCGTTTCGGCTTGTTTTTATACCCACTATTATTTATTCTTCTCAGTTGCCGCCCAGGGATTATATTTCCTCTATTATCTGTGGCAGCAAAAAAGATTTACATTCAATTTTAACCGAGACAGCCTGACCGCCAAAGGCTTGGGCAGTTATTTATTAAGTCTTCTGATCTTTGCTCCCTGGATACCCACTTTGCTGGTGCAGATCAAAAGAGTGGAAAAAGCTTTCTGGATCCCGGCCCCGGACCGCTGGAGCATCCCCGGTACGATCTGGAAAATGGCTTTTGGCGGGCAAGGCAATGACCATATCACTTTGATAATTACGACCCTGGTTGCTGTGGCGGTTATTATCTATTTCTTCCGCGAAACCAAGCCGCCGGTCAGATGGCTGATCGTGCTTTCGGTTGCCGTACCGTTTATTGCGTCTCTTTTGCTGTCATTCAAGCAGGCTATCTATCAGGACCGCTACTTTGTATTCGCTTCACTGTTTTTTACGATCCTGATCGCTGCGACCCTGTTTTTGGTTCCCAAATATACCACGAGGCGGACATTGACTCTGTTGTTTGCCGTATTCAGCCTGATAATTTTCTTTAAAAACTGGCGCGATTTAGGGCCGATCAAGGACAAGCCGGGCATGGCTGCAGCCTCAGCCGTGGTCAATGAGAACGCAAAACCTACGGATAAAATCTATGTCGGCTCCAGCTTTATTTATTTTACATTCAAATATTATAATCATACCCCTATCCATCCTCTGCTTTACTCCACACTGCACCTCAAGGATCTGCCGCATTTTTCCGGCACTGCCCTGCTCAATGAAGATGATCTGATTCTGGACTTTGGCCAAGCCAAAAAAGGCGATTTGGTATGGCTTTTATGGACTACCGGCTTTGGCGGGTCCAAACCCAATGTTCCGGGAACCTGGCAGAAAATTGACGAAAAGATCTTCGGCGACACCCCGGGCTTCAAAGGCGATATCTATGTCACCGAGTATACGGTGAATTAAACTAATACCATAATAAGACTTTATAAAACAAATTCTGCAGTTATCTTACTAATTCATCAAATGTGGCCTTAACTTATCTGCATAAGGCTTCTTTTCTCCCATAGTTGGCCAATAGGTCTCTTTGTGGTTGAGATATAGATTATCCCCGGTATATCTCGGAAAAATGTGCAAATGATAATGCCATACGTCTTGATTGCCGGCCGGCTCATTGTGTTGTCTTGTCGAAACTCCGTCACAATCATATTCTTTCTTGAGAGCCATTGCGACTTTTTTTGAAAAGTCAAAAATATAATGCCCGGTTTCTTCCGGCATATCAAAAATATTCTCTATATGCCGATTAGGAATGATTATTACATGACCGGGGTTTGATCGCCACCATTTACCTGCAATAAAAACTGTGATGCGATCATCTCTAAAAATCACGCTTTCTTCCTGATTACCATGTTCCGTATTCGTGCCGGTTGCAATTTGGCAGAGGGGGCAAATATAATTTTCAGGTTCGTGATTATACATATTTAACCGATCACCGTCCCTTTAAATTGTTTTGCAGCCAAAAAGTTTCTCAAATTATCAAGTTTTTTGCCGTTCATGACGATCACTTTCAGTTTCAGTTTTTCCGCCAGCTTGGATGCGACCGGATCAAACGGCAAATTTAATCCCGGGTCCCACTTGCTGCCGACAATTTTGCGAAAATCTTTCCAGGAAATATTCTTTATCGGTTTGGCATTTTTGTGCGTTTTGGGATTTTTATCATACACATAATCAATACTGCTTAAATTCAAAACTGTATCCGCTTTATATACGCGCGCCAAAAGCACAGCTACATAATCCGTTGACCAGCCCGGCCTGTAACCTGCTGCAATGATCATAGGCTCAGAAGCGGCCTCCGGCTTGTTTGGATTCGTAATGATCCTCCGGTGCGCATATTTGCGGAAGATCGTGCGCAGCAAATGGGCATTCAGACGCGTGGAATGGATTCCAAGCCAATCCAGATCATCGGGATTTAATTCTCCTAAATTCTTTGCCGCCTCAATATACCGGCGGGCGATTCTGCCGCCCCCCGTGATCACCAGAAACTTATTGCCTTTTTTTATAAACGCCTCAATAACCGCTTTAAACCCCCTCAAAAACCCGACATCTACCTCGTCAGGCACGATCAAGGAGCCGCCCAGGGAAATGATATATCTTTTGCTATTGGCTGGCATTGGTTGTCGCGGTTCCTGCCGCGTCCGGCTGCTCCTGCTGGCTGCAGGGAGTGGCTTGAAAGCAATAATACGCCCATTTGGCCAGCCTTAGGTCGATATAGGCCAGGCGCGGGCGGTCTTTTGCCGCAATTTGTTTATTTAATAATATCGACAATGCATCCAATTGAGTAACCACAGAACGAGTGGTATCAAACATCACCGACCATCCTTCCGAGGAAACAAACTGCACATCAGTGCTTTGCTTGCCGGTGAACTTAACCTGGGCAATTCCCGTCGCTATCTTGCCGTTCCACTGGCGGCTCATAGACAGTACAAATGCCGCGAGTTTTGAATTTGGCAGGACTTCGCCTGAGGCAAAATCCTCGGTCAACTGGTCAACCACGACCAGCATGTTTTTCGGGTCATCGATCTGCGAAACCACGGTGCCCTCATCATCCACCAAAAAATATTTACCGTTTGACTGGATGACGAACCCGGGCACTCGTTCCGTGATCTCAATATTAAGCCGGTTGGGCCAAATTCTCTGGCTCGTGGCTTGTTTAATGGTCGGGATCGCAGTGGTCAGCAGCTGATCGATCCGTCCCGGCGTCATCAGAAAAAAACTATTTTTTTTAATCAAGAATAACCGGGACTGTCCGGCCTGTGCTATCACATCCTGGATCAACTGAGCCGAAACCTGCACGTTCCCCGAAACTGAGACGTTGGCCACGACAAACTTGGAAGAGATAAAAAGATAATAAACAATAACAATTAAAATAATTACGGCGATACCGCGCCAAAATTTGGAACCTAAACCGACTTTGGATAAAATTTTATTCAGCCAAGTCCGGGGATTGGGATCAAAAGTCCTCTTGAAATTGGCAGCCGACTTGATCTTATCGCGAAAATCCCTGCCGCCGAAGCGTCGTTTGGGTTCTAATTTTCGTCTGTGAGTGGAAAAAATCTGCATAGAAGTTATTCTTTGTCTAAAGCCAGATAGATCAGCTTGTCCAAAAGCTGGGCATAGGACATGCCTGCGGCCCGGGCCGATTTAGGAGTCAGAGAGTTAGCTGTGAGCCCGGGAATAGTGTTGATCTCCAGGAAATAAATCTGTTCTTTACCGGTAACAATAAGATCAGTGCGGGTGATTCCTTTGCAACCCAGCAGTTTATGCGCTTCCAATGCGATCGCCTGCAGTCGATTCGCCAGATTCTTGGGAATTGGGGCCGGCACGATCTCGTCCGAACCGCCTGTTTCATACTTTGCCCGGTAATCAAAAAATTCTGAAACCTTCGGGACTATTTCAATCACAGGCAGTGCCATAACCTTTCTGTTGCCCAAAACCGGCACGGTAAATTCGCGGCCTTGCAGGAAAGGCTCGATCAGCACTTCCTGATCATGTTTGAAGGCCTGTTCTATTCCTTTTTTGATCTCCAGTTTATCGGAACTTATCGTCACACCGATCGAGGAGCCGATGCGATTGGGCTTGATCACGATTTTGCCTTTCAGTCTGCTTAAATATTTTTTCGGATCTTTCAGATACGCATTTTTCTCCAAAATTATATGCGGCGCCACGAGTATGCCCTCTGATGCCACCAAGCGCTTGGTTTTCGCCTTATCCATAGCCAAAGCTGAGGCTAAAACCCCGGATCCGGTATATTTTATGCCCAATGATTCCAAAACTCCCTGGATGGTGCCGTCCTCTCCGCCCGGTCCGTGAAGGGCCAGGAAAGCCACGTCGATCTTGCTCTGCGAATTTTTATCGATCGGAACGATCTGCCGATTAGACGAAATTTTCTTTGTATGCACTGAAGCCTCAATTTGTTTGATCACGGGACTGCTGATCAGCCACTGGCCGCGCTCGGATATTTCCACGGGTATAATATCGTATTTCTTTAAGTTAAGGTTTTGTGCGACATTTTTTCCGGACCGCAAAGACACTTCCCGCTCCTGGGAAGTCCCGCCGAAGATCAGAGCAATTCGCAGTTTCTTTTTCTTTTGCGTCATTTTAAAATCCTCGGGATCAAGGGATTGATTCTGGCCACAACTTCATAATCGTTCGTGCCGATCTTTTTGGCCAGTTCATCGACCGGAATTTCATCGCAAACAAGCATGACCTTATCGCCCGCTTTCACATTTTTTACATCCGTGGCATCTGCCATGAGCAAATTCATGCACACTCGGCCTAAAACTTTGCACTTTTTGCCGTTGATCAAGACTTCTCCCGTGTTCGAAAGCTTGCGGTCGTAACCGTCGTAATATCCGACAGGAAGTACTGCAAGTTTGGTTGCACGCTTGGTTTGGTAAGTCAGGTCATAGCCTATAAAAGTTCCTTTAGAAAGCTGTTTAACTTGAATAATATGTGTCTGCCAGGAAAGCACCGGCTTTAATTCAAATTTCGCTTTTTTTTGAGCCAAAGGGGATGGCCACAGACCATATAACCCGATGCCCAGACGAACCATATCATGATGACTGGTAGGGCTGACAATTCCGGCTGCAGTGCAGGCAATATGCTTGATGGGGTTCAGGCCCCGCCATTCCAGCTCCTCAATAACTGCATTAAACAAATGATTTTGCTTTTCGGTAAACTCCATATTCTCTTCAGACGCCGCGAAGTGGCTGAACGCTCCTTCGATCTTAATGTTCGGCCAGCGCAAAAGCTTATCTGCGAACCCGGCTACTTCATTTGGAAATATCCCCAATCTTGAGGTGCCTGTATCAGCCTTCAAATGGACATTGGCGATCTTTTTCAATTTTTTGGCAGCTGCGGAGATCAGTTTGGCCTGTTTCAGATCGTAGACTGCCAAAGAAACTTTTGTTTTTATGAGTTCAGATATCTCATCTTCCGAATAAAAGCTTAAAACCAAGATCGGTTTTTTTATTCCGGCTTTTCTCAATTCCAAAGCCTCGTTTCCTGACGCCACGCCAAACCAGTCGGTTTCTTTTTCGATCACGGATGCAACCTGTGCTATTCCGTGGCCGTAAGCATTGCTTTTCACGATTGACATGACTTTTGTATCACCAATAGCGCGCCGGTAGGCGCGCAGGTTGTGAAGCAAAGCTGATCTACTGATCAGGACTTGTGAGGACATTATTTCTTGATCTCAGAAAACCCCGTATATTTTTGCAAAACTTTCGGCACTTTTATCGATCCGTCCGCTTCCTGATTGTTTTCCAGGATTGCGATCAATGTTCTGGGCATAGCCACAGCAGTGGCATCATTCGTGTGCACCAGCTCATTGTCTTTGCCGGTTTTGACCTTTATGTTCAATCTTCTTGCCTGGAAATCGGTCATCAGATCCGCAGTATGGGTCTCGCGGTAGGTTTTCTGGCTCGGGACCCAGACTTCCAGATCGACTCCGCGGGCATTCGGCATGCCGATATCAGCCGTGCACTTCAAAAGTTTTCTGTAAGGCAGTTCCAAAGCCTGCAGGATATATTCTTCGATCGCGATCAAAAACAGATGCTCTTTAAACGAATTTTCGGCCGATGTGAACGATTCCATTTCCAGCTTATCGAATTGATGCACGCGCAAGATCCCTTTCACGTCCTTGCCGTAAGAGCCTGATTCCCGCCTGAATGACGTGGAATAGCCGATATACCGCAAAGGCAATTGCTCTTCTTTCAAAACTTCATCCATGTGTTTGGACACCAGGCTGTGCTCGGCACTGCCGATCAGATACAGATCATCCTGCTGCAGATAATAGCGCTCTTCTTTATCTTCTTCGCTGAGCCTGGAAGTTTTTACGTAGACGTCGGGTTTGATCATCACCGGCGGCACTATCGGAATGAACGGTTTGTGAGAATAGCCTTTTTCAACCGAGCCGGCAATTTTTTTCAGGATCTTTTCATTCGTCAAAGTCTCAAACACAAAATTCATCAATGCGAACTGCAGCTGCGCCGCAGCACCCAAAATATAGCCGAACCTGCTGCCCGCAACTTTCGCAGCGGACTCGATATCAATCATGTTCAATTCTTTCCCCAATTGAACATGGTCTTTCGGCTCAAAATCAAATTTTCGCGGCGCGCCCCAGGTGAATACAATTTCATTTTCTCTTTCGTCCTTGCCTACCGGCACATCAGGCCAGGGAATATTAGGCACTTTCAGCATCTCAGAGGTCCATTGCTTGTCGATCTCCTCAAACTCCAGTTCAAATTTTCCCAGTTCATCTTTCAGAGATTTGCTTTGTTTTATCAGTTCATCATCCTTGCCGGCTTTGAGCTTTTGGGTGATCTCATTTCTTTTGGCGCGCAGATCCTCAATTTTAACCGTCAGCTTCCTTCTTTGATCGTCCAATGAAAGCAAATGATCAATATTGGCAGTGGCTTTTTTATTCTTTACAGCCTGTTTGACCTTATCCGCATTCTCTCTGATGAATTTTATGTCCAGCATATTATTCTAATCGCTAATTACATCTTTTATTTTTTCCAGCGCGTACGCACGATGATTGACTATATCGTTCTCATCCAACAGATCGCCCCAATATTTCTGATAATTCGGCAGATACATTACCGAATTGTACGGATAATCCGGCCATCTTTTTTCACTCGGTTTTTCAGGTACAATCCCGATTACTTCGCTCTCGGATGTAAAAATTCCAAATGGCGTAGCCAAAGCCACTACGATCCGGTGCCTGGCATTTCTGTTGGTTTGGCCTTGCATGCGCTTAAATACTTCTGAAATAACCTCCTCGTCGGTCATCTCCCGGCCGATCCAGCGGCGGCTTTTTATCCCGGGCTCATTATTCAGAACTTCGATCTCAAAACCGCCATCATCTACTATAACGGGGATTCCCGATCTTTTAAAATAAAATTCGGCTTTCTTGATCGCTTCCTCTTCAAAACTTTTCGCTTTCTCTTCGGGAGCTTCGATATTCAGATCTTTTGCCGAAACAATTTCCAAATCCAGATTTTTTAAAAGCTTTTTATAGGTCCCGACCTTCGCCGGATTTCCCGTGCCAATAAGTATCTTTTTAGACATAAAATAATTAATTAAATTTATAAACCTATTTCGCTTGAGTGTTCTTTCATAGCATTCAATGAGATCTCAACCAATTCCGGCAAATCCATATTAATGTAGTCCTTGCAAAGCATAATGATCTCGCGGTTCACGCCAGCGGCAAAGCTTTTCTGCTTGAATTTTTTTAGAACCGATTCAGCGGTCACGGATGCCAATTTCTTGTCCGGCTGGACCAGGGCCGCTGCAGTGATCAACCCGGATAGTTCCTCAACGCAATACAAGGTTTTTTCCAAAAGCGTTTCCGGTTTTATCTCATGCACCCAATTATGAACATAAATTGCATTAATGATCTCGGGTTTCAGGTCAGTTTTTTCCAGAATTTCTTTGGACACTTTCGTATGATTCTTAAAATTATCTTTCGTCTTTTCCCAATCCAGGTCGTGCAGCATTCCGGTCAGTTCCCAGTCATCCTGATTTTCCCCGAATTTTTCCGCCAGCGCTTTCATAATGAATCCCACAGCGACATTGTGGCGGATGAGATTCGGATTGGTAATATGCTCAGACAGCAAATTCAGCGCTTCTTGCCTGGTCATTGTGGATATATATCTCGCAGATCATCATTTGTGCCTTGTTCGCTAAAAATCGTACCTGAGTCTTTATCCGGAGGAAGCTTATGTTTTAGGATCTTCCCTTGCTTGTCAACCAACAAAGCTTCCCTGTAGGTTGAATTTTCTATAACCCGGGTGTAAAAAATATTTCCGGTCTTTTCTTCCGTAAATCCCCGTTCAAAAGTTACACCGTCAACAGTTATGCTTTCAGGGATTTTTCCGTTCTCAAATCCTTCCGCAGTTTGTCCCTCAAACTCATAAGGATTTTTTAATAGTGACTCACCTGATCTCATTTTTCTTCTTCTTTCATCGGCGGGAAGATCACGGTTTCGCGCATGGCTTTGTTCATCAGGACCGCAAACAGCCGCTCGCTGACGCCAAATCCCACAGCCGGCGGCATGCCGTATTCCAGCGCTTCCACATAATCCTCATCCAGCATCTGGGCTTCCTTATCGCCTGCGGCCCGCAATTTCATCTGCTCTTGGAATCGCATCATCTGGTATTGCGGGTCATTGACCTCAGACCAGCCGTTGCCCAGTTCTGTTTTCGCGGCCAAAACCTGGAAGCGCAGGACTTTTTTGGGATTTTTCGGGTCCACTTTTGCCAAAGGCGAGATCTCCACCGGGTGTCCTATCAGGAAAGCGGGCTGGACCAATTTTGGCCGGACAAGTTTTTTATAAATCGCGTCGATCAGCCGGCCGCGGCCAAGTTTGGGCTCATCTATGCCAAGCTCCTGCGCCTTTTTGTGCAGCTCTTCATCAGTGGTTTTATTCAGATCCAAACCTGTTTCTTTTTTGAAAATGTCAAAATAATCTATCTTAGGCCACTTCCCGCTCCAGTCGATCTTATGGCCTTCGTACTCGGTTTCCATAACACCTGCCACATTTTTTACCGCCAGTTTGAATAATTTTTCCACGAGCTTCATGCCGTCTTTATAATCAGCATAAGCCCAATAAAATTCCATATCGTCATATTCCTGCAAATGCTCGCGGTCAATTCCCTCGTTGCGAAACAGGCGCCCGATCTCAAATACTTTATCAAAACCCCCGACCAGTAGCCGCTTTAACGGCAACTCCAAAGAGATCCGCAGATAAAAATCCCGGTTCAGCGCATTGTGGTGTGTAATGAAGGGTTCGGCATCAGCCCCTCCCGGCACTGCTTCCAAAACAGGCGTCCAGACCTCCAAAAATCCCTGCTTGACCATAAAATTCCGCACCGTCTGCCAAAACAAGGCTTTCTTCCGGAAAAGCTCGCGGGTATCTTTGTTGGCGATCAGGTCCAGGTAACGCTTACGCAGTTTGACTTCCAGATCCTTCAGGCCAAAATAATTTTGGGGCACCGGGCGCAAAGATTTGGCCAGAAGCTTGTAATCCGAGACTTCCAGGGTTTTCTCGCCTGATTTTGAAAGCGCCAGAGTGCCTGAGGCCTGCAAAAAATCGCCCATGTCAAAAAGTGCATTGAATTGCTCAAATTTATCGCCCAACAGATCTTCACGAAGCAAAAACTGAATGGCGCCGCTGTCATCTTCAATGTTCCCGAAAGTCAATTTTCCATGGCCGCGGATTGACCGGATCCTGCCCGCCAATATCACCTGTTTTTTTTCTTGTGAAAGTTTCTCAAAATCGGCGATTGCTTCTCCAATGCTTTCGGTAAGCTCAACACTCACCGGATATGGTTCAATTCCGGCTGTTTTGAGTTGCTCCAGTTTTTCTAAGCGAACCTTGCGTAATTCTTCTGTTTTTTCTGTCATTTGTAGAGATTAACTGTAACATATTATACCATAATCTCGGCAAAAATAAAAAAGGCGAACTTAGTAAGCTCACCCGCTGCTTTCCGGGCTTATGATCTTGATTGCGCACGAACCCCAATCAATAACCGCCGCCTCGGCATGCCTGATGTTGAAAAATCCCGGTTTTGGTTTTCCCCTGTTGACCATCACCTCTTCTGCCACCTTGTAAGGGTGGTCGTTTTGCAAAACCGCGATCACTACTTCGGCCGAAGCGGACAATTTCTTGATCAGCTCGAAGGCTCGTGTAGGTGTCTGCAGTTCTTTGTGTGCTGACGGCTCTGTGCCCAGCACTTTAGCCAGGATCTGGCCGGTCTCCACGCACCGCCTAAACGGCGAGGTCAGGATCCGCACACACTTGCCTGATGGAGCAAAAGGCTGCAGCTTTTTCCCCAGATCAGACGTGATCTCAATCCACTCGGGGAAAAGTCCCAGATCCAAGCCATGCTCATGCTTATAAAATCCGTGACGCACCAAAATCAACTTTTCCATGATCATCCTCGTATTTGGTTGTAGACAAAAACTGTTATCTGGCCAGGTATCCTCTTCTCCGTCTTTCGGGAAACCGCTCAATGGCATACCGAAGCGTTGTCCGCGGCATCTGTTGCCGATATTTATCCAAAAATTGAACCAAAGTTTTTTCATCGCTTTTGCCGACTTCCCTTAGCATCCAGCCGACTGCCTTGTGGATCAGGTCATGCCTGTCGGAAAGAAGCTTCTTGGCAATTTCCAAAGTTTTGGCAAACTGATGATTTTTTATAAATTGATATGTGGCAACCATGGCGATCCGCCGCTCCCACAAGTTTTCAGACCGCGCCAGTTTGTTCAGAATTGCTTTGGGTCTATTTAAAAGGTATTCCCCAACTATCTTGTCTGCAGACAAATCCACCAGGTCCCAGTTGTTCACGAATTTGGCTGAATTCAAATAAAATTTGTAGATCTTTGTCTTCTCAGCCTTGCTGCCATGTTCGAAATTATGGACGAGGATCAAAAGCGCTATCAGCCGTTCTTCGTGGATTTTTGAAGCCAATAACTTTTTAACATCAACAAGACTTAGATGTTTATATTTCAGCGCCAGCTGGCGGCTCTGCGGCACCTTAATGCCGGCGAATATGTCGCCTTCGCCATAATGCCCTTTGCCCGTTTTAAAAAACCCGGCCAGGATCTTTGCCTTTTTCGGATTGCCCTGTTTTTTTATTTCATTCTTAAGCGCGGTCAAATTATTCATATCCATACTATACGCTCCCATGCTATGAAGTTCAATTATTTGATTTACGGCTTTATTTAGTCTACCATTTAATCTGAAGGAGGAGACCATGGAGATGCCACGGGGTAAGATCTTGACCTTCAGCAAGTGCTCTTGCTGCAACGATTGCTATTTTTTCTTCATCGACAACAGCAGAGCAATCGCGGTTGTCCCGGTCTACTCCAAAGCCGGTGCTTCTTATCTGCTTGAGACCTGCAAGCTCGAAAAAGCCATCAGCAGCAGCGACTACCAGTTCTTTTGCCGCGAAATTAGCGACTCAAGGCTTCCGGAAAGAATCGAGGCCATTGCCGAACATCAAAAAGAACGCCATCTGCGGAAGCCTGACGTTCTAAACAGCTATTATCAGATAACCATGCTGCTTTTCACGGAGCTTCACGGCGAGCAACCCTCACAACGTTCCACTAATTAACGCGCAAGATTGATCTTCGCGTTTTTCTTTTTAGCGATATCTTCGAGATTGACAAGAACAGCCGGAATATAGAATAATTATATGATTTCAAAAGAGGACAACACGGCCATGATGGCCGGGAGGTTGTATGCTGGAGCAGCTCGGCAATTCCGGATTGTACGTAATGGAGGAGCCTGTCTGCGGATTCCCGCCGCGCGAGGTCCTGCCGTCCCGCCTGGATGTACGTCAGCTTTTCGAGAGAACGGATGAAGCCAGAGATGAGCTCGTGCGCCGCCTGCTCGAATTCTGCTACAAGAAAGATCAGTGGGTCGGGGTCAGCTGGACGGCGCTGATGAACGGACTGGATAATGAACTGGAGTCCTATCAGCGAATTGTCCACAGAACCCGGCCAGGGGAACTCGCCTACCAAGAAGCGACGAAGAAGCACATCCGCAGCAATTTCTGGACGCTAGGACTCTACGGGTATTTCCGGCCTGCGCCCCTGCCGCCGGTGAATCTGGAGCGGGCAGCGCTGGAAAAAAAGATCCTCTGGTCATCCCACGATCAGCGAGAACAACTGGGATTGGCGGCGATGAGGCTTGTGGCGGAAGAATACCTGAAAGTTGATGTCGACTTGCTTGGCCATGATCGCCTGAAAAGGGTTTTCTTCCTCACGGCTAATCTCGTCTGGCTTTACGTGCGTAAAGAAAAAGCGTGAACATTCATCAAGTTTGCGCTTTATTTTTTTCAAAAAAACCTAATTGTTGATACCGCACAATTGTTTGACCGCAGAGATATCTTCTGCCGTCAATTTTTCATTTTTGCCCTGGTTCAGATAATACATGATGGCCTCAGGGTTGGTATTGATGTGAGAAAGCCCTAAAGCATGACCGAGCTCGTGAGCCAAAACCCGGATCAGCTGGTTTTGATTGTCAAATTCATAAATGTCAATTTCATTGCCCGATGAATCGGACTTATACAAGCCTTCTTCAAATTCCTGCCCGCGGCTTTGGCCTACCGTGTTATATTGCGACACATTCAAATTAAGCGCGGACCCGATCCGGTTCAGCGTGCTGGCCAAAGCATTGATCTGGTCAACAATTGCATTAAACTGGTCTTTTTCCTGGTTGATCTGAGCGGCCTGCGCATTGAGCTGGTCGCGCTGGGCATTCAATTGCGCTGCGGTTTGGCGGTCAGCCCCGCCGTTGGAATTCCAATAATTCACCTGCTGCTCATAAGCGGCGCGCTGTTTTTCGTATGAGGCTGTATCGGCATCGAGTTTTTGCTTCCGGACCTTATCGTCCGCGCTCAAAGAATCATAACGCGCCTTCAGCGTATTGTAAGACGACTGCGAATCGTCGATGGTCAGGCCCAGCGCCCGCAATTTGTCCGTCGCCTCCTGGCGATAGTCATAAACCAGATTGATCTTCAGCTTGCCGGCCGCAGAATACTGGAACAGGTCTTTACTGATCGGCATATCCCAGATCTGGACTGCCTGGTTCACGTCATCCAAAAATTTCTGCTGCGTTACGCCGAACTTGGGATCAAATGTTCCGATGGAGTAAGTGATCGGAGCCGTGCAGGGTTTGGCAAACAGATGCAGATTTTTTGACTGATAATAAAAAACACCGCCTGCCGCGGCCAGAACAATAAAAATAAAAAATATAATTAAATTCTTGTATTTTGACATTTATCTGCTAATCGGATAATATACTGTTAAATACCGAACACATGGGAGGATGAACATGAAGCGCGGGGCTAAAACCACTCTCTCGCATGCCATCTCGACTGAAAGGCATACACTGGAACGATCCGAAGAGCTGGATTCCTGGGACAAGGCATTTAAGGAAGTCCGCCGGCTTTGGAACAAAGGGCGCCGCCAGCTCTACCTGGTCGCACGCCGGGATATCAAGGAACGGCACTTCGTGGCGTTCCCGCTGCCGGATCCGGAACATGTCGATCTGCTTGAGTATCAATGCCGGGACATGATCGTTGCGTCCAAGTTCGTGGTCCTGGACACTGAGACAAAAGAACAGACCAGTTCGGCGGATCAGACGGCCATCCGGGCCATTGCGTTGGTCTACATGAGCACCGACGAATCGTTCAATGACCACGATCTGCCGCATGTCGAATTCTGAGAACATCCCGCATGACACCCTTGCTCAGCCAGATCCCCGACGGGCAGATATTCGTACTCCTCGAACCGGCAGGAAATGTCCGCGCCCACATCGCGATCATCCGCAAGGACAAAAGTTTCTTCCTGCTGAAACACGACAATAGCCCCTATGGGGAACCGCTGAAAATCCCGGGCGACCCGATAAGCGTGCCCGTCAACTACATTACGGATTGGAAAGCTTAGGGTTGACTATTCTGATAATCACAGGTCTCAAGCATCGCTTGAGGCTTTTCTTTTTATCCGGATTTATTCCGGTTTCAGAAGCGGCGCGAATTTTTGCCGCAGTTTGGCGATCTTCGGATTTATGACAAACTGGCAATAGGCTTTGTTCTTATTCTGCTCATAATAGCGCTGGTGATAGCTTTCCGCCGGCCAAAATTTTTCCAAAGCCGAAACTTCGGTCACGATCGGATCGTCGAAAGTCTCGTCATCTTCAAGTTTTTTGATGAATTGTTCGGCTTCGGTTTTTTGCTCGGCAGTCATATAAAAAACCGCGGAGCGGTACTGCTCGCCCACATCATCGCCCTGGCGGTTCAGTGTGGTCGGATCATGCGTGCCGAAGAACACATTCAAAAGATCCGCAAACTTTACGACCTTCGGATCAAACTCGATCTTGATGGCTTCCGCATGCCCGGTGTTGCCCGCGCTGACCTGCTCATAAGTCGGATTATCAGTGTGTCCGCCGGCATAGCCGGATTCCACGGATTCCACGCCTTTCAGGCGCGTGAAAATAGCTTCCGTGCACCAAAAGCACCCGCCGCCGAATACCGCAGTTTCCAATTTTTTGTCTGGCATTAACTTATTTATTTAATTCCCAGATGTTGTAATTCAAATAAGTAGTAAAGCAAACCCACGCAAAATACGGCAGGAGCAGAAGCGAGGCCGGCATCGAAACCGGATATGCAAGCAAAATCAGCGCCAGCACGGACAGACCCAGGGCGGTGGATTCCACTGTTGCCAGCCCGGTCAGATGCAGGGTGAAAAATAAAAAATTCCAGAAAACATTCATGACCCCGTTCAGTACAAAAAGTCCGATAGTATAAATGAATATCGGATCGCTGTGCGCGATGTCGCTGGAATTCCAGATGATCATCACAGAAATAGCGGTCAGAACATATATCCCGGTCCAGACCCGGCCTATCGTGATGCCATCAGGCGCTATATCCGGCAGCTGAAGCCTCTTATACCAGCTTTTCAAGCCTATCTCAACAAACTCACTGCCGGAAAGCGCCACCAGCGCGGTTATTAAAGGGATTATAATGTAATTTAATTTCATTTTTGCCGGTTAATTTGGTTTAATTATACCCCACGGCAGACAGGGAGTCAAAAATAGTATTGGCTAATGCTTTTCATTTTTGTTTGAATCAGTGCTATCCAATGGACAGACTAGACATTCCTTTAACAAAGAAAAACATTAATAAAGCAATAAGAAATAAAACAGCACTCGTTGCTTTAGCCCAATCGTTCTTGTGTTTAACACTAACCCAAAACATAAAAATTGAACCTATAATCGGTATAAATAAAATGGTAAAGAAGAATCCATTGTAGTCTGTAACATAAAATCCTTTAAAATAATTTTCCAGTACTGGAGAGCCCCAAAATACGATATTTGGTAAAAGAACTAAAAGCAAAAAAATCCAAGTAATCTTATTGTTTAACATTTAGAAACCGAAGTTAGAAAATATATAACCAAAAAATAACACTAATATACTAATTAAAAAAACTATACTAGACAAAGCACTTATTAATCTATGTCGGTTCCTAATACTTACAAAAAAACTAATAATAGAGCCAACTAAAGATACAATGGCTAAGATAAACGTTATTGTATTTAGATAATCTAAATTCCATGATTGATTTTTTAAAACAAAACTATTGATGCAAATTAACACTAAGGGCAGGACCGCAATAAACCAAAAGAACACGGATAACTTTTTATTACTCATAACTTTAGTCAACTATTAATTATTTAATTAAATTAGTTATTGCCAAAAGCATATCATTTTTATTCGCAGGCACGGTTTGTTTTAGATCATATCCATAAGATCTAAATTCTTCCATGGTTTTAAATCCATAACGTTTCTCATTGTTTACAAGCCAAACGGTCTGACCATCAAAGATCAAGCTTCCATTGGGATGAATCTCGTCAGGATCTGTGATCAACCCGCCCAGTTCATATGCGTTTAAATCCGCTGTCAGGACCTGGTTAAATCCGAATCCCAACCCTTTGAACGCTTTTTCCGAGGCAAATCCATACTTTTTGCCTTTGCTCCCAATCATATAGATCGTTCGATTATCCATTAAATCCAATGCCAAAGTGCCGTCTCTAAGCTTGCTAACTGGTTTCTCTAATATCTTAGCATTATCTTGCGGTTTTTTGCTATCGCTTGTCGCAGGAGCCGCGGCTATAATACTTCCACCACCGCTTCCCCCGCCACTGCTCCCAGAAATTGGAATATAGGGCGCGGTATTAATTGCCTGTGTTAAGACTTGAACGGGATCAACCGAATTGATCGTTGAAAAAATATTTGAATTGTCAACCATAATATTATTATCATCAGAATTTTGAGAAACATTAAAACTTATACTACTGCCGAGAACGATGCGGACGTTGTCAAACAAAGTATTGTTTGTAACCTGATCATTGTTGATATCAGAAACAATCAAGTCAAAACTGCCATTGGCTGTCCCGGTTCCTTGAATTGTATAAGTCTGGCCTTCGTCTGTGGGCAGAAAAATATAAGCCTCGTCATCAATCACTTCGTATTGAACACCAGGAATATTATTTTCAATCGTACCGTCACTAAGCGGTCCGCTATGATTGTTTAAAGAATCATAAATCTGCACAGATACCGGACTGCGCCAATTAAGTTCCTTTCCATTCAAGGGACAGAAGTTCGGATTGGTACTAGTATTGGAACTAAGGGTTTCGTGGCCATCTAGAATTCCCGCGATGAGTTGTTTTACTCCATCCATACTTGGCAATTTTACATGCTCCGCATCTTTAACATAATATTCGGTACCTGAAGAATAGTCTGCACTGACAAATGGCACGGTACCATCGCCATTAGAATATTGTATATTTACTATTTTTCTTTTTGAGTCATCAATCGTGAAAAGATCCCTAGTAGATGCCCGTTTGCAACCAACGATATTGAATACCTTGATATCACCATAGTCCAAGTCTTCTAATTTTTTTGCAAAAAAACTTTGCGCCTGGTTAATTAGGGAAATATTCTTACCTAATTCGAACAAGTAAATATTTGTATCGGTATAATCCAATACTTTATTTAACGAAGTGACTTTTATATAACCCTGGTAGCGATTAAAATATTTCTTATTAGGGAGCAATTCATACATTGATGGTGAATTCAAGGCGATAGATTTGACCTCGAGTGGATTAATAAAATATGACATTGGTGTACCCAAATCACCAGAGAGTAAGGCGTTTGCTGCTTTAGGCGCTCCTAAGTGAGGAGTGCCTACAAAAATTAACTTATCAATAGTAGAAGTCCCGAATTGATTAATGTAATCTTCAGTGATTAATCCACCCATACTATGAGCAATTATATCTATTTTATCAGCTCCGGTTTGTTTTTTAATATCCAATATTTTTTGGTTCAACTCATCACGATCAATATCTAAATCAAGCCGCCAATCGTAAGGAAAGACAAATAGATTTTGGTCTAAAGTATAGCCATTATTTTCTAGATTTTGAATTAATCCTTCAAAAATTATAGTATGAGTAAAAGCAAAATCATAGCGTTCAATTATATTACCGCTATTTATACTATTAATAGAATTTCCTTCGTCGTCTAAACTTAAATGATTAGTTAAGAAATTGTGAGGTGAAAAAAAATCGGCTATCAATTCGGTTGGGTTCATCCAAATTAAACTATCCCCATCATAAAGTTCGCTACCCATGATTCCGGGTATTATCAAAACTGGTCTAAGACCCGTTGGTTCAGGAGCTGTTCCTGTTGGGTTTTGGACATCATCCACATCCACTACATATGAATAGCTTGAAACTGTTGCGACCGGAAAATTGTCCAGTACCTCAGCCCAGATGTATTTGACTGATCCACTCGCAAGGACTGGTGTGGCCGGCTCATCATTGAACACATAATTAGCCAGGTCAGTATCATATGAAAAAACATTTTGGCCGGGGATGACCTCGGGCTGGAAGGCAAATCCCGCGATTAGTGTACAAGTTGCGTCCATAAAATTGATTTTGATATTTGTGGATGCCGTGCTTGGAAATAGCAAATTTATGCTCAAAGTTATCACTGTCCCATTTTTTGAGGCAAAATGGTTGTTATCCGATCCGTAACTAAAAGCTCTTGTCCCATCTTCTTGGGACATATCCGCAACCAAATGAGCCGAAGCCTGCGCCGAATCACAGTCTGTAGTCGGCAAAGACAGGTCAGCCCGGGTTTTTCCGGGTACAAAAAAGACGCTCAAAACAAGCGCCGCGACTAGTATTATTCTGAATATCCGTTCTTTACATAAGCCGGAAAGCATATTTAGAACTAATTGGTCTTTTTTACTCTATCAATTGCTTACGCTTAAGTCAAGAGGGTTCCTCCAACTATTCTCTAATTCGCGCGAATTAGAGTTCGTTAATCAGGGATTTGACGAATGTTCGCTGGTTTGGATTTAGCCGGTAAAATACTGTGAGACTTCTTTGTTCTTTATCAACCAGATCCGCATGCGCCAATAGATTCAAATGTTTGGATGTTGCCTTAAGTGAAAGTTTGATCTGGTCCGCAATCTGGCCGACTGAGGCTTCGCGCTGATGCTTTAAACACTTGAGAATTGCCAACCGCCGCCGGTTAGCTAAGGCCTTCACAATTCTTTCTATTTCTTTCATATATGGATTATATTACTATTCTCCTATTCGCGCGAATTAGAGACGGTATGGCCGGTTGCAATCTGGACGATTATAAGTATTATTATATCAAATGACGAGGAGGAATTAGATGGCCTTGCCGCACATCATTCCGATAGATCCGATACTGATGCGCCATGCGTTTGACGACCCTGACTGGATCTTCGAGCCGAAGTTCGACGGATACCGGGGAGTCCTGTACATTGACGGCAATGAAAGTTATTTCCGTTCAAAGCGCAACAAGCCGCTTAGAGCATTCAACGACCTGGCTCACAAGATCCGCAAGGAGCTTAAGGTCAAAGCAGCCATCATGGACGGCGAGATCACTGTACTGGACGCCAAAACCGGGTATTCGGACTTCAAAGCTTTGCATTCTCGCAAAGGCACACCGGTCTATATGGCGTTCGACCTGCTTTGGTTGGGCCAGCGGGACCTGACTGCTTTGCCGCTGATCGAACGCAAAAAAAAGCTGCGGTCGCTGACCCGCGCCGAGGGCTGGATCAGGTTCGTGCAGCACATAACCGGCCAAGGACAGATGTTCATGGACCAGATCGTGGCCGCGGGACTGGAAGGCATGGTGGCCAAAGAAAAAAAAGGCGTCTATGCGCGCCCCACCAATTGGATGAAGGTCCTGAATCCGAACATCAAGGAGCAAAGACACGACAGAGCCAAGATGTTCAACCGTTACAGAGGTAAAGAAAATGCCTGAGCGCTCTTCCGCTCAGGCTTATTTTTTTATAATATATTTTGCACTCGGCCGACCTGCCCGTCTTCCAGCCGGACTTTTATGCCGCGATGGTGAAAATCAGAACTGGTCAGAATTTCAGCCACACGGCCGCGGGTCAGAGTGCCGGTGCCCTGATGCTCTTTCAGAATCACCTCTACTTCCATGCCGGGTTTTATATCATCGCGATTGTTTCCGTTCATAGTTGGCTTTCCTGATGATTTCCAATTTTTCGCTTTGGGATAATTGTTTGATGCGATATTCTTTGGCCTGCGCAGAAGATCTGTTGCGGAATTTTTGGGAAAAAATAAGTTTTACCGGCCTTCTGCCCCGCGTGTATTTGGCGCCCAAAACCGAGGAATTATGCTCGCGCACTCTTCTGGCCAGATCGACGCAGATGCCGGTATAGAGCGTCTTATCCGCGCATCTGAGAATGTAAACATAATACATAAGATGATCAGAAAAACACCAAAGCTCTATTTTTTATACTGATTTATTTTATTTTCCAGGACTTTTTTCGCCTCAGGATTGGTCATCGTCGGCAAAAGACTTTCCGCTTCACGGATATACAGATCCCTGTTATTCCCAACTATTCCTGGAGCAGTCTCCACTTCGCCCGGGTTATCGATCAGCTTTGACAGCCTCATCGCCATTTCCACATCGCTTGCCCTCTCTTCCGGATTCCCTTGTTCTTTCTCATTTTCCATATTGATAATTTCTTAATGATAATTTATTTTCTTACAACCATTCCAGCATATGGTTGATAGTTAATAACTGCATGCATTATAACCAAAAATGGGAACAAAAAAAAGAGCCCAAGGAACTTTCGTTCACTTAAGCTCTGTTAGATAATGCTCGGCAATTCTGCTGAGAATGCGCTTTCTGATGTGGCATCAAATGCCGTCACTGCAAAGTAATACGTCACGTTTGCCGTAAACCCGATCAGAGGAAGCTGCGTGCCTGTAACTGTCGCGCCTTTGGCTAATGTATCGGGGGTTGTGCCCCAGTACACATTGTATCCGAGCACTATGGCATCCGAGCCATCGGTCTTCTTTGTCACCGGATCCCACGCCAGTGTCGGTGGAGTGACCTGGACCGTGACATCCGCCGGCGTCGTCCCGGCTAGATTCGTGCAGGTCACGCTGAACGTGGTCGTGACCCTCGGCGCAATGCTCGCGGTCGTAATGGCGCTGACAAGCGCCGGCCCGCTCCAGTTGGCATTGGCCGGACTGGCCGATAGCGTGCATGTGGTGGAGTTATTCCCCGGGTTTTCCATCACTGTCGTTGATTCACCCAAACGTATCGCCGTCGGATTGGCTGTGATGGTCGGAGTCGGTGGGATCGGGGGCACCACTGTGATCTGAAATGATGTGGTCTGTACCACCCACTGCACTGTCGCAGCAACCACAATGGTATACGTGCCTGCGGGTGTTGTGATCCCGGTTGTCAGGGTTAAGACCGAAGCGCATGTCGGGCTGCAGACGGGGTTGGCAAACGCTGATGTCATGCCGACCGGCAACCCTGACTGGACGGAAAACGTCACGGGCTGTGTCGTCCCAAACTGCAAATTCGCCGAGATCGTACTGGTCGCGGCCGGACTGCCGTTTGTGCTGATGCCGTTGTTGGTGAGCGTGAATGACGGGGGCAGAGCTGGCGGCACAGAAAGAGTGGAGCCAAGCATGGGGCCTTGCTGCGTGCCGTCAGGCAGCTGGATCTTAGCGGATGCGTGATTGAGGTTCGTGCCTGCTTCCGCCACCGTGTCCATGTACACGAGTTCAAAGTACACGGTCTGGCCGGCGGTGAAATTTATCTGCTGCGGAGTGATCCCGTTGCAGATCGTGACCGGGTTGCTTGACTGCTCGCAGTACCGCAGCCACTGGTTCACGCTCGGCGCCACCGCATTTGTCATCTGCGCGATCGGGCTTTTACCCGCGAAATTCTGGTCAGCTGTCGAATAGTAGAGCTTGCCTTTCCCGTTCGACGCCATCCAGAATTTATATTGACCAGTCTCTGGCGCTGTGTACTGGCAGCGCATGCGCGCCACCAACGGCACGTAAATGCCGCTGACATTCAGCAGGGCCGCGAAGTTGACAGTATTCTGGACAAGGTTGGGATTGGGATTCCCCAAAAGCCACGGATTGTCCGCGAGTTGCTGAGGATCGGTTATGGCACCTGAGGCCACATTGTTCCAGGCTTCCCAGATGCACCCTACAGACCCCGGAACCGGCGGCGTTTGTGCGCTCGCCACACGTGCGACCAATACAAAAACGCACCAGAGCAGCATTCTCTTCATTTATGCGGTCCTCCGTTTTTTCCTGTTGCTATATGTAACGCTGTCAAAGTTGCGGCGTTACACTTAAAGTACGTACAAAAAAATCATTAACCCAATAAAGAAATATGCTCAATTTAAGCAGGTTTTTATACGATACTCAAGGAAAAAACCGCATATTAAAAATAATCTCGCCGATCGCGGTGATCATCATTTCGGCAGTGCTTGTGCCTCCGATGAGCGCGCATGCCGATACTTTCACATCGCGCTGCACGGCCGCAGGAGTGGTACTCTGCAGCGGATTTGATTCCGCAGATGACATAGACAGCTTTGTTTCAGGAAATGAGGTCGGGACAACTCTCGGCGTGTTTGACCCCACGAACCAGGCATCCGGAACAGGCTCCATGAAATTTACGATCCCGAGCCGCACCGGCGCCAATTCATCCGGCGATTATGAACGCCTGATCAATGAATCAAGCGCCGGCTACAAAACCGGCTCCGTGTTCTTCGTCCAGTTCCGCCAGCGCTTCTCGCCGGAAATGCTTTCATCTGCCATGGGCGGCAACGGCTGGAAGCAGGTGGAGATCACCACACCCTTCAGCACTTACGGCGACGCGCCCGGCATCGGGCTTTTTAACCAATCATTCGGCAACATGCCAGTGCTTTACGTCAACGGCGCAACCTTCACGCAAACTCCCTCTGACGGCACTGCCGTTTCTTATGTCGCCAACCAGTGGATGACCTTTGCTTTTGAGATCCATGTCGGCGATTGGGGCGCGTTCAACACGACTGTGAAGGTTTGGGCAGCTCCGGAAAACCAGCCCTTAAAACAGATCTACAATGTGACCAATGCCGCTCCAGGGCAAAACCCCAGCGACCCTGATTCCGGGTACAACAAAATAATGTTCGGCCCGAACAACACAGGCAAACTTGCAACAACTGTCCACACGCCGGCCACGACCTGGTATGACGAACTGGTAGTTTCAAACAACCAAATTGCGGATCCGTTCACACCGGCTGACACCACAGCTCCGGTGCTTGCGGAAGTAACTCCGGTCCCAACTCCGACTAGCGACAATACTCCTGACTACACTTTCTCTTCCACAGAAGCCGGGACCATTACTTATGGCGGTGATTGTACGTCTGCGACCACGGCTGCGGTGGTAGGCAACAATACTGTAACATTCAACACACTTGCAGACGGAGTTCATATGAATTGCACCATCATGGTCACTGATGCTGCTTCAAACCAAAGCCTGCCTTTGAGCGTAAATACTTTTACAGTGGACACAACTGTTCCGGATACAACTCCTCCCGTCATCTCGGCCGTCACTTCCACAGCGATAACCCAAACCGGCGTGACGATCAGCTGGATGACGGATGAAAATTCAACTTCACAAGTGGATTATGGCCCAACCACGAGCTACGGCTCATCCACGGCATTGGACACATCTTTGGTCACAAGCCACAGCCAGAACATCACAGGATTGACTGCCGGGACCATTTACCACTTCCATGTAAAATCAGCCGATGCGGCAAACAATCTTGCCACTTCTGATGATTTTAATTTCACAACTCTTGCCGCAACTGACACCACAGCTCCGGTGCTTGCGGAAGTAACAGCAGTACCAAGCCCAACCAATGACAATACTCCTGACTACACCTTCTCATCCACAGAAGCGGGTACTATCACCTACGGTGGTGATTGTTCTTCCGCTACGACATCTGCGGTTGCGGGTAACAACACCGTAACCTTCAACACACTTCCTGACGGAGTTCACTCAAACTGCACTATCGTGGTCACTGACGCATCAGGAAATGCAAGTACTGCGCTCAATGTCAGCGCCTTTACTGTGAACACGGCCACTCCCGCACCTTCTCCGCTGACAGTGACCATCAATCAGTCCGCAAAGCAGGCTGACCCAACCAAAAAATCTCCGGTCAGCTTCACAATTATTTTCTCGGAAAAAGTAAAAGGATTCAAAGCCTCGGATGTTAATTTCTCCGGCACTGCCACAGTGGGCAAGCCTTATCTGTCAGGCTACAGTGCAACTTTCAAGATCTACGTGCCTGTCAAAACCAGCGGAACTGTCATCGCTACGATTCCCGCGGGAATTGCCACTGACAAGGCCGGCAACAGCAATGCCGCTTCCACTAGCACGGACAATACGATAACTTTTGACAACACTCCTCCGGTTATCTCAGCTGTGGCTTCATCTGCCATAACTCTGGACAGCGCCACCATCACCTGGACCACTGATGAGAATTCGGATTCTCAGGTTGACTATGGCACGACCAACTATTATGGCTTCTCTACAAAATTGGATAAAACCTTGGTGATGAGCCACAGCCAGAACCTGACCGGACTTTTGGCACTCTTAGATAAAAATGACCGATATCACATGAGACCACAGCCAATTGCCGGAAAAACCATACACTTCCGGGTCAGGAGTAAAGATGCGCTAGGAAACCTGGCCAAATCAGCTGACTTCACATTCACCACGGTGCAGCCGGCCAATGGAGCCGCTCCGACTGTGACCATCAACCAGGCTGCGGGACAGGCTGACCCGACAAATCAATCGCCCATCAGTTTCACTATCGTATTCTCAGAACCTGTGATCGGATTCTCAGCCAAAGATGTGAAGATCTCCGGTGTTGAAGAATACGGGTATGCGTCCCTGTCCGGCACAGGCCCCACTTATACATTAAGTGTTCCTGTCAAAGACAACGGCACTGTCACTGCCTCGATCCCAGCCAATGTGGCCATTGACTCGGACGGCAACGGCAACGTGGCCTCCACCAGTACGGACAATTCCGTAACATTCAAACGCAACAAAATATACGCGGACGGCACTGTCATCTGCGGCTCAGGCCCCACTCTTTACATGGTTTCAAATCATGGACATGACAAACTTAGCATCCCGTCCATGGCTGTATTCAACAGGCTGAAACTTTCGCTGAAGAATGTGGTCAGAGTGGATGACAGAGACCTGTCTGATTACCACGACGGCGGGCAAGCACATTGAATTTGCGAGGAGTCCCGATTATTCGGGACGACGAAGCAATCGGCTCTCGGCAGGATAAAGGGAGCTCCGCGGTTTAGACTGCCACGCTCCGACTAAAACGTCGGAGCTCGCAGATGCGCTAAATCGTAGATCCAAAACAACCCCCTAAATTCGGGGGTTGTTTTTTTTGGCTAAAAATATTGGGGTATGTTTCCATCAATTTTTTGAGTGAGTCGGTATCTCCAGAGATGCGCAAAACCTCGGCAAATAAACGCTGGTCTCTCAGATTGCTTTCGGAGCGCATGATCCCGTACAGTACTATCCTCGGATCAGGGCTGTCTTTGGAACTGCGCAGTTCAATTCCTGATTTTGCGGCCATTGCTTCTACCTGCAGCACCACGGGCTTATCCGGCGTGGTCGGCTGTTTGAATTTTTCCAGGACGTTTTGATAAGCTTTTTCATCTATCTGCCCGCCTGATTCCTTATAGCGCTCAAAGCTCTTCTCGGGGCTGTCCTCGGTTTCTTTTTCGTTTCCTTGTGATTCCCTAGCCATATTTTTAACGGTTAATGCCTATCTGTATTATACACCCAAAACAAGTTTTCTTTCATTCGCTCATTCGCGCGAATGATTCCAAAAGGGCCGGTAGAGCAGCCGCTATTTTTTTCCAGCGAGGCTTAGAAAAAGTGGCGAAAGAATAAATTCAACGCCTCAGGATCACCTGAGGCGTTGAAGGTTTTAAGCAATCCTCAAAAGTTCTTTCTAAATTTACTGTGCGACAATGTTGGCGCAGGCAACATTCGCGGTCACACCCGCAGCCGATTTATCCACGCTTACCGACATCGGATTGGCCGTAAGGTCGGCCATGTTTGCGTTGACCGTAGTATCGGATTTTCCGTTTACCGTGGAATTGAGCGTATATTTTACCGCGCCGGGGTTGGCGCAGGTACCTGAGTTAATATGCGCAGGCAAAGAGAGATTCAGCGGCCCGCCGACCGTATTCAGTACGACATCGGTTCCATTCGGCGTTTGCGTAAACGTTACGTTGCCGGCTACTCCGGAACTATTCTGCGTCTGAAGCGGTATTGTTAAGTTTTGCGGCGCATTTGCTCCGGCCGATCCGTTGGCGCCGTTGGATCCGTTTGCCCCAGTGGCTCCGGTCGCCCCATTAGACCCGTTGGTTCCCGTACTCTGAGATTGGTTATTCTGCTCCGTGGTGGTTGTCTTCGGTCTTAGGAAAAAATACCAACAGGCGAGCAATAAGAGGATAACTAAGATGGCGATAACCCACCATTTGCTTGTATTGTTCATAGAATATATTTAATGATGTGAAGATCTCGACCTTTATTTAAGTGCTTGGTCATTATACCAAAATACGCCAAGGATTAAAACTTACAATTTTTGACAAAAATATCAGAAGCGCTGCCTGCTCCAGGATCAGCAAACTTATGCCGAGCGGAAAATAGAATTTCCTGGTCTTGTGATGAAAAAATATCATGCCCAAAAGTACGCCCAACGAAGCGAAGAATATGGCGATAAAAAAATAATAAACTTCCGGTATGCGTTCCGTATTGTCTACGCTGCTTTTTTTGTCTATCCCGACCAAAATAAACGCGAGCAGGTTTACCGCAGCTAATCCTCCGTAAAAAATTAATAGCCCGTTGGTCATAAAAATTTGAATAAATCCCCGCAATCCTGAACTCGTTTCAGGATCTCTTTGTCCTGGGTATTGCCAACTATTCTCCTATTCGCGCGAATGAGTCCTACTCACCCTGAGCTTCTAGATATCAAACTCCTCAGGATCAAAACCCAATTCTTTAGCCGCTTCTAAAAAATCTTTTTTCTGAGGTTTTTTGATCCCTTTTTGCTTCGCATAAGTCTGGTTCAGATGAACGAGAATCCTGTCTATCTCTTCCTGGCTAAAGCCTCCTTCCATAAGCGAATTTATCCATCCGTGCATGTCTTCATCAGGAACAGAAGCGCCCACAATTTCACCTCGGTTTTCAAATCGATTTTTCATGAATCCTCATTTATTAATAAATAAATGTGCATATTTCTCTCCAAAGTGTCGATACGCACACCATTTACAGTCTGGGTTTTCTGGAGGAACCGGACCTTCCAGCAATTTATTTACATCTTTCATGAATTTCAGAAAGTTTTCTCTTTCCAAATCTACTTCAACCCATTTGGGTGGAAAGGTTATTATTGCCTGATTTTTTTCAAATCTAACCTGATCTGGATACATGATAACTAACCCTAATTTAGTTATTTGTTTAGATTTTCCTTTTTCTGGAAATTCAAATGCGTAATGATAAGCCTGAAGTTGCTTCTGGTATTTAGCGCCCTTTTCTTCATCAGGAGTCGTAATTTTAAAATCGATAACTAGGTAAGTTCCATCCTTCTGCCTTACAAGAAGATCATATTTCCCTTTAATATACGCGTTGGTTTTCGGGATCAATTTTGATTCTACATATCCTTCCTGACTTTCCACTATACCTTCAGGCAAAAGCGGTGAGAGTTCCCGAAGGTTATTTCCGACCAACTTTCCCTGAAGAAGTGCGTTCAAAGTTGAAAAAACACCGGGAAATGGCATCGAGGGTCGCTGCATCCCGTGTTTTATTTTAAGATAATAACAACACTTACATTCTTCGTATAAGTATGCAAAATCTGAAGGGCTTAGTTTGTACTTCTTATTTTCCATAAACCTATAAATTATCTTTTAATTACGTAATTAAATATGTTATTTATAAATCCAGTTCGTCAATATCAATACCCGGATCTTCCAAACGGGTTAAAGCTACCTCTGGATCGACGAGTTCATTCGCCGTTCTTTCCCTAAGTCCGTCTTACGCAATAGAAACATATTTTAATAATTCTTTTTTATTATTTTTTTTATCTTTTGGTTTGTATCCTACAAAATTACAAATATCAATAATCTTTACGATAAATTTATCAAATTCTTTTTTACTCATTGTTATATTATTGCCAACCAGATTGCTAGTCTGCCATTCAGCAGACACGTTAAGTGGGGCTTGGGGTCTATGACCTTGAATATTAAAAATATCGTGATCTTTTTGTGTTATCCAGCCAGCACCAACTTCTGATACAGCGCCCCAAGATCTAGCCATATGATCACTAGTAACATAAATAACAAACATTTTTTTATCAGAATAACTATCGACAAAAAAACTACGAAGATATTCAAAAATACCTATACGGTTAGGGATACGGGAGTCCGCATTGTCCGAATTTGAATAAATAATATCCTCATCCGGAAGTCCATTAAAAGATAACATCTTATATATAACATCAGACAAGGGTTTGTCTTCTAGAGTCTGACTAATCAAAATTCTTTTTTTCTGCGAATCAACTCTTCTCTTGATACCAACAATTGGAAGAAATTTATTCATCTCATCCCGGATTATTCTCTGTATGGCTGGAATACTGCCACCAAATCTGCTAGCGATCTTGCTGGTTGCCCCACCTGACGCTGCCGTTTTGTACTCATCTACTTTTTTTCTTAATTCTTCTTCGTCTTTCTTCTCTCTTTCTTGCTTTTGCTGTTCTTTCTTCTTTTTATTAAATTGTACCCAAACATTACGCATGTTAATTATACGAGGCAGTAATTCATCTCTCACATATTTTATTACTTCTATATATCGAAGATCATCTGTCTTATATCCTTGCCGGTTACTTAATGACATGTCTGGTAGCTCCGTGGCTTCGAAAAGGTCAATATGTAATTGTCCAACTATAAACACTTCTTGAAGTTTATTAGCACCAACAACAGGTAGAATATTATATTCACCTAGTTTACCATTGGAGAGTATTGAAATAAAATTATCAGGAAAATCGTTCGAGTCTTTCTTTCTGTCTTTTGTAGTTCTGTAAGCCCCTACCCAACCTTTTATAATTACTTCATATTTTTTATCTTCGCCTTTTCTGTTGACTAAGTTCAACGGGATAGCCACGGCACTGTCTTTTTTAAGAAGACCACCTTCTATCTCATTATTTTTGCTAAATCCGGAATCAAAGTACTTAGCAAGTCCCTGATACTCTTTGCCAAAAGTAATCAAAGCACCAAGGCCTCTAATTATCTCTTTATCAAAATTATCAATAATAATTGTATCTTTATCAGTGATAATATGAATTCTAAAATCTTTACTAACTAATGGAAAAATTTTAAGTAAATTGTTGCGTATTGCGGTTACGGTGGCATTTAGTCCATATTGCGGATTTGTCATAACTATTGACGTGCCATTTTTCCGAATATATTTAAATTTAATATCTTTATTAGCGATTGCTTCCAATCTATGATCTTCGCCTACGTTTCGAGAAAGAATAAAACCAGATTTTTCATTATCTTTTACAGTCATCACTGAAACTTTTTCTGAAACTGAAAGAGCAGCTAACTTGCCAACACCTTTGCGACCCATTCTTTTACGAGTCCCGTCTTCAGTATAGACGTCTTTTTTTGTTGTGCGAGTCTCAATAGCTACATCAAGGTATTTTTTTTATATCACCATCTTCATAAGACATCCCAATACCATCATCTTCAACAATTATACGATCCTCTTTTTTTATAATGTATACATTTGAAGCCATCGCATCATATGCGTTTGCAATTAATTCAGCTAAGACATAATAAATATTAGTATAAAGACTCGGTCCCAACAATTCCAAAACTCTAGGACTTATATTGAGTTTATATTCACGGTTATTATTATTCATACAAGCATTCTAATATGCTCTTTAATACTCTTTCCGATAACCGATCCAAGTCTAACTGGCACAGCATTTCCTATAAACTTAGCAATATTCTTACTTACGATGGATGTTTTCTTATCCACAAACATATAATCCATAGGAAAAGTTTGAAAGAGGGCGGCCTCTCGCAGACTTATTGCTCTATCTTGGTCCGGATGGCCAAACCGGCCATTTCCAAGACCAATACATTGCGTTGTCATTGTGGGAGCAGGTTGGTCCCATTTCATCCTACCATATACGGTACTACGATAAGTTTTTCCAGATTCACTCTTATGACACTTAAGTTGCAAATCCTCACTCCAACTTTTTGAATTACCTCCGTTGACAGGGGTTGCTTTAATTCTTCGTAAATTAATATCATTTAATTTCCTTGCTCTATGCAATGGATCTTTATTGCTAATATCCCCATCTTTTAAAGGCTCCAGGTCCGCAATCACATCACGGACAGTGACACGGTTATTTATATGGGTTCTTTTTATTAAAGAAATATTCCCAAATTTAGAAGCTAAAAGCACAAGTCTTTTTCTCCTCTGCGGGACTCCAAATTCAGAAACATCCACAACCTCGTACTTGTAATTATAATTATTTTGCTTAAGTGTTTTTACAAACTTAGCAAAAACTGGATACTTTTTCATGTTAGCAAGGCTGCTAACATTTTCCATTGAGACTATATCAGGCTGAGTTTCAGCAATAAGCCTAGCAAATTTATCTAAAGGCTCAAGCTGTTTTTTAGTTATTTTGTTCAAGTTTAATTTTGAGAATGGCTGACATGGAGCGCATCCTGCAAGTACTCGTATGGTTTGATTTTTTGGCCCGAACAATTTATCAATCTGCTGAGGAGTTACATTAATAATGTCTTGATCAATAAACTTTGTTTTATTGTTGTATTCATAGCCGAACTTACAGCTACTATCATTGTCTATGCCTGCAACAACATCAATGCCTTCTTTAATTAGTCCGTGCGTTAAACCACCAATACCACAGAATAAATCAATAACTTTTATTCTTTTTCTTTTATTTCTTTTCATAGTTTTATTATTTGCTTTCAACTATGGCTATTTCGCCTTCACTCAATCCATACAACTTATATACTTCCTGATCAATTTTACTACAACAATCAAGCTGCAGTTTTATTTCCCAGATTTAGTTCTATTGTCATCTTTGCACAACATCCGACAATTTTCTGAAATTGTTCTTCCTCCTTCGTGCCAAGGTTTTATATGATCAGCTTCCATCTCGGAAATATCGAAATGTTTTTTGCAAACAGGGCAAATACCTTTTTGTTTCTCATAAGCTTCGCGCTTCATCTTTTCTGTAAACGCCCGAATTGAAAGGTATTTTTCTTGCCTCGTCAAAACATACGGATAAATACCAGACTTCTTGGTAACATCTTCGTCTTGCATTAACTCTTTAATTTCCGTTTCCAATTTAACAGAACTTAGTTTTTTATCTTTGAATTCATTATGCAGCTCGCCCCATTCCACATGAGCCATTTCGCGCCGATAATTTGGAAATGTCTTTTGCGCCCAGGAAATTACGTCCTGAAAATATTCCCACAACTTGTCAGCGCTTTTGTCTTTCTGATGTTTGCCCATGTAATCTTCAATTTTATCATCACTGATCCAGCGGAGTGCCGTTTCCAGATACTCTTGGCGGTTCAATGCTCCACTCACATAGTCATGAGCCAGTAAATACGCCGGCGCGTTGCTCTTACTGAAATAACGCTTGGCATCGGTTACCCAAGGCCCTGAATAAATAGCGTTCAACAATTCTTGAGGTGTAAGTTTCTCGCCAGCGGTATTGATGACCTTAAACCACGCCAGCTTTTCATCATCCGTACCTTCGCAAAAATATACCATGAGCGGATAGTCGCGGATATTCTTTTTCTCTTCTTCCGTCAAGTTATCGAAATACATCTGGTACCCGCGGTTCATAACGTTAAAATCCCCGGCCAAAAAGTTACAGATGCTTACAGTGCGCTGCTGGCCATCAAGGATTTCGAAACTACCACCACTGTTTTTCACCCAGTACATCGCGTTTAGAGGAAACCCGCCCATCACCGAATTAATAACCGCGATCTGCTGTTCGGGTCTATAAATAAACTCGCGCTGGTATTTCGGGCGGATATTCAGACTGCCGCCATACCCAACGACACCCTCCTCTTCAATGTTTTTATACCCGTCAACTATTTTATGTATCGGAATTTGATGTAGTTCAATTTTCATATTGGTTAAGTTATTTTATGTTTCATAAACCTATTAAATATTAAAATACCTACAGATAAACCGTTTTAATCTAAAAAAATTAAGACCTGTTAAAAGCCAAATAAATGGTACAACTTTAGAATTTTTTTCTTTTTCTAATTCTTTCCTGAGACTAAGATATGCTGTACGAGCTTGCCCATCATGCTCTCCGCCTATTAATTTATGGACTACAACAAGTAAATCTTCAGCTCTCTTTTTTATCTCTGGTTTTATATTGTCCCAAACCTCAGCGTTAGAAAGAAAATTATGGTGTAATGCTACTCCTTGATTGAAATTACTTAGTGCCTGCTTAGCAGAAACTAGGGTTTTAATAAGCTCTGGATTAGTAAATAAACTACCGGCAGTAGCGATTGAATTGTCTATGGCCAAGCTTTCTATTTTAAAAACAATTTTTCTCAAAAGTTCTTTATCCTCCCTTATCTCTTGAGATCTGCTTTCCGGCCAATTCGTGCTAAGCCAATATTGAACTCCCTCGTCTAGTTCGGCTTGGATAGCATTTAATACACTACTTCTAGTATGCCAAATTCCTAGCCGATAAATAATCCAAGCAACTATAGCTGTGATAACAACTGATGACCCACTTGGATGCTCGCTAATTGTTGTAAATATTGAATTTATGTCCATTGTTTTTCCTTCAACATTGGATTAAATTTATTTCCAAAAAAATTATTTTTTCAAACGGATTAAAATACGAGGAAATGTATTTTTCAGTCCTGCTGAAGTTTTTAAGACCGGACCAGCATTTAAGTCACTATAATTTTTTGCATCGATAATTGTATAAACCTTGCTCTTTAAAGCAGGGTCACCAGCTCCTCTTTTAGCCATACCAATAATTTCGAACTGTTCAGGATTGTACTTATCAAGGAACGTAATCGGAACACCCATGACACTATTGTAATCTTGTGGAATATCTAATTTTTTCGAAACTTCAATAGCATCGTAGTTCTCGTATTTAGGATATTCTTCGGGATTGTATGTTTTGTAAAAAGTCATTTTCTCATGACGCTTTGTGGTATCAAGGTTTGTAAACCATAAAATACGACCAAAGCTAAAATACTTTATACCATTCACAACTTTCTTTCTGGATTCTGTATCTATGTCGTATTCTTTGGGGACTTGAAACCATTTTGTCCCGCCATTGTCATAGCCAAGCCACAATTTATTTTCTTTGATGAGTTTAAAAATTTCTTTATAGGTTATGGCATTCTGGTCCCCTAGAATCAAAAACTTTTTTTTGTGTTCAACAAGCTGTGCCACGTAGTCACGAAAAAGAGAAAACGGCGGATTGGTGACCACTATATCTGCTTGGTTGAGAAGTTCTATACATTCCTCACTGCGAAAGTCTCCGCCGTCTTTGAGGGAGGTTGAAACATTTGCATCGTGCCGGAGCAACCATTCGACATCAGAGAGGCCAATAGCGCCATCAGAATTGGAATCTGGAACTTCATTAATTTCAATTTTAAACGGCTCTTTGCCTTTCGGTTTTAGGCCTTTGACTTCAAGGAGTGGTAACTGTCCTCCCGCAATTGGCGACTTTGTATAACTGGTGGTGATTAACTTTTTGAGACCGAGAGCATTAAAATTAGCAGCGAAATATTTAAAAAAATTACTCTCGAACGGATCATCGCAATTGCAATAAATAATCTTATCCCGAAACTGTTCTTTGTAATGTTTTAGTTCTTTTTCAATATCAACAAGCTGAGTATAAAACTCGTCTTTCTTAGCTGCGCTTGCTTTGTGTAAGTTGCTATTTAATGATTTATTTGACATTCTATTTCTTCCAATCCCTGACTATCAAATGTTTCCCTTTTTGTATCACTTTAACTTTCTGTCTTTCCCGCCAGCCGAGCTTTTCCACCAATTCGATCGGCAAGGTTAAGCCCAAAGACTTCCTGCCCATTCGGGTCAATTTTCTGATATTTTGGTCGCCGTGCTTTCTAACACCCATGTGATTAGCTCTTCGTCTGGATCCCGGATCAAGTCCGGGATGACAGCCAGTATGTAATTAATTACGTAATTAAATCTTACCTCTATTCTGCCACTTTTTGCCCGAAAAAGCAAAAAGCGGCCTTTCGGCCGCTTTTTGTACTAGTCTTTTAAGCAGGATTGTAATTTAGCACTCGCCAAGTATTATGTTCTTTGATAGCTTGAATGACTTTTTGATTTTTTCCTTTTACTTTTCCGGCAGAATATCCACTCCAAGTATTAAATGCATCATCGCCCTTTATGGTAAATATGACCAAAGACCCGTTTGGAATTTTGTTCCAAACTCTCGGATTCTTAGATGCATATTTATCAAACTCAAAAGAAAGCTTGATATTTTTCTGTACAAAAAGTGTATTCATAGTAGTTTTAAATTAATATTTTTTATTTCTATTTCGATATTAGATAATTTTCTTTGATTTTTAGAAAATCTCTTTCAATTAATAATTTAGCCTGTATAAAGGCCTTATTATTATCATCTATGCCTAATGGTACCCAATATTCTCTGTCATGTAAATGATACTTATGCACATGGCCTAAACCATGACAATTATCAATCCTCATTATAGTTTTCCATTTTGAATCAATTCTGGCGTAGTATTGAACCACAAATTTAACAATCTTGCCTCTATTCCGGCTAAATTTAATCCTTAATTTATCATCTTCAGTCAAAAATCTAGTATTATCCACTTCCCTGATCATTTTAGTATTTTAGATTGTTTAACAAAAATAGCGGCCTTAAGCCGCGCAAGCTATCAACATAATGCTTATTAATTATATTCCTTTTTCCCAAAAAGTCAAATTTTATGGTGACTTAATGGTTCGTGTTTATCTCTTATTAGTTCATTGGTTTTCAAATCTCTAACAACTTCATGATATTCATCTTTTTCTCTGTCAATAATTCTTACTTTATCAACTCCAAATTCTTTATCCTTGGTTATAATATTTTGAAACCAACCCTGAATAATCTCTTTTAATGGTCTTTTAAATCCGTTTCTCTTGTGTTTAAGTTCGAGGCTCATTCTTATGTTTGTAGTTTCTTTGATATGAACCTTAATCATAGCGGCGACTGAGCCGCAATTTGAACAAGGTTTTTCCTCAAAATTTAACTTTCGTCTACAATTTTGACAAAATTTTTCTTGAGTAACTTCAGTCATATATTTATATTATTATTTCACAAATCGCTAGATAAATCAAACAAAAAACCAGCCTTTCGGCTGGTCTTTTCTTTTTACATTTCCGGCAGAGCAGAGAACTTCTTTTTGAAGTCATCCATCCACTTGGTTGTTTCCTCAGGTGTCATTTTCTTGACCTGTTCCGCAAGTTCCGGATGGGCCTGGTTTATATGAACCATGCCGTTGCTGACCATTTCTTCGGGGGTGTTGCCGCTGATCATCACGGTGCAATCGGCAGGGCCACCCATTTGGGAGCACAAGATCTGCTTCATATTATAGGCTTCCTTTTTTCTTAGTTCTAATTTTGAATTCCGCCGTCATCATAACTGCCAAGCTCGCTGTCGGAAAGCTTGACGATCTTGCCCAGGGACAAACCTAACCGGTTAAACACGGCCATGGAAGGAATGCCCATTTTAGCGTCGCCTGCAACCAAGTAAACCGTAGCTGCGCTTCCTTTGATCAAAGTCCCGTCCGGGTAGCCCATGATCCGTCCGACGCTGACAGCCGCGAACTGGTCAGACGAAATAGTCTGGACATCCGAGAACTTTAACCCGCGGGCAGTGAAGATAGTCGCAGTGCTGAACGGTCTTAGCATCCCGTTGACTACCAGATAAACAGTACCGCTGCCGGCCACTTTCACCACTGAACCGTTTGCGTAGTTGAACATCACACTTGGCGGCGTAGGAGCCGGGGTCGGTGTCGGAGTCTGATAAACAGGGGTCGGATACATGATATTCGGGGTCGGGTACGGGGTTGGGTATTGTACAGGCGCACCGGGACTTGGCGAAACAACTGTGTTTGAATCCAGCGTCACTGCGGTCTGGGCAAGTGCCCGGCCATTGAGAGTTGCGCCGGTGTTGAGCACAATTGCTGATTGATCCAATATATTTCCGTTGAAAACAGATGTCGTGCCAAGCGTGGTTTGGCCGCCGACAGCCCAAAAAATATTACCGGCCTGGGCCCCGCCGCTTAAAATAACATGTGTTCCGGAACTCGTGGTGAGAGTTTGCGCTATCTGGAAGATCCAGACATCCGAAGCAGATCCTGCGAGTGTGACATCCGACGGTATGGTCACGCCTGTGCCCCATTTATACAATCCCGGAGCAAGCGTCATGCCGCCAATGTTTCCGGCGCCCAATTCCGTGGCAGTGGGCAGTGTCCGGCCCACGGCATCAACATATGCGGTTTGCATGTCCATTATCGCAGTGGTCATGTTCGCCGGTGTGGGGTCTGCGTAGCCTGGCGCGTATGCTTTTCCGCTTACCAATGCTGAGGTGGAAAATGCGCCTCCGGCAGGAAGAGTTAAGGCAAAGCCTGTCAGGGAGCTCGCCGCAGCCGGGCTTACTCCAATGTCCCCGACAATACTCGTGGTTCCAGTGGTAGAGATCCCTGTTTTTGCCAGGATGGCAAAATTACCCGCAGTTCCGAGGTTGACCATTGCCGGCCCTGCGGCCAAAGCAGTTGCCGAGAAAGCCAACGCCAGACCCGCGATAAGACCCACAAACATATTTCTTCTCAAGATATTCCTAAAATTTATTTTCATTTGTTTCTGATTAATTTTTTCTATTATAGATTTAATTATAAAACAGGTTGAACGTTTAGTCAAGGAAAGTTTTTATGCTACCTTTTGTGCAGACGAAAAGGTAGCACCAAAAGCTGCCGGCGGCTCTCGGCAGCACAGAGGTAGTGAATTTAGAGAAAAATTTGCCAGAATTCTTAGCTCGCTTCGGCGTGTTCGCAAGGCCTAATCGGCGTTGCGAACGCTAACCCAGCCTCGCTCGCGTCAAATTCTGACCAGATTTTTCAAATTGCCGGAAAAACCGAAACCTAACTCGGCTTAATAAAAAGAATAATTTTTTAGTTCTTTCCTTATGGCTCTGTAATCCGGAACTGTCTGCCGCACCAGGGCCCAGAAATTTTCCGAATGGTTCATTTCCTTCAAATGGCACAGTTCGTGCACGATTATGTAATCAGCCTGATTGAGCGGCAGTTGCGTGATCCTGTGATTGAAATTCAGGTTTTTCCGCACAGAACAGCTTCCCCAGAGACTTTTATGATCTTTTATGCTCACACGGCCATAATTAAACCGGTAATGTTGGTTATATAGTTCTATCCGGCTTTTCACAAAGGCCAGAGCATCGGAGCGGCTCATGGCGGGTGCCAGCGGGATAGATTTGCGATTTTTCTGAAAATTTATTTTCTTGGCTATCCAAGCGGATTTGGAGCGGATAAATTCCTCAGCTGAGGCGACGGAAACCCTCAGAGGTTTGGTCACGACCACCCGCCCGCCGGGATATATTGTGATGCGGATGTGCCTGGCTCTGGCGCTGGACCTGATCTGATATTCGATCTCTGTTTGCATTCTGTAATTTTAAGATAAAAAAAGAAAAATATCGAATCTGCGAGCTCCGACGTTTCAGTCGGAGCGTGGCAGTCTAAACCGCGGAGTTCCCTTTATCTTGCCGAGAGCCGATTGCTTCGTCGTCCCGAATAATCGGGACTCCTCGCAAATTCAGTTCTCACGATTGCTTGCCAAAGTTATGAAAATCTTATAATTTACAAGTATCATTAAAATCAAATCTTATGAACTCTGACATCACACTTGAAGCCGAAGGGTTGAAATTTCCGGCTTACTTAAGTTCCCCTGAAGGCACGAACTTGCCTGCTATTCTGCTTATCCACGAAGTTTGGGGATTAAGTCCGCAGATAAAAAGCGTTGCCGACAGGCTGTCAGCGCAAGGATTCGTTGTCCTGGCGCCTGACCTTATCACTCACACCGGCATCACAGAAAAGATAAACCCTGAGCTGCTCAAGCAAGCCATGGATCCGGCCACGCGCGATGAAGCGCAGAAGAAGATCCGCGCCGCCTGGGCGCCGCTTAATATGCCGGAATTTGGCAAAGAAACAGTGGGCAGAACCCGGCATTGCTTTGATCATCTGGCGAATCTTCCGAATGTGGACCCGGGCCGGATATCCGTGATCGGCTTTTGTTTTGGCGGCACTTATACTTTCAGCCTGGCGGTGAATGAACCCAAACTGCACTCAGCCGTGGCCTTCTACGGTCATGCGCCTGAAAGCGAAGAAGAATTGGCCAAGATCAAATGCTCCGTCCTGGCATTCTACGGGGAAAAAGATGAGAACCTTATCAAGGACCTGCCCAAACTTGTGGAGCGAATGGATAAGCTGGAAAAAGATTTTGAATCTGTGGTCTATCCCAATTGCGGGCATGCGTTCTTCAACGACTCAAACCCGAACACATACAACAAACAAGCAGCCGAAGATGCTTGGATAAAACTTTTGGATTTTTTGGGAAAATAAAAACCTATGTCATCCTGAACTTGATTCAGGATCCAGTTATAATGTTTTGTCTCTGGATTCCAGCTTTCGCTGGAATGACAAGTGCAGGAGGACAATATGTCGGCCGACACGCATTTTCCGCCGGTCTGCCCAAAGTGCGGAGCTGGCGCTCTCTGTTTCCACGAGGACATTGGCAGAGAGGACTTCACGGACGAATACACTCTTATCTGCATCCAATGCGATCATAGGGAAAGCCAAAGCTTCTCCGGCGAATCCCAATTCGGCGACAGCCGCGAAAACCTCTGTCCGTACTGCGGACGCGGCCGGCGCGGGCACGAATCACCTGACCATCTTCTGCCGCCCAGCCTGCCGCCGCCAGGCTCGGGCACAATACAATAGCCGCGACTAAATGCCGCGGCTTTTTTTATTGGGGAAAAATAAAACCCGGGTCTGCGGAACTTTCGTTCACGCAGAACCGGGAAGGTGAAACTTTCCGCCTTAAGAATCCAAAAAATAATAACTCCGTTTCAAGAATTCATATAACGGCAGGCTATATGGATTATGGCTTTTCTCGGCGATCTCATCTATTTTGTATCCGACCCGCATCCGGAGTTTGTGTACCAGAGCGATCATCACAGCTTCGTCGCCGAGCTCAGGCAGACCCGAGAGCGAATATATGAAAGGGTCGAAGCCGCGTATAGCTCCGCCCCACTGTTGTTTATCCGGATCACGGCTTTCCCAGCTGCTAAGATGCTCGGGATGTTCGGCCAGTCGTCCGGCCTTTTCTACGCAATTCGTCAGATATTTCTCCGCTTTATCCGGCGGCACCGTGCCGACTGCCAGAATGATGAGCGCAAGACCGGTCTCGGCATCTGCCAGGCAAAAGTATGCCCCTGTTCGTGCTGCCCAAGCAGGATCATTTTCGAAGAATATCAAACTTTTGTCGAATATCACCCCGACCTCTTTGGCGATTTTATCAAGCGAAGGCATCTCTAACGGGCTGAAGCTCACAACCACCTCCTTAGTAATGCGAAATAACAAAATAGCACCCAAGGTGCCATTTGTCAACGCCTTCTGAATTATTTCGTGAACACGATGTCCCAGTAGCCGGTCGTATTTTCCGATTGGCCGGTGAAGTCATACGAGTTGGCATGCTTCAGCATCCGGGGTTTCAGGTTCCATAATTTGGCCAAAGCGATGGCGGTTTTGATCGAAGCCGGCGAATCCATATGGCGCAGGGTCAGTCCCCCGCCATCCATATTTTTTATCATATTGCCGGAATCCGCATCTAGCTGGTTGGCCACGTCGGTTGCTTGGTAATGCGAAAAGTCTACGCTGATCACGACTGTGATCTCATCTTTATATTTAGCCAGAACTTGCGCAACTTTTTCCACTTCGGAATCGGGAGCAGCCGAGGAATAAATGATGGGCACAATGGTGCTGTCAGGATACAGCAGTTTGATGAACATGCTGTGCACGCCGATGGAGTGCTCGCCGTCAAAGCATCCGTCTATTTCCGAAACTCCGCCGTTCTTTATCAGATCATCAATGATGGCTGTGTTGCTGTCCAGAATTCCGTAAGGAGTATAGTATGGGCGCTTGGTCGTGGACGCGGCCTTTTTACAGTGTTCATAATGATCGGGACCGACCACCACAAAGGTCTGGTGCGGGCTCTGCGATTGCTTGAGAGTATTATACAGCTGTGCGATCAGAGAAACTGCGGTCGGCAAATGATGGGAAGTGATAGAGATCTGAGCGTTCGGAAGATTCGCCAAAGCTTTATACTGGGCCATGGCCTGCTTGATCAGATCGCCGTATTCAAATCCCACTGCAGCCACGGGAGAAGAGCCTATGGGCGCAGTGGTAATACCTGCGATTTTCCCGCTTTGCCTGGTTGCGGCAAAAAAGCCGAGGCTCAGAAGCAGGACGCCCAGAATAAAGACTATGCCTGTCCGGGTGCTATTTGACATTGATCTTGACCGTGTCGGAGAAGTTCACATCATCAGGATTGAGAGCTGACTGGATCTGTGCCGGGCTGGCCGTAAAGTCGCCTTTGTTCACTGCTCTCGCATAGTACTGGACTGCCGGCTCGCATTGCGAAAAAGTACTGAAGTTCTTCGGGACGGTAAAGTAGAGTTTATTATCCACCACTTTATCCGGGTACCACAGGCAGTTGTAGCCCTGGTCAATTCCCAGAGTGTACGGGTCAGTCACGGGCTTTAGGCCGCTCGGCAGATAATCCACGATCTGATAATCGCCGTTTAGGGCTTTGGCCCCGACCTTGGGGAAAAGTTTGACTTTCACAATGTCGGAATCGTTAAAGCTGGTGGTGGCCTTGCCGTTGACCACGTATTGGCGGGTCAGGGATAGGTTGGCATCGCGGGCCACGGTAGCCGAATTCAGGCTTTGTTCAAAGAAACTTGAGACTTGCATATCGCCGGAAATATTGCTGAAGTTCAGACTCTTAAGTTCATCTTCAGAAAGCGTAACGCTGTAGGTATCGCCGTTCTGCAGACTCACATCCTCTGACCTGGCATTGGTCTGGTAATGCAGTTTGGCGGCGCTCTGGCTCGTTTGCGCGATCGCAGACTTGATGAACATTACTCTTTGTAAAATATCCAGATCCTTGGCCGGCGGATGACCCTGCATATAATTCCACAGTAAGTCTGCATCATCGGTCAGGTTCAGGTCTGAGGCCAGAACCGCGGCCGTGTCACTCAGCTTGATCTGCGCATCATTCTCGCCAAGTTCGGCAAACCAGGCCTGTGAGCCGTCAACGTGCAGGTGCGGGTGAATATCTTTCTGATACAGATTTCTTGCTTCTTCCAGATCTCCAAGCTTGACTAAGCCTAACGCTACATAGACCTTATCCTGCCAGGTCAAGTCTGCAACTGTCTGGATGTCCTGCAATCTCGATAAGACCGGTTTGCCAAGGCTGGCCAGGCCATACAGCGCTAGGGCCTGCCTGTGCAGGTCAGTTTTCGTGTCATGCAAAGCTGCGGTAAAATAATCACCCACGCTGTTCTGCGACACATAGCCTCCGGCCAGGTCCGAAACATACGCGCTCAGTTCCAGGTCCGGATCGCTGTAAGGAAGAAGCCTGATGCCTCCCGCATCCGAAGAAACATATGCGCTTAAGTCCAGTTTATCTTGCGGCTGCGCTTTGAAATAATTACTCAGGATATCCGCGGCAAAATAGCTTCCCACAACCTGGTCCACGCGCAGGCCTCCGGAATAACTGCTATAGAGCAGGTCCTGATAGAATTTTCCTTTACCCGCATCCATGAACTCAAGCTTCGTGAACCCGCCCGGGTTTCCGGCCAGGCTTTGGTTGCCGGATACGACTTTTACTGTGCTGACCGAAGGCTTGGTATAGTAGCTGTTGGAAACGGTGATGTGTTTTTTCAAAGCATCTGACAGGGCTCCTTGTTTTCCTGAAATGACCAGATCAAATTCGCCTTGAGGCAGATTGCCGAGGGTGATGGTGGCCTGATGGTTTTTCAGGGTCACGGTCTGGTTGAATTTCAAGCCGTCGCTGGCGATGCTGACCTGCGCATCCTGGTCCGTATGGTATCCGGTGCCGTACAATCCGATCTTGACCTGCGGGTTGTCGCCGGTAAGATAAGAGTCGGACAGGACCGCGTTGACGAACAGGGGCAGGGTTGAAGGGACGAGTTTTGTGTTCTCGCCGGCTTTGAGAGTGTTGGTGTCAAACGACCTGGCCGTCACTCTCCAGGAAGTGATATTGTCCGCGGTGGTAAAATCCATTTTGGCATTGCCGGAAGCATCCGTCTGCAAGGTCTGGAATGCTGCGGTGTCAATAAAATTAGACCTTACCGAAGTGCCGCCTTTTTCCGCATTGTGCACGTAGATCCCGTCCGCAAAATAAGTATGGTATTTGCCGACAATGATATTATAAACAGTGGTGTGCGGCGCGTTCCGATGCGCAATGGACCTGATGATCTGGGTTCGTCCGTCAGTTAAGACCAGCGTATCGCCGACCTTGGCATTGCCCGCAAGATCCCAGTCGCCATTGAGGAATATCTTATGCTCTTCGGTCACCTGCAAATTGTTGTTGATGATCAGGAAATCATCAACCTCGTGGCTGGATATGCCCTGCACGATCGCGGGCACCAGTGTGCGGCTGGACGGATCTTTAAAGGTCAGCAGCTCGTCGCCAATCTTGATATTTTCAATTCCTATGGTATGCCCGCTGGCGAGCAGGATCTGCGTGCCCGCAGTAAAGCAGCCGCCTTTTTCCGCGCCGCCTCCGGCCGCATATTTCGGCAGCAAATAATCCGTGGAGCCGGTAAGAGGATAGGTGTAGATGGTTTGGTACAGGCTGTCCAGGATCTGCTGCTGCGAAGTATAGGGCAGGACATGGAACACGGCTTCATCCACTATCGCCACATTGGTCTGGGCGGCCAGGGGCTTTCCGTCCTTGTCCGTGATGTGGAATGAAAGCGCAACCTTGTCCCCCGGCCGGTAGCTGACCTTGTCCGAAGAAATGTTGATCTTGATGTTATTGTCGCTGGCCTTGAACAGCGCAAACACTGAATTGCTTTCTTCAAACCCGTACGGGCCCAAGACCACGGCCATGTACTGGACCGAAGGCGCAAAGTCATTGCCGAAGTTCTCGGTAAAGGTCGGGCTCTTGGCCACCACGGCTTTGGAAATGCTGTTCTGGAACCGGTAGTAGAGGATGGGCTGATCGGCGATATTCGTAGTCCCTGATCCCTGCACGGTCAGGTTCACCGGGTCATTGAAAGAAAATTCTTTCTGGTAGGTTTCGTTGTTGATGTTCAAGGAAAGGCCGGACGGGTTCCAGACATCATAGTTAGCATAAAAAGCGTAAGTCTGGGCCGTAGCAATGCGTCCCTGCGCATCGGTGACGCTGAAGGTGATGGTGTAATAAGTATTGTCGGCTTTGGGCAGATTTTTGGCAAAGCTCCATTCGCCGTTGCTGTCCGTGGTGCCGCTGACCGGGTCCAGATCCAGATCGCTGCGGACATAGTCGTAAGTCTTATTTACGGTTTTATTGATCGGATCATAATAATTTCCGGTCTCCACCTGGTTATAAGTAGTTTTGGTGATCTTGGCGCTGATGGGATAATTGGCCACAGGTCCGGCAATATATTCGGTCCGAAATCCTCCGTTGTCGTCCGGCACCTGGTTATTGATGTCAATGTTGTTGACCTTGGCTTTGAAAGTATAATTGTCGCCGGACTGCTTGGCCTGGTCAGCCTGCAGATACATGTGCGGGCCGAAGACCAGCACATCCCCGGTGCCGGAGATCTGCCCTTCTTCCGCGGTAGCCGGGGTAAAATTCAAACTCAAATCGCGCGGATAATAAGAATCCACGTCAGCGACATAATCGGGAGTTTGTGTTACGGTGGCCTGCCCATTATTATCCAGCGTCACCTGGCCGGTAATGTCGCCGTTCCAATATGCATTGTAATTAAGCGTGATGTTGTTCAGCGGAGTGCCGTCAAAGAATGCGCCCTTGACCGTGAACGTCACCGGATCTCCGGCAAAGATCGCAGGCTTATCCGTGGTCACTGTCAACTGGTAAGAGGGTTTGGTGTAGGTCAGAACTTCAATGCTGCTCTGGCTTACGGTTTCATTGCCGAATAAGACCACCAGATTGTAAGTTTTCGGGTCCAGGCCCTGAAATGACAGGCTGCCTTCGATCGTATTGAAAGGCGTGACCATAACATCGGTGGAGACGACCGGCTGCTGCTGGCTGAAATCAGCATTGTAATCATAGAATCTGGAATTGTCGTAGAGCGCAACTGTGACCTTCTTCTGCCGGACATCTTCTTTGCGGGATTTCACCACGCCCCAGAACCTGACCGTGTCGGTCATCTGGTATGTGTAGCGGTCCGTGGACATGAATTTCCAATAATTGTCCCCGGAATTTACGCCGCTGCCGGTGTACCCCCACCTATCCTGGATCTTTACGAACGTAACATTTTTATCCGCGTCGGTAACTTTGAAGAACGAAGGATTGGGATTGAGGCTGGTGTTTTCCGCTTTCAGCGGGTCCGGCGTGTTGAACTGCAATAGGCCGTCCGCATTACTTACGCCCAAATTCTGGCTGCTGCTGCCGGACTGCACGAAATCCACGCTCGCGTTTTTCAAAGCGGTCTTGGAGCTAAAATCATCCAGCCAGAGCAGGCCTGTGTCATGCGTCACGGAAAAATAATGGGCAGCGCCGGTGACCTGCAGCCAGACTTGCTTGTGCTGGCCGGCCAGAGTCACGTCCACCACATACAGACCTTTGTTTAAGACTTGCGGAATTTCTATATAACTTTGGTAGTCCTGGACCACCACGTCCGGTTTGAATGTCAGCACCGGCTGTTTTCCTTTGGTGTCATAGCTTACCGGATTGTTCTGGCGGTAGTAATTCGTCCAGCCCCAGCTCCAGGTCCGGCTGTTCTGGTAACTGGTTAGGAATTCATCAGGGCTGCTGATGCTGTAAACACTGACAGACAGATCATTGCTATTAACATTGTTGCTGTATGCGCTCAAATCGGTTTTAATGCCTGCCGGAGCTTCCACAAAGTCATTGGAAAAACTAAAATAGCTGCTGGGTTGGGTATAATTGCTCAGCGTTTCAAAAGCGAACTGATAATCATCAGACAAACTATCGGTACTTCCTTGCGTCTTCAGGCCTTTTTTGATAGTGACCGTATAGACCGTATTCTCGGCCAGAGGATTTTTCGGCAAAAACACTGCCGTGTCATCATAAACCTCGAACCGTCCGTCAACTTTGGGTGCAATGGTAAAATATTGGTCCATGTTCTGGATGTTCGTGCGGTTAAAGGTCATTTCTATCCCGGTGTTGGTCGGCACATAAGTCGTCTTATTTCCGGGAAGGGTTTTGAGCACCTGGAAACCGGCTTTGACCTGAAAAGCCCAGCCGTATTGCCGGTCAGCGTAGATCTTATCGTTGATCAGGCTCTGGTAGACGATGCCCGCTTTCAGATCTTCCGTGGGCTGCAGCTGGTAGCTATATGAACCCGCGCTATCGGCAGCCAAGGCGCTTTTTATAATAGGATTGCCAAGGCCCACCTGTTTGACCGAGAAATTTACAGGAGGGTTGAATTTTAGAATTTTTTGGACCTGGCTGCCTGATAAGGCCTGCGAGCTTTGCAGTGTGAAAGCTGTGTGCGGATTGACCCCGGCCGCGTCCTGCATGGTCGCTTTCAGTACAAATTGCGCAGGAAGAGGATGGCCGGAAAACAATTTCCATCCGATGAATATTAAAAGCAAGACCAGAACTATGGCTGCTGCCGCATAGACCGGTTTGCGGAAAAATTTTTTAGTTTTGCCGGTTGAACTTAAACCTTCGGCTTCAACATGATTTGGCTGCATAGAACTAAAAGCCTGGTCTATATCCGCTGGCTGCCAACCCTCGTTCATGAGATTTTGCCTGATCGCATCATCGCTTAAGCCGGCGCTTCTGGATTGTTTGATATATTCTGATGCATGCGCATGCTCAATTGCCATATATTAATAGTTGTTTAATTGCTTCAATTATACACTAAATCCGGTTATTGCTCACGTTTTTGCTTGGGTCAAAATAAAAGCCTCAGGCTGACCCTGAGGCGTTGATTCATTCAATATCGATTATCTCGTATTCGGTTTTTCCGGCCGGGGTTTCCACCGGGATCTTATCCCCTTTCTTGGCCCCGAGCAGGGCGCGGCCGACCAGGCTTTCGTTGCTGATCTTTCCGGTCGCAGGATTGGCTTCGTTTGCCCCCACGATCGTATATTTTATTTCATTTCCGTTGATGCGAAGCGAGACTGTGGATCCGATCGAGACCATATTGTTATTGTTGTTTTTCGCGATGATCTGGGCATTCTTGATCATTTCCTCGATTTCCATAATGCGGCCTTCAATGAAAGCCTGTTCTTCCTTGGCCTGCGCGTAATCGGCATTTTCCGACAGATCACCGTGCGAAACCGCTTCCTGAATGCGCTCGATCACCTCCTTGCGCCGTTCTTCCTTCAGAACCTTTAATTCAGCGCGGAGTTTCTTCAACCCGTCTTCCGTCAACAATACAGCTTTTGACATAATTTACTTGATTTAAGGGCCTAAAATTTGGTCCTTGATTAATGAGCCTGCAATACTATAATCCATATAATGATGCCTGTCAATTGGATGTTACAGGCTACACGTTACACGATAAGAAACCAGATGGTCAAGACGCTGACGATGGTCATAAAAGCTGTGATGATCCACCCCATGGTCGTGATCAGCGGATGGTTCGTCCACTCCTTCATGACCTTGCGGTTGGAGGAAAGCAAGACTATCACAGCCAGAATAAATGGCGAGACCAGGCCGTTCAGCACTGCCGAATAGATGAGCATTTTGATCACGTCCAGATGCAAAAAATTTATAAGCAATCCGACGATCATGGAAACGACAATTACTCCGTAAAACGCATATGCCTGCTTAAACTTCCAGGACAATCCTTCGCGCCAGCCGAAGCTTTCAGTGATAGCGTACGAAGACGATCCGGCCAGCACCGGTATGCCAAGCAAGCCCGTACCGATGATGCCGATGGTGAACAGCAAAAAAGCAAAGTTTCCGGCCAAAGGCTTTAAGGCCAATGCTGCCTGGGACGCATCACTGATCTGCGTGATGCCATGGGAGAACAAAGTTGCGGCGCAGACCACGATGATAAAGAACATCACCAGGTTGGATAAGAACATGCCGGACCAGACATCTACGCGCATCTTACGAATCTCGGCAGGTGTGGTCTGGGCCTGCCTTTGCTTTAAGGAAGTTTTGCCTTCCATGATCTGCTCTTCCACTTCCTGCGAAGTTTGCCAAAAAAATAGGTAAGGCGAAATAGTGGTTCCCAGAATTGCAGTTAAAATTATCAGGCTATCCTTATTGAACGCGATCTTCGGCAGCAGGATGTATTTTGCGGCAGAGGCCCAGTCAACATGCACAATAAAGCCCGTAAAAACATAAGCCAGCAAAACCAGGGCAACCCACTTCAGGATCCGCGCGTAGGATTGGTAGGTTGTAAAGATCTGCAGATATAAAGTTAAAGCGGTGAAGGCAATCAGCAATACCGCAAAATTTATCGGCACCAGCAGTTCCACTGCTTTGGCCATGATCCCGAGGTCCGCACCCAGATTGAACGTATTGGCCACAAACAGCAGGACCGCCCAAAGATACAGGATCCATCTCGGATAATTGCGCGCCACAGCCCCTGCCAATCCTCGGCCTGTGACAATGCCGATCCTGGCGCACATCTCCTGGATGATGGCCATGAACGGAAAGGTAAAAGCCGCTGTCCATAAAAATTTAAAACCGAATCCGGCCCCTGCCTGCGAGTAAGTGGCAATGCCGGACGGGTCATCATCCGCAGCACCAGTGGTCAACCCCGGCCCGAGCATATGCCAGTAATCGGAAACTTTATTTTTGGTTGCCATCTAATTTATCAAGGATGTTTAGCATGACCTCATTCTGCCGTTCCAAGTGCGCCAGGATCGCTTCGATCTCCGCCTCAGCTTTGATGTTCACCTGAAAATCCGCCTCAGCCCTATACTCGGCATGCCGGCTCTGCAAATTCTGTCCGATCATAAGAAGCGGCATGAGGAAAATTTGGATCATGTTGGAAATGAACAGCCAGAAGACGAATGCCGGAGCCGGGTCGAACCGCTGGTCAATGGGGCCAAACGTATTCCATAAAAGCCAAACAATCGTCCAGGCAAAAATGATCAGAAAAAAACCCATGGTCCCGACATGATCCGTGATCCACACAGCCAACCGTTCCAAGCGGCTCAGGCTTTCTTTGTGCCTTTTGTTGGCATTGATGATCGGCCCGCCGATCTTTTTTACAGCCTCAAGCGAGGGCGGTTTTTTTGATTTCAAGGTTTGTAGTTAAATATGCTTTAAGTATACTCTGTATTGACAAAACGGGCAAAAACCACTATGATCTAGCTCACTTCAAACTAGCGGAGCCGCAAACGTAAACCATCGAGGAGATTGGGTCAACCCTCAGAAAGAGGCAGTGGCATGGACCGTTTGGAGTTAGAATGTATCGTCAGAAAGACGATCGCCAACCGCACTGAGATCAGCCTCAGCGACGCTGACAGCGAAATTCTTGTCACGGACATTGCCATCTCTGTCGGGCAGAAACTGGCTGACGAAACAGCCGCAGCCAGAAAGCACGTCATTGCCGCGGCGAAAAATTTAAGCGACCTCGGTGAGATAATTCGTGAGCTTTGCGAAATTATCGAGTAGGACAAAGCTTTCGTTCATATTTCCTCGGCGCGCAAAAAAAACGGAGGCAAGAAGAATGACGAACATGACCTCGGAAGCCCGCGAGGCGATCCTCCAGCTCATGAAGAGTGAGAGGGATGCCTGGGTCACCCCGACTCATGAACAGAATGATCCTGATAACTGGGGCTACGAAATGATGGTTGCCGACATCGAGACTGCCATGATCCGGTTTGAGGCAGGCGGAGTGAAGGACGCGCTCTTAATTCTCGAGAACATCCGGGACCGCACAACCACGACCACTGATCCTCCGGGAAAGACGTACAAAGAGCCGCCTCCTGAATTCCGCAGGCTCTTCGAAGCGACCGAACAAATAATCCGGATGAGGGAAGAGAACCTCAACCGGCTGATCGAGCTTCTCAGAGTTCAGATCAACTGATGCCAGCAGAAGTTTGAAAGCCGCACAACCGCCTTGGTCACAGACCAATGCGGTTTTTTATTGACTCCATTTCTTTCTCTCTCCTCCCAAGCGACGGCAAAAAGCGAGGCCTTTGCAAAAAACTAGCCTTCGCAGGCCGACCTTAGTCGGCCGAGAAAGCAGGCAGCAAATTTAATTAAATTTGACTGCCGGTAGTTTTTGTAAAGGCCGAGCGCCTCTGTCGGAGCTACTTCTTATACCTGTTCGCCGCCCACCAGGCATATCCTGCTTTGGCCACAGGGCCAGCCACTGAATACCCTTCACCGCCGCCTTCGATCAGGACCGTGATCGCGATCTGCGGATTATCTGACGGAGCATAGGAAGTGAACCAGGCATGGTATTTGCTTAAATTTTTCGCATCGTATTGGGCAGTGCCGGTTTTGGCGGACACAGGGATCGGCAGACTGTTCAATGCCCGGCCTGAACCGTCTGTCACAGTCTGGCGCATTCCGTCCTGCACGATCTTTATAACATTCGGGTCAAAGATATTCTCAGCCAGAGCCTTAGGCGCGCCTTTGGCCAAAACCTCTCCGTCCTTGCCGTCGACCTCATCCAAAATATATGGCTGCATGACCTTGCCGCCGTTGGCGATTGTGGAAGTCCAGCTGTTGATCTGCAGCGGCGTGGCCAGAACATCCCCTTGCCCGATCGATTCATGATATGTATCCCCGAGATACCAAGGGGATTTTTGGACGGCCTGTTTCCAGGCAGGATCAGGCACCAGCCCCGGCTTTTCCCCGGGCAGGTCTATGCCCAGAGTTTTACCCAAATTAAATTTATGAAACCAGGCCGCGATCTTATCAGGCCCAAGACCCTGGAATCCGGTTTTCAGATTACCGCCGCCCACGGTGTAAAAATAAATGTCGGAAGATTTGGCTATCGCGGAATAAATATCCATCAGTCCCAAGCCCCCGTGCTCATAACCGTAAAAAGTAAAACTGCCCACGCGGATGACGCCGTCATCCAAAATTTTGGTCTTGGTGGTGATGACTCCCTCGGTCAGGCCGGCCGTGGCCATGACCGGTTTAATAGTGGAGCCCGGCGGATATTGGCCGGAGATGGCGCGATTGAGAAGCGGGTTATCGGAATTATTGGTGAGCTTTAAATAATCATCCTGGCTGATACCCTGAGCAAACAAATTGTTGTCAAAGGATGGCATCGAGATCAGCGCCAGTACCTGCCCGGTCTGAGGATCGGTAGCCACGACCGCGCCTTTTTTTACGTGCACCGAATTCATCTGCGATACCAAACTGTCATAAAGCACCTTCTGCAGGTCATAATCAATGTTCAGTTTGACATTATTCCCCGGTACGGCCGGCACTTCGGCCAGAGTGCGCTTAAAATTTCCCTGGGCATCGATCTCCGACTGCCTTTTTCCCGCCTCTCCCCGCAAGTATTGCTCGTACTGATACTCTAGGCCGGTTTTGCCGATGTAGTCGTTCAGCGCATAATCCGAATCCTGGTGCGCGGCAAGCTCGTCAGTCGTGATCTTTCCCGTATAGCCGACCAGGTGGGAGAACACCAGCGGGTCCTTATAATCGCGGATGGCATTGTTCTGGACAACAAAACCTTTCAAGTCATCCTGTTTGGAGATCAGCACCAGGGCCTGATCTTTCGTAATATCCTGAACCAGGGTCTGGGCCTGGAAAGAATCCTGCTTCATCCTGCTGATATTGTCCGAAAGCTCTGAGGGGTCTTTGCCGATTATCTGGGCAACCTCGGCCAGGCTGGACTGGTATACAGCCGTGTCTTTTGGAAGATCTGAGGTTACGGCTACGAGCTCAAAGTTCGGCACATTGCCGGCGATCAGCTTGCCATACTGGTCGAGCAGCAGGCCGCGAGGAGCCAATACGTATTGCACGCGAAGTTTGTTTCCTTCAGCCAGCGCTTTATATTCGGCTCCTTTTACGGCCTCCAGATAAAAGATCCGGCCGAACAGGGCGATCAGGCAAAAGATCGCCACTGTGCCCAATACTCGATAATTCAATTCCTCGCGCTCATCGTCCAGCCCGTCTGCATCTTCGTTCTGCAGATCCATAAATGCCTCTTCAAAAGCGAGGTTTTTGCCGGATTTGATCTTGCGGGTATTTAAGTTGTTGGTTTGAAACGGGTTGTCCATTTTTGCATCCAAAGATAATATTGAAAGATCGGATACGTAAAGATCAAATTGAACAGCAGCATCAGCGGCAGCCCCACGCTCAGCATATAAGGAAGATCCAAAGCCGTGTCCAGACCGAACAGGCCGAAGATGCGGTTGAATATTAAGAATAGTGCAAAATAAGCCACGGTGCTCACAGCCACCGAGGTGAACAAAATGATCTGGGTGACTTCGCGCGCCAGCACGGAATTGACGATAAAGTACAGCAGCAAAAATACGCCGAGCAGGCTCATGGTCACAAGCCCGTCGGGCGAGCCTGACACAAAATCCAAAAGCAATCCTCCGGTCAGGGTCAGGCCCAGTCCCAAATTAAAATCCGCCAGCAGCACAGCTACGACTATCATGACCAGGACCAAATTGACCGGCGCCAAATGCAAAGGCACCAGCACTCCGGCCTGGATGATCAGCAGCAAGAATAATGACAGGAACCAAATGATGGGACGCATATCTTTTTAACCCTTAGCGAGGATGCGGCATAAAAAAGAATTTCGAGGCCGAAGCCGCAATTTCGCGGCGAGGCCGAGGACTTAGGCATAAATTTGCGACCAGCAAATTTATGCCGTCTTTTTTTGCTGCATCCGAGCGCCTTATTGAACAACAAATAAAAATTGAAGGCTGCGCAAATCTGCGGCCGGAGATACGAATGCTTTTTGAAACAGGTCCGTGGATGAAGACCTGATGCCCGCCACATCCCCGATCAGCAAACCGCGGGGAAAATCATTTGATAAGCCGGAAGTAATGACCTCATCATCGGTTTTGATCAGTTCGTTCTGAGTCACCAGATCCAGGCTCAAACCCAGCCCGTGCTCGCCGTGCACCAGGCCGCGCGCTCCCGAATCCACAACTTCGGCATTGATGACCGTGGACGGGTCAGTGATCAGGGTCACTTGGCTGGAGTTCGGATAAAGTTTAGTGACTTTGCCCACCAAAAGTCCGGGTGCCACCACTACCGGCTGATCAAGGTTCACTCCCTCGCTGCTGCCTTTATCTATCACAAGCACCTGGGTAAATCCGGTGGGATCAGAATTTAGAACCTCAACAGGCAAAAGGTTGAGCTGGGAAGCCTGTTTAAAATTCAGAGCCTTGCGCAAGCCTACATTTTCTTCCTGGTCGGATTTCAATCTGGCGTTTTCAAATGCCAGCTGATCTATCTGCGAAGAGAGCTTGGCGTTGTCTGAGGCCAGATTTTTGATCGTAAATATTGTGCTGAAAATACTCTTCACGCCGTTTGTGACCCCGGCAACCTTGGCCACACTGACGCCGTAAACCCGAAAAAAACCGTCTTTCAAAAGCCCGAGATAGCCTTTGGCGTCCAGAATGACCAAAAATGCCAGAAGGATAAAGATCGTAAAGATCTTGGTAAAAGTTTTGGAGTAGATAAAGCGCATAGGACGTGTAGTGTGTAGAGCGTAACGTGCAGCGCTATACGTTACAAGTTACACGTTACACTTCTTACCTTGGTATTTGTTCAAACTCAGTCAGCACCAGGACTTCTTTCAGGCTAGGAAGGTCTTCCAGCACAATGCCGCAGCCGCGCACCACTGCCGTCAGCGGATCATCCGCGACCATGACCGGCATTTGTGTTTCTTCCGCGATCATCTGATCCAGGCCCCGCAGCAGTGCTCCGCCTCCGGCCAGAGTGATGCCGCGCTCCATTATATCCGCCACCAGTTCAGGAGGAGTTTCCTCGATCACGGATTTGATGTTATTCACGATCATCCGCACGCTGCGGCCGAGCGCGTGCCTGATCTGCTCATCATTCACAGTCACCTCTTTCGGAAGGCCAGTGACCAAGTCCCGCCCTCGGATGTGGGTTTTCATATGGTCTTTCAAAAGCAACGCTGAGCCGATCTTGATCTTCACTTCCTCAGCAGTGCGCTCGCCGACAAGCAAATTGAATTCATCGCGGGCGAACTGGATGATATTCTCGTTCATCTCGTCCCCCGCAACTCTTATGCTCCTGGATACCACGATGCCGCCCAGGGAGATCACGGCAATTTCCGCCGTCCCGCCGCCAATATCCACGATGAACGAACCTTGCGGGTCCTGGACCGGCATACGCGCCCCAATGGCAGCGGCCATCGGCTCCTCTATCAAAAATGCCATTCTGGCGCCGGCATTGAGAGTGGCGTCCTGCACCGCGCGCTTTTCCACTTCCGTCACTCCCGACGGAATGCCGATGACCACGCGCGGCCGGGATAAAAATCCCAATGCCGCCTGATTTACTTTATCAATAAAATACCTCAGCATCTGCTCAGTGACCTCAAAGTCTGATATCACGCCATCCACGAGCGGCCGGTGCGCCACGATGTGCGAAGGGGTTCGGCCCACCATGCGCTTGGCCTCATCGCCGATGGCCAGGATCTGTTTGGTTTTCTGATTGATGGCCACCACGGAAGGCTCATTAATAACAATACCCTTGCCTTTGACATATACAAGGGTATTGGCTGTGCCAAGATCAATTCCAATGTCTCTTGAAAATTTGTCGAACACGAAATCTAAGATAGCCATACGGGAAGTTTACTGATTGGAACGATTTTATTTAGTTTTTTGTTGTTGTGTTTTCTAAATTGTAATGATTTTTTTACGAATTGTAAATAATTTTTGGCTAAATTAATAACTCTGGGCAAACAGCCAATGCCGGTGTGCCTTTTTCCCGCAGGCAAAGCATTTCAAATCTTCTTTTTCGTTCATCCGGTCAAGCTCCAGAACTCTTGGCGTTGCTTTGGTATCGGCTTTTATCCTTTTTTCGCAATCCGTATCCTCGCACCAAGGAACCCGGATAAAAGCTTTCTTCTCTTCCAGCATTCTTTTGAACTCATGGATCTCATTGGCCTCAAAAGTCAGGGCTTTTTTGTTTGCATCCGACTTGGCAAACATATCATTCTGGATCTTCTCAAGCAATTCCGCCACTGATCTTTCAATTCCGTCCAATTTAACCTGGCCTTTTTCAAAGTTATCCCTTCTAACGAACTGGACCGCGTTTTGTTCCAATTCCTTAGCCCCGATCTCCAATCTTAACGGAATCCCCTTTAATTCGGATTCATTTATTCTAAAGCCCAATGATGCTTTGGCATCATCATCAATTTTGACCTTGATCCCTTTTTTCACAAGCTGTTCTTTTATTTTTGCGGCTGTCTCGGCAATTTTTTCCTGCATTCCTGCGTCTTTATTGTTGATAGGCAAAATCACAACCTGAATTGGCGTCACTTTTGGCGGCAAGACCAGACCTGAATCATCGCCGTGCGACAGGATCAAACCTCCTATCGCGCGGGTGGAAAAACCCCAAGAGGTTTGGTGCACGAACTGCTTTTCGCCTTTATCGTCCAAATATTGCACGTTGAATGCTTTACCGAAATTTTCACCCAAATAATGTGACGTAGCGGCTTGCAAAGCCTTGCCATCCGGCATAACAAGCTCTATGGCATAAGTTTCAACAGCGCCGGCAAAAGTCTCGCCGCGGCTTTTAAGCCCGACGTAAACCGAGATGCCGTAATATTCTTCATAAAACTTCCTGTACCATTCCAAAGCCTTCAAGGTCATGACCATGGCGTCTTCCCGGTCAGTGTGCGCGGTGTGGCCTTCCTGCCACAAAAACTCCGAAGTCCGCATGAACGGATAGGTGCGTTTTTCCCACCGTACGACATTGCACCATTGATTGAGCTTCATGGGCAGATCGCGGTGGCTCTGGATCCACTCCGCAAATTTCTGGGTGATCACGGTTTCCGAAGTCGGGCGCACGGCCAAAGGCTCTGCCAGTTTTTCACCGCCGGCTATCGTCACCACAGCCAGCTCCGGCGAGAAACCCTCCACATGCTGTTTTTCTTTCTCAAACAGGCTCATCGGAATAAAGATCGGGAAGTAAACGTTTTGCACGCCGTCAGCTTTGAACCAGGCATCCAGAACTGCCACTGAATTTTCCCAGACCGCATAGCCGTGCGGCCTGATGATCATGCAGCCTTTCACATCCGAGTATTCGGCCAGTTCCGCGCGCAGAATCACATCATGGTACCATTCCGAAATATTTTCTGATTTTTTCGTCAGCCCTTTTTTCTCAAAAGCTTTTATCATAGGCCAATTATAGCATTTTTATCATTCTCTTGACAAAACAGGCCAAAAGGCGTATAATTGCTTGTTGTGTCACATTCTGACACGAGCACTTTTTTCTTCAAACAACAAAAACGTACGATTTTCAAGAGGAGGATCGATGACACGAAAAGGCGTCGTCGCGCAGGCCTTTGGAGTGCCTGACAGCATTCGTTCCAACGAGCGGATTGCTTGGATGGCAGGAAGGAAAGCACTGCAACTAGAGGCGCCGGTGTACACTCAACGTGATGTGCGAATCGACGACGGTATCGAAGTCGAATACACTCCGGAAGAACCCGGCAACCCCCCGCCTACTCTCCGGATCGTCAGAGGCGCTGTTGCCTGGGCGATCCGCCTCGGCATCGGCGAACTCTGGCTGGCTTGCGCCAAGCCACACCTCTGGCGCTGCAAGCGGGACCTGGAGTATGCCATCCGGGAGGCCGGCGTACGGATTACCGTCCGAGTGTGTGAGTATGTCGAGCGCTATCCCGAACACGAATGGTACTGTGCTGATTCAACTCAGCCGCGGGTTCGCTCCGAGAAAGAATGGAGAAGGAGAGAACGCATCATAGAGTGGATGCCGATGTTCATTTACAAGCGCGTTGCAAGCTGACAACCGCGAGGAATTGAAGAGGTTACAAATGAGCACACTCGGAGAAGTTCTTGATCTCGGCGGAATAATCAAACAGTCGCTCGACCTGTTCGACGGCAATCAAGCATTCAGAGAAGAGTTCGAGAAACGCTACACTCAGATCGGCGCCGCGATCGCTCAGGAGCAAAAGATCCCCCCTATGCTCGCGATCAACCTCGATGAAGAGATAGTGCTCGGAGCCGATTCCCAGCGTCTGTTCGACGATCTCAAAGCTTGGCTCAAGTCTAATGGCCTGAGCAGGGACCCACAGTAAGGCTCGGCCATCGAAATATTCTCGACAACGCGAGGAGTGGAAGACTCAAAATCTTCCCTCCGCGCGTTTTTTTTATTGACAAACTATCATAAATCCCTTATTCTTGGACGAAGTATTTGCAGGAGGACGATACCGATGAACAAACAGATATACTTATTCACCAGCGGCCCGACATGGAAGACCATCTGCGACGCTCTGAAGACCGGTCGGGCAATAACTTTTCGCTACAAGGAAGTGCAAGGATCTGCAAAGACCGGTAAGTTTCTCGTTTTTTCCGTGTCGACCATGAACGGCTGGCACCTTGAAAAGAAACGGAAAATGTTCCTGATCGTGGCTGTTGAATTGCTGGGAGCCCAACTAAAGCATTGCCTTGAATGGAACCCGAAAACCCGGCGAGGTACCAGCAGGTATCCGGAACCGGATTGGTAAAGGAGGAAGTCATGACCCGAAAAGAGCTCAAAGCGATCATCGCAGGAATAGTGGAAGCTCATAAGCTTGATCCTGTAGACCGGCCGGAAGTGCTGATTCAAGCGCTTACGGACGCTATCGCAAAAAAGCTGGGCGAAGAAGCCAAGGCCAGGCGCGCTGAAGCAAGCAAGGCTGTTGAGGCTTTGGCTGCGGACATTCTGGAAAAATCACAGAAGAGTGATTAACATACACGCGAGAGGCGGAAGACTCAACATCTTCGTCCCCGCGTTTTTTTTTAAAAAAGTAACTCCCCCGCTAACTCTTAGGCTAACTCACCTCCTCTTATTTTAAGAGGGGTGGCACGAAGTGCCGGGGGCGTTATTAAAATATCCTATGGAACAAATTTTTGAATTGCGTGCTGTAATGTCCCACGTCATGCACTGTCACAACGACCATAAGCAATAGCAGGAGCATAAATCCGATGGTGTTCGCCCAGATCTCAGCCCGGATCGGCATTTTCTTGCCGCGGATCTTTTCTATGATCAAAAACAATACCCGCCCGCCGTCGAGCGCCGGGAACGGCACGGCATTAATGATCGCCAGATTTACCGAGAGCACGGCCGTAAATTGCAAAAGATAAATAAACCCAAGTGCAGTGACATCCTTGGTCAGCACGGCGATCCCCACCGGACCCGAAAGCTGCGCACCCACGTTATGGCCTTGAAAGAATTGCCCGATCAGAGATGCGAAAGTAGTAACTGTCAGGATGATCAGATTAATTACCGCTATGCCTCCTCTATAGGGAGCCTGATACCACGGATACGAAACATAAGCAACGCTGCCCAGAGCCACTCCCAAAGATCCTTCTCCTGAGGGGGGATTTACTCTGGGAGTTATAGTTTTATCAAAAATTTCCGAGCCGCGTTTTATGGTAAAAATCGTCGGTTTGCCGGCATCGGCAAGCGTTGCGGTTTGCGTGTCCTGAATTGAACCCACCGGCTGACCGTTGATCTTAGTGATAGAATCACCCGGCTTAAGACCTGCATCTGCTGCCGGCGTCTTCGCCTCAACTTCCAGGATCCCGATCGTCTGATTTTTTATATGCGCTGACGCCGGCAGTTGGTCGCCTTCGTCCAAGACCGTAGGCAGGCCGAGACCCATGCCGATAGAGATCAGAACCCAGGCCAATATCACGTTCATCGTAACCCCGGCCAGCAATACAAAAAATCTCTGCCAAAATGATTTATTGCCGAAGCTTTCGGGGTCCGGCGAATCCGAGCCGTCTTCGCCGACGATCTTTACAAATCCCCCCAAAGGGATCCAGTTTATAGAGTAGAGTGTTTCGCCTTTTTGGATACCAAATATCCGCGGCGGGAACCCGAAGCCGAATTCCTCCACCCGCATGCCGGCGCGCTTGGCCATGATAAAATGCCCCAGTTCGTGTACGAATACGAGTATTCCGAGGATTATTATAAAAACAACAATTGCAAGCAAGATCATCATATCGTCAAAACTTCCTTCTCTTTCACATCCGCCAATTTTTTTATCTCTTCGTTATATTTATCCACGACCTCCTGCAGCTCTTCTTTGGCGGCAATTTTATCGTCTTCCGAGATCTTGCCGTCTTTTTCCATTTTCTGGATCTCCTTCCAGGCGTCTTCGCGGATGTTGCGCACCGAGACCCGCGCCTTCTCGCTCATTTGTCCCACGACCTTGACCAGATCTTTTCTGCGCTCTTCTGTCATCTGGGGGATAGTGAGCCGAATATATGTGCCGTCATTGACGGGATTGATCCCAAGATTGGAAACCTGGACCGCCTTCTCCACATCCTTGAGCGCGTTTTTGTCATACGGCTGGATGGCAATGCTCCTAGGCTCAGGCACCGTGATCTGAGCCATGTGCATCAGCGGTGTGGGCGTGCCGTAGAATTCCACGATTAAATTTTCCACCAATGCCGCGGAAGCTCTGCCTGTGCGAAGTGAAGCTAGCTCATGCTTCATATGCTCGACGATATTTGCAAATTCACCGGTTTTTTTATCTAGAATATCCAGATTCATAATATTCCGTCACTGGCCCGGGCCAAGGCCCAGATAAATTACATTGTTCGTTTGGGGATTGATCAAAATAGACCTGACTCCTGCGGCGGTGGGCAAGATCTTAGTTTCCCAGGTCACCCCGCCGTTGCTGCTTTTGAAGATCGTTGAAGATACTGCGGCAAACAGGCTGTTGGAATTATTCGGGTCCACTGCCACGGCTGATGCGCGAAGCGAAGCGTTTTTGACGGGGAAGCTTAAGAAAGCCCAGGAATTCCCGTCATCTACGCTCCGGAACAGCCCCTGCTCTGTCCCTAAATATAACACCCCGGTCTGCCTGCGATCCAGAGCCAGATCGTAGAAAACCGTGACTGAAGTGGGCGCTTGGTTGGCGCTGCTGAAAGAGCTGCCGGAAAGTGAACCTGAGATCAGGTCCCAGCCAACTCCCAAATCAGAGCTTCTGAAAATTCCCTTATGCACCGTCAAAGCATATGCGGACCCGGAAGGCCCGAATTTTATGCGGATGATCCGATCGGCAAGATCTTTGCTTGATTGCCAGGTGTGTCCTCCGTCAAACGAGCGGATGATCTCGCCTGTGGCAAGGCCGGCCAGTACAATAGACGAATTGCCCGGCGATACTGCGACAGCCGACACTGTGTTATTTTTTGACGGTTCGGTATAAACATCCACCCAGGAAGTGCCGCCATCCAGGCTTTTGATGATCTTGCCGTTTTGGCCCACGATGCCGGCAGCATAAATGACATTCGGCTGATACAGGTCGATCCCGATGTCCGCAACTGATATGTTGGACAAAATATAACGCCAGGTTTTCGCCCCGTCAGTGGATTTATATATTCCTCCGGAAGCCGCCATATATAGCGTATCAGGAGTGCTCGGGTCAAAAGCCAATGAGTTGGCGGTAACGGTGCTGATGTCCCCTTTGTTCGCCAGCTTTTCCGCAGGCTTGAAAGTTTCGCCGTTGTCTTCAGATTTCAAAACGCCGCGCACTCCTCCGCCGCCCAGATCAATAAGACCGCCGAGATCGCAGCTGGCCGCAGTCAAAGATAAGCCTAAAAGCAAAATAATTATTTTCTTCATGAACTGAGCATTAAATTGGTCAGCAAAAGTTTGGCATTCGCATTCTGATCCAAAAACCGCCGCGCATCAGCCACCTGTGAGATTTTATTCGCCAATTGCTTTTCGGCATTGGTTTGCAGAAGAGCCTGCAACTTTACTATCCAAACCTCCAGCAAGGCTTTGATCTGGACCGTTTCCAAGTCTGCTATTTCGTATGCCGCGATGAGCTTGTCGGGCAGATCAGAAGCCATAAAAGTTTGATAGTAACTTTCGCTGGTTTCCAAGGTTTCCAAAAAATCCTTGTCATTCGCGATTCTTAGCGCCAGCCCCGGCTTGCCTCCGAACTTTGCAAATTCAATACCGGCGACCAGGCCAAAATTAATTTTCTGCGTGCGGGAAATTATAGTTTTGGGCAAACGATTTGGATTGGCGGTAACCAGAATAATTATCGTGTTATGCTTTGCTTCCTCCAAGGTTTTAAGCAAAGCATTCGCCGCTTCCGTGTTCAGATTTTCCGCCTGGTCTATGACCGCGATTTTGTATTTGGCCTGATAAGGCTTGAGAGAAAGTTTATAAACCAGTTCGCGGATCTGTTCAATTTTGATACCCGCCTCGCCGTTGATCTCCAAAAGGTCCGGGTGAAATTCTCTCTCACCTTCCAGCAAAGCATACGCCAACTTCAGCGCAATAGTTTTTTTGCCGACAGAATCCGGCCCGGCAAAAGTGTAGGCATGCGCCAGCCTGCCTTTTTTCACAGCATTCTCAAGAAACTCAATTTGTCTTTTGTGTCCGGCAATTTGCCAATCTATGTCCATAAAGCCAGTAAATTATAACATTTTTGATAATTTAAGCCAAATAAAAAATCAGTAGACCTTTTTAATCGATCCTGCGAACGATATCGCGAAGTTTCGATTACAGTCCACTGATTTTTATTTTGTACAAATTGTTTCTCGCGCAGAGATAGGCTTAACCTCAAGTATCTTAAGTTAACCTAATTATTGAGTCAAAAAATTAAAAAAACTATATAATTGCTTGTGTTTTCGATCACTGCGTGGACAACATGTGGGTAGCTTTGGGAGAAACTGTTATTGTTCGTTAGACTCCTCGCTGCGCTCGAAGAATACAGATATTTAAAAACCACCTTACGGTGATTTTTAATGAACCGGTGTGCTGCTGCTTCCGCTAACTTTGCCCTTACGGACTCCACTAGCCTGGGAACTGGTCCAAGAGGTTGCCCTTGCTTGTTCTTAACCGGCGCCGTTTCTTGCGCCAGCGTACCAATTCGGATTCAACAGTGCCTGATCCTTCGAACAGCTTTTTTAGTGCCGTCCTGATTCGAAAAGATTACTCCTTCCGAATTCCATGGTGAAACTATTATAGAAACCTGAGTTTATGCCGTCAAGAAAAAATAAAATATTCAAAAAATCTAAGGAATACTCAAAATTTTTTCCGAGTTGTGCATAAACTGTGTTTAACCTTTGGATATTTTGTGGTTAAAAAAACCGCAAATCAGGCGATTTGCGGGGCAGCGGCAAAGGACCGACTGCTGGGAAATGATTCCTCCGGATAATTCCAGCAACAGCAGAGAATTGAGTGACCGCTTCCCTTAAAGCGATTGAATCTCAATCCTTCTGCTTTGCCGGGCCGCTCCAAGGCAGACATTCGCTGGGGGTATGGAACGGCAAGAACGAGGAGTTGGCATAGTGCGCGCGCTTAGGATACCCAAGGCCGCAGGCCAAATGCGCGATCTTCTTTCACAGCCGGCGCATGGCGACGCCTGGCTGGCGATCAACACAACCTCTGCCTTCTCCTCGCGAGGCCGAAACTGCCGGCCTCTCACTCAAACTCAAACTTAAAACAACTGGTAGCTACAAATGTAGTTCCAGTTGAGTATTTTGTCAACAGGTGGCACAGTCTCTACCAGCCGCCTCCTCCGCCTCCGCCTCCGCCGCCTCCAACACCGCCCCCGCTAAACCCGCTGCCTCCGGAGGCGGCAGTACTAAAGCTTGCCGCCGAAACGCTGCCAAAATTCCCCAGATCATGGGTAAATGCAATGGCGGAAAATTGCGGCCCCCAAACTCCGCCATACCAGGTTGGCGGCTGTTTATAGATATTCTCAAATTGCGCAGCCCATTCTTTTTCAACTTTTAACACTATCGCATACGGCAGCAGTTTTTCAAAAACTGCAGGCGTTTTTTCCGGGGCATTATGGAATCTGATCCGGTCCGCCTCGGCAACCGACAGATATTCTTGCAAGCCTTTAATTTGATCCCGGACCAAAACTCCTTTTTCCGTCCGCCGCGGCATTATGTATCCGAAAGCAATTATTAACAACCCTGTCAGGATCAGACTGAAAACCGAGGCAAAATTCGGCGGCAAGCCCACGTTGCCCAGGTAAGGCGCGCTAACAATCGAAAAGACGATCACTGCCAGGCCCACCGAGATAAAAAGGCTTTTGATGACAGTCGGGTTGCTGCTAAAATAGCCTTTGTTCACGGTGTTTTTATAAACATCCATCATTATTTGACTGGCTTTGGAAGAAAAGCTGCCTTTCAGATCGGATGTCTTGACGCTCTGTTTGCCGTCAAATAATCCGGTCAAAAGTTGTTGGTCAAAACTATTTTCCAGATCATCGAAAGGTTTGAGCAGATCCAATTGGTAATCATAAGAGGCAAAAAGAGATGCTGCAAAGGAGTGTTCCTCGATGCGGGTGATCTTTAAATAACCTTGGACCGCCAGCTGGATAATTTCCGCCGTTAAATCACGGTTATCAACTTTTCCGTCAATGATTGCCCCGACCTCGATTGGACTGAGGTTGTCAGGCGGTCCGTATTCGGCAATTATAACCTCCCGGTCTTTGGGGTCCCTGCCTTTTTTGTTCCAATAGTAAAGCAAAAAGATGAATGCCAAAAGCGGAATTACAAAACCCCAATTGTCAGTCAAAAAATCTTTTATTTTCGAAAGTGTCCCGGGAGGAGTGACTATTCCTTTGGGCCAGCCGACCACGATCGTCATGCCTTGGCCCGGCTGCAAAGGTTGCGTGTATGTAAAATTGATAATTTCTCCGGCTTTTTCAGAATTGCAAAGAGTACTGCTGCCCATAGCGCCGATAAAACAAGTGGCCTGTATATCCTGCTCTTTGATCCCGGACGGCAATTCCACAGTTGCCGATGTTTGGCCGATCGGCACTTTCCAGTCTGTGCCCAGCGTATTCCAGTACAGTTCGTCGTGATCGGAAAAGAAATTTATGGCCCGTTTTACGTCATAAGTAATAATATAAGTATGCGCTCCGGCTATTGTGACATTAGGATCCCCGATCTTAATTTCCATATTGTCGCCGATGCCGGAAACTGAAAACGGCTGGGGAACGCCTTGGTCATCAGATACTTTTATATTGGACAATCTTAAATTAAACGCGGACAAGCCGGTATTATACTTTACCGGAATATCCCGATATATGCCGTGGTGCGCCACATTGCCAAAATCATAGCGGATGGTTTCCTTTACGTTGATGGTGCTGTCAGTATTGACTTTGATATGAACATCAATGTTCGTAGCTGATTCAGCGCTGCCCGAAAGCTGCGCCTGAACCAGAAGCGGCATAAATAGCAAAATAAAGATTGCGGCAAACTTCTTCATGTTATTTACTGGCCAAAATGCTCTTTTTATAGCTTTCCAAATTGTCCAGCGCAATACCTGTGCCTTTGACCACGCACAATATGGCGTCTTCAGCCACATACGCCGGCACGCCGGTCGCCTGGCCGATAAGCTTGTCTATATTTTTCAGCAAAGCCGTGCCGCCGGTTAGGATCATGCCTTTGTCAATAATATCCGCAGCCAGTTCCGGCGGCGTTTCCTGCAGCACTGACCGGATGGCTTTGATGATCTCGCGCAGTTCTTCCTGGATCGCTTCTACCACTTCATTGGTTGAAACTTGGATGGTTTTGGGCAGGCCCTGGACCATATCGCGCCCGCGGATCTCAATGACGGTCTCTTTTTCTACCGGCAAAGCTGAGCCGATCTTGATCTTGATTTCTTCAGCTGTCCTGTCTCCCACTGCCAAACCGTGTTTTTTCTTTATGTAATCCGCAATGGCCTGGTCCATCTTATTGCCCGCCACCCGCACCGAAGTTTGCGTCACGATCCCACCCAAGGACAGGATCGCCACGTCAGTGGTGCCGCCGCCCATATCAATGACCATGTTGCCCGCAGCCGCGGCAATATCAATTCCCGCCCCGATGGCCGCGGCGACAGTTTCTTTGATCACGTACGCGGCTTTGGCTCCCGCTGCTTGCGCCGCATCTATCACCGCCCGCCTCTCCGTGGAAGTGATCCCGCCAGGCACCGAGATCATGACCTCAGGCCGGAAAAACCGGATATTGCCAGTGGTTTTATTGATAAAATACCGAAGCATGGCCTCGGTCACGCGGTAATCAGCGATCACTCCGTCCTTCATCGGCCGGTGAGCCACGATCGTATCCGGGGTCCGGCCCAGCATTTCTTTCGCTTCCGCACCCACAGCCAGGATCCGGTTGTCGATTATTGATATCGCGACCACTGTCGGCTCGTTGAAAACTATGCCTTTCTTCGGCACGAAAACCAAAGTGTTGGCCGTGCCCAGGTCAATCCCTATCTTTTGTAAAAACATGATTAGTCTGTCCTTTTAATGTCTGCGCCGATCGCGCCTAGTCTTTCTTCTAATTTCTCATATCCGCGGTCAATATGCTCAACGCCGTCTATTTCTGATTCTCCATTTGCAACAAGTGCTGCGATGACCAGAGTGATGCCCATGCGCAGGTCGTAGCTAGTTATCTTAGCATTATGTAAAGGGGTCGGGCCAGTAATTTTTACGCGATGCGGATCCAGGATCTCGGCCTGGGCCCCCATTTTCTTCAACTGGTCAATGTACCCGAGCCGATTTTCATAAAGCCATTCGTAAACCAAAGATTCGCCTGTTGCCTGCGTCGCCAGCACGGCCAGAGCCGGCACATCATCTGAGGCTAGTTTCGGGTAAAGCCCGCATTGGATCTTTGATGCGGCATAATCCTGCTTGGGCGGCGAAACGTGCACGAAATCGGATCCAGCATCAAAATTAACTTTCATTTTTGCAAGCTGCATCAAAAAATCATCTAGATACTCCGGGTTTAACCCTGTTACTTTCAAATCAGCCTTGGTGGCAGCCCCTAAGGCAATAAAACTTGCCGCTTCATTGGAATCGGGGATCAATTCAATTTCTGCACCGTGCAAATTTTTTACACCATCAATAATAATTGTCGTAGTGCCGATGCCGGAAATTTTGGCTCCCATTTTATTTAAAAATTCGCACAGCTGCTGTACGTGCGGCTCCATAGCCGCAAGCTTGATGGTCGTTTGGCCTTGTGCCAAAACACTTGCCAGAATAGCATTTTCAGTGGCAGTGACGGAAGACTCAGGCAATACAATTTTCGCGCCTTTAAGCTTTGCGGCTGAAATTTCAATTTCTCCATTAGAGGAAACATTCGCGCCCAAAGCTTCAAATGACGCCACGTGGGCATCGATCGGCCGTTTGCCGATCAGGTCGCCTCCGGGAAAGCTCATTTTAGCTTTTTTTGTGCGGCCCAGAAGCGCGCCCAACAGAACAATTGAACCGCGCAGTTTGCCGGTCAATTCGGGATTTAATTCAGATTTGTTTAAATTTGCAGCATTGACCGATAAAGCATGATCAGAAACCTGCACCTCAACTCCCAAGTCTGTGATGAGATCAACCATAACCTGCTTATCCTTGATTTCAGGCACATTGGTAAACCTGCAGGGCTCAATTGTCAGCAAGCTTGCGGCAAACAACGGAAACAAAGCGTTTTTAGATCCTGAAACGCGCATTTCCCCCTTCAACTTTTTTCCGCCGTTGATAATAAACTTGGACATATTTTAAAATCCGATGAACTCCGGTTCAGGTGCTAATTCTATTCCGGTTTTCGCCAAAACTTCTGCTTTGACCAGTTCAAACAATTTCATCACATCCGCGGCTTTAGCTTGGCCCAGGTTAACTATAACCAATGGCTGGCGTTCCCACAACCTGGCATCGCCTGCGCTGCGGCCTTTCAGTCCGCAAATGTCTATCAGAAACGCTGCCGGGACTTTGATCCCATCTGCCTGGGGAAATTTGTTCACTGCCGTGATCAATTTATCTGCTGTTTCGCTGCCGAAATTCTCCTTGATGCGTTCCAGCGTGGTATCAAATTGCTCTTTGTTTAAAATAATGTTTTTAAAAAATGAACCGGCCGTGCCGACTGCCGCAAGGTCCGGAAACTTACTTTTACGGATCTCAATGATGGCCTGTCGGATCTGCGGTTGCCCGGGATCGGGAGTATTTTCAAAATATTTTTTGACGTCAGCGTAATCAAGATTTGGTTTTGGCTGTTTGGAAAGCTTGAATGTCACGGACAAGATCGCGTATTTATTTTTCCAAACAGTGTTAAATCGGCTTTGGCGGTAAGCGAAAGCGCAATCCTGGTTGCTGAAATTTTTCAATTCCAGACTGGCAAGGTCAAGCGCTTCGACATTCTCCACCACTTGCGAGGCTTCCTGGCCGTATGCACCAACATTCTGAACCGGAATGGCCCCGACAAAACCCGGGATATTGGAAAGGTTTTCAATGCCCCATAAATTCCTTGATATGGCCAGCATGACCACTTCGTCCCAGATTTCCGAACTGCCCGCGCGCAACTCCGCGGTTTCTCCCGCTTCTTTCACTTCAATGCCTTTTATGTTCATCGCGATCACCAGCCCTTGGAATCCTTTATCTGAAATGAGCAGGTTGCTGCCGCCGCCCAAAATAAAAATGCCAAGCTTGTTCCGTTTGGCCATCCTCAGCGCCTCTTTCAGTTCCTCTAAATTGCGGACCGAAATAAAATATCGGGCCAGCCCGCCAATGCGGAATGTCGTTAACGGCGCCAGCGAATAGTTTTCTTTTATATCCATAAATAGCCTAGATATTCTAGCAATTTTGGAGCAAAAATAAAACCCCTGACCGCGGAGGACAAAAGCCGGCAAAATTGCTAAAATACCTTAGTTATGACCCTGCGAAACCGATTTACTTTGGTTATCTTTGGAATAATACTTTTTCTGATAATCACCCCTGCCCTCGTGCTCTATGCGCGCGGTTTTAAAATTGACTGGCAGAATCACAAGATCACCAAGACCGGAGCCATGGTCATCAAAACCGATCCGTCAAATGCGGACGTTTTTCTTAACGACATCAAACAAGCGGGCCAAACTCCGAGCAATATCCGGTTTCTGCTCCCGGGCGATTATGACGTCAGGATAGAAAAAGACGGCTACCAGTCCTGGACCAAACGGTTAAGCGTCAAGGAACAATATGTGACCACCATCAATTTGGACCGCGATTTTATCAGTCTGTTTCTCAAAAAACCGCAACTGGCGCAGTCGTGGACTGCCGGCTCAACCAGCCTCTCAAACACCAGGGATGAAATTGTTTTTTTAAACGGAGAGCAAGTCAACGTCATTAATACGAACAACGGCGATTTGACGAACCCGGGAAGTATCAGCGGGATCAAACTGCCTGCTCTGCCTCAAGTCCCGTTAATTTGGCAAAACAGCAAAGCTGTTTTTCAAGCCATAGAAAAACGCGCGGACTGGGGCCTGACCGACGATCAGATCTCTCAAATTACCCGGATCGAAACCGATGGCGCGCACACTAGCGCTTTGATCGGTCCGGATTTGTACGTACTGGATAACACGGCCCCGCTGCTTTTGGAAAAAAACGTTCTCACATTTACTTTGGAAAATGACAATATCTGGTATTTGACAGGGAATTTCTTGAAAAGATTCAATTACTCGACAAACCAAACTGCAACGATCAGCACTACAGCCCCGATCGCAACAAGCGGACAGATCATCCCGGCCGGCAACCAGATTTACGCTATTCTAAACTCCAGCCTGTTCGTTTTAAATGACAGCTTCGAAAAGATCTATGACAATGCGGCGGAAGCTTTCTGGAACGCGGATGCAAAATTGCTGACTTTCTCCAATAATAACGAGATCCTGACCTACAACCCGGCCGATCAAAAAACCGACCTCATCCTTCGCAGCGCCGGTCAGATAAAAGATCCGGTCCTGAATTGGACCGACGGGTACGTTTTTTTTGAAAACGAGAAACAGGTCAAAGCCGTGGAACTTGACGGCCGCGATCATCGGAACATTTATACCATAGCCGGCCTGCCTGACGATCAGTCATCATTTACGGTTTCATCTGACAGCAGGACGCTTTACATATTCAACAGCACACAGATCAGCAAATACGGCATTCAATAGCTAGAAACCGGCTTTATCCAGAGCTTCATTGACCAGCTCGTCGGCCAATTGATTTTTTTCCCGCGGCACGTGCACGAACTGCACGTGTTTAAATTTACCTAGCAGGCGAAAAACCTGGGGCGCCAGGTCCTGCAGCCCGGGCTCGCGGACTTTATATTTTCCCTGCATTTGCTTGACCACAAGCTCTGAATCCAGATGGCAAACAACCTCAGTAGCGTTAAGTTTCTCCGCCGCTTCAAGGCCTGCGATCAAAGCTTTGTATTCCGCCTGATTATTTGTAGTCTCTCCTATCATTTGCCCCAGCCGTTTCAGTTCCTTCCCTGACTGATCAAAAATTGCAATTCCAATGGCAGCCGGCCCCGGATTGCCTCTGGCGCCCCCGTCGGTGTACAAAATAAGTTTACTCATTGATCTTTATATCCAAAATCTTTAATTGCATATCTTTTCGGCCGTTCCATTCATTGCTTGAAAGTTCAAACACGGAATCAATTTTTTTACCGGGCACGATAGTGCCGACCAAAAAACCCTGGCCAAATGCGATGGCTTCCAGCACATGCCCGCCGAATCTCAAGCGCATTTTTAGATGCTGATTAGCATTGCCTACAGTTTTATATTCCAATATTTCGAACCCGCGTCCCACTAACTTCGGCTTCAGGTTTCCTGTGCCGAATGGTCCGAACAATTCCAAATATTTCAGATTATCCCAAGTAATATCCTCGGGGTTTACTTCCGCGTCAATTTCCACCACCGGGTCGCTCAGAGCCAGATTCGACTCTTCGGCGTATTCCAAAAGTTTTTGGTGGAAGCCCGGAATATTCTCCGAAGCCAGCGTAAACCCCGCGGCTTGGGTGTGCCCGCCGTATTTCTGCAGCAGGTCCTTGGCAAAATTCAGCGCCGCTACGATGTCAAAATTTGGGACCGACCTGGCTGAACCGACGGCCACTCCTTCCAAGACGCTCAGCGCCAGCACCGGCCGGTTGTATTCTTCAGAAAGCCTGCCGGCCACCAGACCCACAACGCCTTTCGGCCAATCATCCCCTGCAGCCAGGAGAACTTTTTTATCCGCGATCAGCTCCAGCTGTGAACGCGCTTCGCTGGTGATTTGTTCCGTCAGCACCTGCCGATGCCGGTTCAGCTCATTTAATTCATTGGCCAATATTTCAGCTTCATTTAAATCTTTTGAAACCAAAAGCTTAAATGCAATGTCCGCGTGCTTGATCCGGCCGGCCGCATTAATGCGGGGCGCGAGAATGAACCCTAAAGTGAACGCATCGTATTTGTCTGACCGCAGTTGCGCTGAAACCAACAGGGCATGCATGCCCGGCCAGCGGGTTTTCTCCAAAACCTTCAGGCCGAAACTCACCAAAATGCGGTTCTCTCCCGTTAAACTTTGGCAGTCCGCGACTGTGCCCAAAGCCACCATGTCCAAAAGCCATTTCTCCCAGCCTGAGTTTATTCGGCTGAATAACGCCTGAACCAGTTTAAATGCAACGCCCACCCCGGTCAAATATGGAAAAGGGTATTCATCCGCCGGATTTTTCGGATTGATAATGGCCAAGGCAGCAGGCAAGTCGCCGGTTATTTCATGGTGGTCAGTGATGATCAGATCCACGCCCAAGTCGCGGCATAACTGAGCTTCCACCACGGCATTGATCCCGCAATCTACCGTAATGATCAATTGCCCGCCTTGCTCCGCGATCTGTCTGACAGCGTTCTCGTTCATCCCATACCCTTCCGTGAACCGGTCCGGAATATAGGCTGTGGCATTAGCTCCAAGTTTTTCCAGAGCCAAATACAGAGTGGCTGCCGCGGTAATGGCATCAGCATCATAATCGGCATAGATCGTGATCTTTTGTTTGGCTTCGATAGCGGACCAAATTCGCTCAAAAGCTTTCTGCATGTCCTTAAATTTGAACGGATCGTGAAGTTTTCCGAAATCCGGATCCAAAAAATCCCTGATCGCATCAGACGATGAAATATCGCGCAAAGCGAAAAGCTTGAGAATCAAATTCGGATACTCCGGCAACTCAGGTAAGGTTTTTGTTTCAAGAGATCTAACAACCCATTGTTTTTTCATATAGCTGTTATTTGAGCATCATATCAAAAAATCGCCTTGAAGGCGATTTGATTTTTTTTAGAGGACAGAAAAACCCTGCCGCTTATCCTCATCCGGATCAACCGGGGTCTGCGGCGGCTGATAAGTCAGCATCTCTTCGGCTTTTCTGACAATGTTTATGGGACGGTCAAATCCTTTGACCATAAACTCCACAAATGGCAGCTTGCCGGCCTTTGCGCGGTCTTCTGGCCTCCCCAAGTGCGAAAAAATTATCACCGGGGTGGTTTCCGTGGATTTATTGCTGCGCAGTTTTTCGATGAGTTCAAAGCCGGACATATGCGGCATCAGAATTCCCGTAAACACCAGGTCGGGCTTGTTTTGCTGGATTTTTTCCCAGGCGTCCTGGCCGTCATCGGCTGTGGTGACTTGATATCCGCCTTCTTTGAACAGATCTACGTATAAATCGCGCTGCGCAAGATCGTCATCGGCAACTAATATTTTCTGGTTCATATTACATCTCCGTTTGTTTAATCATCTGCGGTAAAAGGCTGATCCCGGTCATTTCCGGAGGACTCTGGATCCCCAATAATTCTAGCATAGTCGGAGCCACATCGGACAGCACTCCGACCGGAACCACCCCTGCCAGGGATGTAAGCCCTGCTTCTTTCGGATGCAGGCGCTTGAACTGGGATGCGACAAGTATAAACGGCACAGGATTGGTCGAATGTTCTTTATTGATCCCGCCGGACCTGATATCCAAAAGCTCTTCGATATTGCCGTGGTCAGCGCTGATCAGCAGGCAAATATCTTCCGCGAGGCACTCCTCGGAAATTCTTTTAATGCATTCGTCGATGACTTTGACGGCTTTGATGCAAGCGCTCATGTCGCCGGTGTGCCCGACCATGTCAGGATTGGCGAAATTAACCAGAAAAAAAGTATAGCTTTCCTTCAGTTTCCCCAAAAGCACTTCCGTGATCTTATAGGCCGACATTTCCGGCACGTCCACGTAATTTTGATAATTGGATACGGGAGAAGCGATGATCTCCCGGTCCTCGCCGGGAAAAGGATTGATGACGCCGCCGTTGAAAAATACCGAGATGTGCGCGTATTTCTCCGATTCTGCGATGTGAAATTGCCGCAATCCTTTTTTACTGATCACTTCCGTCATGCCCATTGTGACCTCCTGGGGAGGAAAAGCGATCTTCACCGGCAGGTCATTGGCAAACTGGGTCATTGTCACAACAAATAAATTCTTGAACTGTTTGGGAGGCTGGACGAATTTATTGAAATTCGGTTCGACCATGGCGCGCACAAGCTGAAGCGCGCGGTCGGGCCGGAAATTGAAGTGGATGACCGCATCATTGTCATTGATGGTCACAACCTTGCCGTCATCCTGCAATATTACCGTCGGCGGCACCATTTCATCAAAAATATGCTGTTCATAGCTGTCTTCAATGGCGGCTTGGGCGCTCCCCGCCTGTTTGCCCTCTCCAAAGACCATGGCCCGGTAAGTTTGTTCGGTTAAAACCCAGTGTTCAGCGCGGTCCATGGCATAAAATCTGCCCGTGACCGTGGCGATCTTCCCCACATTGAAATTTTTAATTTTTTTCGAAAGCTTATCCAGGCTTTCTAATGCGATCTGCGGCGGAGTATCGCGTCCGTCCAGAAACATGTGAATAAATACTTTTTCCAAGCCGTGTTCGGCGACCAGGCCCAGGAGCGCATAGAGATGCTCGTCATAACTGTGCACTCCGCCGGGACTGATCAGTCCGACCAGGTGAAGCGCGGAATTATTCCTTTTTACATGTTCAATACTTTCCAAAAAAACAGGGTTTTTAAAAAAACTCCGGTCTTTGATCGACAAAGTTATGCGCGACAGGTCCTGGCCGACAATTCTGCCGGCTCCCAGATTCAAGTGCCCGACTTCCGAATTGCCCATCTCTCCCCACGGAAGCCCCACCGAAGGGCCCGAGGCCTGCAAAGTTGTTGCGGGATAATTTTCTATCAGCTGATCGATAGTCGCGGGTTCCGCCAGCGTGATCGGATTGCCGTGCGATGCTGAGGCGATGCCGAATCCGTCAAGAACGACCAGAAGTAATTTTTTATAAGTTTTGATTGCCATTTATTTCAGTTCCTCTTCTATCTGCATCAGTCTGTTATATTTCACAACCCTTTCGCCCCGGGCGACAGAACCGGCCTTAATGTAATCAGCCCCGATCCCTACTGAAAAATCCGCAATAAAATCATCTGTAGTTTCACCGCTTCGGTGCGACGCAATAACCTTGTATTTGTTCTTTTGAGCCAAGGCCACAACGGCGAGCGTTTCCGTAATTGTGCCTGATTGATTAGGTTTTATGACGATCGCATTTCCCACATTCTGTTCGATCCCTTTATGCAAACGCTCAATGTCCCCGGCGAACAGATCATCACCCGCAAGCAGACTTCCTTCTCCCAGGCGCTTTTGCATCATCTGCCAGCCTTCCCAATCATCTTCCGCCAGCCCGTCTTCTATCGAAACGATCGAATACTTATCCGCCCATTCCTTCAGAAGCGACACAAACCGCTCCGCGCTTAACGATGCATGATCGGCGTTCAAAACATATTGCTTGTCAAATTCTTTATACAACGAGGAGCCGGCCACGTCCAGTGCCAGCGACAAATCGCGGCCAAGCGCAAATCCCGCTTCTTTGGCGGCGGTCATGATAAAATCCAAAGCCTGCCTGTTCGATTCAACCATAGGTGAAAAACCCCCTTCATCGCCTAAATTTGCGTTCAAGCGGCGGCCTTTTAAAACTTTTTTTAAAGAATGGAAGATCTCAGCGGCAACACGGACATTTTCAGACATTGAATCGAATCGCGGCATAAGCATGAATTCCTGAATATCTATATTGGTATCGCCGTGCTTGCCGCCATTGATGACATTGAACATCGGTTTGGGTATTTTCAATTGTTTTTTTTTATGCAAAAGGGCGACATATTTATAAACAGGAATTTTTTTAGCCAGTGATGCGGTTTTCGCCGCAGCCCCCGATACTCCCAGAATCGCATTGGCGCCGAGTTTCTTTTTGCCGGACGTCCCATCAAGGCTGATCAAAGCCGCGTCCAGTAGAGACTGGTCAAATACATTCATCCCGCGGATATTTTTGGCAATGATCGTATTCACATTCGCCACAGCTTTAGAAACCCCAAGACCGCCAAATTCCTTCCCGCCATCCCGCAATTCCTGTGCTTCAGCCGTTCCGGTCGAAAGCCCCGACGGGACGCCAAACGTCCCTCTTGCAGTCCCTGCCTCAACTGTCACCTCAACTGTGGGATTGCCGTTAGAATCAAGGATCTGCCGGGCAAGGATATTTTTTATCGGCGTATTAGGCATGATTTAGAGCCTTGATCGCCGGCAGTTGCTTGCCTGATAAAAATTCCAGCATAGCCCCGCCGCCAGTGGAGACATGGTCCACGAATTGCGAAACTTTTGCCTGATCCACAACTTGGGCCGTCTCGCCGCCTCCGATCACTCCAAATGCGCGGCCTTTCGATCTTGAGGCAAAAATCAGGGCCAGGGCTTTGCTGCCATTGGCGTATCTTGGCTGTTCGATCAGGCCAAATGGCCCGTTCCAAACCAAAGTTTTCGCCCCTTTGATAATACCGGCGAACTTGCGTATGCTTTTTGGCCCAATATCAAAAATGGATTCCTCAGGCCTGACCTTATCAATAGGTGTCACTCTGGCCCTTGCTTCCAAACTCGTGGCTACAACGATATCAACAGGCAAAACAATTTTATCTTTATAGTGCCTCAGCAGCTCGCGAGCAACTGCGATATCTGATGTTTTGGACTTACCCACTTCGTAGCCGTGAGCTTTCAGGAAAGTATTCGCCACTCCTCCGCCGACAATGATGTTGGATGCTTCTTTGGCCAGACTGTGGATCGTCCCGACCTTGTCTTCGATCTTGATCCCGCCGATCAGCATGACCAGCGGTTTCTGCGGATCCTTCATAACTTTTGAAAAAGACCGGATCTCTTTCATAAAAGAGAGCCCGGCGTAAGCCGGCAATTTTCTCGCCAAGCCGAAAGTCGAAGCTTCCCTCCGGTGAGCCATGGAAAAAGCTTCGTTGACAAAAACATCTCCAAAACCGGCCAGCAGGTCAATAAATCCTTCGCTATTGTCTTCTTCGCCTTTATAAAACCTCAGGTTTTCCAGAAATAAAATACTGCCTCCCGGCAGATCCCGGCTCATTTGGACGTAATCCGACTTCGTGATGTCTGCAGGCAGAAAATTGATATGCTGCACGGAATAATCAGGCAAGTGGTCTTTGATTTTTACTACTTTTAAACCGAGTAATTCGCCAAGTTTTTCCGCGGCCGGCCAAAGACTTTTAGTATTTTTATGATGCCCGTCCGGCCGGTCGAGATGAGAGAGCAAAATAATTCTGGCTTTTTGCTTTATCAAATATTTCAAGGTCGGCAAAGCATCTTTGATCCGAGTATCATCCGCCACTTCCCATTGTTCGGTGTGGATATTTTTTTTTCAATGGCACATCAAATCCGGCGCGCAATATCACGCGCCGGTCTGTGACTTTGACGGATGAAATAGATTTTATCATTGAGTTTGCGATCCCGTCACGATCACCCACCCGTTCGGCACGTCGCAGGGTGTGGGGAATTGTTTGACCTCTCCGGTCGCAGGATTCTTCGCAGTTGTAATTACTTGGATGCAGGCAATCGGCTCATTGCTGATCGGCGATGTAAATCCAAAAGTGGAAAGGATCTGGCTTATTAGATCTTTTGTTCCTCCGGGTGCGCCAATCTCTAAATACTTATTTTGAACGGATATAGTGGCGGTTGGTATTCCCAAAACACTATCGTAGATCTTCGCACCGAGGCCATTGATCGCAGATTCAGCAACGTTGCTTTTCGACGCTACCAATAATTGTTCTTCTGTGGTGAAAGCGGCTTGATTTGGAAAAATTTTCACATACAAAACATTGTTAGCAGTGGTTTGCGGAGGAGACTGCTGCTGTTTTATTGAGTTAAAGTTGATCCAGACAATCCCGGCTTTGTCGGTAGTTACGTCTCCTTCGCTCCAATCAACTGGGTATTTAAAGGCAATGCCGTATTTTGTATTCGTATAAGTTTTCCAGGTGGAAGTATCTGCTGCCGCGCTTGGTTCAGTAAACTTGACATTAGAAACGATTTGGTCAAAATCTATATCAAACTTCGTAGGAGGTTTGGGGTAATTGATGTGAAATAGATCCGTTTTATTCAGCTGAACAATGACATGGAATTCGGATTGACCGGTTGAAGAATAATCCAATCGGATCGCCGGTTTTCCGCCGACAGTTATGTCTGTTTTTGGCAGTTGTTCAGGCGTAAGCTTAAAGGCAGCAAGCTGCTCTGTGTACCATTCATCCAACGGAAGGTTTTTTGGATTTCCGTTCGGCTCAACCTCAAACGTCACCAGCGAATTTGCCGCGGTTTGCGACGGTTCCAGGATGGAAATACTGTAAAACGTTCCTGTGCCCTCCAGCCCTACAAGCAATGTCGGCGGATATTTAAAACTAAACCCGTACTGAGAATTCGTATACGTTTTCCAGTCCGCTGTTGGGTCTTTGTGAACGACTGGTTGAGCCGGCGACGGGACGGAGATTGTTGATTGCCAATACCAGATGCCGGCTACAGCACATGCGCCTAAGACCAAAAGCGAAGCTATCACAGCAATGAACTTTGGCGTGAAAGTTTTTTTAGGCGGCGAAATGTCCTGCTGTTGTTGTATTGGGGTTATTTCCATATGGATGTGATGAATTTGATCACTGCAGAAGTTTAAAATCCTTTATCCCTAAACCAAAAATATCTAAATAAACCGAGCATAAATAAGGCTCTTGGCTTTTAAAATTCGGGTCAATACAATCTGATCCGGGACTGGGAGGTTGTTGGATTTGTTTTTCAAATACATATTTACTATTCCTTCCCAACTCCTGGCCTTGATCGCAACCCGGTGTAGTTGCGCTTTGGCAAGCATCTTTCTTCCAACTGTTCAGAGGAGTAATAGCTATCCACCAAACAGCAAAATGGTCTGCTGTATCCTTTAACTTATGGTCGAGAGGTAATCCGAACATCAATATAGTTGTGTTAGGAAAAACTTGATCATCAGGACGAGGAGTTATTTCGTCGACCGTATATTTGGTCCAGCTATCAGGCATCGTCAGTTGAAATCCATATTTTGCGTTGGTATAAACTTTTGAGGTCAGAATAGTGCCAATGCTCGGAGTCGTAAACTTGAAAGTGGAAAGGATTTGGGTAAGAACCGGACTTAAATCCGTATCGCTTGGGTAAAGCTCTATTGTGTAGAATTTATTTTTGTACGGTGTATCCAAAAAAAGAGATTTGTGTTCAGCTCCTAGTCCTGTCGCGTCACGATGCGTATTCCAATCGATTCCACCAATAGACATAGTGGGTCCGGCACCTTGAAAATTCTTAATCCCCGAATCTTCAGTCAAGCTTGAGGAAAATTCCGCATATGAAAAATCATTGTCGGATACTGTCTTAGTTACTTGTACTGTACTAAATTTTGTCAGTGGATTAGGATCGGCATTGCTTTCATCTGAAAGATTCCAGTCATTTGGATACTTAAACTCAAACCCATACTGAGCATTCGTATAAGTTTGCCAGGTTGCCGTTGGATCGACCTTCACTTTATGCACCGGCAGATCGACTATGGCCGGGATCTGCCTGACTGTCTGCCAATAATAAAGGCCCGCGACAATGGCAGCTAAAATCGCAAACAGAAAAACAAAACCCAAAATCATATGCCGGCTGAACCAATTTTTCTTTACATCCGGATGGAAATTGAAATTAGGTTCATTTGATTGATTTTGCGGTTCCATATATTTATTCCTTCCCGATCAGAATCGCCTGCTCCACGAACCGATTTGAATATCCGAACTCATTGTCGTACCACGCGATGACCTTGACCATATCGCCATCCAGGACTTGAGTAAGGCTCAAATCCACGATGGCTGAATGGGTATTGCCTATGATATCGGATGAAACGATCTGGTCCTCCGTGACCTGCAAAACATTTTGCCACAGGGGATTTTTTGAATACTCCACGAATGCCTGGTTGACCTCTTCTTTCGTGGTCTTTTTATTTAAGATCAATGTAAAATCCGACAGCGATCCGACCCGCGTCGGCACGCGGAATGCCATGCCTGCAAGCAATCCTTTCAGTTCCGGAATAGCTTCAGTGGTAGCGATGGTGGCCCCCGTGCTGGTGGGAATGATATTCTCGGCCGCAGCTCTTGCCCTGCGCATGTCATTGGATTTTCCTCCCGGAGGCGGCCCGTCAACCAAATTCTGCTCTGCCGTATAGGAATGGATCGTGGACATCATCAGTTTTTTGATCCCGAACTTGGTATTCAGCACCGCGATCACCGGTGTGATGCAATTGGTTGTGCAAGAAGCGTTGGAAATGATCTTTTCACCCTTATATTTTTCGTGGTTCACGCCGATAATGAAAGTCGGAGTGATACCCTCGTCTTTTGCCGGCGCTGAAATAATTACTTTTTTTGCTCCGGCCTTCAGGTGAGCTGAGGCGGCTTCGGTAGTGATGAACCTACCGGTTGATTCCAAAACCACATCCACATTCAAATCACGCCACGGCAGCATGGCGGGGTCTTTTTCCGCAAAAACCGGATATTTGTTGCCATCTACAATGACATTGCCGCCCGAAGAAATTAGCGGATTGGCTTTGGCTTTTATCAGATCCGAAGAAACCTGCTTGCCGTAAGGCCCGTAGTTAGTGTCGTAGCGCAAAAGCTGCGCCCAAAACGGCAGGATCGGTCAGGTCATTCACCGCCACCACTTCAAGCTCAGGTTTGGTCAGCGCTATTTTAAAGGCCTGGCGCCCGATGCGCCCAAAACCATTTATGGCGATCTTTATCTTATCCATGATTTATTTCAATAATTGCAGCAGAAAAGCGACGATGAACAGCGCCCAAACGAGAAAAATGATAAATTCAATATTATCTTCAAACAGAAAATAGCGATGAAGATGCTGGTCCAATGTTTTTCTTGTTTTTTTTGCCATACGTTTTGATTAATTTTTTTAATTATTTTATTTAAGATTTATTCCTCAAAGCAGTGATATTACTGTATTCCGTTAAAAAGTTTCAACCTCCCTTCTACCACTTTTTCTATTGCATCTACGGCAGGTTGTAAAATTTTATATGGAGCGATTTCGTCAGGATGTTCGGCTAAAGATTTTTTAAGCGCCTCGTCGTAGGCCACACGTATTTCAGTATTAATGTGGATAATTGAAATGCCCGCCTTGATCGCATTTGTAAAATCCACATCACGCAATCCTGAACCACCGTGCAATACGAGAGGCACGCCCGTTGCTTTTTTTATTTCTCCCACACGCTCTTCATTTATATGAGGTTTGCCGCTTTTTATGAGGCCATGGATGCTGCCGACAGATGGTGCGAGCATATCTGTGCCGGTCATTTCCACAAATTTCTTAGCATCTTCGGGTTTCGTCAGGATCCCGGCGCCTTCCGGTATGGTATCTTTTATATTTGACCCTGAACCGATAAACCCCAGCTCTGCTTCTACTAAAATATCTCTGCCGGTTTCCTGAATCACACTCTTGGCATATTCTACGGTTTGTTTTGTGATCTTTACATTTTCTTCGAAACTCAAATTTGCCAGATCTATGATCACGGCATCGAAGCCCGCGTCAATCGCACTCTTTGCACGCTCAAAAGAATAATGATGATCAGCATTCAGGAAAATAGGGTAATTATCTTTCGCTCTAATCTGATTGATCATCCCAACTGCTTCGTTCTTGCCGACAAAATCTTCCTCGCCTTCGGAGAGCCCGATAATGACGGGCACTGCCAGTTTTTTTGCAGCATTATAGATCCCGTGGAATCCTTCCAAATTTGAAATATTAAAATGTCCGATAGCAACGCCTTTTTCCTCGGCTTCTTTCACATATTCTCGCAATGTTTTCATAAAAGAGTTAAAACCTTATACCTGCTTTAAGAATATCCCACAATCCCGGCAATGTGGCTTTATTATTTGTGGCCTGGCACAAAGCATAGACCACCTGATATTGGCAATTCCAGCCTTTGGATTCTATCAGCAGGCTTGTGACTCCGCGCCAATACAGGAACAGGACCACCACGATCGCCAGCAAAATAAGTTTTACTCTCATTTTTTTCTTCAGGTACATATTAATGATTTATCGGATGCCGGTATCGATATTGAAATCCGAAGTTGTAGTCTGGCCGGATTTGATAGTGACTGTGCCGACTGTCATACTGAGCTGGTCAACTCGCATTCCGCTGGCCTTCAGGGTGTATGTGCCTGCGGGCAGGGAAAATTTGTAATTTCCGTTTCCATCAAGGTGCTGGCTTGCGACCAAGCCGTTATTGCCAAAAACACCGACTTGTCGCGCCATATTCATCTCTGGCGTAGCCTGGCACGGATGGCCCGCTTGCTCCACGGGACAGATCGGCCCGATCGTCACATGTCCCAAAAGCGTTCCCATTGACGAGGTTGATGAATTTGGATCACTAAATTTAAAAGTCTTTAGCATTTCATCCAATCGTTTCCAAACAGCATTCGCATCAACTTCCGCCACTGCCCCGGGGGTGTAGTTGCCGATGTTGGCAATTCCGATGGTCTGACTGACTTCCATACAATCTTGGCCATGAAAAACCCGGTAAATTCTGGTTTGATAGTTCGTCCCGGCCGCTCCTTGGTTTTCATCGGATTCATGGAATATCACACCGTTAACTTCATACGTCTTAGCCGCGGCAATGCAGTTTGATTCTGAACTTTGCGGCTGGACTGCAACCGTCAGATTGGCCGAACCAAAATTAGTTTTCGGATAAAGGCTTTGCGGGAGCACCGCGCTGATCAAGCTTTTGGCCGCATGTTTGAAGAAATTTGCCTGGTTGCCGGACGTATCAAGATCATAATTTTTATCATAATTAAACTGGAAACCATATTCGGTGTTCGTGTAAGTTCCGGTTTTCGGCGCCAGATGCATTGGCTGCATAAAATCTCCCGGGATCGGCTGGTAAGCCATTTGCCAATAATAGATCAGGCTGACTGCGGCTGCGAAAGCCAGTAAAACAAATAGAATTCCTAAAAATCTGAATTTCATTTGTTCATCTTCTTTTTGTGAAGCTTTGTGAATTTTATTTTTGGGGTTTGCCATGTTATTTAATATTTATTCTACAATAAAACAAGTTCTCTGGCTCTGAATTTTGGATGTGTTTTAAGATATGCTTCGATCTGCGGCTTGGACTGGAGGCCTTTGTGGGGGCCCACGAACTGCACCACGTGTCCGCCGTTGACAGTGCCCCACGCGATCGCTTCCTCTATCGGCTTGCCGTAAAAGATGGCGGATGTGAAGGCAGTGCCGTAAGCATCTCCTGCTCCGGTGGCTTCGATGTGCGGACCGATAAATTCATCCATGAACCAGACCTTGGGCGAGCCGTCTGAGGCGTATGATCCGGCCCGGCCATCGGTGATGACGGCTATCTTGGCGCCCAATTTATGCATTCCTTTCAGCAACGTTTTGACATTTCTGGTCTGATGCTTTAAGACCAATTGAGCCTCTTCGCGGTTGAGGAACAAAATTTCGGTCCGTTTATATATCCCTTTCAACTTTTCCGTACCCATGCGCATCTGAAAAGTGCCCGGATTGAAAGACAATTTGATCTTCGGATTTTTCACTAAAAATCTCTCCAATTCCTTGTTAAATTTCTCTGTGCCGGCGGCCATTGATGAAAAATAGATCCATTTGGTATCAAGTTTATGAGGCAATTTATAGAGAAATTTGTTGTGTTTGATCAGGATAGTGCGCTCGCCCTGGAACGAAAGCACAAAATGAAAATTGGTCTGTGCGCCCTTATTGATGTGGATAAACCGGGTGTCGATGCCTTCTTCCGTCAGCTCTCTGATGATCTTTTGCCCGCTTTCATCATCGCCGACCGAGGTGACAAAGGCGTCTTTCATGCCCAATCTGGTCGAGCCAACTGCATTGTTTGTGGAGTTGCCGGCCGGCAGCAGGGTCAAAGTGTCATAAGGGATCTTGTCCGCAAAAGACATGCAAAGCTGGCAATTCGTATGGTCCACCGCGCAATGCACAGAAGCTTCATGCAATTGGATGAAGGCATCAATGGTCGCATCCCCGATTGAAACTATGTCGTATTTGGCCATTTTTTGTTTCCTAATGTTATTTTTACTTCTTTATTATAATGAATTGTTAATTTTTTGTAAAATTAAAAGCCCCTCTTCAATATGAGGGCTTTTGGGACTAGGTTAATTTATTCCTGAAGGACTGGCGGTCTTAACTCCGGCCGTATATCCGGCGATGTCAGCGCTTAAACAAAATGTCAACTGATAGCTCTGTCCGGAATTAAGCTGTTGGTAAGTGTAAGTATTCTGGGCTTGGGTGCAGGTTCCACCGGCCGGAACCGGAGCCGTCGGCCATGTGGAAATATAAGTGCTCCATTTCGGATTTCCGTCATTGGGGTTGGCTGTGCCGTTTAAACTGGCCGGATAGCGATTGTTGTCATTGTAGAACAATTCCAAGCCGGTCATAAGCTGGTGTACATCTGCCATCCGCCTGGCATCATCCGCAACTCCCTGCGATTTTTTCAATATTTCAGCATAGTCGTAGGTGTGCACTCCTGCTGTCAGCAACGGGTTAGAAGAAAGATCGGTATGGTCTACCTCCAAGCAATATTTTAAGGTGAAGTTTGTCAGATCAGCGGATACCGTATAAACATAGTTATTGTCCGAGCCGGAGCAGGGGGAAGCTGACGAGGCAACAGGGGTTGGTACGGCGTCCATGTAATTGGGAACCAAAGATTGGAGAGTGACCGGGAATTTTTTTGAATTATTTTCAGAATATATTCCCAGTCCGCCAAATATCGTGCCTAGATCAATTAATCTTTGCGCATCCCGCAGCTCTGCCGGGGTCAATATTGTGATTGTAACCTGCTCACTCACAGTACCGCTGGCACTGGTCGCAGCCAAAGTATAAGTCGTGGTCGCAGTCGGAGTAACGTCTTTCGAACCGGTTAAATCTACCGGACTGTTGTCCAAAGTTACGGTTGTAGCATCCGAAGTCGACCATTCCAAGGTGGTGGTATCACCGGGTTTGATCTTGGCAGAATAAGCATCGAAGTAAGAGATCGAGGGTTGGCTGTTGTTTACAAACTCCACTGTGGCAGATTGACTAACAGACTGTCCGTTAAAAGTCGCAGTCAAAGTATATGTGGTCGTTTTATCTATTACATCCGCGGCTCCACCACCACTACCGACAGGATTCGGCACGTCTTTAATCTCCGGGGTAATATTTACAACACTGCTTTGAGGAATCACTTGCCAGAGAAGAGTCGGGCCATATTTTTCATTGGGATCTATGGCGGTTATACTCTGTGGCGTAACATCAAATTGTAAAATCTGCGGGGCAGTTAAAGGCGCCAGTGTAAATTTGATCGGCGATCTGGCCAGTTCAACGAAAGTGTTCCCTGTATCATCATTAATATCATTGGCATACATGTATGCGGTGTGTTCAAGTCCATCGCGGAGATTATCAGGAATAATGACTTCAAAACCGTGATTGCCCGTTACGCCCAAAGCCGAATTAACATCAGGCCGGCTGATATATGCGCTGCCGGCGGCATTTGAATCTCCTCGTTTCGCGTCAAAAAAAGCCCAAACTAATAGTGAGCTATCAAGAGAATCCTTATCCAATGCCCAGCCATGAATTACACCATTTTCGTCTATAGTGTCCGTAAAGCCGACCGGAAGCTGATTTATTGAAACAGTCGGGCCTATTGGCAGTGCCAGATCTTCCGAATTGGCTTTATTGATGTCGCTTGCTTTGTGGCCCCAGGATTTGAATATGGCCATGGACGGGAACGGATAACGCTGATCCGTGCCCAAAAAAAATACAGTATGCTTGCTGTCTACGACAACGGAACCCTTGGTATGCCGTGTTGCGGCGGAGGCAAAAGGAACATTAATGAGCAGTCCTACGGCTAATATTAGCCCTAAACACCCGATCGCTTTCAAAAAATTTGTCATTAAAATTTGGGGTTAAATATACGAACTAACCAGTATACCCCTCTCTGATGCTATTGTCAATGCTGGAGGTGATACAAGTCTTTTTATTTAATCACGGACCCAAATATTGCAGACAATAATAATACTTGTCTAAGTGCTGGACCGGAGTAACTGACGGACAATTGGAATCGGGTATAACGCTTTCCTGCATCCATATCAGGTAAGCACCTGGGGGATCAGGGGGGCCTAGAAAGATCGACCCAACACCGTTCCAATGAGCATTGTACAGGAGCCGGTTATACGCATTCGTGCCCTGGTCAGCGTTATTGTCCGGAAATATTGGCAAAAAAGGCGTCATGTCAGTGACCAATGCATCCGAACCTTCATAAAAACCGTCCCAGCAGGTCTCGTTGGCGGGGCCGAAACAGCTAAAACCGTTCGCAGCGCCGTTGCCGTGCGGCTCGTTCGGCGGCCAGGAGCTGTTATGTGTCTGATAATACAAATTCAGGGCGATGACGACTTGTTTTTTGTTTTGAAGCCTTTTGACATCGCGGGCTTTGAGCTGCGCTGAATCTAAGTAAACCAAAAATATCGCAGACAAAAGACCGATAATGGCAATGACGACAAGCAATTCTATTATTGTAAAACCAGAACCTCTTTTTGGTTTCATATTATTTACCGGTCAAACCCGTCTTTTCGCCCGGAATAGCATTCGCATCCGGTTTGGCAGTTGGCTGTTCGGCAATCAACTGGGCCGGCGATATAGGCGGAGGCGGGTTTATTTTTTGGTCGTTCAGCTGTTCAAATCGCTTCTCGTCCCGATTCAACCGCTTATATAGAACGAAAATCACTATTGAAGCAAAAATAATGATTATAAAAACAATAATTGCCACAGCGGTGGTTTTGCCATGACCTTTGATGCTTGCGGCCAGCTGATCAAACTTGGTGTCAATCGATTTTTTAGCAGCGATCATTTGTTGGCAATCAGCAACATACGGATCAATATACTTTACCAAAGAAAAATCCGGATTGATGTTATCTTTTGCCTGGTCAAATTCAGAAATCGCGCTCCTGCAATGGCTGGCCTGCATTAGTGCCAGCCCACGGACGATGTGATCAAAATAATCCGAATTCCCGTTCAATAAATTACTGGCCTGCAAAAAATCCTTGGGTATCTGGATCGGAATTGCAAAGGCAAAATTATCCCCTTGGCTATTGGTGCTGGTGTCGGATTCGTAAGTTACCACCCCGATCGCTTCCCCGGATGCGTTAAACAGCGGTCCGCCGCTCGATCCGGGCGAAATTTTGGCGTCGGTCTGGATAAGCTGGAAGTCCTTGTTAACGGAATCCTTAAATGCGCCTATTGAGCCTTGGGTGAATGTCGATTCGCTCAAATTCGTACCGTTAGCGTCAGCACTGGCCGGGAAGCCAAAAATATAAATCTTATTGCCTGCATTCAGACCGGCAGAATTGCCGAGTTTGATCACCGGAAGCTTGCCTTTGGGATCGATCTTTATTTCGCCCACGTCCTTTCCGTCAAATTCAAAATTAGAGTTGGCGCTCACAAGAGTGGCGACAGAACCGTCCTTCACCGAATCGGAAAGAGTATTTTTTATTGACGAAGGATTGAGCACGGTCAGTTCATTTTTCAGATTCGCAGTATTGTGAGCCAGAATATATTTTAGTAGATTCTGGTAAATTTCAAGACCCTTTGCCCCCGCATTATCCTGGGTATAACCGAAGCTTTCCAATTGTGCATCTGAAAATTGGGAAAATTTTTCGGCCAAAACCAAATAAGCCAGGCTTTGGGCCTTGGTCACCAGATCGGCATTATCCGAAACGACATGAGCATTGGAAAGGATATAACCGTCCGGACTGACCACAAAACCTGTCCCCAGCAGATCATCATCCACATTGACCTTCAGAGGCAGGCCGTGGTCATCAAAAATATCGCCGGTTTTGAGGTCAAAATCAAACGAATCAAAAGAAACATCTCCGGAAATATGGTGCACGATCCGGACAACTCCCGGCTTGACCAGATTCACCAGATCTTCCTGGCTTAAATTCGCGGGCGGAATATCGGAACTGTAAATTATTTTCTGTGAATTTAAATAAACATAAACACCGGCGGCAGCCAGCATCAAAATCGCCGCGAAAACGCCCAAGCCCAAGAGGATTTTTTTCATTTTTTTCTTTTTAGGACTTTTTTGACTGCATTAATGATCGCTTTGCTGTCCATTCCCCATTTAGCGATCAGTTCGTTCTGTTCCCCGCTTTCGCCGAAGTGGTCAGGCATGCCCACGAACTCCTGAGGCACGGGAAAATTGCGCCCCAAAACTTCGGCCACAGCTCCGCCCACTCCGCCTGTGATCTGGTGCTCTTCGGCAGAAACAGCGCAGCCGGTTTTTTTCACGGATGCTGTAATGGTTTGCTCGTCGATCGGTTTGACCGAAGCAACATTTATAACCTCGCACTCAATCCCTTCTTTTGCAAGCTCATTGGCCGCGGCAAGAGCGTAATAGACCTGCGGACCGGCCGCGGCGATCGTGCAGTCCTTGCCTTCGCGGAAAACCTGCGCTTTGCCAATTTCAAACGGCGTTTCTTCTACTGTAAATTGAGGGGTTTTTTCGCGGCCCAGCCGGATATAAACCGGGCCATTGATCTTAGCCGAGGCCAAAGTGGCTTTACGCGCTTCAATTGCATCGCATGGGACTAGAACTGTCATGCGCGGCAATACCCGCGTGATGGCAATATCTTCCATTGCTTGGTGCGTCGCGCCATCAGGCCCAACCGATATCCCGGCGTGCGAGCCCACGATTTTCACATTGTTGCCGCCATAGCAGATAGAGACTCTGATCTGATCCCAATTCCTGCCCGGAGAAAAAGTCGCGTATGAAGTGATGAACGGGATCTTTCCTTCATGCGCAAACCCGGCCCCTAAGCCGGCTAAATTTTGTTCGGCCACGCCGACTTCCACAAATCTTTCGGGGAAAGCATCGGCAAATGCCTGCGACCGGGTTGATTCGGTCAGATCGCAGCAAAGCACAACCACATCCGGATTTTCCTTGCCTAAGATCATCAAGCCCTCGCCATATCCATTGCGGATCGGGACTTGCTTCATATCGGACGCATATAAATTATCGACTAATTTGATCATGGGTTATATAATTTTCCGAGGTCTTTTATCACCTTGCCGATCCCGAATCTTTCGATCTCTTTTTTTACGCCGGCCTTATCAAAAGGGGTCAGATCCGGATTAAGTTCAACTAATTCCAAGATCAGTCCTGCGGCTCTGTCTTCCAATTCTCCGGTTGGCAGCCCGGCATTATCAACTTTGACTAGATCCGAAGTCACGCTGGCCAAATCGGAACTTAACTTCTGGAGTGGATTCAAATTTTCACTTCCCGGATCATTCATGTAAATAATCGGTAATCAATCCAATTTTTTAGTATTCAACCGGCGATTCTCATCTTCAACTTTTTTATCAATATCTTCTTGAACGACACTTTTCAATTCACTTAGGGACATAGGCTCAGTCGTAAGGTTTTTTGGATGCAGTTTATATGTCAGAGCTTCGGCTTTGTCCGCAAGCATTTTATCCTCTTCACTAATCGGCCAACCGGGGTTTGCAAAAATCATCTCAGTTTTAAGGGCTTTATATTCGGCCAAACGTTTTTCAGCCAAAGATTCATCTTGGCTTGCAGCCGCCTGCGCCAACGCATCTATCTTTTCGCTCAACATGCCTATCAGCTGACGATGTTTTTCTTGAAAAGTATCTGATTCTCTTGCTCCCAAATAATTGGGTTCTTTATTCATATTCATGTGATTTAATAACAGATCATGCGTCCGCCCAGAGGTCTGCAGCCCCCGATCGGAGGGTTATAATTACTTTTTTTAGGTTCATATTTCCAAAGAAGAACACCAGAAAAAATTAGAGAAGCTAACAATAATAAAGCTAAAACGATGATAATAATATTTTTATTCATGCTCGCTCGCAAAATAGGTTCATTAATTAAGTTTATTCTTGATCTCCTGCCCTGATTTTAGGTCAAAATCTTTCAAAAATTCAGGATCAGACTTTAGAATCTCTGCAGCAATTTCTTTGGCCAAACGTTCCATTTTTTCCGCATCAACTCCATTCCTGTCTTCTCGAAGAGATGCTTCCTTTTTTTTGATATCTACATACTGTTCTTTGAGGTCTGCTAATCTGCTGTATGGCTCATATTCATACAGATTCATTTCTCTGTCCATATTATTGCCTCAGCGAGATTGATTTACTCATGTTCGCTCGCAATCTTCCCTCCCAGAGTTCTTAATTCTTTCAATGCGATCGCGGCCTGCTGGTCCTTAGGAGGCGATCCGGACGGCTCAATCGTGCCCGGCGGATTGCCATGCCATTCAAAGCGGTATTCCATATAATCCACGCCTTTGCCCGGGATCGTATGGCAGATTATCACAGTCGGTTTTTCGGCAATTGCCTTGGCCTGATTGCAGGCATCGATTATTTCTTGCATATTGTGTCCGTCAATTTCCAGAACATGCCAGCCGAATGCTTTCCATTTATCAATGAAAGGTTCCAGCGGCATGATGTCTTCCGTGTAGCCGTCGATCTGAATGTTATTCCGGTCAATAATTCCGGTCAGATTCCGCAGTTTATTTTTTCCCGCGAACATCGCCGCTTCCCAGATCTGGCCTTCTTCCTGCTCACCGTCGCTCATGACGCAATACACGCGCCAAGGTTCTTTTTTCATTTTCAAACCCGCATAGGCCATGCCCGCGGCTTGCGAAAGCCCTTGGCCTAAGGGGCCGGAAGTATTTTCAGCTCCTGGCAAACCTTCGTGATGAGGGTGTCCCTGCAGTCTGGTTCCCAATTTGCGTAAGGTTGCCAGTTCAGCCATTGGGATAAATCCGGCTTCTGCCAAAGCTGCATACCACACGGGGCAAATGTGTCCGCATGATAAAACAAATCTGTCGCGGGTGGGAAGTTCAGGATTTTTCGGATCAACGTTCAAGATCCCGCCAAAATATAGCGCTGTAAATACATCGGCCATGCCCAAAGGCCCGGCCGAGTGGCCCGATTTGGCAGCGACTAGCATTTTAATAATATCTTGTCGGATATCGTTTGCTTTTTGTTCGAGTTCTTTGATAGTCATTAACTTTCAATATCTACTTTAAGCGCTTCAATTGCCAATTCTTCGTCTTCTGAGCGCAAGATCGCCGACCCGGCTACCAAGATGTCAGCGCCTGCCTTGGCACACTGCCGGGCAATGCCGACTTTCACGCCTCCATCCACGCAAATTGTGACACTTTTGCTTAAGCTTCGCAATTCAACGATCTTTGCGATTGTGGAAACCATAAACGGTCGGCCCTGAAAACCCGGCTGGATACCCATAAGCTGGATAATATCAACTTCCTTCAAAAATTTTCCGGCCAGATGAAGCGGTGTTGCGGGGTTTATCACTAGTCCTGGCTTTAGTCCCAGACTTTTTGCCCTCTCGATCACCGGCTGGATCTCTGAATCATGGTTAAACGCTTCCAGATGGAATAAAACCCATTTGAATCCCGCATTTTTTGCATCCTCAAAATATATTTCCGGGGTCAGCGTCATAAAATGCGCCATCAGAAGAAACGGCGAGGATTTTAAAAAACCCAGATCAGCGGGCATCACGGTCTTATTGTGAATGAACTTGTCGTCAATGAAATCAATATGCAACTTAGTAAAATATTGGCTCAACGCAAAAAGCCGCCCGTACCTTAAGCGGAAATCCGAGATATCATTGGTCAGAATTGCCGGAGAAATTTCGGTCACAGATTTATATCTATTTTTTTTACTTTATTCACCCGCCTGTTAAATCGTTCTTCGTCGGCAAATGGAGTCGTCAAAAAAGTATGCACGATCTTTTTCGCCTCATCCAGGGTCGTGTAATCGGCTGCCAGACAAAGGATATTGGCGTCATCATCATTGCGCGCGGCGTGTGCGGTTTTTTCATTCCAAGCCAGAGCCGCTCTCGCCCCTTTGGCTTTGTTCGCCACAATGCACTCGCCTTGCCCTGACCTGCAAACCAAGATCCCGAACGAATCCAGTTCCGAACCGACTCTGACCCCGACCGGCCAAGCAAAATCCGGATAATCATCTTCTGAATCAAATTTTTTTGCTCCCAGATCCTCAAAATCAATACCCCACTCTTTGAGCCAGTTTTTTATCTCTTCCTTCAATTTATACCCGCCGTGATCAGCGCCTAAGTATACTTTCATATTCGATGTATTGCTTCCCTGTTAAATTCTTTAATTACCTGCCAAAAATTCTCCGTATCCAGGCTGGCTGCGCCGACCAGTGCGCCGTCAATGATCGGATATTTGGCATACTCCTGAACGTTATTCTTGTTCACCGTCCCGCCGTATAAAACCCTCAGATTTCTGGCGGCCTTGCCGATCCGATGCTCCAAAAGCTGAAAAATATGTTCTATCAGCTCACTGGCATGCTCACCTGTTGCAGGTTCGGATCTTTTCATGGTCGAAATAGCCCAGATTGGTTCATAAACGTAAACGATCTTCTCCAATTGCTTCTTGTCCAGGTCCTTTGTAACTTCCGCAAACTGTCTGGTAACCAGATTTTTCATTTCCGTCTTGACCGCGCCCTCTTCCCCGCCCAAACAGACAATAGGCGTGATCTTATGTTTTAGAGCGGCGATGATCTTGGCATTCACAACTGAGTCAGTCTCGCCTAGAGATAATCTTCTTTCTGAATGGCCCAAAATAACGTATTTAACATTCCATTGCAAAAGCTGGACAGGCGAAATCTCGCCGGTCAGCGCCCCCCCCGTCCGCCCAGCTCATATTTTGCGCGCCCAACTGCACGCCGTCCGTATAATGCATGAGCGCCGGCAAATAAACGAACGGCGGACAGACCACGACCTCGGTATGAGCCGCGATCGATCGGCTGTGATGTTCAATGGCGGCTGCCAAGCGCTTTGCTTCGTCCACAGCCTGAGGATTCATTTTCCAGTTTGCGACAATAAGTTTTTTCATTAGGGCTGTCTGTAAAGGTCGGCCGCCGCTTCCGGCATCACGGTATTCACATAAACGTCAGAACCCAATTCAAACCCACCCCAGACATTCAGGCGCGGCATGATCTCCAGGTGCCAATGGTAGCTGCGCACGTCATACTGCGTCCGCGGCGAATGCGATACGGGCAGGGTGTGGATGTAATAATTGTAAGCCGGATCAAAAAGTTTATAATAGATCTTTTGCAAAACGATTTTGAGCACGCGCGTCAAGGAGCTGCGCTGACTGTCGGTCATTTCAAAAAAATTCGCCTGGTGGGTTTTCGGAAGGATCCGCAGGGCATATGGAACTCTGGCCGCAAAAGGAGAAAGCACCAAAAAATCCTCGTCATCCAAAACCAATCTTGTCGGCTCGGATAATTCTTTAAGGATCAACTCGCAAAAAATACAGGCGCCTGTTGCCATAAAAAAATGATGGCTGCTTAAGACCTCGTCATGCAGATGCTCCGGGACGAACGGCGTGGCAAAGATCTGAGAATGGGGATGAATGACTGACGCACCGCCCTCATGTCCGTGATTTTGCAGGATATGGACATACTGGACCTCAGGATGATCAGACAGCGTAAGCATCCGGCTCTGGTAGACTTCAAGGCATAAATTCAAAAGTTTGTCAGGCAAAAAACCCGTCAGGACATTGTGCGGCCTGGTGATGATGACCTCATGATCCCCGATCCCTTCGCGTACGCGATAAAAATCGTGCCGTTCGCGGCCGCCAAAATGGCCTAATGCTTCAAACTTATTGGGTATTACGCGGACTTGCCAATTTTTTCCGACCGGCCGTGATAAAATTTCCTGATTCAAATTTTCCTGCCCGGGACAAAACGGGCAAGTTTTGTCGTGCTCAGGTAAAGTTGCCGGAAAAGCCGGAGGATGCTTAAAATCCTCAGGGCGCGTGGACCTGTTCGGCGCAAAAAGCACCCAGTGTTTGGAGACTATGTCTTGTCGGAACTCACTCAAAATGGAATGTTAATTGTAACTGCCGGACAAAGGCATCCGTGCCGCGGATAACGTACAATTTATTTCCGTGCAAAGCCAAAATTACCGTTTCTGAATGACCCATGCCTAGATCATTGGCGATTTTCTGCGCCGGCATATCGTCAAGCTGAGTGCTGACCTCGCTCGAAATTTTCAGGGTTTTGCGGATGGCTTTTTCTGAATCAGGGCTGGTGACCTCGACAGTAACCCCCTCATCCGAATTAGTGCTCGGCACAAAAGTGATCGCGGAATTACTATCAGCTTCAATGGACCAATCCGCAGGGTAACGCACGTCAAAGCCCAGACGGGAATCTTTGTAGTTGTGCCACGGATAAAATGTATTTTCCGCAACCTGGGCTTCAAAACTTACATCCGTAACTTTGATATATCCGACCAGTGCGACCGTGACGATCACGGCGTAGGCGATCGTCCATATCAGCCATCGATTAGGATGGATTACAATTTTATGTATTTTGCTTAATTTCGTTTTGGCCATGCAATCTTATTTTGTCCTATGTTGATTGTTCGTATTAGTGCTGTGCGGTACCGTCAAAAAAGAATTTGAGACCCCATCTGTGTCCAGCTCTAGCTTTGCGATTGAAATCTGCGCCAATAGTCCCCGCACCTACAATAATCGCAAACACGACTGCCCAAACAAAATACCGCTGCGCGACCAATTGATCAACCCACGTTTTTCTTTTTGCCATCTTTTTCCCTTGCCCGCCGTAGCTTTATGCGTAGGCGGATTAATTTTTTTATTAATTTTAATTATTTTTTTGTGTCCAGGTATTGCTGCAGCATGATCTGTGCTGCGATATTGTCTTTTATGGCCCGTTGCTGGCGTACCCTCATCCCCTGATCCTTTAACAGCTTTCCCGCCTGAACTGAACTAAACCGTTCGTCAACCAGTTTGATCGGAACTTTCACGGACCGGAATAAATTATCCGCAAATATTTTGAGTTTTTCAGCTGATTTGCCCTCCTTCCCGGAAAGATCCGTTGGCAGGCCGAGTAAAATTAACCCGATTTCCTGCTCTTGGATTATTCTTTTTATTTCTAGAACGGCTTTTTTGCTTTCAAAAGGCTGTTTTAAGGGAAATGCGATTTTCGTGGCACTGTCGGCTATGGCAGCTCCTACCCGGACCGAGCCCCAATCCAGGGCCAGTATGCGCATTATTTGCTTTCACCCAAAGTTACGGTAACATCTTTGGTCTTGCCCCCGCTTAGCACGGACATTTTGACGATATCGCCCGGATTAAAGTCTTTCAGATACGAGGCCAGGCTATGATCCTGATCGATGGTGTGCCCGTTGATCTGTAAAATAATGTCATTCTCTTTAAGTCCGGCCTTATCAGCCGCAGACCCGGCCACAACTGCCGGAGCTGATGAAGCATCGCCGGAAACGATCAAGGCCCCATGATCAACGCTTAAATTATTTTCCTGCTGGATGCTCTGATTGACCAAAACGTAGCGCACACCGAGGAAAGGCTTGACGATTCGTCCGAATTTTTTGAAGCTGTCTATATCCTTCTTAATGTCATTGACCGGGATTGCAAATCCGATGAGCTGTCCTTGGGAATCAATGGCGGTATTGATGCCGATGACAGAGCCGCCGATATCCAGAAGCGGACCGCCGGAGTTGCCGGGATTGATGGCAGCATCTGTCTGGATGACTCCTTCAAGCTGCTCAGAATCAGAGCTGCCGGTCGTATCTCCGGCCGTGATCGTCCGGCCGATGCCGGACACTATCCCTTTGGTCACTGTGTTGCTGTACTGGCCCAGAGAATTTCCGATCGCCACGACTGTCTGGCCGATCTGCAGATTCGAAGAATCTCCCAATGCCAAGGTCGGTAAGTTGGAGGCGGTGATCTTTACCAAAGCCAGGTCATTGACCGGGTCCCGGGACAAAACGGTGGCGTCATATTTTTTGCCGTCATTTGTCAAAACGGTGTACGTTGCGGTTGTATCGTCGACCACGTGCTTATTGGTCATGATCAGCCCGTCGGAAGAGATAATGAACCCGGACCCGCCGCCGACCTGCTGAATATTCGGCGTAGCGCTGTTATTTTGCTGATTCTGACTGCGGTTCTGGAAAAAAGGGTCAAACGAAAACGGCCCGAAATCATAGGGCGAAGTCGAGTATCCCGGGATCTTATTCAGGTCTTTGGAAATAATGATGGAAACCACTGCCGGACTGGAGTTTTTCACGACATCCACAATTCCCGACTGCTCGTTAACTGAAACTGTCTTAATGTCAGCGCCGGTGCTGCTAACACCCAAAGATATGCCGTGCGTGAGTAAGAAAGGTCGTACCAAACACGGCACCCGCTATGCCAAACAGGAAACTCAGCAAAACAACCAGAGAAACCAGCTTAAAATTGGACTTATCCGCGTTTTCCCGCAGATCCTCGGTGAGATTTTTTTCGTTATGTAAATTTGTCATATTTCTATTAACGATTTTGGCTATCAGGTATTACAGGTTGGTATATTATAACATATTCCACGTCAAGTTCAAAATCATTGCAAGGTAAGGATCTCGCATCCGTTATCGGTTATCATAACCGTATGTTCAAAGTGGGATGATCGGCCATGATCAGAAGTTTTAATGGTCCAGTTGTCTTGTGCAAAGTAAACCTTCCAGCCAAATTCATTGACCATGGGTTCTACCGCGATCACCATGCCTTTGATAAGTTTAGTTCCTGTGCCGTGTTTGCCAAAACACGGAACTTCCGGCTCTTCATGCACGGCTTTTCCCACTCCGTGCCCCACCAGCTCCCTGACAACCTGGAATCCGTAGTCTTTTGCTATCGATTCAATCGCAAACCCGACATCACCTGTATAATTATCCGGTTTCACCTGCATAAGTCCGGCTTTCAAAGCTTCTTGAGCTGCTGCGATCAATTTCAGGTACTTTCCAGAAACTTTACCCACAGGTACGGTGATTGCGGCGTCCGTGAACAACCCTTGATATTGCACTCCGAGATCCAGGCCGACGATATCGCCGTCCTGCATAATTTTATCTTTGCCAGGAATGCCGTGCACGACCTCATCATTGACGGAAACGCAGAGGCTGGCAGGAAAAGGCGTATCGCCCGGCTGCGGGCGGTAATTTTTGAACGACGGAATCCCTCCGAGCTTCCTGATCTCCGATTCTGCCAGCTGGTCCAGGTCAAAAGCCGAGACTCCCGGTTTCACTTGCTTTGCGACCAGATCCAAAACAGCGGCCAAGATCTTGCCTCCTTGGCGCAGAATTTCAAGCTCTTTTGGATCTTGAGTAATCATCTATTGCCTTTTTAACATCCAGGGCAACTTTCACGATAGTTTGGTTGCCATTGATGAATTTAACTTTATGGAATTTCTGGAAATATCGGATCGTTTCCATAACCTGTTTTTTATGGTAACTGATCCGGGATCGGATGTACTGCATGTCTAAATCCTTTTTTTCTCTATCTCTGTGAAAAGAACGTTTTTTTACCAATGCATCAGGCAGGCGGAGGTAGATCGCAAAAAAATCGCGGTGCTTGCGGTCCAGAATTTTTTTTAACAACACAGCCTCGCTTTTCAGTCTTGGTGTGCCGACAAACAACAAGTTTTTACTTCTCGGGGCTCGTTCGACTGATCTTTTGATATATTCGTCAATAATTTTTGAAGGCACGGGAAGACCCCTGTCATAAGTCTGCAAAAAAATTTTTTTATATCTCGGATTTTCCCTCAATTTTCGCAGATACTCGCCGGATTTTACAAGCTTGAACTCATAATAACTTGCCAATAAATCAGCTTGGGTGTCTTTACCGGAAACCGGGGAACCGAGAATTATAAGATCAAAGCCGAGTTTCATAAGATCCCCAGTTGGCTTAAAATTTCCTGCTGGACTCCTTCAATCGACTGATCTCCGTTTATATGGATCAGCATTTCTTTTGATTCATAGTAATCGCGGATCTGGGCGGTCTTTTTTTCATATTCTTCAAAGCGTTTTTCAACTCTGGCAATATCCGAGTCATCAACCCGGCCTTCCGTAGCGCTCCGTAAAGATAACCGGGTCAACAATTTTACCTTATCGACATCAAGCACAAAAATTCTCTGGTCACTTATATTATGCTTAGCTAAGACCGAATTCAGCATCTCCACTTGTCCGGCCGTTCTGGGAAAGCCGTCCAAAATTAAGCCCGGTTTACCCATGACCTTCTCGATCTCCTGATCGAAAACTTGCTTTGTCAGTTCATCCGATACGATCATGCCCTGGTCAATTGTGGTTTTTATCAGGCGGCCCAGATCATTGTCTTGTTTTGCCGCTTCGCGGAAAGTATCGCCCATACTAAAATAGCCGTACCCGAGCTTTTCCATCAGAAGTCTGCTTTGAGTGCCCTTGCCGCTCCCAGGCGGACCCATGAGAATAATGATTTGTTTCATATCAATATTATAGCGTAAAATCGGGACAAAAAAAACGGCTTTTGAATCATTATTGATTCTTAAGCCTGGTCTAGATGCTGCATCCACTTCAAGTATTTCGTCCTCTTGTCCTCGTTGGTCGTGTAGAGCTGATGGCTTTCGATGATCTCTCTGGCCAGCAAAGGATCACCTTCATCTAACGCGCCCGCGGCAAGGTCATAAGGCTCGGCATAACGCACGTTGTTCACATGACCGTTCCGCATTTGCTGAGCCAGGTCCCGCAACCATCGTGAAATTTTTGGCCGAACTTGCTCTGATCCCATTGACACGCATCCTCCTAATCTAGAAATCTTCGTAATCCCGCATGACCATTTGCGACTGGACTTGTTTCATAACTTCAATGACCACGGACACCACGATCAAAAGCGAAGTGCCGCCCAAGGTCAGCGATTGGGTATGAGTGAAAGCCTGGATAATGTTCGGCAGCACAGCCACTAATCCTAAGAAAATCGCGCCGACCAGAGTAATGCGGTTCAAAACTTTATACAAAAATTCGGCGGTCTGCAATCCCGGCCGCAGGCCTGGGATAAACCCGCCTTGCTTCTGGATATTTTCGGAAATTTCTTCGGGATTGAATACGATGGCAGTATAGAAGTAAGTGAAAGCCACGACCAAAATAAAGTAAACAATACCCTGATAAGTAGGATTTTGGAAAAAATTATTGATGGCAGTCGCGGCGTGCGCGATAAATACGGTCTTGGCGTTGGCAAAAAAATTGGCGATCAGGCCCGGGAACAGCAGGATGGAAATGGCAAAAATGATCGGAATGACCCCTGCCTGGTTGACGCGCAGAGGCAAATGCGTGTTCACTCCGCCGTACATTTTATTGCCGCGGATCCTTTTCGCATAAGACACGGGAATATTGCGCTGGGCCTCGGTGATCAAAACCACCGCGCCGATGACCACGACAGCGACCGCCAGATAAGAAAGCGCAGTTATCAAATTCTGAGGGCTTAGAACCGAAGACGAGTTGGTCAAACTCAGGTAAGCCTGCTGGGCGGCAGTTGGCAGCCTGGCCACAATGCCGGCAAAAATGATCAGGGATATGCCATTGCCGATCTTGTATTCAGAAATGATCTCACCCAGCCAGAGCAGGATCATGGTGCCGGTGGTGATGGACAGCAAGGTCACAAACCACTGGAAAGGCGTGAACCCGGACGTGATGTCAATGTTGCTGGTGCGCGCCAGCAAAAGTATCGTGCCGTAGCCCTGGATCGGGGTTAAAAAAACCGTAAGGTAGCGCATATACTGGTTGATCTTCATCCTGCCGGCCTCTCCGCCCTCTTTGCTCAATTCACCAAGACTGGGAATAATAATTGTCAGAAGCTGGATAATGATGGACGCGGTAATGTATGGCCCGATGCCAAGCATGACGATAGAAAAATTACGCAGACCGCCGCCGGAAAAAATATCAAATAATCCCAGCAGCTGGTTGTTATTGAGTAGTGCCCGCAAACTGGTCACATCGATCCCAGGGATGGGAATATGTGCCAGAACCCTGGTGGCGACCAAAAGCAGCGCCACAATGATAATGCGGTTCCTGAGGTCTTTGACTTTCCAAATTTGTGAAATTCTATTAGCCATAACTATTGACCGGCCTTCTCGGTTTCAGTTTTAAGAATGACCTTCCCGCCCGCCTTTTCAATTTTTTCGCGGGCAGCGGCCGAAACCGCGATCTTTTCGAAATTAAGCGCTTTCTTGATCTCGCCGGAGGACAAAACTTTTACCCTGGAACTGCCTGATTTGATGAGGCCCAGATTATATAAAATTTTGGGATTAACCGTATCCCCGGCTTTGAACTTATCACTCAGATCATCCAGGTTGAGTATTGTGGCTTTCGTGTTTCTGCTGGTAAAGCCGCGCCGCTTCGGCAGCTGGCGCTGCAGCGGCATTCGTCCGCCCTCAAATCCGATAGGAATTGAAGAGCCGGCGCGGGCTTTCTGGCCCTTGGCGCCGCGGCCGGAAAAAGTGCCATGGCCAGACCCAACGCCTCTCCCTACGACTTTACGGCGTTTAGTGGATCCTTTATGCGGTTTTAAGCTGTGTAAATTAAGCATATTACTTCCTTAGTTCCGCCATTTCTTCCTTGGAACGCAATTTGGACAAAGCCAAATAAGTGGCCATGGCGTTATTGACCTTGTTTGAAGACCCGAGCATTTTCGACAGGACATTCTTAACACCAACAAGGTCCAACACCTGGCGGATAGCTCCGCCGGCGATGACTCCGGTGCCGGGCTGGGCCGGCTTTAGGAATACAACGGATGATTTATATTTAAACTTGATCTCATGCGGAATGGTATCGTTGACGATCTTGATCGGGATCATGGTTTTTTTGGCAGCCGCCACTGACTTGTTCACGGCTTCGGACACGTCAGCTCCTTTCCGCAGGCCCACACCCACGCGCCCTTTCTTATCTCCGATGACGACCAGCGCCCGAAAACGCATGCGCTTACCGCCTGCCACCACGCGCGTGACGCGCTTGATCTCCACGATCTTTTGTTCAAAATCGCGCTTGCCTGCATCCTGATTTCTGCCTCTTGATTGTCTGCGCATATTAAAACTCCAATCCGGAAGCTCTTGCCGCTTCTGCTAATTCTTTCACGCGGCCATGGTACTGATATCCGCCGCGGTCAAACACGACTTTTTTAATTCCCAATTTTTGCGCTTTTTCTGCCGCCAATTTTCCGACTGCCGCTGCAATTTCCGATTTCTTGCCTTTCATTTTTACTTCAGTGCTGCTTGCTGCGGCCAAGGTCTTACCTGTTTCATCATCGATCAGCTGTACATAAATGTGAGACAACGAGCGAAAAACATTCAGTCGCGGTTTGCTTCCGCTGCCTGAAACTTTTGCCCGAACTCGGCGCTGTCTTAGTTTTCTCTGGGTTCGTCTGGAGTTCATATTATTTGCCTCCGCCGACGGCTTTGACGACCTTGCCCGCTTTGCGCCTGATAACTTCATCGCTGTATTTAATTCCTTTGCCTTTGTACGGTTCCGGCTCCCGCTGCGAACGCACCACAGCCGCAAACTGGCCGACTGCCTGGCGATCGGAGCCGGTAATGGTAATGATATTTTTTTCCACTTTTGCTTCCAGTCCTGTTGGCACTTCCATTTCGATAGGATGAGAATAGCCCAAATTAAGCACTAACTTTTTGCCTGAAATCGCGGCCTTGTATCCGACCCCGTTGATCTCCAAAATTTTGGTAAAACCGGTGGTGACGCCGGTGACCATGTTATTTATCAGTGAGCGGAACAGCCCCCACAAAGCGCGCTCGGATTTTTCATCCGGTTTTTTAACTGTGACAATTATCTCCGTGTCTTTGTGTTCAATCAAAACTTTCGGGTGAATGGTCAGCATTAATTCGCCCTTTGGTCCTTTGACCCTGAGGGTTTCATCTTTGATGTCCACAGTGACGCCTGCGGGAATGACTACTGGTTTTTTGCCTATTCTGCTCATAATTATTGCTTTAGCGAGGATGTTGAATAAAAAAGAATTCTGAGGCCGAAGTTGCTTTGTCGCAACGAGGCCGAGGACTTAGGTCTAAATTACTGCGACTAGCATAATTTAGACCGTCTTTTTTTTGCAACATCCGAGCGCCTCACCAAATCTGGCAGACAATCTCGCCGCCGACTTTGTTCGCCCGCGCTTCCTTGTCTGTCATTAATCCTTTTGAAGTTGAAACGATAGTGGTCCCGATGCCACCCATGACTTTGGGGATCTCAGTCCGGGTGGAGTAGATCCGCTGGCCGGGCTTGCTCACGCGCTTGATACCGGAAATAACCGGGGTACCTGTCTTGTCATACTTTAGTTCCAGCGACAGACTCTTTATCCCTTCGGTTTCTTTCACTTCCACGTTTTTGATATATCCTTCCGACTGCAAAACTTTCGCCAGACTGTGCTTGAAATTGGAATACGGCAAAACCACGTCTGATTTCTTTGCCATCAGGCCGTTGCGGATGCGGGTCAGCATGTCGGAAATTGTATCGCTCATTGTCATATATTTTTACCAGGAAGCCTTAAATACGCCGGGGATCTCGCCGTTTGAAGCCAGCTCGCGGAAACAAATGCGGCAAATATCAAAATCGCGCATGTAGCCGTGCTTTCGGCCGCAGCGCCAGCAGCGCCGCACGATCCGCGACGAATACTTCGCATTGGTGCGGGAACGGAACGATCTGATTGTCTGTGCTTTTGTAGCCATATATTTAGTCCTTTTGAAACGGGAATCCTAATGATTTTAACAATTCCAGTGCTTTCTTGTCATCATTGGTCGAAGTTTGGATGTTGACCTCAAGGCCAAAAACATATTCCAAATGCTCGCGCGTGGTTTCCGGAAAAACGATCTGTTCTTTGATCCCGACATTGTAATTCCCGTGGCCGTCGAATTTTTTCGGATTCAGGCCCCTAAAATCCCGCACACGGGGCAACGCCACATTTACGAACTTTTCCAAAAAATCATACATCCGGCGGCCCCGAAGCGTGACAGTCAGGCCGACGACCTGATTTTCGCGGATTTTAAATCCGGCTATGGATTTCTTAGCCAGCGTTTTGACCGGAGCCAGACCCGCAATGCGCTTAACATCCTCAATGATCGCCTCAAGCATCTTCGGGTCTTTTAGGGTCTTGCCCACGCCCACGTTCAGCACGACTTTCTCAACTTTGGGTACAGCCATAGGATTGGTCAATCCGAAAGCTTGCTTCAACGTTGGCACCGATTTTTCTTTGTAAATAGTCTTAAGACTCATATGATTATATTGCTTTTCCGCAATGCTTGCATTTGCGTAAATTTCCCTGCGCAGTTATTTCATGGCCGATCCTGGTCGGCTTGCCGCAATTCGGACATATCAGCATGACTTTGGAAACATTCAAAGGGGCGGGCAATTCCAAACGCTGGCCTTTCTCGCCCTGATTCTTCGGCCGGGAAAACCGGACGTGGATATTCAAGCCTTCCACAGACACTCTTTTGTCCTTTGGGAACACTTCCAAAACCTTGCCGGATTTGCCTCTTTCCTTGCCGGCCAGCACTTTTACCATATCGCCTTTTTTAATGCTCATCTTCTTCATATTACTTCCTCTGCCAATGAAATGATCTTGGTAAATCCGAGATCCCGAAGCTCGCGCGGAATAGGCCCGAAAATGCGCGTGCCGCGTGGTTCCGGATTGTCTTTATTCACCAATACTGCGGCATTATCGTCAAACCGGATGTAAGAACCGTCAGCGCGCCGGACTTCCTTATGCGTGCGGACGATAACAGCATAAACCTTGTCGCCTTTTTTCACCTGGCCTTTGGGGCTGGCGATCTTAACCGAAGCTGCGACCACGTCGCCTAGCCTTGCCCAGCGGCGGTGGTTTTTGCCGGACACGCCGAACACTGCGATCTCTCGAGCGCCTGTATTGTCCGCGACTTTTAATCTGGTTCTTAGCTGGATCATGGATCTAAATAATTAAACTTTGCTTAATACTTTCCAAAAGACCGTTTTGCTGTAAGGCTTTGACTCTTCAATTATAACCTTATCGCCTATGGCAAACTGCTCTTCCGCGTGCGCCGGGAATTTCTTAAAGACCTTGTAGCGTTTATGGTATTTCGGGTGGACCTTCACGCTCTCAACTTTCACGATCACCGTTTTGTTCATCTTGTTTGAGGTCACGATCCCCGTTAATTTTCGCTTGATGGCATCCATATTATTTGGCATTCATTAAGGTTAAAATTCGGGCAATGTCGCGCTTTACGGCTTTGAGCATATGGTTATTCTTCACTTCGCGCGAGTGCAGCTTGAAAGACAGGTCCCGCACCTGCTCCCGCAGGGTGGCTAGCGTTTTTACCAATTCAGCCTGGCCCATTACTTGTAATTCCTTGATCTTCATAAGATTATGCCTGATTCCTTAATACAAATTTAGTCTTGATTGGCAATTTATGAGAGGCCAACCGCATGGCTTCAGCCGCCTGATCTGACGTAACCCCATCCATCTCGAACATCACGCGCCCTTTTTGCACTACCGCCACAAAGTGATCCACCGCGCCTTTGCCGCCGCCCATGGGCGATTCGTTGCCGTGAGAAGTAATGGGTTTATCCGGAAAGATCCGGATCCAGATCTTGCCGCCGCGCTGAATATATCTGGTCATGGCTCGCCTAGCCGCTTCTATCTGGCGGCTGGTGACCCAGCTGTTTTCCATGGCTTTCAATCCAAAACTTCCAAATGCCACAAAGTTGCCGGACATGGATTTGCCGGAGGAGCGCCCTCTGTGATGCTTTCTGTGCTTAACTTTTTTCGGGATCAGCATAAATTATTCGCCTTTCAGCTTAAGCTTCTTGCCGTCAAAAACTTCGCCTTTATTGATCCAAACCTTCACGCCTATGGTGCCATAGGTGGTAAATGCCGTAACTCTGGCAAAATCAATATTGGCGCGCAAAGTATGCAGTGGCAATTTGCCTTTGAACAACCGTTCACTGCGGGCAATTTCCGCGCCGCCCAGTCTTCCCGCGCATTCTATCTTAACGCCCAAAGCCCCGGCTTCCATGACCTGCTCTATCGCGCCTTTCATGGCGCGGCGGAAGGCGATGCGCTTTTCGATCTGGTCCACGATATTCTGCGCCACAACCTGGGCCTGCAGATTCATGTCTTTGACTTCTTCAATATTGATCTTCATGTCCAATTTCTTCAGCTCCAGATTCTTCAGGATCTTTTTCTTCAGATCTTCAATGCCGGCCCCGCCTTTGCCGATGATCATGCCCGGCTTGGTGGTTTTCACTGTGACGATCAGGTTCTGGCCGAATCGCTCAATATCAATCCTGACCAAACCGGCGCGGCGCAATTCTTGCATCAGAAAAGCGCGGATCCGGGTATCCTGCTGGAGTTTCGCGGCAAAACCGGTCTTGGCCAGCCATTTGGATTTCCAAGTTTCGGTAATGTTCAGTCTTAAACTGTTGGCATTAACTTTCTGTCCCATATTATTCTCCGCTCTTTCTGTTAAATAACCGGCGCTTCAAAGACACTATATTCTGCTTGAGCTTTTCAGAAGGCCTCGGAGCCTGTTTGGCCTTGGTCTTTATAGCCTGTACTTCACCGGCTTTAGGCTGTTCTATCTGGCCTGTGTGCGGCTCTTTTACTTCCGGCGCTGCGGCCCTTGGCCTCAAAGAGAAAATTGACCGGGTTTGCTTGGATTTGGCCCGCTCGCGGGATTCCAAAACAACATTGATATGGCTGGTGCGCTTGCGCTCCACAAATGCCCGGCCCTGGGCTCTGGGTGCATAGCGTTTGAATACCGGGCCTTGGTCTATGGTCACGGCTTTTACGAATAAATTTTCTTTTTTCAGGTCAAAATTATGCACGGCATTGGCCACAGCTGAATTGATGGCTTTGGTCAGGGGCAAAGCGGCATTCTTGGAAGAAAACCGGAGCTGTTCTAAGGCCACATCCACAGGAGTCCTTCGGATAAGGTCCGCCACAAGTCGAAGCTTGCGCGGAGACACATGGATGTATCTGGCGAATGCTTTGACCTCTTTAACTTTTGATAAATCTTGTTTAGCCATAATTATTTCTTAGGAGCAGCAGCTGGTTCAGCTTTTGCAGCTTCCAATGACCGTTTTTTCCGCTTCCTGGGCCGCAATCGCCTCTTCTTTGGCCATGCGTCCGCCGTGTCTGACGAATTTGCGGCTTGGTGAAAACTCGCCTAATTTGTGCCCGACCATGTTTTCCGAACAATGCACGGTTATAAAATTCTTGCCGTTGTGAACAAGGAAAGTCAGGCCTACCATTTCGGGAAAAATAGTGGAGTCGCGCGACCAGGTCTTGATCTCAACTTTCTGCCCAGGCCGAACCTTCTGGATCTTCTCCAGAAGTTTAGGATCTATAAATGGTCCTTTTTTCAGTGATCGTGACATATATTAATTAGTAGATTTATTTGGATCAGGACCGCAAATGATATGTCCCGGGATACTCTGGGTTGTTCCGATCGGCACTTGTCCGGCAGGACATGGCCCGGGTGACGGGATCGGCGCTGGCGCTTCCGCACCAACTGGTGTTTGATCAGCAAGAGTAATTGTGGAAACAGCAATGGTTCCTTCTCCTTGCTGACAAGTGCTCATTTCTTGCAAAGTACCTTTAATATCCACCGCATCACCTGTTTTGAATCCGGCAAGATTGCCTGTCAAAGTGTATTGTTTGCCGTCATCGGTTTGGAACAATTGGCATTCAGCGCCACCTGCTATTAACTTCCCGCTGAAAGAAGTTCCATTGCCTGGCTGATTTCCAGGCCCAACAGGTGCCTGTTTGTTGCAAGCTGCGGCTATTAAAATAATAGCCGGGATCAGGATAATTAATTTTTTCAGCGATCGTGACATGTAATGCTTAATTTGGATTTAATTGTTCTTGTCAGGAGGACATGGCTTGCCCATGTTCGGATCACAAGGATTTAGGCCATTAAGGTTGTTCTGATTTGCTTGAGATTGAGTAAATTTGAAAGTGGAAATTATCTGTTTGAATTCAGCGATCTTATCATTATTTTTCCCGTCAAAAGTTATAAACCTTACTTCTATGGCAGCGCCGGTGCTGGACTGGAAAGTAACCTCATATGAGATCCCTCCTGTTGGAGAGGCTGTCACTACCGGGGATTCATAAGCCGTAATTCCATTTACTTTGGTCTTATTTGGTATGTTTGCGAAATTCTTGTTCAAAAGGAAATCCATCGTGGAATAAGCTGAAGAAAAAGCCGGAGCCTGGGTACTGCCAAACATGCTGACCACATTCTTTGAAACGCTGTAATTGGAAGGGTACATTATCTGAAATCCATATTGAGCGTTCGTATACGTCTGCCAATCAGCCATTGAAACCGTTGAAGGAGCCGGTTGTTGTGTTTGCTGATTTTGGGCAGGTTGAACAGCCGCTTGTTGGTTGCAGGCCGCGGCCACTAATATTATTGAAGCTGTAACTGCCAGGATCTTTTTCATATTATTTTTGTTTAATTTCTAATGTTTTAATTATATTGGTCATATCAATAAGCGCGGTGTTCAAACTTGCGCTGCCCTTCACGGGCAAACTGTTCACGTCCTTTGAATTATAAGCCATTGTCACTACCAAACCGGGAGGCTGATCATCTGTGTAATAATTGAAGTAGCCATTTCTGCTGTCCGTCAGATAAGAAAAATACCAAACAGTAGAACCATTGGTCGGAACATTACAGTAATCTTTTTTGTCAGCAGCGGCAACATACAGATCCGCTCGGGAATAGTCATCAAATGCCGGATTTTTTTCTGAAGTCCCGCAGGGAGGGCTTGGCTGTTCGGTCACAACAGCATCAGCGCTTGGCGCCCCCATGGCAATTTCCGCAAAACGACCTCCCTCAACACCGCTGGCTTGTGAAGCCTGAGTGTTAACATAAAGAATATAGTTTCCCTTGGTAATATTGACCGCTGCGGAATTTGAACCGGCCTGAGCGGCTGTCCATCCGGCAGGGATCGTGATTTTCATGAATTGATTTTCGTAAACCTGGCTCTGTGGCGGCGGAGGTGGAGTAGGCTGAACAGCCGCTTGTTTGTTGCAAGCCGCGGCAAGTAGCAAAATTCCGATTGTAGCTACAAAAATCTTTTTCATAAAATTATTTTTCCCGTCTCTTAACTATAAACTTATTAGATTTCTTTTTATCTCGTGTCTTTACGCCCAAAGCGTGTTTGCCCCACGGGGTTTTCGGGTATTTCAAACCGATAGGATTATGCCCTTCGCCCCCGCCGTGCGGGTGGTCTATCGGGTTCATGGCCTTGCCGCGGACCGAAGGCCGGACTCCCATGTGGCGGACTCTCCCTGCCTTGCCGATCCGCACATACATCCAGTCAGTGTTGGAAACCTGTCCGATCGTGGCGTACGATTTGACCGGTACTTTGCGAAGCTCGCTGGAAGGCAGTTTCAGAGTCGTGTAATCCGGCTCCTGGGCAGCGACGATTGCATATGTTCCGGCAGATCTGGCGAGCAAGCCTCCCTGCCCGCCCAAAATTTCCACATTATGGACATTAGTGCCGAGGGGGATGTGTTTGAGCATCATGCGGTTTCCCGGCTTGATCTCCGCGCGTTCGGAAGTCACCAGAACTTCGCCCATCTTTACTCCGTCAGGTGCGAGAATGTACCGTCTTTCGCCGTCGCGGTAAGCCAAAAGGGAAATGAACGCCGAACGGCCCGGATCGTATTCCAAAGTTTTGACGATTGCCGGAATATCCATCTTGTCGCGCTTAAAATCTATCAGGCGGTTTATCTGCTTATGCCCGCCGCCCTGGTGGCGGATAGTGATCTTACCCTGGTTGTTGCGACCCGCGGTGCGGGCGGCTGATCGCATCAAAGATTTCACGGGTTTGGAATTTTTGGTCAAAACCGAATAATCCGTCACGGAATGGATGCGGCGGCCGGGTGAAGTTGGTTTGTAAATCTTGATAGCCATATTATACTCCTTCGGATAATCCTGCTATCCGTTCTCCGCTCTTTAAAGTAACTATTGCTTTCTTCCAATCCTGGGTTCTTCCCACTGACTTGCCTTGGCGGCGGTTCTTGCCGGAAACATTTATCATATTGACCGCAGAGACATGCACGTCATATACAGCCTCAACCGCTTTTTTGACCTCTATCTTATTGGCGGTCTTGGCTACTTTGAAAACATATCGGCCGATGGAGGAAAACTGGTTGGTTTTTTCCGACAAATGATAACGATGCAGAATATGATGCGCACGACCCGTGTTTTCTTTCAAAACAGTCGGCGTTGAATCGGTCTTTCCTGCAACAGGTTCTTTGACCAAATCCAAAACATTGTCCTCTTTCGGGGCTTTCTTGCTGCCTTGTTTGCTTTTAAATCTGTCTAAGAGCGCCATATCATTAAACTTTTAAATACGTTTTCTCAATAATTGGCAACGCATCTTTCAAAACCAATACATCATGCTTCAAAAGATCCAAAACATTCAGCCGATCGGCGTATAGGACTTTCACATTTTCCAGATTTCGCGCAGCCCGTTCCAGGTCTTTATTATGCGTGGCCAGAACCAGCAAATATTTCTTGCCGAACTCGGCTTTGCCGGCAACAACCGCCAGTTTTGCCGCCAGTTCTTTCGATTTGGCGGTATTATCAAAACTTTCCACGATAACTAACTTATGCTCATTGACCTTGTCGGTCAAAACGCTGAACATTGCTTTTCTTTGGGCTGACTTGTTCATTTTCAAGGACCAATTGCGGGCGCTGGTCGGGCCAAAAGTGACTCCGCCGTGCCGCCAAATAGGCGAACGGACCGAGCCGGCTCTGGCGCGTCCGGTGCCTTTTTGCTTCCACGGCTTTTTGCCGGAACCGGCTACCTCGCCGCGGTTTTTCGTATGGGCGATCGACCGGCGGGCGTTATTTCTCTGCGTTCGCACAGCCGAGTGGACCAGATTACCGTCAATTTTTTCAATGCCAAAGATCTTCGGATTCAGGTCCAGTTCCGTTACTTTTTCGCCTGTTTGGTTGTAGACTGATGTTTTTGCCATATTAGTTCCTAATCAAATTAGGGCAATCAGTAAACACACCGTCTATCTGAAATTCTTTAAGCTTTTCAAATCTTTCCCGGTCATTTACTGTCCAGATGAAGATCTTTTTATTCAGCTTTTTCAGATACTCGATCGTGATCCTGTTGCAAAAAAACGATTTTGGATGAATGGAATAAAGCTGCAGAGTGCGGTCCAGCTTCGGAATGAGCGGAAGAAGAAAAAAATTCTCTCCCAGTATCAGCCCGAGTTTGATATTTTCATCCAAACTTCTGATCTTCTTCAGTATCGACGGATACTTGGAGGAAACCAGAACTTCAGAGGAAAAATTCTTAAGCAATTCTACGAGCTGGGTTTCAAAACCCGTCTCTTTAACTTCCAGGTTCAGCGCAACCTTCGCGACCCGAAGCAGTTCTTCCAAGGTTGCCGGCTGGTTGTGTTTGTTCAAAAAATTATGGCACAGAACGATCTGGCCGTCGGAATTGAGGCGCAAGTCGGTTTCAAGCATGTCCACTCCCAGCTCCTGCGCTTTTTGAAAAGAACGGATAGTATTCTCAGGTTCCAGGCTTGGCGCTCCTCTGTGTCCTATTATTAGCATAAATATTGAATTTTGATTTTAGTTTTTAACCTGTCGCGCATGATCGTCAACGTTGTTACTAACTCTGCGTCTGGATCCTGACTATACCGCCGTTTGCGCCCGGAACCGCTCCTTTCACTGCTATCAGATTTCTCTTGAGGTCCACATCCACGACTTCCAGATTGATGACTGTCCGCACGCCGCCCATGCGTCCGGCCATATGCAAACCTTTTCTGACATGCTGGGGAAACCTGCCGCCGATGGCGCCCACGGCTCTCGGATGGTCATGGCCGTGGGAAGCCGGCGCGCCTTTGAACCTGTAACGCTTGATCGGTCCTGCAAATCCCCGGCCTTTCATTTCTGCCGTAACTTTCACCTTGTCGCCGACGGCAAACGCGTCAACTTTTATCTCCTGGCCTTTTTCAAAACTGTCTTTTTCGGAAATTCTGAATTCCGCCAAAGTTTTAAATGCGCCCGCCTCTTTGCCGTGCCCTAGTTCTGCTTTGTTTGCGTTCTTCTTCTTGCCAAACCCAACCTGCACGGCCTGGTATTTGTCTTTATCCAAGGTTTTGACCTGCACGACTTTGACCGGTCCTGCCAAAAGAATGGTTACGGGCACGACCTTGCCGTCTTTCGTGAACATCTGCGACATATTCAGTTTTTCAGCGAGAATGAATTTGGACATAAATTTGGCTTAAAGAAAAACCATTCAGATCCCAGAAAGCTTCAGAAACCTGAATGGTTCTTCTTCGTTGGCGATTTCCGGGAGGATCTATCCAACATACACTATTATAATTTTTTACATTTTGATCTCTATATCCACTCCTGCCGGCAAATTCAGATTACTTAATGCATCAATTGTTTTCGGCGTAGGAGAAGCAATATCTATCAGGCGCTTATGAATGCGCATCTCAAACTGCTCGCGGGCATTCTTATGCACGAAGGTCGAGCGGTTCACGGTATACTTTGTCTTTTCAGTCGGAAGCGGAACAGGCCCGATGACCGCAGCGCCTGTTCGCTTGGCAGTTTCTACGATCTGCTTCGCGGACTGGTCTATCAGCTTATGGTCATAAGCCCGGATCTTGATCCTTATTCTGCCTTTATTCTCGTCAGTATCTTGCGCCATCTGGTTTGTAAATATTACTTAACGCTCTTGTTAAAATACACATTTTCGAAGGGTTTGTCAACACCGGAAGGGATGTTATTTGGTAAATTTAACACTGGCCAGAATATAGTTTAATATTTGATCGTTCGTGGAATTTTTAAATCTGTTATCATAAGAAATCGCCAAGTAATTGTTAGCTGAAAAAGGAATCGAGATAAGTTGTTCCTTCGCGTCCGAAATACTGGTCGCTTGCTTGCCGCCGACGGTCAATTGCGTAGGGTTCCCTAATTTGCTTAAATTTCCCGTACCATTACCAACACTAAGCGAAAATATACAAACCGCCGAGGCCAAATTCTGCGGGTCAAAACAAGATTTTGATTCACTGACCAGCTTTAATCCCGAAACAAAAAGTGGGGATGGCTGCATAATTTCCATTTGTAAGCTTGTCGGATACTTGAACTCAAATCCATATTGCGCATTGGTATAAGTTTTCCAACCTGCTGTCGGGTCAGTTGTGGGGGCAGGGGCTGGTGCAGGAGTTTGAGTTACCGGCTGCGGGGCGGGAGCGGGCTGAACAGCCGCCTGATTGTTGCAAGCCGCGGCGAGGAGCAAAACTGCTGATGTAATTACTAGAATCTTCTTCATAACTTCCAACCTAACCAAAGGACTACTTGGGGTTTCCTCAAGTAGTCCTTTATTTTTTACTTTGTGATCTTGAGCACTACGCCGGCTCCTACGGTGTGTCCGCCTTCGCGGATGGCGAAACGCATCTTCTCTTCCATGGCCACGGGTGTGATCAATTTAATTTTTAAGGTAACGGTGTCGCCCGGCATGACCATTTCCTGCCCTGCTGGCAGTTCAACTTCTCCGGTCACGTCAGTGGTTCGGATATAAAATTGGGGTTTGTAGCCTTTGAAGAAAGGAGTATGACGGCCGCCTTCTTCCTTGGTCAGAATGTAGACTTCAGCGTCAAATTCAGTGTGAGGGGTCACAGAACCCGGCTTGGCCAAAACTTGTCCGCGTTCAACATCTTCTTTCTTGGTGCCGCGGAGCAAAACCCCGGCATTGTCGCCGGCCCGGCCTTCTTCCAATTGCTTGTTGAACATTTCAATACCGGTCACAACCGTCTTTGTGGTCGGGCGGATGCCGACGATCTCAATTTCTTCGCCGATCTTGACTATGCCGCGTTCAATTCTTCCTGTGACCACAGTGCCGCGTCCTTCAATTGAAAAAATATCTTCTATCGGCATCAGATATGGCTTGTCGGTTTCTCGCACCGGTTCAGGGATATAAGTGTCCAATGCTTCTACCAATTTCAGAATTGAAGGCTCGCCGATCTCTGACTGGTCGCCTTCCAACGCTTTGAGCGCGGAACCGCGGATGATAGGAGTATCTTTTCCCGGAAAGCCGTATTTGGTCAAAAGGTCGCGAATTTCTTCTTCCACCAGATCAAGCAATTCCTTGTCATCCACCATATCCACTTTGTTCATATAAACCACGATGTAAGGAACGCCAACCTGCTTGGCAAGCAAAATATGTTCGCGGGTCTGAGGCATGGGACCGTCAGTTGCTGACACGACCAAGATCGCGCCGTCCATCTGGGCTGCACCCGTGATCATATTCTTGATGTAATCTGCGTGTCCCGGACAGTCCACGTGCGCATAGTGGCGCTTGTCTGATTCGTATTCAACGTGCGTGGTGTTGATGGTTATACCGCGCGCCTTTTCTTCCGGTGATTTATCAATATCATCATACGCGCGGGCCTTAGCCTTGCCGGTTTTGGCCAGCACGTTGGTGATTGCCGCAGTCAATGTAGTCTTGCCATGGTCAACGTGGCCAATGGTGCCGATGTTGATATGCGGTTTGGAACGGTCAAATTTCTCTGCCATACAAAATAGCCTTATTTTATTAAGGTTTAAGCGCTTATCATTCTGATCCTAAGCCAAGGATCTTTCGACCATGACACTTGGCCAAGTTCAGGATGAGGGCTCAAAACCTATATTTAATTATAGTCACTTGGAGATTATATAGGATTTGGAGGGCCTTAGCAAGTCCTCCAACCCTTGTGGATAAATACCCTAAATGATATGCTAGGAAACCATAAGGAGGACGTTTGTGATTGATCCTACTGAGGAGACCATCCTGGCGATCACCGTATATTTGAAAAGACAACGCGCTATCTTTGAAACAATGAGCCAAGGCCTGGATGAAAATGCAAACCTATTCAAGGAAACCCTTGCCCAGATAGATGAGGCCATCGCCCATCTGCAGGCTGGCGCTTTTTCTCGGACAATCAGTCTATTAGAGGAACAACGTCACATTACCTCGAAGATAAATTTAAACACGATCGAAAAAGATGAGGTCAACAGAGTAGTGTTTAAACTGCTGGACGAATGGCTCAGAGTTCTTAAAAAACAGATCCAGTCATAAGCTAAGTTTCTGGAATAATCGGGTCAAAAAGGAGGGCTTAATTGCCCAAGAACATACGACCGCGGGTGAACCGGCTGGCCCGAAACAAGCAAGACGACAAACTTAGCTTTGTGATCAAAGAGGTCGAAGAATATGTGAGAGCCAGGATCAAGTTGCATACAAAGGCAGCTCGGCGAAAAGGCGATAAGCTCTTGGCTCAAATTTTTCTGGTCCAAGACAAAAATGCCCTGAAATATTTGAACACGGGGCATCTGCCGAAAGTAGTTCAATTCCTGGCCGACGAACAGGAACTGTGCCGGGAGTTGGCCAAGAGCGCCCGCGAGGTAATGAAAGAGTTGCCGCGAGCCCAGCTCCTGGTACAAATCCGTGAGGCCCAGATCGAAGCTGAAATGGTCGGTCAGTGGATCAAGGTTCTTTCCAAACAACAGCGATGATCTGCCAAGATCAGCTGCCCCGCCCGCCCAAGCTAAATGCTGCTGCGGGTTCTTTTTTTATACAAAAAAATGATATACTGGAGGCCAAACAAGGAGGAGGATGTGAAATACATGATAGGACTCTTCCGAAGACTGCGTGCTTTGATGCCCGGCAGAAAAGACTGGTATCTAGGAACTTGGGGGCCTGATGTTTGCAAAGGTACGTGGAACTTTGACAACGGACGAGCCGTAATATTCGAACTTACTCCGCTCATATCCGTGGCTCGCTACCATACCCAAAGGGAAGCCGAGGATATAGCGTTGTATCTCAATCAGGTAAATTTTTGCATTGTGCGGCCGGACAAAAGCATCTACGACGCGCCTGTGAGGATGCTGACCCTTTCGCCTGAAAACGACAGGTGGAACAAAATGGCTCTGGGCATCGCAGACAAGAAAACGCACGCTTGGCCGTTTGATTCCATCATAGGAGGACCGAATGAAGATCGAGCTCAACCTTTCGATAAGGGTGACGCAACAAATCCAAACGCTTCCTCTGATCAGGCGGTTTAGGAAAAAGATCGAGATCGACCTGCCCGAGGGAGCCACGGTCGCGGATGTGAAGCTCGGACCAAACAACGAGATCCGCGTCTCAATAAATGCCGATGGGATTGTCAACGAAGCCAGTTTCTGGAAGCTGGATCTTGATTGGCAACCGAACGGTCTGGCTTACACCAAGCAGATGGCACGGCCTATTGATCCGGAAGCCTGGCGCGCGGCCGTGGACTAATGATTATCCGGAGGAGACATGAACAGACTGACCCGCTCAGAACGCTCAATCGGTCTGCGGCAGGCTCAACAGTCGAACCCGGAGCATTTCGCCGCCAAGTTCGAACTCGAACAGAACTATCGCAAAAAAGTCAGGAACGGTAAGCTGGTTCTGCTTGCGATCGTTGTTGTGGTTGTCTGGTGGCCTGATATCTTCAGATCAATAAGCCGGATCATGCACATGGTCGCTCGCAACTGACGACCTGCCGCGAGGAGGAAAACTCCGTGTACTACCCGTCCCGATTCGACCGCTTCATCGTGCGCTTGGCCTACTGGGCCGGATGGCTCACTGATGTGGACAAAGAACTGGTGCAAGCCTTTCTGAACTCGCCCAGACACCCGCCCAAACTCACGCCAAAGTGAATTTGGGTCTTTTTTTTGCTCATGACTTTGCTGCTGAGCATTATCTGGAACAAAAAACCGCCTTTCGGCGGTTTTAAAATTTTAAGTTTACTTACCTACCTGCCCGACTCTTATCTTTCCTGCTTCGCCGATGATCTTTTCTGACACGTGCTTCGGCACTTCTTCGTATTTGAGAAATTCCATGGTATAAGAAGCCTGGCCCTGCGACATGGACCTGATCTGCGTGGCGTAGCCGAACATTTCGGCCAATGGCACTTCCGCATCCACGACTTTGATGTTGCCGCGCTCGGTCATTTCCAGGATCTTGCCCCGCTTGGCGTTGAGGTCTCCGATGACATCGCCCAAAGATGATTCCGGGGTCAGCACTTCCACTTTCATAATAGGTTCCAAAAGAATTGGCTGGGCTTTTTTCACGGCATCCTGGAAAGCCATGGAGCCGGCGATCTTGAAAGCTATTTCGGATGAGTCAACTTCATGGTAGCTTCCATCGTAGAGAGTGGTTTTTACATTCAGCACCGGGAAACCCGCGATGACGCCGCGGTCTTCCGCTTCTTCTATTCCTTTTTCCACCGGCTTGATGTATTCCTTGGGGATCGTTCCGCCTACGACCTCGTTAACAAACTCGTTGCCTTTTGTCGGGTCATCCTGAGGCTCAATGCGGATGTAAACATGCCCGTATTGGCCGCGGCCGCCGGTCTGTCGGATGTATTTGCCTTCCGCTTCGGATTTTCCTTTGATAGTTTCTTTGTATGCGACCTGGGGACGGCCGACATTGGCTTCAACTTTAAATTCCCGCTTCATGCGGTCCACAATGATTTCCAGATGCAGTTCGCCCATGCCGGAGATCAGGGTCTGATTGGTTTCTTCATCTGAGCGGATCCTGAAGGTCGGGTCTTCCTCGGCCAGTTTCTGCATGGCCAGGCCCATTTTCTCCTGGTCCTGCTTGGTCTTAGGTTCAATAGCCACCGAAATGACCGGTTCAGGGAATTTGATGCGCTCCAGTAAAATCGGATGATCGGCATCGCAAAGTGTATCGCCTGTGAATGTGTCTTTCGGCCCCACTAAGGCTGCGATGTCGCCGGAAAAAACTTCTTTCACTTCTTCGCGCGAATCGGCATGCAGGCGGACCAGTCGGCCCACGCGTTCTTTGTTGCCTGACCGGGCATTGAGAATATACGAGCCGGTCTGCAGGGTCCCGGTGTAAACGCGGAAGAATGCCAATTTTCCCACGAACGGGTCAGTGGCTATTTTAAATGCCAAAGCTACGAACTTGTCCGAATCTTTCGGGGTCAATAAAATCTCTTCTTTGGTCTTCAGATTCGTGGCTTTGATCGGCGGCTTGTCCAGAGGAGACGGCAGATAATTCACCACGGCATCCAAAATACTGGTTACTATCAACCCGCGGCCATCACCGCCCAGAACCGGATAGAATTTTCCGGTCAAAGTGCTAAGCCTTATCGCTCTTACTAATTCTTCATCGCTGATCTCGGTTCCCGCCAGATACTTTTCCATCAAGGCATCGTCCGCCTCCACAACTTTTTCCATAAGTTTCAAACGATATTCTTTGCACTTGGCCAGCATGTCAGCAGGCACTTCGCCTTCCACAAAACCTTTGTCTTTAAAATCTGTATAAGTATAAGACTTCATTTTTACCAGATCCACGATACCGACGATGTCTTTTTCAAAACCGATCGGCAGCTGGATAGGATATGCGTTCGGGGACAGCCGCTTATGGATCGCATCCAAGGATTTATAAAAATCTCCGCCGGTTTGGTTGATCTTGTTTATAAAACACATGCGGGGCACCGAATATTTATCTGCCTGGCGCCACACAGTTTCGGATTGCGGTTCCACTCCCATTTTCCCGTCAAACACCACGACCGCGCCGTCCAGCACACGCAAAGAACGCTCCACTTCCACCGTAAAGTCTACGTGGCCCGGAGTATCAATGATATTTATGCGGTGCGTATCTTCGGCCTTGCCGCCACTATGCAAACTTGGAGACCAAAAAGCCGTAGTGGCTGCAGCCGTGATCGTAATGCCGCGCTCGCGCTCCTGTTCCATCCAGTCCATGGCTGTGTTGCCTTCGTGCACTTCGCCTATCTTGTGGATCTTTCCCGTGTAAAACAAAATCGCCTCGGTAGTGGTGGTCTTACCGGCGTCAATGTGGGCAATTATCCCGATATTGCGTGTCTGTTCTAATGAATACTCACGTGGCATTTATTTACCTTCGTTGGAATCTTGCAAAATGAGCGAAGGCTTTGTTCGCTTCCGCCATCTTATGCACGTCTTCGCGCTTTTTGATGGCTGCGCCCTGCTTGTTGTAGGCTTCCATCAATTCCGTGGCCAGTTTTTCGGCCATGGGCTTTCCTTTTTTGGCGCGGGCCGCATCAATCACCCATTTCATGCCGAGCGTGGTTTTGCGCGGCTCCTGCACTTCCATCGGCACCTGATAATTGGCTCCGCCGATGCGGCGGCCCTTGACTTCAACCATCGGCGACACGTTGCGGATAGCCTGCTCAAAAACAGTTTTCGGATCCGCCTTCATATCAGTTTCAATTTTATCCATCGCGCCGTAAACCACTTTTGAAGCCACGGTCTTTTTGCCGCGGGTCATGACATAGTTAATGAACTTCGCGATCTTCACGCTATTGTATTTGTTATCCGCCGTGACCGGATGTTTTTTATAGCTTCTTGCTTTCCTAGGCATACTATTCGGTCCTCTTCGCTCCGTACTTTGACCGGCCTTGCTTGCGGCCTTCCACTCCGGAGGCATCCAGTTTTCCGCGGACAATGTGATATCGAACGCCTGGTAAATCCTTCACGCGGCCGCCGCGGATCATGACCACTGAGTGCTCCTGCAAATTATGGCCGATACCCGGGATATAGGCCGTGACTTCCATGCCGTTTGATAATCTAACGCGCGCGATCTTCCGCAAAGCCGAGTTTGGCTTTTTCGGCGTGGTGGTGGTGACTTTGATGCAAACTCCGCGCTTAAAAGGCGAACCCTTTGGCAAAGAATAAGGACTCCCTTGGAGCAGGTTAAAGCCGCGGTCCAGGGCCGGGGTTTTGGATTTATAAACTGATTTGGTTCGTCCTTTCCGGACAAGTTGATTTACTGTAGGCATGTCGTCGCAATTGGTCGAACCTTCGCAATTTTGCTTTGCAAAATATGCTACGGTCGACGTATTGCTCCTCTCGAAAAAATTGTTCTCGACGCTTCGCGTCTGCGACTCAATTTTTTCGTAATATTAATTTAGTTAAATTCGGCAAATTAAAACGGCTCATTAGCCGTTGTTGCAACTCAAAACAACGAATTTAATTACTGGCAAATCCTAACAAGTTTTTGAAGGTGTGTCAACAAATAAAGCAAAAAATCTGGCAATTGACAAACTAAACATTTTATGCTAAAATAATAAGTTGGCAATACTGTCAACCTGTGATGTGCACAGCGATGTGTGCTTAGAGGAGAACAGTGTGGCGAAACCAAGTAAGAAAAAGGTCTGGACGAATCGAGAGATCTTTGAAGCCGCTCAATTCAAGGCTCTCAAAGTTCTAGATAAATCGCGCCGGCAAAAACTGAGGCCCGATCCGATCGACGATGAGCCTCAACTGAGTCTCGGCCTCGGTATCCATCTCAAGCGTTAGGAGAATGATGGCTGCCAAACGGATCGAGAACTACAAACTTGGGAACATAGCGAACTTCGACAGATTGAAAAACACAGGCATTATCACACCCGAGATTGACGGTTGCAAACTGCAGTTCAGTTTCGAGAGTATCGCCCAACCGAGATTTGAAAACGGCATCATCGTCTGCCGTGGTCTAGTGCAGCCGATAAATCACAGGCGACCCAGGATCGGAGAGCAGATTCTCTATCTGACATCAGGCAATCGGCGCCCGGAGGTCATATCCTGGATAACCCTCACCGACGTCGGCAAGCTTGTCTGGCAAGAGGGGGCAACATCATAGTATAACGTTCGCAGAAATTGGCAAGATCGCCTGGGAGAAGTCTTGCGGACAATACAACATGGCAACTCGCAATAACGAGTAGCTGACAGGAGGATGAACGAAAACTACAAAGGCGAGTTTGCATTAATGCAAACTCGCCTATTCTTTTTGTTCGAAAATTTGCGGCATTGACGGGAACGAAAAAAAATGATAGAAAAAATGCATTGTTCTCATCTAGCCATTTTCAACTGACCAAGGGGGGAAAATGTCAGGGCAACCGAAACTTGCGGACGGCATTGAGCATGGCAAAGTGAAATTCTTCACCAGCACCGGAGGCAGGAACTTCGGGTTCATCACACGCATCGGCAAACCTGATCTCCACTTCCATCACGACTTAGGTACTGCTTGGACATGCGTTAACGGCGAATTCTGTTTCGCAGGCAGGCACTGCAATCTGCCGAGCAGATTTGCCAAGCAGCATGACGATATCTATTTTATCGAAGGCCGGACCAAGAAAGGCCCGACCGCCGCTCCCTGGGCCCTTGGCGAGGACCTCGATCGGTTGATCAAAGCGCGAAGCAGAAACACGGTCACCAACACCGGCACAGAGGCCATCCGTCGGCCGCGCGAGCCCGTGACCTCAGAAGACCGTTTCGAAACCGGCGACGACTTTGTCGATCGGATCGATCGAATAGAAGGTCGCAGAGCCACGGACAGGATGTTGTCGCGAATGCTTCACGATGATGACTGAATCGGCAACGATTTGGAAGATAAAAAACAAAGGCGCCCGGTCATAAAAGACCCGGACGCCTCTTCTTTTTGCCATTGACTTATAGCTCCAATAAGTCTAGAATTATCTCCTCACAACAGGAGGATGAAATGTACAAGGCTGGTACGATCACGCTTGTCGCGCCAAGCCTTGGAACGGCTTTGGCAGTCAATGGCGGAGAAAAATGGCTTGTTCAGCAGAACCGCAGAGGTCAGTTTATACAAGGACTGGAACAACCCGAACTGACTGAATCTTCGGCGGAAACTAGGCAACGTCTGCCGATACGGTCTGAGGTCATTTATTTCATTGAGGATGAGAATGACCCTGCTGCGGTAAAGCTGTGGGCCACAAAACAGGACTACCTGGACATAGAAGAAATCATTCGGCAGCGAAAAGAATCAGACCAGCAGAAAGAAGAAATGGCGTCTCGGCCCAAGATCCGTGTCATGGAGCAACTCATCGAGCGAGGTATCCTGATCGGTGAGGCGAAACCGGTCATAAACGAAATATTCCTTGATGACTTTCTCAGGCAATATTCGATCATCAGACGCCACGATACGTTCGCTACATCAGGCGATTTTTATCAAACCCGCAAACGCTGGTTTGAACAACTAACGCCGGAAGGCTGGGTTCAAACTCCGGACCCGCGCCGGAAGTTATAACACGGCGAGTTTGCGCAGCGCGCTAGCTCGCCTCTTTTTTATTAAAAACCCAGCGGCGCGTTGGGACCCAGCAAAAATTTCAGGAAAAAAACCAGCGGCGGCAGAACTATGCTTTGCAAAACACCTGTATACAGCAATATGGCCAAAACCGCGAACAGCCAAATGCCAAACCGCTCCAAGGATAAAATAGCGTACATCCATGCTTCATTAAAATAACCTAAAATGCTCGCTAAAACTTTGGAACCGTCCAGAGGCGGAACCGGGATGAGATTAAAAAAACAAAGCACTAAATTCAAGCTCACGGTTTCTATCAGCAGATCTTGCCCCATTGCGGAAATATTCGGCACCAGCCTGAAAACTGCGGCCGCCAAAATTGCCAGCAAAAAATTCGTAGCTACGCCCGCAATTGCGACCAAAAACATATCACGCTTAAGATTTTTGAAATTCCTGTAATCCACCGGCACCGGCTTGGCCGCACCGAACACGAACATACCGTGAGTGGCCCAAAACAAAAATAGAGGCAGTAAAATTGAGCCGAACGGATCTATGTGCGGTATGGGATTAAGGGTCAGCCGTCCTGCTTCACGCGCAGTCGGGTCCCCCAGTTTTTCCGCCACCAAACCATGCGCGACTTCATGAAAGATCACGGAGAACAGCAAGATCAAAATAAATATGATGATCGAGATCGGGTCCATATGACTTGATAAATTCCTTTTATTATGCTAACCTTAACCAGTGCTTATTCATCATAAGCATTATTTATTTCTTTAACAAGTGGAGCATTTTATGGCAAGAGTTTGCGAAATTTGCGGCAAAGGCTATCTCGCCACGTTTACGCGGTCCCATTCCATGCGCAAGACCAAGGTCCGGCTCTATCCCAATCTCCAACGGTTGACCTTGGATCACGGCAAGAGGGTCAAGGCTTGTACCAAATGTATCAAGACGCACAACCGTAAAATGGTGGCAGTCGCCGTATAAAAAATCCCCGTCAAATGACCGGGGATTTTTTGTTTAGCTTAATTGCGAGGTGCAGTTCGGGCAGCGTGTGGCTTTCAGTGCTATCGGCGTGATACAGAACGGACATTCTTTCGTATTCGGGACGTCTTTAGGTACACGGCTCAAACGGTTGAACTGCTTGATCACCAAAAATACGGCAAATGCCACAATGAAAAAATTTATAAGCGCATTCAGGAAAGATCCGAAAGCCAATGAATGGTGAAAAAATACCAATTTTAAATTGGCAAAATAAATATGCCCGGTGAATATACTTATGATCGGATTGATGATATCGGTAACCAAAGAGTTGACCACTTGGCCAAAAGCCGCCCCGATCACTACGCCGACCGCCAGTTCTAAGGCGCTGCCTCTGATTGCGAATTCCTTAAATTCTTTCCACATATACCCTATCTTACACTGTTCGGGCTTCGGCTTCAACCGCTTTTTTATCCGGCAGATTTTCGTTCACAATTGTCAGTTTCGTGATCGCAAACAGCAAAATTGCCCCGCCATAAATTTGCATCCCAGATAAAGTAGCACCAAGGAATTTCCAGTTCACGATCACGGCCGCGAACGGAAAAGCCAGCTCGCAAAGCGTCGCTACTGAGGCTTTGGTTGAGCGCAGGCCGTAATAATAGATCATAAGCGAAATAAACCCTGCGACAATGGCGGTGATAAACACGAATCCCCAATCTTTTTTTGTGGTCAAGGCCAGCTCCGGCAAAGCATGATAATAAATTTCAAGAAAGAAAAGAAAAACCAAGGCTGAGAGAAACCGAAGCCCGGTCATAACTTGAAAACTGACTTTATTCAGCACAAACCTCCCGAACACGGTTGACCCGCCCCAGAAAAACGCGGCTCCCAAAGCCAGCAGCACTCCTAAGGTATTGGAGTTCCAGGTAAAACCCGTCGGCCGCAGGTCAGGAAATGAAATAATGTAGGCGCCAAAAATCGCCACAACGGCCCAAAGCCAAAAATTCTTGGACAAATTTTCTTTCAAGATCCAGGCGGCCAGACCGATCGCGATCAAGGGCTGGAGTTTTTGCAATAAAATCGCGACAGTAGGGTTCAAATAGTGGAAGCTTTGCGTAAACAAAACTGTGGCCAGGGCGGAACCGCCAAAACCGATGAAAATAACTGACAGCCATTCGCGCCATGTCAGATTTTTTAATTCATGCAAGCGAGGCAATAAGATCGCTATTGCCAGAACTGCGATCATGATGTGTTCCATCAAAACGATCGTGGTCGATGACAGCTGAGTCGTTAAATATTTGCGGAACGGCGCGTCCACTGCCCACAAAATCGCCGCAAAGGTCACGAACCAAGGCCCAAATTTGTCGTTTTTCATAAAAATAAAACCCTGTTCTTTCAGGGCAAACGCAAAAAACCTGCCTTCTTTCATCCGGACTTTACCGTCGCCTCTGGAATTGCACCAGATCAGCCCAGTTCCAGTTCTTCAAACTGGGGCTGGGGTCGCGGGGTTTACCGCCGGTGGGGACTTACACCCCGCCCTGAAGGATATTAATTGCTTGAATTATAACTTTTGAAAAACTCTCTTGCAAGCTGCTCATCCTGCTTCATTTGTTCGATCAGCGCTTGTTCGGATTCAAATTTTTGATTCTCACGCAGTTTTTTTATTGTCTCTACCTCAATTTTTTGGTTATAAAGGTCATCTGAAAAATCTAAAATATAAATTTCCGCTTTTCGGTCAGTCTCGCCAAAGGTTTGAGCCGCACCAATAAAAACCAAAGCCGGTTTGCTGTTTGCCAGCCCGATATAAAGTCCGTCTGGCAGATCTTTCGGAACGTCAAGATTTGCCGTTGCAAATCCCAGATCTTTTCCGCGCCCTGCTCCTTTTTTTACAATTCCCGAAAACTTCATCTGCTCTTTTTTCTGATTATTGAGCTCTTAAATACCTCGGGTCGAAAGGGTTTGAGTCTTATTACTTTGGTCTTCAACCCTCGCTTCTGCAATTCTTTGGGCAGATTTCCAACAAAAGACCCTTGGTCATAACCAAGCGCAATTAAGTCAGGTTTTTCTTTTTTGATGTGCGGCCACGGGTCTTTGGTGCCGCCCAAAACGACTCTGTTTGCAAGCTTCAGTTGTTTGACATGCTGAGCGCGTTTTTTTTCGTCAAAAACAGGGGACTTCTCTTTGATTCTTTTCACATTCAAATCTCTGGCAACGGAAACTATCAAAAACGTCCCCAATTTTTTTGCCTGCTTAATAAAACTAATATGCCCCGGATGCAGCAGATCAAAAACTCCGAATACCATGACTTTCTTCATGACCAAATCATAGCGAATTTTGGGAAAAAAAAGAAGACTTTGATTATATCTAACATAAAGACTATAATAGACTAGCTAAAAAATTATCGGGGTGTAGTATACCGGTAGTACGCGCCCATGGGGTGGGTGTAGACCGGGTCCAATTCCCGGCACCCCGACCAAGAAAAAATCTCAACGTCTGTTGGGATTTTTTCTATAATAGACAAATATAAAAAAGAAGCCCGAAGATTGCTCTTCAGGCTATATGGTGGCACGAATTTCCGCGATTGTGCGGATAGGCGGACAAACTTTCTCCTGCTCATCGGCGCGGCGCTGCTGGGGTACTGGACGATCATCTGTTCGGCGAGTTTGCTCAGACATGGCTCTCTGTCCTTTATGTTGCGGAGCGGGCTGTGATCCGGAAGATTTTGACTAGTTCGTTGCGGCGTCCGTACCGGAAGCTTTGTTCCGTGTAGATACAAAGTTCCGGCGGAAAGCAAGTCGCATACACGCTTCTCTCCTCTGCCCGGATCAATGCCTCGTTCTCTGATACGGCAAGTTTGTACCCTGTATAGTCCCTTCCGAGACCGATTAGTTCGCGCATGTCCTTCTCCGCGCTAGACGCCATGACCATAGCCCTTCGGGTGCTCATCCGGTTTTCTGGTCAGCTGAGCCGAAAGAAAGACCTGTCCGGGTGCTCCCTGCAGCACTGCGGCTATCCTGTTCGCGGCGGCGCGCTGCGCTGCGAGAGTGCGAGTCAACGCCTGTTTACGGAACTCCGGCACTCTCGGATTGTTCAGGCGGGCCTGGATTCCGATGATATTGGCCTCGATCCGGGTATACCTGGCCATGACCGGACAATGCGGCATATCGTGCATCTTATTCCCCCTTCACTTTCTGAAATTTACGCCTCAATAAAAATCCGACCACTTGGTCGGTTCATTCTAGAATTAAGTTTTGCCTACAACTTACATTCTATGAACCGACATCAACCAAGACAATATTAAGAGCGGCCAAAAGGTTTTGGCTAACGGGCTTAATAAGGTTGCTGAACAAATGTCCGTTCATAGATTTATGCATAGAATATAGTAAATAAAATAACTTGTCAAAAAAAGACCGAGAAAATTTCTCGATCTTAGGAACCCCACAAGGGTTCGATGCTTTCAGGCCAATTGATGGTGGAAGCATTCGCCTTGGGTTTATTGCCGGCAGGGCAATTCGCTTTTTGCCAGTCTTCTTTGTTGGGGTACTTCGTCTTGCAATTCGGACACCTCATGCCGCCGCCCTTTAGGTTGATGCCGCCGAAACTCATGCACTTTGCCATCGTTTCCTCCAATTTTGTGCAACAAAAACACCGACTTTCCGTCGGGTTTGTTTGCTGTTATCTGACAAGCAAAAACGCCCGACTAGCCGGTGAAATAAAACCAAAATGAATTGGTGTTTACATGCGCTTTGCTCATATTAAAAACATTATAATCTTCAAACTAAAAATCGTCAAATTATTGTTCCAATTTATTGATCTTATCCAAAAAACTGTTCAACTCTTCATTTGAAAAAAATTCAATGGTGATCTTACCCGACTCTCCTGACTTCTGTACTCTAACTTTAGTACCCAGCTTTCCTCGAAGCTCAGATTCAAGCGCCGCCACATCGGGATCGGAAGTTCCTCTCGTAGCTCTGATCGCTTTTGGCCGCTCCAGGAGTTCTCGGACTTTTTCTTCCACCTGGCGGACCGTCATCTCTTCTTTGATGATCAGCTCGAGCAGGGCTATTTGTTTTTCCATGCCCGGCAATGCCAAAATTGACCGTGCATGACCTTCGGAAATGCTTCCTTCAGCCAATGAGTTCTGAATTTTTAAAGGCAAATGCAGGAGCCTGAGCATGTTCGTGACCGTCGTTCGTCCTTTGCCGACTCTTTTCGCCACTTCTTCCTGGGTGATCTTATATTCATCGATCAGCTGCTGATAGGCCAGCGCTTCTTCGATCGGATCCAGATTATGCCGCTGGATGTTCTCGATCAATGCCAACTCCAGCTTTTTCTGCTCCTCCATAAAATCACGGATCATGACCGGGACTTTGGTCAGGCCCGCGATCTTTGATGCGCGCAATCTTCGCTCACCGACGATCAGCTGGTACGTACCGTCGGGCAAAGGAACTACGACCAATGGCTGCAAAATACCGTGCTCGCGGATAGAATCGGCCAACTCCTGCAGAGCCTGCTCATTGAACGTCCGCCTCGGCTGCCAGGGATTGGGTTTGATCAGGTCAATCGAAATTTCCGCCAAATTCAAAACCGGCAGATTCTCTGGGGGCGGGACGTATAATACTTCACCTGAATCGATATCATCCATAAAAATATTTTAATTCACGGCCGGATCAGCTGATACAGATGGTCTTCCAAATGGAAGAAGTCAGTCGAACGCAAGGACCTTGGCCTGGGCAGATTATTTTTTACCACCCGCTCAAGCTTTGCGGGTCTTTGCGTAAGTACTGCCACGCGATCCGCCAGCTCCAAGGCCTCAGCAATGATGTGCGTGACCAGCACGATCGTGGTCTTCCGATCGGTCCAGATCTTCAAAAGTTCGTGACGCAGTTCTTCGGCGGTAAAAGAATCCAGTTCAGAAAACGGTTCATCCATAAAAATAATTTTCGGATTTGTGGCCCAGGCCCTGGCGATCCCGACTCTTTGCTTCATCCCGCCGGACAAATCTTTAGGATAAACATGAGCAAATTTCTCAAGGCCGAATTGTTTAAGTTCCTTGGCGACCACGCTGTTACGCAAATTTTCATCCAATTTTTTTGAAAACAAGCCTAGTTCGATATTCTGACGGACAGTCAGCCACGGCAGAAGAGCAAACTGCTGGAAAACAAAACTCATATCCAAATCCGTAATATCCTTGCCCAAAATCACCTCACCTTTGTAATCTTTTTCCAAACCCGAGGCAATGCGCAGAATGGTCGATTTGCCGCTCCCTGACGGCCCTACCAACACGAAAAATTCACCCGCCTCGATCTCCAAACTGATATTATCCAAGATCAAAAGCTGCTTTTTATCTTCTTCAAAATATTTAGTGATATTTTTCAGGGTAATTACTGCTGACATTTGTTAAATTAATCCTATTTTTTATTCTTCCATGAGTCTGTGGCTGGCATCCAGAAGAGGTATCCAGACCAGCTTATTGATGCTGAAAACAATAATCAATAATGCTAAAATTCCCAACAAAGTAATGGTCGTGTCGAGAGAATGGATCTGAAAAAACTCTCCCACTCCGCCGGGCAGTTTGACTATAATTTCTGTTGCCACAAGCGCGCCCCAGCCTTCACCCAAACCGATGATCGAACCGGTGACCAGGCCCGGAATACTAAGCGGCAAAATAAATTTACGGAAATAATTCCAGCCGGACAGATGATAGATCTCAACCGCTTCCTCCACTTCGTGCTTGACCAACCGAAGCGAGCTTAAAACTGAAAACACAACCGGCCAAATAATCGTCAATACCAGAAAAAAAATGACTGTAAAATTAGATTGACCAAAATAGTGGACGGCAAACGGCAAGATCGCAAACTCGGGAAAACTTTGCAGAATGTCAAAAAGCGGCAAAACCACATGCGACAAAATCCCGCGATAAAAAAGTGTGGCTAAAGACCAGCCTAATAAAACGGCGATCACGTAGGCCGCAAACAGGCGTCCGATAGACATAAACATGTCACTAAATAGGCTCAATACATCGAGCTGTTCGACTTTTGCGAAAAAAAGCAGAAATAGGAAAGGTGCGACTATGATCAAAAAAGTTGCAGCCAAATGAATTCCTGAACGATAAATTTTGATTCTATGTTTTGGATTTCGGTTCATACAAAGTGTTGCTTCGCGCTTTGATTATACCATAAAAAACAAAAAAGCGCTTATGCGCTTAATATAATCTGGTGCCGAAGGAGAGAGTCGAACTCTCATGGGATTACTCCCGCGCGATTTTGAGTCGCGTGCGTCTGCCATTCCGCCACTCCGGCATGCATTATATTTTAGCTTAAAAACCTTTTTTTGAGAAGACGGCGGAAAAACAGCACGGTCGCCAAGGCGATGACCATGCTGGCCAGAACATCTGACGGATAATGCACTCCGATAAAAATTCGTGCCACCGAAGCCACTGTGGCCAAAACCAGTAACGGATAAAACAGCTTAGTGCCATAAAAACTGAAGGCAATACAAAACAAGATCACGGCATGGCCGGAAGAAAATGACAGCCCTTTTTCGGTATCCGATACTATTTGATGGACCGGAAAAATTTCATAAGGCCTCGGCCGGTTGACCAGCCTTTTTATGACCTCAACGATCAGAAGTCTGGCTACCAAAGAACTAATGATCGCGAGAATCGAATTCCAAAAGTACCGTTTGTAGAAAAGCAAGATCAATACCCACCCTGCAAGAAAATAGATCAGCCAAACACCGAGAAAAATCCCGACAATATCCAAGACCTGGTTTTTACCGGCCAAACCGTTGATAGAAAAGAAAATTTTGTAGTCTAGATTATACAAATAGCCAAAAAATAATTGCGACTAAGATCCGATACGTGCCAAACGGGGTAAACGTGTGTTTTTGCACATATTTTATAAAATACTTGACTGCGGCCATTGCCACGAGGAAAGCTACCACAAACCCGGTCAGCAGAATCGAAAGGCTTCCCGATTCCAAGGTCTTATAACTGTGCAGCAGATCCAAACCGGAAGCGGCGATCATGGTCGGTACAGCCAGCAAAAAAGAAAACTCAACGATCGTTCTTCGCTTAATACCCAAAAGCAAACCGCCAACTATCGTCGCGGCCGAACGGGACACGCCGGGAATTATCGCGATCGACTGGAACAAGCCGATTATGAAAGCCTGCTGATAGGTAATTTCAACCAGAGACTGTTCCAATTTTTCTTTTTGCGATTTTTCATACCAACGCTCGAACAGGATCAGGGTGATCCCGCCCAAAAACATGCTCCACAAAACTATGGAATTATTGCCCAGAAGATAGTTCTTTACGATCTTGTACAGCACAAGCCCTATCACTCCGGTTGGCACAAATGCCACTGCCAAACGCTTGATAATTTCCCATTTCCAAAGATCTGTCGAATACAGAACGACGACAGCCAAAATTGCGCCGACCTGAATAATAATTTCAAAACTCTTCACAAAGTCGGTTTGACCGATGTGCAAAAGACTGGAAACCAAGATCTGATGCCCTGTGGACGAGATCGGCAGGAATTCTGTCAGTCCTTCAACAATGCCTAAAATTATGGCGTGGATAAAACTCATAAGCCAGGGGCTGGGAAGTTTTTGGTGAACCGCTTGATTTCCATGCGGACTTTTTCCGTGACTGAATGTTCGGTGATGACAGCCGTGATCCACGACGCGATCTTGCTCATTTCTTTTTCCTTCATGCCGCGGCTGGTCACGGCCGCAGTGCCGAGCCTGATGCCGGACGGGTCAAACGGCGAACGAGGGTCATTCGGCACCATATTCATATTCAGGATAATTCCGGCTGACTCCAGGAGTTTTTGCGCATCTTTGCCTCCGATATTCTTATTGGTCAGATCGATCAGCATCAGATGATTATCCGTGCCGTCGGACACCAGTTTGAACCCGAAATCCGAAAGTGCGTGGGCCAGGGCTTTGCAATTTTTCACTATCTGTTCAGCGTATTTTTTGAAAGACGCGGTTTTGACCTCTTTCATGGCCACTGCAATTGCGGCAATCGCATTCTCGTGAGGACCGCCCTGCATGCCCGGAAACACGGCTTTATCAATGGCCGTGGCAAATTTATCTTTGCACATGATGATCGCGCCTCTGGGACCCCGCAAGGTTTTGTGAGTGGTGGTCGTGACCACGTCAAAAAACGGGATTGGAGATGGATGCACGCCTGCGGCTACCAGGCCGCCGATGTGGGAGATGTCAGCCATGGTGATCGCCTTCACCTTGTCGCCGATCTCTTTGAGTTTCCGGAAATCAATTTCGCGCGGGTACGCCGTAAACCCGGACACTATCAGTTTGGGATTGACGCGATCGGCCATTTTCAGGATCTCCATGTAATCCAGCAATCCGGTTTTGGCTGATACGCCGTAATGGACGAATTTGTATGTTTTACCCGAGGCATTGACTTTGGACCCGTGGGTCAGATGCCCGCCGTGCGCCAGATCCATGGCCATGACCGTATCTGCTGGCTCCAAAAGAGCGGCATAAACTTCCAAGTTCGCGGGACTTCCGGAATACGGCTGGACATTCACGTGCCAATCCAGCGGCAGATCAAAACCCTCGCGCACGCGCTCTATTGCCAGTTCTTCCACCTGGTCGATTATTTCATTGCCAGCATAGTATCGCTTGCGCGGGTAGCCCTCGGCATATTTATTAGTCAGCACCGAACCTAAGGCTTCCAAAACTTCATCGGACACATAATTTTCAGACGCGATCAATTCTAAAACTTCAGCCTGCCTGCGGCGCTCTTTTTGGATCAGATCGTAAATTTGCTGATCTTTTTGCTTTAGTGACATAAGTTTAAATTAATTCTGATTACACCTTCAAAAAGATGAGGGTCAAACGAAGTAATTTGTGTAATTAGAGTTGATCAGAATTAACATAAATTATTATTTTCTTGCAGCCCCAGGCTTTAAAAATCCGTAAAATAAGGTTAAGACTCCCACGAACGCGAACACATAAAAGATATTCTTAGTATAGTATAAAATCGCTATCGCACCCAGGGCCGTGATTATTTTCCCGACTGCCAGGCTGAGCTCATAGAACACACTATATGCAGTGGCATAATCAGTACCTTTCGATCCTGCTATCTCATAAGTCAGAGCGATCATGGGGATGTTAAGGAGCCCTTTGGCCGCTTTGGTCAGCGTATCAAAGATCAAAACGGCCGGAGTATTTACCGCCAGGAACCGGCCGAACCAGGTCAAAGAATAAATCAGGGAACTATTTTTGATAAGCTGCACTTTTTTGTCTATATCAGCGCGGCTGCCGATGTACAGCATCAACCCGGTGGCGAGCAGCATAGAGGTCGTGCTGATCAAGCCTACCGAGGCCACTTGCGGCACCACGATGAAAATATACACGGGCCAAAGGCTCATCAGCATCAGATCCTCGGCATAGCCCCAGTATCCGAAAAAATTTGAAGGGTACTCGCGAAAAATTTTCCATAGATCCCGGAATCGGAAATTCTGCCGGGTATAAAGATCGCGCGACAAGAACAACGGCGCGGAGGAAACAGCCATCAATACTGAGGCTAAGGCAAACAGCAAAAAGAAACCAAAAAAATAAGAGATCAATCCGCCTATCAACGGGCTGATGATGAGGGTGACCTGAATGATAGAAAATAATAAGCCGATCTCACGACCCTGCTGGTCTTTTTTGTCTGAAAGCGACACATCCGCGTCAAATGCAGGCCAAAAAAATGATTTCTGCAGGGCAAAAAATACGGGAGCCAGAAAGAACAGCTTCGGATGGAACCGGATGGAATAAAGCGCAGCCCAGTAAGCCACGTAAATGATATTGGAAATAAAAATTGAATGCTTATAGCCTATTTTACCCGCGATCTTCGCCCCCCAGCCTATCAAAACCACATACCAGCCGTATACATTCACATAAAACCACATGATGCTTATCAAAGAAAAGCCCAATTTATACAGATAGATCGGCTCGAATATGAAAACCAGGGAGATCGCGAGATTGGCAATGAAAGTCTGCCAATATACCTCTTTCACTTCCCTGTTCACTTTATGAGAAAAATAATGAAAATAATTTTGCATTTTGTTATTGTCATTCCCGCGAAAGCGGGAATCCAGAGACTGGGTCCCGGATCAAGTCCGGGATGACAAACTATTTTTTTTTCTTAATACTTTGTCAATTTGTTTTTCTGTGATCGGCCCTTCTCTTAGTATTTTAACATGTCTGCCTGACAATATGACCACAGTTGAAGGTTTTGTGCGCTTTAGCTCGCCTCCGTCCAGATAAAAATCAGGCTTTAATTTGGATCCTGTAAATTGTTTTTTGACCTCAGCAACCGAGTAGCAATTGGGTTTTCCCGAAACATTAGCCGAAGTTGTGGTGATCGGTTTGCCCAAACAACCCGACAGATCAAGCGCAAGCTTATTTTTCGGCCTACGAATTCCTAAAGTTCTAGTTCCTGCTGAAAGCATGTCCCAGGACCTGCCTTGGGCCCGCAGCGGCAAAACTAAAGTCAGAGGGCCCGGCATTAGTGATTCGATCAGTTTTTTTGCTTCCGGCCTAAGTTTGACCAATTTTTCTATCCAACCCTTGGTCGGCGGGATGACATGGATCGGTTTGTTATAATCCCGGCCTTTTAGGCGATAAAGTCTTTTTACAGCTGCAAGATCGGCCGCATCCACTGCCAAACCATAAGCGGTGTCGGTTGGATAAACCACGACACCGCCTTGCTTCAAGATCTGAACTGCTTTATTTATATTGTTCGAGCGCATGCGAGAACTATTCCACTACAAAATTAATCAATTTGTCCTGGACAAAAATCTCTTTCACAATTTCCTTGCCTTCCAAATGTCTTTTGACATTTGCATCTGCCAAAGCCTTTTCTTTCACTTCAGACTGTGAAGCACCGGAAGAAAATGCCAAAGACGCGCGGACCCGGCCCAAAACCTGAACTACCACCGTAACTGTTTCTTCCTTGGTTAATTTTTCATTATATTTCGGCCAGGATTGGGTATGAATTGATTCCTTATGCTTCAACTGATGCCATAGATCTTCTGTCATGTGCGGGGCAAAGGGCGCTAGCAGGATCAAAAAAGTTTCCCAATTCTCTTTTGACAGTTGCTTGTTCTCGTTCAAAAATTCCATAAATGAGGCGACAGCGGTATTGAATTTGAAATTCTCAATGTCAGAAGTGATTTTTTTGGTCAATTTATTGATTTGCTTGTTGTCCGTGCCTGCCTCAAAAACCTGCTGATACCGCCAAACTTTGTCCAAAAATCTTTTTACGCCGACAATTCCATTGGTTTGCCAAGGCTTGGCGTCTTCCAAGGGCCCCAAGAACATTTCATACATCCGGAAGGCATCAGCGCCGAATTGTTCGATGACTTCGTCCGGATTGATGACATTGCCTCGCGATTTGCTCATTTTCTCGCCATCAGGTCCCAGGATCAATCCTTGATTGCGAAGTTTGATGAATGGTTCTTCAAAATTAACATAACCCAGATCAAATAAAGCTTTGGTAAAAAATCTTGCATACATCAAATGCAACACTGCGTGTTCCGCGCCGCCCACATACGTGTCCACAGGCAGCCATTCTTTCATTTTTTTCTTGTCGGCAAAAGATTTGTCATTATGAGGATCGGCAAACCGGAAAAAATACCAGGATGAATCCACAAACGTATCCATAGTGTCGTGATCGCGCCGGGCCGGGCCTTCGCACTTTGGACATTTCACGTCATTGAATTTTTTTGATCTGGCCAAAGGGGATTCGCCTGTGGGTATGAAATCAACATCATCCGGCAATTTCACGGGAAGATCTTCATCCGGCACAGGACTCATGCCGCATTTGTCGCAATAAATGATCGGGATGGGCGCGCCCCAATATCGCTGCCTGGAGATCAGCCAATCGCGTAGTTTATATTGAATTTTTTTAGTTCCGAATTTTTTAATTGCTTCCGGAATTGGCATGAGTGGTTTGTCGGCAATAGGGATATCATACTTTTCCGCAAATTGTCGGTCCCGCTCGTCGTGCGCAGGAACTGCCATGATCGCGCCGGTGCCATAAGTCGCGAGTACATAATCTGCGATCCAGACCGGAATTTTTTCTTTAGTGGCAGGATTAATCGCAAAGGCCCCGGTGAATTCACCTGTTTTTACTTTCTCCAATGCTGTCCGTTCCAGTTCTGATTTAGCTTTGGTTTTTTCTATATATTCGTTAACTGCTTTTTTGCGGTCTGCAGTCGTGATTTGAGGTAACAAAGAGTGTTCCGGCGACAAAACCATATATGTTGCGCCGAACAATGTATCTGGCCTGGTGGTGAAGACTTTGATTTTTTCTTTTCCATTTTCCAATTCAAACTCGATCTCTGCTCCTTCGCTTCGGCCGATCCAGTTTTTCTGCATGAGTTTGATCGGCTCCGGCCAGTTCAGTTTAGTAAGTTCATTCAACAGCCTGTCTGCGTAATCCGTGATCTTGAAAAACCATTGGGATAACAGTTTTTGCACAACGACAGTGCCGCATCGCTCGCAGCAGCCGTCGATCACCTGCTCATTGGCCAGAACCGTCTGGTCTTTCGGACACCAGTTCACATATGCCTCTTTTTTGTATGCCAGGCCTTTTTTGTATAACTGCAAAAACAGCCATTGGGTCCATTTGTAGTACTCAGGATCAGAAGTGTTTAATTCACGTGACCAATCATAAGAAAGCCCGATGGACTTTATCTGCTCCCGAAAACGGTTTATATTTTTGGCAATCGATTCAGCTGGAGCGATCCCTTCTTTGATCGCATAATTCTCCGCCGGCAGGCCAAAAGCGTCCCAACCCATGGGATGCAGAACATCGAAGCCCTGCATGCGCATGAAGCGGGATAAAATATCAGTCGCTGTATACCCTTCCGGATGGCCGACGTGAAGGCCAACACCAGACGGATACGGGAACATATCCAAAATATACTGCTTCTTCTTTGGATGCTCAGGCGTTTTATAGAGTTGCATCTTCTCCCAAGCTTCCTGCCACTTCTTTTCAATTGTCTTATGGTCGTAAATTTCTGGCATATACTCAACTTATTCTAGCATTTCGGGCATTTTTTGATAAATGATTTCAAATAGTTTAAAATAGTGTTAACTTCACGGAGGGTCTCATGCCTCTGAACCAGGAAGAACTCGACCGGAAGATCCACCAGCTTACGTTTTGCTACCGGATCGTCGCCAAAAAGCTTCTGGGCAATTCGGAGTTGGGCAAACTCTGGGCACAAGAACAGAACAGACGACAGGACCAAGTCTTTGGGCTAGAAATACTCTGGTCCAAAACGCAACAAAAGTTTCGCGAAGAAAGGCAGAGAATGGACCAGGGTTTTGCGGAGTTTGTCATGCTGCTTGAGTCGTCGATCGAAGAATCATCAGCCGCAAGCACTCTTCGCAACATCAAGGAAGAGATCCAAGGGGCCTACCCGGAATTCTGTATCGGCATTCTGATATCGTCACAGCCGAAACAGACAGCTCTGGTGTGCCTCCCAAAATCATCTCGCTTCGAAATTAATGCCAATGACCGCAGGTTCCTGCGATCTTTGCGAATTGTGGCAGACCAATCAGATCAACAGGATTAACCTGCTGATCTTTTTTTTATGCCAAACAGTTCACAAGCATTCTCAAAAGTTTTTTGCCCGACCTCTTCCACATTCAATTTTCTGATCTCAGCCATCCTTGCCGCCACATGCCGGACATAGGACGGTTCGTTTCTTTTTCCGCGATAAGGCGGGGGGGTTAAGTAAGGCGCATCGGTTTCCGTCAGCAATCGGTCAAACGGGGATTTTTCCACGACTTCCGCCAGCTTACCGGTTTTGTCAAAAGTTAAAATACCGTTGAGTGCAATATAAAATCCCAAGTCAAGAAATTTTTTCGCAGTTTCCCAGTTGTCCGTAAATGAATGCGCCACGCCCGGAAGCCCTTCGTATTCGCTTTTCAAAATTTCTATCAAGTCAGAATAGGCATCGCGGCAATGGATTATGACGGGCAGGCCGTGTTTTTTTGCAAATTCCAATTGTTTGATGAATTCTTGTTTTTGCCGCCGCTTGATGGGTTCCGGATCTTGCCCTAGGGGCAATCGGAAATAATCCAGTCCGCACTCCCCGATCGCCACAACTTTATCCGAAAGCATTGGCTCATAATCCGTTTCCTCAAAATTTTCCGCACGGGATTGGAAATGGCTTTCTTCCTCATCGAGCATTTGCTGATAAGTATGCACCGGATGAAGCCCGATGGCCGCATAAACTCCTTCCGGATGATCTTTCGCCAGATCCACCGCGGATTGGGATGTGTCGGTTTGTGTCCCGACATTGATCATCCAGGTTTCCGCATCCAAAGCACGCTTCACAATTTGGTCACGGTCTTCTTTGAATGCCGAAAAATTAACGTGAGTGTGAGTGTCGAAATACATAGATAAGATTGCTTCGTCGACTTCGCCTCCTCGCAAATTCGAATCTGCGAGCGAAGCGAAGCAGTCTATTCCAAGTTAATCAATCTTCTGGAAAAGCGGCTCAGGTTTTTTTATTTCTCCTGACTCCAGCACCGATTTGATCTTCTGGGCTGTTTCGGGCATGATGGGCGATAATTTTGCCGCGATCTCAAGCAATAGCGCGGCCAAACTTAACAGCAGGGTTTTTACTTTGTCAGGATCGGTCTTGACCAGTTCCCAGGGCTTGGATTTGTCTATCAGCTGGTTGGCCCAGGCGATCTCTTTCCAGATCAATACCAATCCTTCGGAAAAATCAAAATTATAGAACGATTCCCAGGCGCCTGACAGGTCTTTTGGCGAGTCCGCGAAATCCTCGATCTGGCCGTCAAGATATTTTTCTATCATATCGGTCACGCGGGAAAACAAATTGCCCAGGCCATTCGCCAGATCGCCGTTAAAGCGCGCTTTCAATTTTTCCTCGCTGACGTCCCCGTCCTGTCCGAACGGCACCTCACGCAACAGAAAATAGCGCACGGCGTCCGGTCCGTACTTCGCCACCCAGTCATTCGGATCGATAACGTTACCCACGGTTTTGCTCATTTTCTGCCCGTCAACGGTAAAAAACCCGTGCGCAAATACTTTCTTGGGAATTTCCTCGCCGATAGCAAGCAAAAGCGCCGGCCAGATAACGCAATGAAATTTTATGATATCTTTGGCCATGAGATGTGCATCCGCCGGCCAAAATTTCCTGAAATTCTCCTCATCTTCGCCATAACCAATAGCGGAACAGTAATTGAACAAGGCTTCCACCCAGACATATACGGTCTGGTTTTCGTCCCAGGGCAAAGGGATCCCCCACTTAACGTTAGGTCTTGAGATCGCGATATCCTCCAGGCCCTGCCTGACGAAAGACAGAACCTCGTTGCGCCTGGCTTCCGGCCTGATCACGAAATCATTATCGGAAATTTTTTCTTCCAGGATCTTTTGGTATTCGGATAATTTAAAAAACCAATTTTTTTCCTTCAAATGCAGAGGCTTGGTCTTATGCTCCGGACACAGGCCGTTGACCAGTTCCGACTCTTTGATAAAAGCCTCATGACCCACGCAATACAAACCTTCGTATTCTCCTTCATAAAGCTTGCCGGAATCTTTCAGTTTATTTAAAAACTTACCCACTGCTACTATATGTTCCTTATCAGTGGTACGTATAAATTTATCCGGCGCGATGCCTAAGCTATCCCAGGCAAACGAAAACTTGGCGGAGATCTCGTCTACGAATTCTTTCGGCGACTTGCCGCTCTTTTCTGCAGCTTGCGCGATCTTGGCTCCGTGCTCATCAGTGCCCGTGAGAAAAAACACGTCCTCGCCCAAAAGCCTGTGAAGACGGGCCACGACGTCGGCCGCGATAGTGGTATAGGCGTGGCCAATGTGCGGTTTATCATTCACATAATATATCGGCGTGGTGATATAGAATTTTTTCTGCTCTTCTACCATATTTGTAAATTAAAAAAGCCTGACTTAAGGCCTGATAATTATAGCATAAATCCCGCTAAAAAATCAGGCCGGAGGTTCTCCGATCTGCCCGTCCATGATGTCGTTGATAAATACCGAAATTCCGCTGGCCACCGGGATGGCGATCAATGCTCCGACTACTCCTCCCAGCGTTGCTCCGACCAAAACGGCCAAAATGACCATGATCGGGTTTATGCCCACGCTTTTGCTCATAAGGATGGGCACGATCACGTGGGCTTCCAGTTGCAGAATGATGAACCAAAGGATCAATACGGCCAAAGCCAGGGCCGGACTCTGCAAAAATGCGAAGAATACGCCGATGGCCAGTCCGATGAACGGCCCGATGATCGGGACGATCTCGAGCAAACCCGCAACCAAGGCCAGAACGAGGGCGAATTGCACATTCAGAACCGTCAGGCCGATAAAGACCAGACCGAAGATGACAGCAGATAAAATTATCTGTCCCAAAAGCCAGGAGCCCATTTTGCGCTGGATCTTCGTGACCAGCTTCATGACATAAGCCTGATGTTTGTAAGGCGACAGATGTTTAATGAAATTCTTCATGCCGTTTTCCTCTACCGTCAGGTAGAATGAGATCACGAGCACCAAGATCAGGGAAGCGATCCCTGTTAAGACCCCTCTGGTGGTGGCAAACAGCGTACCGCCGAAATTGTTGGCCAGATCATTAAAGCTGTTGTTAATGGCCTGGCCGAGCGCCGAATGGCTCAAATTTTCGCTATAGACGCCGATTTTGGAAATAAACGCCTGGTAAACGTCCGCGCTTTTGATGGCTTCGAATTGTGATGTTACCGGCGGCACGATCAAAAAACCTATCAGTACCACGAGCCCCAGAAAGACTATATATACAAATGTCACGCTCAAGATTCTGGGAATTCTGTACTGGAGAAAAAAATCCGCCACCGGATCGATGGCCGATGAGATGATGATAGCGATCAAAAATATCAACAGCACGTCCCGCACCACCCATAAAAAGCAAAATAAAAGGACGATGAAAACGATCTTCAATAAAGTTACTGTGGAAATATTGATTGTGTCGTGGCGTTCGCTCATGCAATTATTATATGTTTATTGCTTAAGTTTGTCGATAGTGATATATAATAAACCTAACTTGAGGAGGAGCCTATGCAATCCGATTCGGTCTGTCTGACGTCCGAGGAACTGGAGCATTGGCCGCGGCTGCCGAAAGAACGTTCTATCCATCACAGGACTTGTGCGCAATGTGCCGAGAAAGTGCGGAAGCTGGTCCGACCCCGGTTCATTGAAGCCGCCGAGTCGTTCGGAGTGCGCCGGGGTTTGTCTGCCCAAGAAGTGCTGGACGGTGATCGGGCAGCTCTTACCCGCGGGGAGATTGATGAGGAACTTGACGACATGGCCTGATCGTTGGAAGATCAGGCTTTTATTTTCTGAATTTTTCCAAAATTGCAATATTCTTCGGATCGTCCTTCGGATCATCTTTCGGCGTTTCCAGGATCCAATCCCGTTTTCCCAAAACTTTATGATCAACCAGGGCTTTAAATCCCGCAAGCCCGATATGTCCCTGTCCTATATTTTCGTGCCGGTCCAGATGCATGCCCAATTCCGCTTTGGAATCATTAGCATGGACCATGATCAATTTTTCAAACCCGATGACTTTTTCGAATTGTTTCAGGCTTTCCTCTACGACTTTTTTGTCCCTTAGATCATAACCCGAAGCAAAAGCATGGCAAGTATCAAAACACACACCGATATTCTTGCCTTTCAAAAGTTTATGGTCCAAGATCGCAGCAATTTCCTCAAATGTATCGCCCACGATCCTCCCCGCACCCGCCGAAATTTCCAAAAGCAGCTGAGTTGCGCCTGTATAGCCTTCCATGATCTTGCCGATAGCTTTGGCAACTCTTTCCAAACCTTCTTCGTCGGTCAGCTCGCCAAAACTGCCCAGATGCGTCATGATCGCGCGGCATCCCAAAAGTGAGCCTCGATCCAGTTCCTGGCGGACCACGGAAATGGAACCGTAATAAATATTATTTTTTACTGACGAAAGATTTATGAAATAAGGCGTGTGGATATAAAAAGTATCCAGCTTGTGCTTTTTCATTTCGTCCTGGAACTGCTTCGCCACTTCAGGCGTGATGGGTTTTACCGGCCCGCCGTGCGGCGAGCGCGAAAAGATCTGAAACACTTCGGCCCTGACTTTCGCGGCGTTCCCCGGCGCTTTCCAGATCCCGCCGGCAATTGAAACATGTGTGCCTATTCGCATATACTTTATTTAAGGAGGAGGCATGAGAATTAGATACCCGATCTTCAAGTGTGCATTCTTGGCAAGTTTGGCGCTACTTCCATTGACCTTTTCGAACAATCTGGTGCTGGTGCCGTTTGCTCTTGCAATCATCACCATGCTCGTTGCCGGGCGTTTTGAGAAAGACATCAATCAAAAGAGGGTATTCGATAATTGGCCGCCATAGGCTCGATCCTTCATCTCAGAATGAGGGTATTTTTTTTATAACTTCAATTTCTTTTCAAAAACCGATCTGTCCGCGAACGGTCCGATGACTGCGGCGGTGAGGGTGTTTTTAACAAACAATTTTTTCGCCAAATCCTGAATTTCACCGGAAGTGATCTTGTCGATTTTGGCAAAAGCCTCTTTTGGCGTTTCGATTTTTTTCATGAACGCCGCTTGGGTCAGATACCAGTCCAACGTGCCATGCGGGTCTTCCATGGCCAGAACGATCTTGCCTTTGATATATTCCTTGGCTTTCTTAAGTTCGCGGGGAGCGACCCTTTCATTTGTCATTTTCATAACTTCAGCAAGGATCACCTCCATCGCTTCAGGAGCTGAGGTTACCTTAAGGCCTGCTCGGACATAAAAATTCCCTGTGTCCAGATAATTATTTGATGATGCTCCGACGTAATACGCCAATCCCCGGCGTTCCCGGATCTGCAGAAACAATCTGGAGCTCATGCCGCCGCCGAGGATGGTTGACAGCAGCTGCAGTTCCGGATTGAGCTTGCTGTTATAATCAAGCGCGGCAAAACCAACCATCATATGCGCCTGTTCGCTGGGCTTGTTTTGAACCGAAAGTTTAGGCAGGCCTGATCTTTTCACGATCGCCGCAAATTTTCCCCCGGGCTTATCAGAGATCCTGCCCCAAGATTTCCCGATCAGTTCCTCAAGTTCGTTTTGGTCGAACTTGCCGGCGATGGCGATGATCATGTTCGAAGGATGGTACCATTTCTTGCGATAGTCCAAAATATCGGATCTTTTTACGGAGCGGATGATGTCCGCGGTTCCCGCGATATCGCGGCCGAGCGCGGTATCCGGCCACATGGCTTCTTCGAACAGCGACTCAATGTGGATCTGCGGATTATCCTTATACATGTTTATCTCTTCGATGATCACGCCTTTTTCGCGCTCAATTTCTTTTTCATCAAACAGCGGATTCTGCACCAGTTCGGTGAGCACGTCCATGATCAGCGGCAGATGTCCGCTGGCCGCGCGGATATAATATTGAGTGTGTTCTTTGCCCGTGTTGGCGTTAAAATCGCCTCCGACGGAATCCACAACTTCGGACAATCTTTTCGCTGTCGGATATTTTTTCGTGCCTTTAAAATGCAAATGCTCCAAGAAATGCGAGATGCCGTTGACCCGGGGTTGTTCGTACCGGCTTCCCGCTTTGACGAATACCGACATCGTGATGGACAGCGCGGTCGGGATCGGTACGGTCAGGAGCGTTAAGCCGTTCTTGAAAACTTTTTTGTTATACATATCAACAATTCAACTTTTCTTTAAAATAATTTACTAATTCACCAATCTTTATTCTTTCTTGCGCCATTGTATCCCTGTCGCGCACCGTCACGGAATTATCATTGGCAGTTTCAAAGTCCACCGTCAAGCAATAAGGCGTGCCGATCTCATCCTGCCGGCGATATCTTTTGCCGATGGATGCAGTCTCATCGTACTGGCACATCCAGTGCTTATTGAGTGTCTGCAATATTTCTTGGCAAGGTTTCATCAATTCTTCTTTTCGCGACAGGGGCAAGATGGCGATCTTGATCGGCGCCAATTCTTTCGGCAATCTCAAAGTCACTTCGGTTTCATGCACCGCGTCTTCTTTGCCGGAACGGGCATCAGATTCGGAATATGCATCAACCAACACGGCCAGCATCAGCCGATCCAGCCCAAAAGTCGGTTCGATCACATATGGGATAAATTCTTTTTCAGTTGCCGGATCCTTGTATTTTAAGTTTGCCCCGGATAACTCAATATGGTTCTTGAGGTCATAATCAGTGCGGTTTGCAATTCCGGCCATCTCGTCCCAGCCGAACGGAAATTTGTAATACGTATCCACCGTGCGCTTGGAGTAGTGCGCCAGTTCATCTTTCGGCAGTTCCACAGTTTTGATGTTTTCTTTTTTTAATCCAAGGTCTTTTAGAAAAAATTCCTGCTGATATTTGAGCCATTCGTCAAAAGCTTTATCGTCTTCTCCCGGCGCGACAAAATATTCCAATTCCGCGATCGTAAATTCCTTCGTGCGGAAAATCGAGTTACCCGTCGTAATTTCGTTCCGGAAAGCCCTACCGATCTGCGCGATGCCAAACGGCAGTTTGCGGCGCATGGATTCCAAAACCAGTTTAAAATCCGTGAACATGGTCTGCGCAGTTTCCCCGCGCAGATAAACCGTGGATTTGTCATCTTCCGTCGTTCCGATAAATGTTTTGAACAGTAAATTAAAATTTTTCGGTTCGGTCCATTCTACAGATTTGCCCTTATGTGTCTGTTCATGTGCCGCGATCTCAGCAGGCTTGTCAGCGCGAAAACGCATGTGGCAGATCTTGCATTCCACGAGCGGATCGCTGAAATTCTTGATGTGCCCCGACGCTTCCCAGACTTTCGGATTCATGATTATCGGGCCCCGCAGTCCGACCATGTCCGCCCTTTGCTGAACCATTTTTTTCCACCACACATAGCCGATATTATTTATCAATTCCGTTCCCAGCGGCCCGTAATCATAGCTGTTGGCCAGTCCCCCGTAAATTTCCGAGCCGGGAAATATAAAACCCCGCCTTTTTGCGAGCGAGATTATTTTGTCCATCAGGTCATTTTCTTGTTTTTTCATGATTTTTTCAGCAACGCTGGATGTCCAGCTCCAGTTTCAAAAACTGGGGCTGGGCTGGATGCGCTGCCCTTTCTGTAGACAAATAGTAGCATAATTTTAGGATAAAAAAAAGAATCCCCTCACTGATGTAAGAAGATTAGTAGATGTCAATGCACTCGCACAGGAGTTGCCGGCGGCGTCTCTTCTTCCGAACAAACTATCAACACAGTCAGCTTCTTCGGCAGGGCCTGCATAAGATCGCGCAACTGATCTGACAAGTGATCAAATGCCCGCTTGTCAGGGGGGAAAGGCGTCAGTGCCCTCAAATCAAGAATGATGCGTTTGCGGGATGCCGGCTTGTTATCTTTAATGGACTGGAGCACCTTGTCCAAGTCACTAACTGTGCTTGTGGCAGGATCATCGGTCAGAATCATCTGACCCTCACAGGTAATAGTAACGATCTGCCGTTTCCTATCTCGTTTATAGACGACACTGACAGTGAGCTTCGGACTTTCGTCCATGACCATTCCTCCGTTCATTCACATCATCATTAGGCAATCGATTGCTCACTATATCACTTTGTCCGATCTTTGTAAACCCTCAGCAGCTGGCTGAATTTATCGGATTCAATGTGCTCGCGGATCCTCTGCATGAGGTTGAGATAAAATCTTAAATTGTGCATAGTCGCAAGCCGCAGGCCCAAGGGCTCTTCGGACATGAACAAATGACGGATGTATGCACGCGTATAATTTACGCACCCATAGCAGTTGCAAGTGTTGTCGATCGGTTCAAAAGCCTCTTTGAATTCTTCATTAAAAATGTTCATTGTAAAATACCCGTCCCCGTCCTGCGGTTTTAAATTCACATAAAATTTGCCGTGGCGCGCTTCACGTGTGGGAATGACGCAGTCAAAACTGTCGCAGCCCAAAGCAACTGCTTGGACGATCTGGGAAGGCGTGCCCACTCCCAGCAAATGTTTGGGTTTTTCTTCTTCCAAATACGGGATGGAATAATCCACTGCCCGGTACATCAGCTCTTCTGATTCGCCGCCGTTGGCCACTCCGCCAATACAGTATCCGGGAAAATTCAGGCTCTGAATTTCTTCAGCAGACTGTTTGCGCAGATCTTTAAAGATCGCTCCTTGGACAATTCCCCACTGCGCTTGCATGGGATTTATGGAATTTCCCACAAGTTTGATATGCTCAGCCACAGCCCGATGCGCCCACAATGCGGTTCGCGCCACCATGGCTTTGACCGTGGATTTTTCCGCTTCTGCCGCAGGAAACTCATCCAGGACCAATGCTATGTCTGAGCCCAAGTTTAACTGGATCTGAACAGACGCTTCCGGCGTCAAAACAAAAGTTGAGCCGTCCAGGTCAGATTGAAATCTGACTCCCCCGTCCGTTACTTTCACCATTTTACCCAGGGAAAAAACCTGGAATCCGCCGGAGTCGGTAAAGATCGCGCCTTTCCAGTTCATAAATTTATGCAGTCCGCCGGCTTTCGCGATCAGGCCGTCTCCGGGCCGCTGCCACAAATGATACGTGTTGGCTAGGATCATTTCCGCGCCCCAGAACCGCAGTTCTTCCGCGGCAATGGATTTGATGGCGCCTTTGGTGCCGATGGGCAAAAACACCGGCGTATGGACTTCTCCGTGCGCGGTTTGAATAATGCCAGTTCGGGCCTTGGTCTTAGAATCTTTTTTCGTAATTGAAAACATAGCTTAATGATTATACCAATTATGATACAATTTCAACATGAGCAATTACAAAATCTTTCTGGGATACTTAGCTGTTGCGATCGAGCTGGCCAGCTATGCACCTTACTTCTGGGGTATCTACAAAGGAAAAATAAAACCTCATGCATTTACCTGGTTTGTTTGGGGAACTCTTACCGGGATCGGATTTGTCGCTCAGATTCTTTCCGGAGCAGGTGCAGGCAGTTGGATCATGGCGCTCAATTCCATCTTCTGTTTCGCGATTGCGGGAATCGGCTTTCGGCAGAAGCACGTAAAATTCGTCTTGTTTGATTGGGTGGCGCTGGTCGGGGCTTTTTTAGCAATTGTATTTTGGAGGATTACGGATAATCCGCTCACCGCCGTAGTTTTGATTTCCGTATCTGACGGAATCGGTCTTCTGCCCACCATACGCAAAGTTTATTATTTCCCGGATGAAGAGTCGATTTCTCCTTGGGCTTTAGGAATTCTTTATTATATTATTTCGCTTTTTGCACTACAATCCTTTACCATAACTACTTGGCTCTATCCCGCAGCGATCATCTTATTTGATTCAATCTTCGTCCTGGAAGCAACTATCCGCCGAAGGCAATTTGCAAATAAACGTTTACAACTCTGAAGAGATCTAATAAACTATTCTGTGTTATGCGAGAGGAGGACACTTGCCGCCAACTGACCGCGACCTGATCAATTCCGTCAACAACAAGCTCATCTCCCGCAAGGTTCGAGAAAAATTCATCAGGCAGATCATGAACCAATCCGATCTCGAACACTTCTCAGTTAGCGAAGGCCTGCCGCCCGAACTGCGCGAAGCCGCCAGCAAACGGTTGGCGGAACTACGTCAGCAATCCTAAGGTTTACAGCCGGACATTTGCCTGGCTTTTTTTATTTGAAAAAAACACCTGAAACAATTTCCCGTCTGGCTCGTATAAATGAGTACAGAGTTAGTGATCGAACTAATTCCTTCTAAATTAATAAATCCTTTTCAACATTACAACATATGTCTAACAAATATCGTTTGCTTTTAGCTGCAAGTTTAATGGGAAGTTTGGCTCTGGCAGCGCCGGCATTTGCCCAAGGCCCCCAAGGTATAGGCCGCGTGGGTCATATGGGCATGATGCGCGGCAATGGCGTATTCGGTTCAGTCACCGCAATTAGCGGCAACAATTTGACTGTGGCCAGCAAAATGAGGCCGATGGCCAACACTACAACAACTTCCGCAACCTACACAGTAGATGCCACCAATGCCACGGTGACTAAAAACGGTGCAGCATCTACCGTTTCAAACATCGCCGTGGGTGATATGGTTATGGTCCAGGGAACAGTGAACGGAACGAGCGTCATTGCTACAAAAATCAACGACGGAATAATGATGAGAAAACCCGGCGTGTTTGGCACCGTTGCTACAATTAACGGCAACACCTTGACCGTCACAAGCAAGGTTTGGTCAAAGGGAAATACCTCGGCTGCCACATCTACTACCTACACTGTAGACGACACCAATGCCACTGTCACCAAAAACGGTGCAGCATCTTCCGTTTCAAACATTGCAGTCGGTGATACTGTCATGGTCCAGGGAACCGTGAACGGCACAAGTATCACGGCTACCGCGATTAATGACGGAATGCCTCCACGTCCGAATAAGGGACAAAACCCGCTCATTGAGGGCAATGGCCAGCCGGTCATCGCCGGCACAGTGAGCGCCATCAACGGCAATACTTTAACCGTTGCGAACAAAAACGTCACTTACACTGTGGATGCTACCAGCGCCACAGTAACGAAAAACAATGCGGCCTCTGCTGTTTCAAGCATCGCAGTCAATGACAGCGTGATCGTTCAAGGAACAACCAATGGCACCAATGTTACCGCCTCTTCCATAACGGATCATTCAGCATCTACAACCACTTCAGCAAACGGCACAACCAATCAGCACCTCGGATTCTTTGGCAGTATCGGCAACTTCTTCAAACACCTCTTCGGATTCTAATAATTAATCCCAAATAAAAAACAGCCTCCATAGAGCGGCTGTTTTTTATTTGAAGTTCAGTTATTTAACTAAGGCAGCGATTTGCTCGGCTACGTTTTCAGGAGCTAAGTTGTTGGTGTCTATAATTGTTGTATGATGCCCCTCGCATTCTTTTCTCAGAATATCTGAAAAATACACATTATCAGCTATGAATTTTTCTAGTAGTTTACCAGAAACTTTTTCGATAACCGCAACGCTATGCGGGCTCTGATATCTTTTCGCCAACCGCTGTTTGATCGTGTCGTGGTCTGCATCGAGCAAAATAAATTCAATTGATTCATTGCCTGCGATCTCACTGGGCCGGGCAAAACCGCAAATCAGAGTAGTAATGTTATTTTTAATATTTTGCAAACCTAAATCTACCCAGTGTTTGGTTTCTTCTATCCGCCATTGGCGATCAACGTTATCCGGTACGCCGCGTTCATCGAAATCATGCAATTCGAAATCTGGACCAAGCAAAGATTTCAGAGGTGCCATTACCGAGGTTTTTCCCGCTCCGTTTACACCCGTAATAAAAATTATCTTTTTCATATTAAACTGCTACTTCCCTCTCGCCCGTCTTTTCGTCTCAGCCTTCCTGACCTCCGCTTCATCCATGCCGAAATGATGGGCGATCTCATGCCAGACGGTATCTTTGACCATTTGCTTGATCCTATCGGGCTCGACAGCTATGCGCAAAATCGGCCCGCGGAAGATCGTGATCTTGTCCGGGAGGACAGCCGTATAATTTGCGCCGCGTCTGCTCTGCGGCACGCCTTCATACAAGCCCAAAAGAGTCCTGCCATGGACAAGATTATGTTTTTGTATCTGTTCGGGATTCGGCTCCTGCTCGATCACGATAGCCACATTATTCAGCAGATCCAAAAACTTCTGAGGAATGGCCTCAATCCCATCATTGACCAATTGTTCAAACTCTTCGTCGTTCATGCTGTCGATTCTTTTCAAATACCTAATTCTTTGAGTTGCTCCTGAACATCGACTTTATCCATTTGAAGAGTATCCAAAGTCTCCTTAAGCGAGCTTATCTGAGGCGAATTAGCATCTTTTTCCTCAACTCTGTGCAATTCTGCCAATGTATCCGTTATCATGATCTCCAACTCCATTTGGCGCGCTAACAATCTTTTTATGTCTGGATTATTTTCTGGATTTTCCATAATATTTTTTAATTCTATGGTAATCATATCAAAAACCCGGGAAAGTAGACAAGCTAAAAAGAAAATAATATAGTTACTCTGTTCACACTTTCCCCAGGAGGAGAACTATGTTAGCGTTCGTCAGCGCACCCGCCGCCCCGCTAACCCGCACACCCGTACGACTGACCCTCGAAGAGGAGGTCGAAGCCGCAGGACTCCGAGTCATACCGATCGATCGTGTCCGTGCCTTCCAAGCCCGCATCAAGCGCGAATGGGAGGCGATGGATATCTCCTACCGCGGTGATTGGGAAAAAGTGCCTGACGTCCAGATCACGGCACTCCAGCCGCCTGCTGACATCGTCAGCGACATCGCGCGCGCCAGCGAGATTCCGCGTTCGCAAGTTCACGCCGAACGATTCAAATACGATCCGTTCGTGTTCATCACGCGACGCAAGCGCGGCCGCGCGACCGAAGTCGTATGCTTCGCGTACTGGAACGCGCCGGGTTTCGTTCCCTAAGGCCTACAACACTCCATAAGGTGCTGATCTCCAATCAGCGCCTCGTTTTTTTTATTAGAAAAAAGCGATCGTCCGAAGACGACCGCCACAACAAACTACTTGAGCATTGAGCCTGCTCTTGCCAGTTTCCTCTTCATCGACTGCAGAGCCTTGGCGCCTTTGATCTGCTGTTCATAGAAGATGATCATGTCCCGTGCCGCTTGTTGCCAGCTGACCAGAGGACTTGCATTCCTTTGGTTTGTCTTACAGCTTTTCGCGTCGCCTACAGGAAAAAATACGACTATCTGCGGATCGCGCTCTCCCGCCAGACCCATATAGTCGCAGACCAGAACCCTGTAATCCGGCCGAATAACATCAACTCTTCCCAGTTTGTTTTCGTGAACGAAATCCGCAAGCGGGTTGAGGAAGCTGCTCTGTATTTCCCCGGCCGTCTGCAGCCAGTCCGCAGGCTCAAACTGCTCCGGCACCGATATGCTCAAAGTAAGCTCGCTCATCTAGAAAGTCCTCCTTCAGGCAACCAAGCATATCAAAAACAACCATCTCATGTCAACGACTGAAATAAAAAAGCCGGCTCAATTACGAGCCGGCTTAATAATAATTTTAGTGTCTCCCGAAATGCCTGCCGTTGCCGTTGTCGCGCCGAGGGCCCCGGTCGTGCGGACGGTCGTCGATCGTCCCGCCTTCCGGCCGCGGGATCAAAACTTTGTGTGAAAGGTTGATCCGGCCCATGTGGTCTATTTCAACAACTTTGACTTCCAGTTCATCGCCGATCTTGACCACGTCTTCAACTGCTCCGACCCTGTGCCACGCCAATTCTGAGATATGGCACATGCCGTCATGGCCGGGAGTCAGTTCCACGAAAGCGCCGAAGTCCATGATCCGCACGACTTTTCCTTTGAAGACTTCACCGATTTTAATTTCCCTGGTCAGATTATGGATTATTTCCAAAGCTTTTTTCATGCCTTCGGCATTGTTGGACGCCACCATGACCAAGCCCGAGTCTTCAATGTCTATTTTAACTCCTGTGTCGGCAATAATTTTATTGATAATTTTGCCGCCGGTGCCGATGACATCGCGGATCCTTTCGGGATTGATCTGCATGGTCTCGATCCTGGGCGCCAAAGGCGACATTTCCGCACGCGGCTTATCAATGGTTTTTTTCATGACATCCAGAATATGCATGCGCCCGTCGCGGGCCTGCTTCAACGCCTGGTCCAGAATTTCCACAGTCAGACCCTTGGTCTTCACATCCATCTGCATGGCGGTAATGCCCTTTTCCGAACCAGTAACTTTAAAATCCATATCGCCGTTCGCATCTTCAATTCCCTGAATGTCGGTCAGAACTTTGAATTTACCGCTGCCTACATCCAGGACCAAACCCATGGCCACGCCCCCGATCATAGTTTCTATCGGCACCCCGGCATCCATGAGAGCTAATGTGGAGCCGCAAGTTGAACCCATGGAAGTGGAACCGTTGGAGCCCAAAGCTTCGGACACCAGCCTTAACGTATACGGGAATTTTTCTTTTGGCGGCATGACAACTTCTACTGCGCGCTCAGCCAAGGCGCCGTGTCCCACTTCGCGCCGGCCCGGCCCCCGCATGGGAGCCACTTCTCCTACTGAATATCCCGGAAAATTGTAGTGATGGATATATCTTTTCACCGTGCCGTCCACTGTAAAATCTTCCATGCCATCAAGGATCTGCGCATCGCCTGAGGAGCCGAGTGTCACTGTGGTCAGGATCTGTGTTTCACCGCGGTTAAATAAAGCCGAGCCGTGCGTACGGGGCAGGACACCGACTTCACAGGACACAGGCCGGGTGACATTCAGTTTTCTTTCATCAACGCGCAGTTCTTTTTCCAAAATGTTTGCGCGGACGATCTTCTTGGTCACCTTTTCCAGAGCTAGGTTCGTGTGAAGCTTGTGGTTCAAGGCGCGCTCCTCAGCGCCTTTATCTGCAAATACTTCGAGAATATGAGCATGGGTTTCTTCGCGCACAGCTTCGTTCTGCTTTTCGCGGATTTCTTTGGAGAAAGTGCCGTACAAGGCCTTTTGCAATTTATCTGTAGCGAATTTTTCCACTTCAGCCAAAACCTTTTCATCGGCCAGTTCGCGCTTAACTTCCGCCTTGGCCTCACCTACCTGCTTGATAAGATCGTTTTGCAGTTTGATCAGGTCAGCCAGATGCGGCTGGGCAAATTTAATCGCAGCGATCATATCGTCTTCCGTGATCTGCTTAGCGCCCGCTTCCACCATCAGTATATGTTCCGCGGTGCCTGAGACCACGAGATCCAGATCGCCTCCTTCGCGCTCTTTATAAGAAGCGTTGAGAATGAACTGCCCTTTATCGCGTCCCACTCGCACCGCAGCCACCGGACCGTCAAACGGAATACGAGAAATGCTGAGAGCTGCTGACGCGGCATTGATCGCCACCACGTCCGGATCATTCACTTCATCAACAGAAAGAATAGTCGCCACGACCTGCACGTCGTTACGCATGCCGTCCGGAAACAAAGGACGGATCGTGCGGTCGATCAGGCGGCCGGAAAGAATTGCTTCGTCGGTTGCCCGGCCTTCGCGCTTGATAAACCTAGAGCCTTTGATCTTGCCTGCGGCATAAAGCCGTTCCTCATAGTCCACCAGCAACGGAAAATATTCCATGCCCTCGCGCAAATTTTTGCTCATGACTGCCGTGGCCAAAACCACGGTGTCTCCAAGTTTGGCCAAAACAGAGCCGTCGGCCTGCAAAGCCAAAACGCCGGTTTCAAGAGAAAATTTCTTGCCGGCTAGATCCAAACTAACATTACCTTTTTTCATTTGTTACCTTTTTTGTATCCGCAATTGTGGTTTGAAGCACAGAAGTTATAACAGTCGCCAATTCTTGGAAACTAATATAGCCTCTTTGCTGTCAGCACTCAGCGGAATTAATTATTTAAAGATCATTTGTAGTCAGCCGATTTATCGGCTCACGCAGCTCATAAATGAGCTGACTACACTTGTTCTACTTATTCAATTTTAACTTATCAGTCAGTTTATCCCAACGCTTCTCGTCCTCAGCCTTCAAATACCTCAAAAGCCTGCGCCTATTGCCCACCATTTTCAGCAAGCCCCGGCGGCTGTGATTGTCCTTTTTGTGCTCATTAAGGTGCTCGGAAACCTTCTCAATTTCGCGGGTCAATATCGCCACCTGGACCTCCGGGCTGCCGGTATCGTCCTTATGGACCTGGAACTTCTTGATGATCTGCCCTTTTTCCTTGGGAGTAAGCATTCATTGCCTTTCTTCACGCAATGGCTAGGAAAACGCCATTTGTGTCTTAATACTGGTTCATTTTATCACTCCTTTAAAGACTTGGCAAGCCTATTTTGAGGCCTATTATAAGGCTTATATTGACGTGGCTCTTGACAAAATCCCAATTTTAGTGTATAATTATATATTAAGTTAATCTTATAACAAGTCAGGAGACCAAATGACAATATTTACATTCAAACTCAAAGTCGCTGCCGCTTCCCTATTTATAGGTGCGTTGCTTTTTGCAACTTCAATGCCTGCTTATGCCGACAGCAATTCGTTCACAAACAATGTCTCGGCAAACTTCAGCGCAAATCCGGGCAACTGTAATGAATTGAATCCAAACGCTGCCAGTTCATTTACTTGGACTGCCAACATAGTAAACAACGGCCCTGGCCATCTAACGGTCGTTAAAGCGTCTTTCCGCGATGATAAGGCCGGATGCGCTGCCACAAGCATAAACCTTGATCAAAGCTTGCTTGCAATGAGCGGTCAATCTGATTATCCTGAAAATTCTACGGGCGTAGCTTCATTTACTTATAATACTTCAGCCGTAAAATGCGGACGCGTCCAGCTTGATGCAGGATTCGTGGATGATTTCGGTCATCCGTTGGTCTTTATGGGTATCGTAGTTAACTACGGCGTGGATTGTGCTCCGGTTGTTGTTGCTCCAGCTCCGGCTCCTGCCCCAGTCGTAACTCCTCCCCCGGCTCCGGTCGTGGTTCCTCCTCCGGTTGTTGTTCCTCCGCCGGTTGTAATCCCGCCTCCAGTTGTCGTTGTTCCCCCGCCGGTTGTTGTTCCCCCGCCTTATGTCACTCCTTACGTAACTCCATATGTTCCGCCGTACGTGGCTCCTTATGTCACTCCATATGTGCCCCCTTACGTGGCCCCTTATCAGCCGCCGATCACACCTATAGTTGCAGGCGCAGTAACAACCTTCGTCGCTCCGAAAACAGGGGCGACATCGGATATAGTAATTGTGCTGGCAATCCTGACCACCTTGGGTTACCTGGCCTACAGAGTATACCGATCTAAAAAAATAGCGCTCGTAAGTTAAAGCAAAAACCCGTCTTCTGAAGACGGGTTTTTTGTTTGCAAAAATTTTGACTGTTTGTTTTCGGTTATATAATCTTTAGATAACTGATTCTGTTTGGTTAACTCCCATAAGAGGTACACTGCATGTCTAAGAAATATCCGCAAAGTCGTTCGGAAAACAAATCGGAAATGCAACGCCGGCTTGCCCGGCTGGTAGTCCCGCAAAGACTGAAGGAGATCGAAGCGCGGGAAAAGCATTTCGCTTCGATCAGAAAAACTCTCAAGAAAGAGGAGCGACTGCTGAAGATTGAAAAAGCAGAGGTGCTCAAACTCGCACGCAAAAGCCGCTCCCGACGAAAGCGATAAGAGTCTTTCCAAACAATCAGTGATACCCAGCATTCGGAAAACCGGCGCTGGGATTTTTTTATTCCTTTTTGTTATACTATAGTCGTACAATCTTCGATATTATTCATTGGGCGACATGACAGAAACAAAGAGCAAACTCCAAAAATACTCTCTCCAATTCCTTGAATACCTGGAAGTTGAACGCAATCGCTCTCGGCTGACTTTGCGCAACTACGACCATTATCTCAAAAGATTTGTGGATTTTTGCGCCAAGCAAGGAGTCACGGATCCTTCCGAAGTCGACCTGGAATTGGTCCGGTCTTATCGGCTTTTTTTGAACAGGCTGGCTGCGAAAGACAGACAGCTAAAAATCATCACGCAAAATTATCATTTGATCGCCTTGCGCAGTTTCCTGAAATATCTGGCCAAGCGGGACGTAAAATCCTTGGCTGCGGAAAAAATTGAATTGCCCAAAACTCCGGCCAGAACCGTGGAGTTCCTGGATATTGAAGATGTCGAACGGCTTATCAATGCAACTGACCAGGAAGACGATAAACTGACCAAATTGCGCGACCGCGCGATCCTTGAGATGCTTTTTTCCACAGGCCTTCGCATTTCAGAATTAGTAGCCATCAAGCGGGATAACCTCAATCTTAAACGAGGAGAATTTGCCGTGCGCGGAAAAGGGGATAAAATGCGCCTTGTTTTTCTTTCCAAAGAAGCTCTGGACCACCTGGCAAAATACCTGGATGAGCGCGAAGATAATTCCAAAGCCTTGTTCATCCGCCATGACGCCAAAGAATCCGTGGAAAAACAAATGGAATCCCTGTCAGAAAAGGCGTCCGGATTGACTGCCCGTACCATCCAGCGCATTATTAAAAAATATGCCAAACTCGCCGGTATCATGAAAAAAATAACGCCGCACACTCTGCGGCACTCATTTGCAACCGACCTGCTGACCAATGGCGCGGACCTTCGGTCCGTGCAGGAGCTCCTAGGCCATTCTTCTATTTCAACCACGCAGATCTATACGCATCTGACCAATAAAAGATTACGTGATGTGTACGAAAAATACCACCGCGACGGGAAATAGGGTATACTGAAAATATAACAAACCCCAGGAGGCCTTATGCAACGATTGGTTGCGGTCTATGCATCACTCGGAGCGAGCGCTGCATACAACGTCAGTGATATAGCTGATCTGGTGCTCGGGGAAAGCTTTCCGATCGAGTTCATCGGGACGTTTCAGGCATCTGACCAGATCAGGCAGCGCGTCCAACAAGGCATTCAATACAAAATGATCCTGTTGATCCCTTCGATGGACGAACTTACCGATGCCACCCGGCTGCTGGAAAAGCTGAAAACGGACCCGGAAACAAGGTCCATCCCCTGCATATTTGCCGGGCTTGATCTGGGCACGGACAGCGACTCCTGCGAGAACACAGAGGACGAAAGCAGTCCGGAAGTTAGGGCCTCTGCAATCCTATCGTCTGCTCCGCGTAGAATGAACTAAAAAGTGCCGGGAACTAACTAACCTGCGCACTTTTTCTTTTTGGATTTTATACTTTGACTGTTTCTTTGCTGGCTATCTGCTGCCGCCATAATGCCGCGTACAACCCTTGCTGACGTAAAAGCTCGCCATGGTTTCCCTGCTCCACCAACAAACCTTTTTCCAAAACATAGATAGTGTCCGCATGCATGATAGTGGACAATCTGTGAGCCACCAGCACATTGATGGAACTTCGCTGTTGTTTTTCAATCTCACGGATGGTCTGCGTGATCTGCTCTTCAGTGATGGAATCCAGGCTTGAGGTAGCTTCATCAAAGATCAAAAGTTCGGGTTTACGAAGCAGCGCTCTTGCTATGGCCAACCGCTGTTTCTCGCCGCCTGAAAGTCTAAGGCCTCCCTCGCCGATCCTCGTATCAAGTCCTAGTCCTCCGCGAAGCAGCAAACTATCCGCTGCAGACGCTTTCAGAGCTTCTACGCAATCAGTATCTGAAGCCTTGGGGGACGCGAACAATAAATTCTCGCGGATCGTGCCGGCAAACAGCTGAGTGTCCTGCGCCACCAAGCCGATGCGGCTGCGGAATTTTTCCGTGTTTAGATCTCTGATATCCACTCCAGCGAATTTGATGGTGCCGGCAGTCGGCTTATATAATCCCACGATCAGCTTGACCAAGGTGGTTTTGCCGCTCCCCGAGGGCCCTACGAACGCTACGGTCTGGCCGGCTTTGATCTCTACATTGATATTTTCCAGCGCCGGTTTGTCGCCTGTCTCATATTTGAAATCCACATTTTGAAATTTTATATCCGTGAGCTTTTTCACAGCGATCGGATGAGCCGGCTGTTTTTCAGGCTCGATCTTCAGGATCTGGTCCAGCCGGTCCAAACTGGCTTTCGCTTCCTGATACTGCTGGGCGACGTCGCCGAACTGTCCCAGCGGATTGAAGATCAGGAAAGAATAGAACAGCAATGAGAAAAACTGGCCGAACGTAATGCCGCCCGTAAATATCAGCCACAGCATCAGAAGCATCAGCCCTGACCTTAAGGCATTGATCGTCGTGCCCTGGATAAAACTGAACGTGCGGATAATTCTGATCTTTTCCAGTTCCAGAGTCAAAATTTTATTGTTGGTCTCATTCAAACGTTTAATTTCCTGGTTCTCGAGACCCAGGCTTTTTACCAATTCCACATTGCGGATCGTCTCTGTGGTGGATCCGGCCAAAGCTGCGGTTTCGTTGATTATCCTTTTTTGGGCGGCCTTGATCTTGCGGCTGATAAGGAAAGTCGTAATGCCTAAAATCGGGATCATGGCAAAGTAAACCGCGCCTACCATCCAGTTGACCCAGAACGCATAAATGATGACCAGCAGAATCCCGATCGTGGACAGAAACAAAATATTGACAGTGCTGGTAATGAAGGCTTGGGCATCGAGCCTGGCCTGCTGAAGTTTTTGTAAAAATTCACCGCTGCGCTGGTCTTCAAAAACCGCATACGGAAGGGAAAAAGAATGCTGAACGCTGTGCGAATACATTTGCGTCCCGACTCTCTGCACCACGACATTGAGGTAATAATCCTGAAAATTTTTGGCTATCCTTGATACCAGAGCCACGCCCACATCGGCCAGCAGCAGCAAAATGATGCCGCGTAAAAATACGGAATGCGACAGAGTTGCAATTTTGCTTACGTAGTCATCTACAATGATCCGGAAGATCTGGGGATCCAACATTGAAAACACCTGGTTGACCGTCGCCAGAGCGATGGTTGCACCAAGTAATTTTTTATATTTGGATAAGTATGACCAGAGGAGTTTCATGAGGTATAATTATAGCATGAGCTTAGCCACCTATAAAAAGAAACGGAAATTCAGCGAAACACCCGAACCTGAAGGCAAACCGATCAAAGCGAAAGGTGCCTTGCATTTTGTCGTGCAAAAACACCACGCCAGACAGCTGCATTATGACTTCCGCCTGGAACACGATGGGGTACTGGTAAGCTGGGCTGTGCCCAAAGGGCCATCATTGAAGCTTGCGGAAAAGCACCTGGCAATGAAGGTGGAGGACCATCCGGTTGATTACATGAAATTTGAAGGCAATATTCCGGCGGGCAATTACGGTGCAGGCTCGGTCATAGTCTGGGATTTTGGCACGTATTTAGCTCTTGGCACGAATTCAGTAGCGGACAGCGAGAAAGCTATCAAACAAGGACTGAGAGCCGGACAGGTCAAAGTCGTGCTCAGCGGCAAAAAGCTCCAAGGCGGGTTTGCCTTGATAAAACTGAAAAGCAACTGGGGCGGAAAAAATTCCTGGCTTTTGATCAAAGAAAAAGATTCTTTCGTAAAAAAAACCGACGTCACCAGGCAGGTTAAATCCGTCTTAAGCGGCAAAAGCCTTGCCCAGATCGCCAAAACAGATAAAGTTTGGAAATCGAATAAGAAAAAATGAGAGTCCGCCACATCAAACCCATGCTGGCAACGCTGGTTGATAAGCCGTTTGACGCGGATGGCTGGCTGTTTGAGGTCAAATGGGACGGCTTCCGCGCCATCGCCGAAGTTGAAAATGATCGTGTTGAAATATATTCCAGAAATCTTCTGTCTTTCAACAAGCGGTTTTCGCCGATCATCAAAAGTTTGCAGGGACACAAATTAAAAGCCGTCCTGGACGGCGAGATCGTGATCTTGGACAGCCGCGGCAAATCGCGTTTCGAGCTTTTGCAGCATTACCAGCAAACCGGCAAAGGGAACCTGGTTTATTATGTCTTTGATCTCTTATTTCTCAACGGCAAGGACCTCCGAAGCCAGCCGCTGCTTGAACGAAAAAAACTTCTCAAAAAAATCCTGCCCCGGAATGCCCTTATAAAATATTCGGAGCACGTTTTGGACCACGGCAAAAAATTATACGAGAAGGCCAAAAAACAAACCTGGGAAGGCATCATGGCCAAAGATTACCAAAGTCCCTACCGTGCGGGCAAAAGAACCAAAGAATGGCAAAAGATCAAAAACCGCCCGCAACAGGAAGTGGTTATCGGCGGATTTACCAAGCCTTCCGGCAGCCGCAAAAAATTCGGCGCTTTAGTCATGGGTGTTTACGAGCGGGGTAAATTACTATACATCGGACACGCCGGCACCGGGTTTGACGAACAAACTTTGAATTTGGTTTATAATAAACTAAAACCGCTGATCCAAAAAAACCCGGCATTTAAAAATCCGCCGGAAACCCGCGGAGAAACCACCTGGGTCAAACCCAAACTGGTCGGCGAAGTGGCTTTCGAAGAATGGACAGAAGACGGACATATGCGACAGCCGGCTTTCCTGGGACTTAGGCCCGACAAAAAAGCAAGTGAAGTAAGAAAAGAACTGCCTAAATAATATGAAACAAGAAACCACTATCAAAATTGAGGGAAAAGTTCTCAAACTGACCAACCTGGACAAGGTCTTCTGGCCGAAAGAAAAATACACTAAAGGCGACGTCATCGATTATTATCAAAAGATCGCGCCATATATTCTGCCTTATCTTAAAAACCGGCCGGAATCTTTAAACCGCCACCCCAACGGCATTACAGGCAAAAATTTTTTCCAGAAAGACGTGGACCACATACCGCCTAAATGGGCCAAGGTTGAAAATATCTATTCGGAATCCAACGATAAAGATATCCATTATTTGGTCTGCCAGGATAAGGCCACGCTGATCTATATGGCCAATCTTGGCTGCATAGAGATCAATCCGTGGAATTCCAGGATCGGCAAGCTGCATCATCCGGATTTTATGATCATTGACCTGGACCCGGAAAAAATTTCCTTTGACCAGGTTGTTGTAGTCGCCCAAACCGTGCACGAGGTTCTAAATTCATTAAAACTTCCAAGCTATTGCAAAACTTCGGGCGCAACCGGGTTGCATATCTATGTGCCTATGGGCGCCAAATATAATTACGACCAGGTCCGGCATCTGGCGCACCAGATCGTAATTTTGGTCAACAGCAAACTGCCGAACATCACTAGCCTGGAACGCCATCCGGCGAAAAGGCAGGGGAAGGTTTACTTGGACTATCTGCAAAATAACAAAGGCCAGACTTTGGCTGTCGCCTACAGCGTCCGCCCTAAACCCGGGGCTACGGTTTCAACTCCTCTGGAATGGAAAGAAGTGAAAAAAGGCTTGAGCCCGCAGGATTTTAACATCAAAAATATTTTCGCGCGTTTGAAAAAGAAGGGCGACCTCTGGAAGCCGGTCTTGGGCAAAGGGATTGACCTGAAGTCTGTTTTAAAACGTATTGAAAAATAAAAAATCCGCCTCAATACTTAAGATTGAAGCGGCGAGCAACTAATCGAACGGGTCACCGTTTGGGTCTGCTTTGCCAAAGGTTCGATGGAAACCGTCGTAGCTACTCCTCAGAGCTTGAGCTTCGTCACTGTCATACTCAGGGTCTTTCGGATTGTACTCGAAGGGCTGATCGTTTTCAGCAACGAAATTACGACACTCCGCGCATTCCTGCAGATGTTGTTTCAGTTCTGCCAGTCTTTCATCATCAATCCTGTCATCCAGGCCGCGAGCGAATTTGCGCAACAACGATTGGTTCAAGTCGCCCCAAACGCACTCCATCTTGAATTCCTCCTTCACGCCTATTTTCTCTTGTAACCCTTTTTTGTTCTAATTATGAATCTTACTCTACTTTGACCATTTTGTCAATACTAAAACAAAATAGCCTTTTCAGGCTCTTTCAAATTTTTTCTTTAGCGAGGGTGCTGCATAAAAAAGAATTCTGAGGCCGAAGTTGCATTACCGCAACGAGGCCGAGGACTTAGGCAATAAATTTGCGTCCAGCAATTTATTGCCGTCTTTTTTTGCAGTGCCCGAGCGTCTTACTGCACAGTTACGCTGATCGTATACGGTTTGGCGACATTGCTGGCCGGCCAGTAGGGCGTGAACTGGAATGACTGGTTGGCGGTGAACGAAATTGTTTTTGATTGGCCGGCAAGTACGGTGCCGGAATTGACCACGCTGCTTCGGAAATCCAAGCCGCCGTAATAAACATTCGTGGCGCTGACATTGAATGTGATCTCAACAATTGTTCCGGCCGCAACAGAAATCACAGAAGGAGTGGCATTGCTGTCATCAGCAGAAATTGTAAAGGTTTTGATCGAGGGCGTCGGAGTTGGGGACGGATTTGGTGCTGGGGTCGGGCTCGGCGCCGGCGCAGGCGTGGGATTGGGTGTTGGACTGGGAGCAGGCGTTGGAGTTGAGCCGGTTACGCTTGCTGTGCTATTTGTTGAAGTGCTTGAAGTTGTTGTGATCGGTGCAAAACTGAAACTGCTGAGAATTTTTTCATAATCCCCATCCGCCAGTTTGCCGTTGTCTTGCTTATCATATCCCTGGGAATAGCCGTCTACAAATATGTCATAGGAAGTGCCTTTGATGTAAGCATAGCGTTCAGGGCCTCCCTCGCCCGTACATGAAACTGAAGATACCGTTGCATTGGGGTTATTAATTTTATCTGCAGTGCATGCAGGTCCCTGGATTCCCGGATCGGCTGCAGGTTGCGGATGCAGAGCCAGATTGTATGACTGGTTAAAATAATCACTCGCCTGCTTCTGGATGGATGCGTCTTTAAGTGCCACCAAAACGAGTGTTCCCACATGAAAACCTTTTATCGGCGCGGCAGCAGTGCCCAGAGCTGAATTGCCGGAAATAGTGCCGGCTTTTACACCGGGCGGGTACTGCAGGCTGAAACCGTATTTGGCATTGTTATAAACCTTCCAATCAGCCGGAATTGGTGTAATATCCGGGGCCTGGCTGGTTTGATCCGGAGTCTGAGCGGGAGTAGTTTGGTCGGAAGGAGGGTTGGCAATCAGATCAGAGTTAGATTGTGCAACTGGGGAAGGTTTTTTGATCCTTTGGCGGATAACCAAAAAGCCGAACAGCAAAGCCGCCGCAGCCACGACCAGTATAACCACTAAAGTTGTGGACCCTTTCTGATTTTTCATGATACTAGTTTAACATATGTGCTGCCTCAAGCGAAAGCTAAGGACTTTGAGCGGTAATTCTACGATTTTTTCATCACCAGAAAAATCCCGGCATAAGAAACGGCAAGCATGATGACCCAGGCGGCGATGGCCATTTGCAGGGCCTTGTCTTCCCGTTTTTCCACTTCCCGAAGCGATCGGCCGGCTGCCACAAATTGGCCCGCATCATTCTTCACAGGTACGATCACTAGAGCTTGTCTTACATCCGGTCGCGGCTGCCAAGTGACAAGGAATTCTCCGCGTTGTTTCGCTGTATCAAAAACTCCGGCCGGCGGGGTAGGGATCTTGCCGTCCAGCAGCGCATCAGACATGATCGGGTTCCCCTGCTTATCAAAAATTACCAGGTATGGACTGAGGCTTTTTGCGATGTCAATATTCTGAATTGAAAAATGCGGCTGACTGCCGGCTTGAACCTGTATTGCCGCATCTTCCGCCATCTGGATCTGGGGATCATTGGCAGTCTGGCGCAGATCCTGCTGGACTTCGGCGTATACCAACCCGCAAATGCAGAAAATGAGCACAAAAGCAACGGCGTAAGGAATGTAAGATCTTTGCATTTTAAGCATAAATAGATTTTACCAATATAATAAAAAAAGTCCACCAAGTTATTCGCCTGGTGGAGGCAGTATGATCCCTTCGGGCTGGAAGATAGTCTTTCGCTCGCCCTCTTCCACGACGCCGACTTCTGTGATCGCGTGACCGACTTCTTTACCAATCCTTATAACGTCGTCGACTTGCGAAGGCGGTACGAACAGATACAGCCCCGCTCCATAGTTGAAGGTCTTCAGGCAGTCAAGCAGCGACACCCCGATCTCCCGCATGAATTTGAAAAGAGGAGGTACCTCCACCCAGGAATGGATCCGGTAGGTGTACGGCCTCTTGTCGAATGCGATCTTGCCGACACCGTCGCCGGTGGCCGCAAGCAGCGCATGGATGTCGACTTTCTGCTCCAGCAGGTGTTCAACGAATTTCACGTGCGATTTGATCGGAATGAGGCATTCTTCACCAAGGGTTCTTCCCGTAGGAAGCTTTGTGAGAAACTGATCGGGAAGCTCGCCGCTGGTCGCCCTTTTGATGACCAGGGAAATTCCGTTAGCTCCAAGGCCTGTAGATGGGTCAACGAGGATGCGGTCACCGGGTCTCAGGTCGCGCCCTGTGATGAGCCGGCGTTTCGGGGCGATGATGCCAGTGATCGAGCCGCTCAACGATGGCGCGCTCACGACCGGCGGCGCGGATTTGATCAGATACCGCAATGACGACGATTCGCCGGCCGGCAAAGCCATGCCGACTTCCCGGCAAACCTCAACGCAGCCGCGCGCATAGTCCTCGCTTCTCTTTTCGTCAGTGAACCATTCGCTGTCGCCGCAAGCCACCTCGTCCGTCCAGACGACCGGCATCGCGCCCTGCGAGATAACGTCGATCGCAATGATAAGAGCTGCGGCTCTGGCAACCACGTCGTAGTGGCTTTTGCCGGTGTTCTGATACATCCACTCCGCTATCCAGTTGAGATTGCCCAGGCCTTCCTGCGTCACGCACCACCAAGAGGTCAGTAGTCCCGAGTATTCAAAGACGGCGCCATGAGAATTGAGGACATCTTCGTTTACATAGACTTCCCGGCTGTTGGGGAAGTTGAGCGTCTGGCTTCCTGCTCGGATCATCGCCCGTTTGAAAGGCTCGATCTTGGTGTAGTCCACTCCGGCTGCCGCGTATTCGCCGCGCATCACACACATCCTTTCGAAAAAGGTCTATTGTCCCTGCTTTAGGTTTGGATAATAGTATAAGCAATATAGCCTTTGGACACAAACAAAAAAAATCAAATCCAGTGTTTAGTCATGAGCATAGTCATGAGCAAATTATTTTAATAAAAAACCTGACTGGATAACCCAATCAGGTCTTGATCGTTTCAACGCTAATAATCTCGAAATCCTCCGTGACCGGGTTAGCCAGCATATCAGACCCAATTTTCTCGGCAGCCGCCCGGGCTTTTTTGGGCGTGATGTCTTCAAATCTGATCAGGAAAAGCTTGGCAAGGGCCACACCTGCAACCTGATGGTAACCCTGATTCGTCAGCCGGACGAGCATATCAGCTTTTTCAGGATCCGGCACTTCAGGCTTATAGCGCACCAACATCTGAACTAGGACCTGACGCGGCTTTTGAACGACTCCCCGGCCTGCCTTTGCCATGATTCTCCCTCCCCATACGGGATGGCATTATAACAAAAAACTCCCCTTTCGGGGAGTCAACATATTATCCGCGTTTAGGCTTGGAAAAAACATACAAATACAGGATGTCCAAAATGCCTAAAGTGTTCACGATCAAAAGCACGACGAACCAAACAGGTTCATTGTTTTTGGCCGCTCTCCACAGCGCCAAGCCCTTCCAGACCAGGCTCCAGATGGCCAAGATCGAGATCACCGGAAGCCAGATTAAACTATGGTAATCAAGGGGATGAAATATCATACTATTATGATAACAAAAACAGCCTCACTTGTGAAGCTGTTTTCTTTTTCTACTTAAAGAGGTAATTACATTTCACCCTTGCATTCCTTACACCGCTTGACGTGGGTCAAGGCTTCATAAATTGCCGAAAGGGCGATTAAAGCATAAATTATCTTTACCAAAGTCACATTCCAGCCCCAAGTAGCAATATCCATGTGCCAAATTGCCAAGCCCCAGTTGAGACCGCCAATCACCAAAAGGATGAAGGTCCACATGTGCAAACCCATATGTTTTCCTGACATTTTGTTTCTCACCCCCTCAAAGCGTTAGCTATTTACCCATAAAGTATATGCCTGTTGAATTAGTTTGTAAAATAACCGGGCAATTGATAAAATGTAGAACTGGTTCCTGACATGTTCTTGGAGGAAAGGACGATGAAAATTCTAATACTCGGCGCAGGCGGCCGCGAACACTCGGTTGGAAAAAAGCTGGCTGAAGAAGGACATGAGATCTATGCCGCGCCGGGCAATCCCGGCATCGCACAGATCGGCCGCTGCGTCACGGAGCTGGACGTCAAGGATCACAAGGCCGTGATCGACTACGTGAAATCCAATGGCATCGGCTTTACGTTCGTAGGCCCTGAAGCTCCTCTTGATGCGGGGATCGTCGATGACTTCGAGCGGTTTGGCCTGCCTATTTTCGGACCCACTAAGATGGCGGCTCAGATCGAAACGAGCAAAGAATTCTGCTGCACGCTGCTGGAGGCGGCAAACGTCCCGATCCCGGCAACCCTGTATTACAATAATTTCGCCGCCATGGAACAATCGGTCGCGGGCTCAAGCGGCGGGATCGTGCTCAAAAAAAGCGGCTTGGCTGCGGGCAAAGGCGCGGAAGTTGTCCGCAACAGTACCGATTTGATCCCGGCATTGACCCGGCTCAAGAAACTCGGCGATGGCAGCTTTCTTGTCCAGACTATGGAAGAAGGTCCGGAGCTGTCATACTTCGTGCTTACTGACGGGACTGATTTCGTTTTCTTAGGCTCCGCTCAGGACTACAAGCCGTTGTATCCCGGCGGGCCGAACACCGGCGGCATGGGCGGTTTTGCGCCGCACCCGATTCTGACTTCAGAGCTTCAAAAGACCATCGACGAGACGGTTGTTCGCCCGACGATCAAGGCCTTGGCGGAGGTCAGCCGGCCATACAAAGGCGTGCTGTACATTCAGCTCATGATCACCAAACGTGGGCCGGTGGTCATTGAGATCAATTGCCGATTCGGCGACCCTGAAGCGCAGCTGATCATGCCGCTTCTTAACTGCGAACTGCTGCCGCTGTTGCAGGCAACAACGAAGTCCGGTTTCTTGCGGATGATGGAGGCGAAGTTCAAACCATGGGTGTCAGTCGGAATCGTCATGGCGTCTGAAGGCTATCCGGACGATCCAAAAACAGGCCGGTTCATCACAGGACTCGACCGCGAACCGGGGCCGAATGACCCCAATCACTACGCTTACGTGTACCATGCCGGTACGAAAATGGTGGAAGACCAGCTCGTAACTTCGGGCGGACGCGTGCTGACGGTTGTGGGCACAGACTCAGAGTACGAAATGGCCAAGAACATGGCCATGATGGCAGTGAGCCTGATCTGGTTCGAGGGTGAACAGTACCGGCCGGATGTCGGGAACGAAGCGATCGCAGCGCAGGCTGCGACCTGACATCGCTCTCCCAGGTCATTTCTGCTCTCACAAAAAGACGCTCAGTATTAAACACTGGCGTCTTATTTTTTTAAATATCCTATTCTCTGGGCTTTTGGCGGTACGGCAGCATCATCTTGCCGCAGTTGCAGTTTTGTTTGTGATCTTCCCGCCACTTTTCTTTTTGCTGCTCAGTTCCTTTCTCGGGAAAAGGATGTTGCTCATGCCACTTGGTATTCATAGTTTACTAAAAATATTTATAATTTTACTTTCTGACGAAAACCAAAGCATTCGGAAGCAACCTGCCGGGTCCTGTCTTATAAACCCCATTATAGACCATGGCAGCAGATCCCCCGCCATCAAGATTAAACGCATTATCAGCTCCAAGCGCCTGCATGATGTAGGCCAGGTCAAACACGGTTGCTGAGTGGGCTATTACCGCATATAGGGTCTGGCCAGTGAGGCCCAAACCTCCGCGGTCGCTTTTCACGGTGCGCTGCTTATCGTCAAGCGTGCTTTCTACGACCACGATCTGGCCATTCTGCACCAGCAGGGGTTCATTGGAAATTCCGGCAGTGATGGGTAAATTTGCAGAGATGAGGTCTTTATATTGATTGAAAAAATGCGCTGTTCCTGAAGTATCAAAAGCCAAAAACGGCATGTCTTCTTTAATATTATTATGGGCGTTGATCATCTTGTTCAGGCGGGAGTTATAAACTTTCCAGTAAAATGAATTGGTCTTGCCCGCGCATTCAGGATAACTTGTCGGACAAAAATATGAACCATGGATGCCGGCAAATCCCTGGTTCTGATTGACAAAATCGATCAGGGATTTTACCTGGCAATTATTAAGGCAGTCATTATCGTCAGCAGTATCAGTGACAACTTTGACCTGACTCGCATCAGCCGTCAGAATATCGACTGAGAAATTCCCGCGGCTCGTAGCCACGGTCTTTCTCTCATATGTAACCGCGGGTGCCGGCCCGCAGATAGTCCCGTTGTCGGCATAACCCAGAGTGGATGCCACCACTGCATTCTGCAAATTATATCCGAAATTGATAAAACAAGCGGTGGAAGGAAAAGATCTTTTGCCCATGCCTTCGATGACCCAAATAACTCCCCCGTCATTGATCAAGGACCCGGAACGATAAGACAGCAATGACCCGGCCGGTTTGGCCAGATCATTGGCATTGGCAGGCACGACCTCGGAAAAATTAAGCCCCCAGGAATTCAAAAGTGCAATTGAAGGAACACCTTGTCTCTGCGTGTCGGTCATGTACCAGACCGTGCCTGTGCCGTCAATCACGAACGAGCCGGAAAGGTGCGCTTCCGCTGCGGATGCGATGACCTGGCCCACGGGCAAGTTCAAAGTTCCGACTTTTGCCTGGCTGAATTTAAATCCCTGCCCCAGGAAAGCATCCTGCGAGACAAAGCCGTGCTTTGTGCCGCCCGAAACCTGGTAGCCCACACCCTGCTCCAGGAATAACCGCCCGTCGCCCCAGGCAATGACCGTGTGAGGCAAAGCCAGATCATCAGATGTCGCGGGCGCTGCCTGGGCAAAGCTGTACCGGTAAGAAAAATATTTTTCAGGGGTATCGAATCCCTCCAAAGCCTGCCCGTTATCGCTGATGCGGTAGATCGTGCCCTGAGAGATCACCACGCTTCCGTGAGGATGCAGGAAGGTCGCCGCGCGGGCTGTGCGGACAAAAAACAGACAAATCAAAAGACTTCCGAAAAAAATTGAAGTCTTTAATAAATGTTCATTTTTCATAAACCTGTTGGGTTTTATTTCCTGAAAGCCGCCCCCTTCTGCCAAGGAGTTCCCAGAGCCGGCAAAACATACATGTCCAACCCATACCAACCGGCTACGCGCCAGGCCAGGATCAAAAACAATCCAAGCAATGCCAATAACGGATTAGTGCTGGTCGTTCCTGCAAACAGATAATTTAAGTTCATAAATGTGCCGAAGAAAGCGGCAATACCGGTAAATAAGCCCAATATTAAGGCAACTCCGACAAGCAATTCTCCGTAAGCAACCAAATATGAAAAGAAAACGGTGTGGTGGAGTGCGAATCCGCTGATAAACGAACCATACCAGCCCGAAACACTAGGATGAGCGCCAGTAGTTTTGGCCAAAGCGCCATTTAAGAATCCGGCAATGGCTGTTCCTGCTTTCGGACCGACCCAGGTCACATCATGAATTTTTTCCCAGCCCGGGACGATCCATTCGTAGCCCACATAAAGTCGCACAAGCAACCAAAACCAAGCCATTCTGGTGTCCGCAAAAATGAACCTCGCAAATGGCGGTTCTGCAAACTCAATATTCTTTTGCATATTTTTTTTTATTTCTTAATTATTTTGAACCTTTAATTAATTATATCAGATTATTGCGTGACTGTAACGATTCCCTGCATATATGGATGGATGGAACAATGGTAATTAAAAGCACCAATTGTGTTGAAGGTAAAAGAATAGGTCTGATTGGTTGAAAGATTCGAGCTGGCGGGACCTCCATTATCGCCGATTACCGTATGAACAGCTGAATCCTTGTTGGTCCAGACGACAGTATCGCCCTTTCTGATCATGATGGAAGTAGGGGTGAAGGCAAAGTTCTGGATAGAAATATAATGAGTTGTCGGTGCAATTACATGCGGCGGCTGCGGACCCGGAGCAGGAGTCGGCGCAGGGGTTGGTGAGGGTGCCGGGTTTGGAGTGGATGGAGCGACCACATTCAGCGGCTGCGGACCTGGATTCGGAATTGGCATTGGTGCGGGCGTTGGGTTGGGTGTTTGAGTGGTGGTGGTTTGATTACAAGCAGCAGCCAAAAACGCAACTGTACCAATAGCAATTACAAACTTATATTTAATATTCATATTTTTTGCTTTTTAATATCCGCCGGGGCTCGGAGACGGGGTTGGCATCGGCGTTGGAGCCGGCATTGGGTTGCCGGGAGCCGGCGACGGCGATGGCATGGCAGCTGGAGTTGTTGAGCTGGTGCTATTGCAGGCCGCGGCCAAAAACGCAACTGCTCCGATTGCAATCAAAATTTTAAATTTTATATTCATATATTTATTTTTAATATCCGCTGGGGGATGGGGATGGCGACGGTGTGCTGCCGGTTGTTGTCGTTGAACCAGTACTGTTGCATGATGCTGCCAAAAGAGCAACCGCAGCTATCGCAATGACCAGCTTGTATTTGATATTCATCTTTGTTTCTTTATTTAATTATTAGCAAATATATTATAACATAACAGGCTATTTTTTGGAAAAAAAGATGTTTTTGAATGCGCCACCGAAAAATTCTTCCATATAATCCAGCCCCTTGCCGCTGATCTGCTTTATCGAAGGTATGCGTTTCGGATCGTACAAATTAATATAACGATTCTTTTTGCCAAGTATCTGATCGCGCACGATCATGGCCGAAATTGCCGAATAGGTCATGCCATTGCCGGAAAATCCCGTAACTACGAATGTGTGCGGCATGATCTCGCCTATTAAGCCAAGCCCGTCCGACGGTTCCAGAATGTCACCTGACCATTTGCGCGTTATTTTATATTTATTGCCGCCCAAAACGGTTTTTATATATTTTTCCAGAGCATTAAAGCTTTTATCAGGACTCACTTTAATTTCCTTGCGGTTATCCTCACCTCCCGCGATCATCCGGTCAAAAACGCCAAAACTGTCGATCCGGAAATAATGATAAGGATTATGCATATCAAGGTACATGCCTTCGGGAATCAGTCCCTTGGCAATTTCAAGTTCGTAGACGTAAGTGACGTACATGCCTTTTTTAAAGCGCGTGCCCTGGTTGGTAAACGGCTTATATGTGGCAATTAAAACATTTTTCGCCGAGACCCGGCCTGTTTTGGTTTTTAGGGTCAGGCCTTCAATTGCCAAAACTTCCGAATTGGTAAATATCTTCGCTCCCAAAGACTCAGCCGCACCGGCCAATCCTTGCGCGAACTTGATCGGATGGAACATGGCCTGTTTCGAAACTTTCAGAAAGCCGGAATTCCTAAAATTTAATTTGCTGCCTTCTTTTGAAAGTTCAGCCTCAAATCCTGATTTTTTTACGGCTCCATACTCCCCTCTGAGTTCTTCAAATTCCTTTTGGTCTTGGGCGTAAGTATAGATCGGAACAACCTTAAACTCGCATTCGATGTTTTCTTTCTGAACAATTTGAGCAATCAGATCAATGGCGTCTTGCCCGGATCCCCAGACCAGTTTTGCTTTATTCGGGCCGAAAAGCTTGACCAGCTCGGCAAATGAGCTGTCAATCAGTTTTGTAATAAAAGCGGTTGTGTACATTGTGGTAGCCTGCAGGATCTTTTCATCCTTTTCCAAAACTACAACCTTCAACCCCGCTTTGGCCAAAAAATAGGCATTGAAAATGCCCGCAAGGCCCCCGCCGATAATTGCCACATCAGCTTCAATATTCTTGGCAAGCTTTGGATAATTTTTACTCTGCTTCAGCCCCCAACTTGATTCTTCTTTTATCATATTTTCTCCCCTAAAAAATAAGAATAACGCAAAAAACCGATATCAAAACCGACTTTTACATAAATGGCTGAAGGAAATTGCTCTTTGATGAGTTTTATTCCGGCCGAGCCCAATGTCATTTCTTTCCAGATCATCTTTGGCAGGTCTTTTAAGGACAGTTCTTTGACCGCTTTTAATCCGTTTTCATAGCCAAGTTCCCAATTCTTTCTTGTTTTGCCGTTCAGATCTTCCGTTTCTATTATCTTTAAGCCGTACTTTTTAAAATATTTTTTGTAATTTTCCGGCGTTTCCAGGCTTGGCACCGCCCAATATTCCATAAAAGGATAAAGCACAAGTTCCTCCTGGACCGGATTAAGCCCGGTTTGTTTGCACCAGTCTATAAGCAGGAACCTGCCGCCTGGCCGCAAAATTTTGGAAATTTTTTTTATAGCCAGCTCTTTATCCGGCAAATAGCATGCGGCGTCCATGTAAACAACGGCGTCAAAACTCTCACCTAGTCCGTCGATTTTCATTATATCATGCTGCTTGAACTTCAGGTTTGGTTTTTTATAACGCTTTGTATGCGATAATTGCGATCTTGATATGTCGATCCCCAGGACATTGCCCTTGGTATTGGATGCCAAAAGATCAGAAAATCCGCCGCGGCCGCAGGCCAATTCCAGGATGTTCTCAGCATTTTTAACTTTCAAAGCCTTCAGGTATTTTTCATGGGTGTATCGGAAGGCTTCATCCCAGGTTTCTTTTTCGTTCCTGAAAATCGCAAAGTGAAAAAAATCATTCCAATACTCCGCGTACAAGTCGCTGACCGCGGCAAACATTTTTTCCATGCTGACCGCATAGTGCAGTTTAAAATATTTAAAATCCTGCTTGTAAGTGTTTGTTTCCTGCATAATCCCGTTTGATCACTTTACCAGCTTTTTATATAATTCAAGATAACTTTTCACCATTTTTTCGGCTGAAAAATTTTGCGCCACCCACGCCCGGCAATCCTTTCTTCGGATCAGATCTATTTTGCCGACTGCCTTGATCATTTCATCTTTATTCCGGACGACAAAGCCTGTCCTGCCGTTTTTCACCAATTCCGGCACCGATCCCTGGTCGTAAGCGATCACCGGCGTGCCGCATGCCATGGCTTCCACCATGACCAGACCGAACGGCTCAGCCCATTTTATGGGGAACAGCAGCGCTGACGCGTTTTTATAATATTTAACTTTTTGGTATTTATCCGCTTCCCCGGCGTAGACAATATCTTTTCCGTTGATATGCCTCTTCACGTTTTTTTCGTAATATTCACGGTCCGACGGATCGATTTTTGCGACAATGATCAATTTTTTCCTTACCGATCTTGCCACACTGATCGCATCCAGAATTCCTTTGACCGCAGTGATCCTGCCCAAAAAAAGCAAATAATCTTCGGGTTTCGCCTCAAATTCAAACTCATCCATATTAATGCCGTTATAAATTACCTGGGCTTTTTTAAAAAAAGGCAGATTGTGCCTGTGGTTATGGCTTATGAACACATAATTAAAATCCCAAAGCTCTTTGTGGGATTTATAAAAAGCGATATGTTCGGGCAGGTCCGTGCGGTTATGGAATGTCGACAGGAAAGGGACTTTGATCTGGCTCATCAAATTGAAATCCAAACCGGCTGTAGCCAAATTTGCCACGATGGGTTCATAATGAAAATGAACCAGATCATATTCATTTTGCAGCCTGATGATATCAAAAAATTCATTGACCTCCCATTTGCGGTTGGCGCTTAAATCCTGAACTGTCGGAAAAGGCGCGGACTCCACAACCCGGATATGCGCATTATCAAATTTTGAGCCGCGGCTGGCAAAGACATCAACAGAATGGCCTTTTTTCGCCAATCCTTCGGAGAGTGCCGACACAATTTGCTCGATGCCGCCGTATTTTTTGGGCGGCACCGTGTTCATTACGGGAACTATCTGGGCTATTTTCATTTGTTTCTGTTTACTAACTGTTCGTACAATTTGGAATAGTTTTCCGCCATAATTTTTCTGTCAAAGCGCTTTTCCGCTGCCAAGCGGCAGGTGTTCCGGTCGATCTGGTCGATCTTGGGAATATATGAGAGGAATTTGGAAAAATTCGGCGCCACAAAACCTGTTTTGTTGTGGTCTATGATCTCCGGCACTGAGCCTTGATTAAGAGCGATGACCGGAGTTCCGCAAGCCAATGATTCCACCAGCACCAAACCGAATGCTTCGCTCCATCGGATCGGGAAAAGCGTGGCGCGGGCGTTTGCATACAATGCGCTTTTCTGTTTGAGCCCCACTTCGCCCACAAATTTGATTTGCTTGCCGTCCGCATAGCGCATTATTTTATTGCGGACAAATGCCTGGTCCCTGATCTCCCCGGCGATGATCAATTTTTGTTTAAGTTTCCGGGCCGCCAAAACCGCAAGATCGGCGCCTTTTTCCGGCGTCAGTGAGCCGATGAAAAGCAGATAATCCCGTTTGGGATTCTTCAAAACCTTATAATCGTCCAGGTTTATGCCGTGATAAATTGTTTTTACCCAATTTAAGTAAGGCGTGATCTTTCTTTGAGCATTGCTGATGGATACAAAAGCGTTTTTTTTGAAGGCCTTGGCCAGATAAGGAAAATCCGGACTGGCACTGCTGTGGATAGTGCTCACGATCGGCTGTTTGATCAAAGGCGAGAATGCGAGGAATTGAAAACCAAGGTGGTTGTGAATGACATCAAACTCCGAGATCCTTTTGAAAACTTCCGCGTATTCCAAGAATTCATAAGGCATGATGCCGGACCAGGAAAATCCTCCCGCAAGCTCATACATGGTTTTCGGGATGACTTTTACCAGGCGGCCGCGAGTGTGCGATCCGCCGCAGGCAAAAACAGTGACCTGATGGCCCATCCTTGATAGTGACTGCTCCAGATCTGAAACAACTAATTCAGATCCGGCATATTTCTTAGGCGGAACTGTTTTCCACAACGGAGCTAGCTGAGCTATTTTCATACTTTTTTAGTTTTTGCTCTATCTCGCTTAATAATAGCGCAGATTTTAGTTTTGTAGTAGTCGTTTCATAATAGACGTAAAAAACGGAAAAACATAATATAGCAATGAGAAACAATGGAAAAGAATAATATTCCCCTCTTAAGGCAAATGCGATTCCCAGAACTAATGCCAAAGTCCCGACGCAAATTTCCCAAAGAGTATTTTTAATAACGCTCGGCATTTTGGGAAGTATGAATTTATTGGTCCGCTCAAAATACGCTACCCTGTCAAAAAAAGGCTTAAACAGCATTATTGCATACGTCCAGCTCATTCCGGTATGTACGAGAAACGCCCGGACAATATTCTTGAAAGGGTATTTTTTTGCATAAAGAACAATAAAGGACATCAGTTTGATAAAATGAAACAGAACCAGACTGAATGCGGAAAGCAGAACTATAAAATCCACAGTAGGGTTTCTGCTTATAACATTGGCATAAACCAGCAAGGATAAAATTATAAGCGCGGCTATCGGCAACAATGTAAAATTGACCCATGCCAGAAAGCTTCCGATAATTCCGATCTTTTGTTTGATCTTTAACTTGCTTAGCAAAATTTTTCTGAGATTTTTCCTTAAAATCGTTATATTGCCGTCCGCCCATCTGGATTTTTGTTTTTTATAAGATTCCAAATCGTACGGCATAAGCCCCGTTCCCATTATCTTATTTACAAAAACTCCCTTGTAGTTGCTTAGGGCGATTTTTAAGCCGACGTCGGCATCCTCGGTGATGCTGGAATTGTCGTACGGACCGACCTTGGATAATATTTCTGTTTTAAAAACCGTCAAAGTCCCGGTTGCACTGACAAAACCAAACCGATTTGCAGCTTTCATGTAAGTATCAAAAAAATGCTTGTATTCCAAAAAAACTCCGAAATTTTCGGCGCCCACATTCATATACGCTTGGGGAAATTGAACAAATGCCACGCTGGGATCGCTGAAATAAGCCAGCGCCTCTTTTATAAAATCGGGTTTGATTTCGTAATCCGAATCAATTGTGGAAGTATATTCCGAATTTTTGTCGGTTTTTGTGCCTAAATAGTTTAGCGCCCCCGCCTTAAACCCTGAAAGTTTTTCGATATGAAAAAATTTAAATTTATCGCCAAGTGTGCTGCAAAATTTTTTAACCGGCACCCATATATCAGTGTCTTTAGTATTATTATCCAAAAGCAAAACTTCGAAATTGGGATAATCAAGGCGGCTTAGGGATATGAGGCTATTTTTCAACAACGCCGGCGGCTCATTATAAGCGGCAATATGGATCGAAACCAAAGAACTATCCTGATTTGTTTTAATTTTCAGATTTGCCGCGGGAGACAAAAGGGAATAAAAAAACTGCAAAAATACATGCAAAATCAAGAGCAGGAAATTAACAACAATTAAAACTGCCAAAATAAAAAGGATTACCGAGCCTGTAATTTCCATTAAAATTTGTACGATCGCATGATGAATGTAAGCAGGTTACTCCGAAAATAGCCGCGTTTTCTTCAGTATATTTATTGCTTTTAGTTATCCTGATTATACCAAAAAATCGCTTTTTTGGCGATTTTTTTTGCGTTCAGATTATTTTACGGTTTGTCCCAAGGCCAGAATATTGCCTTCGGAATCCTTGAACCAGGCGCTTTTCCACTTATCCATAATCGCAACCCCATTGACTGTTTTCATCTCGGGCATGTCGTATTCTTCAAACACCACGCCGCGGGCCCGCAGTTCCTTCATTTCTGCGTCCAGGTCATCCACTTGGAAACTCGCCTGCGTGTGCTCAACAGTTACAGGCGGCCTCTGGTAAAGAAAGATCTCAGTCCCGCCTCCGCACTTAAAACTTGCTCCTCCTGGCATTGGCGCATCTTCCTTCAGGTCCAGTTTTTCCGTATAAAATTTTCTGGCCCGTTCAAGATCTGCGGCAGGCAAAACCGCGGTTACTTTTGCGTTGCTTAACATAAATTTTAAAATTAATGCTTATAATATAATTACTATAAATAATCTTTATGTTTTAAGCAAGCGGCTTTGGTTTGCGATATTTTCCAATCTGGAAAATCTTTTCGCAACCAAATACTGAGCGATGGCGCAAAGGACGAACAAGATCGCGATCGGGGCCGTATTCACTCCGGATAAATGCGTGATGTCAAAAAATTTGGTCGCCAAGGGGATTTGAAAAACCGCCCACAAAGTGACAATTTCGAACACGGCAAATCCGGATAACATCATTTTTTGAGTGCGCGAAGTAAAGCCCTGATATACGCTCGGCGTGAATATCAGGAACAAAAAAGCCAGAACAATATAGGCAAGCACAACAAGCGTGTTCGACTCTGCTATTTTTAAATATTTCGGACTCATGAAAAATATTACCCCCAGAGCCAAAGCTTGAAAGACGGCGCTAAATAGCGCAAACGGCAAAACCCGGCGCAAAAACGATTTGGCCACACTTATCCGGAGTTCCGCAGCTGGCCTAATGGCCCAATAAAAAATCAGCACGCTGGGCAGTCCGATCGTAAAATAATCCATCAAAGTAATATTCAAGGGAGTGAGCGGGAAAATATATCCGAAAATGCTAAGGATAACGAAAATAAAAAAACCTAAGATCACCTGATTGAAGAACAGGCTGGACAGGATCTCAATATTCCGTATAATATTTTCTGCGCGCTTCACTCCTTCCGGCAGCGCTGAAAAACTGTTGTTGATGAGGACCACGGCCGCAAGTCTTCTTGTCGCTGGTGCTCCGTCAAACATGGCGATGCCCAGATCTGATTTTTTTATGGCCAGAGCGTCATTCACCCCATCCCCGACCATGGCGGTAAATCCGGATTTTTTGAAGCCGGTGATGATCTTTTCTTTCTGTTCAGGATTGATCCTGGCGAAGATGGTATAATCGGAAGTTTTTTTGTCAAAATCATCCTCTGACCATTCCTCTATTTCAAGCCCGGTAATGATCGCGTCCGCATTTTTAATTCCGGCCAAGACCGTTACTGCGTGAACGGTGGCGGGATTATCCCCGGAAATCACGCGGATGACCGTTCCCCGGTCCTGAAAAAAACTGACCACATCCTTGATCCCCGGCCGAAGGTTATTAAAAAAAACAAAGACTGCGACCAATGAAAGTTTCGCCTGTATCAGGTCAGTGGGCAGCACGCGGCCTTTCTTTCTGGCAACGCATAGCAGGCGCTTGCCGTCGCGGGCGTGCGTTTCCAAAAGCTCCTTCAGCCATTTCTGTTCTTCCTCTGAACAATGCGGTAAAAAAATATCCGGGCCTCCGACCAAAATTACCTCGTCTTCTGCGCCTTTTTTAGCCAGAACGGCCCCATACTTCCTTAAAGAAGAAAATGGGATGGATTGGGCCTTCGATGCCGCGTAATCGCCGCCGATAAATTTTTTGACCGCACGAATGGTTTCCGACGAATCGTCTGATGCCCGCAAGTAAGCGATCGTCTGCTCTTCCGCTTCTTTTTTTATAATCCCGGTTGGCACAAACATATTTTCGACCACCAGGATATTTTCAGTCAGAGTGCCGGTTTTGTCTATGCAAAGATTCTTGATCCGCCCAAGTTTTTCAGTGGCGTTGATCTCCTGGAGCAAAACATGTTTTCGCAAAAGACTGACTGCGCCATACGCGAATAAAATGGTCGTGGCCAGGATCAAACCCTGCGGCACGAGCATGCTGGCGAGCGCTCCCACATTCTTGACGATGCTCACTATCCCCTGATCAACTATGCTCCCGCGCGCGATAACGAATATCAGAACGAGCATCAGCAGATAGCCCGTATACCTGATCACCGTATTTATCGAACGCTGGATGGGACTGTAGTTAGTTGAGTACTTTTTGATATTTTTGGTCATTTGCGAGATCCGGCTGTCGGCAACCGGCGTTTCAACCCGCAGCACTCCCACACCTGCGGTAACAATGCCCCCGGCCAGCACTTTCTCTCCGGAGGATTTAGCAAACGAATTCGATTCTCCGGTAAGAAGCGCGGTATTTACTTCCAAACCGTGCGCGGAAAGCAGGATCCCGTCGCACGGGATCTGGTCACCGAGCGCAAGCTTGATACGATCATTCTTCTGAATATTGTCGGTAAGTACGGACTCCTGTGTTCCGTTTGAATTCAGGCGGACATAATGCAAAGCGGTGAGCAATTGCAGCTTTTCCAACGCCAGCAAAGCGCGCACTTCCTGGACGATGCCGATCAGAACCGCGGTAGATATGGCCAATGCAAAGAAAAATCCCGCCTGGGTCTGATGAAATACAAGCAGGATTATCACAACAGCATAAATGATTATGTTCGTGAACGAAAGAACATTGCGAAAAATGATCGGACCGAGATCTTTGAGTATATTTTTTATAAAATCAAATATTTTATCCATGAAACATCAAAATTTTTTTTATTTCAACTCTATTTATGCCTTAAGCTAAGGCGGACGGGATATATAAATTATATCAAAAAATCGCCTTTTCGGCGATTTTTTTAAAATCTTATTATAGAAACTGCGATCCGGCTCAATGCGCCAGTTTCTGTTGCAATGCATCAAGCAGTATTTTTAGGTTGCTTATGGTAGTTTGAGCCCCTGCCGCATCTTTTGTATTAAGGCTGCCAATGAGTTTCGCGGTTTCGGTTTGGATCGCCTCAGCTGCAATAGCATTATTTGCATCCGGATTTACACTAGATTGAACCGGCAAACCCGCTTGCTGCCCAATGGCTGGATTGATCGTCGCAGCTCCGGCTACCAAACCCTTATTTACCTCGGAAAGTTTTTGTAAAGCCTTGGCGCTCAATCCAGGAGTCGTCACGCTCAATTTTTCTGACTGGAAGGATGTGCCGCCTGATGCGTTGTCTGCAAAAACTTCAAACTGATACACGGTATCGGGGGTTAAGCCGGTGACTTCATATTTAGGCTCTGTGGTTGTGGCGATCAGGACACTGTCCTGATAAATTTGATAACCCGTAACGCCATTGGGATCTAAAGCCGCGTTCCAGGAGATCGTAAGCGAACTGCTTGCAACTTTGGATGCGACAATGACTCCCGGAGGCGTCGGATAAATAGCAGCGCTCATATTCGGCAACGTGTATAAAGAATCCGCAATGATGGTGATATTTGTTCCTTCATCAGCCCAGTTATAAAGCCCTTCCATATCGCCGTACGAAACGTTGATGCAGCCGTGGCTCATAGGATGGCCAAAATTGTGGTGCCAGAATGCCCCGTGAATATAGTAATTCAAAGGGCCTGTTTTGAACATCAAATTCCATTTGGTATTGGGAAAGCTGTATGTCGCCCCATTGTAGTTAACGGTCGGTTTTTTCTTTAAGACAGTATATTCGCCGGGCGGGGTTGGCGTTGCAGGAAGGCCGCTGGAGATCCTAAACTCACCCGCGAGCTTATCACCTTCCATGTACACCAAAGTTTGGTCCTTCAGGCTGACATAAATGTGTTTTTCCGGAACAACCGCTGGCTGCTCGGGCGGGATCATCGGCGGTACGCTTACATCAGCGTTTACGGTTTGAATTCCCAGAACAAGCAATGAAGGATCTGAATAAGCGGAAATAATTAAAGTCGATATACTGATTCCCAAAAAGCATATCACGCCAAAAGCAAATATAGTGTTGATTTTCGTTGTGAAAAACGACACGATGGAGGAATAAAATTTATCCATTAAGTTGAGTTCTTATTTAGTTGTTTTTTTGTTTTCGCCTATATGGCGGACAACCTTTTTGTTTCGAAATCAGTCCTTTTTGACCTTACTATAATTATAGCACAGAAAAGAAAAAAAATCAAGTACCTTTAGCGCTTGATTTTATGAGCTAAATAAGACTGGTTTAAAAATCAGGCGCGCCGCAAGCTTTCAGGCCGCTGAGGGTTAGCGGTTTATTATCTTGGGCCAATATATCCATGATCGGGCATGGGAGCGAAAGTGGCGGCGGCCTCATGCCATCTGCAAATTGATCCGTCGAAAGGCCTGCTCTATGTTCAAAATGAGGAGGGTCAACCTGTTCAAGCCCGCAGTACGTACCTATCTTTGCAAGTTTATCAAAATCAATATCATAACCATTCCACCGGTCGACGACATCAACGGCAAAACCATAGTTGTGAAGGCTTTTCCCCGGCTCAGCCCAGCTGATAATATGTCCGTCGACCGTTCGTCCCGAATTATAGATGGCCAACTGATCTTCTAAACTACGAAAGCCTGATGTGATCCGTAACGTATAGCCATATGCTGCCGCAACCGGGATAAAACATTCATTGATTTGTGTTGAAAAGTTAGGGTCCAGAGCCGTTGGCACAACAATACTCTCTCCTAAAACCATTTTGGCGTGTTTTCCGTTTTGCGAAATGAAAAAAGATCCGGCGATTATACAGATTAAAAGCAAGGCTGATGCGATAAGATAATAATTTATTTTATCTTCGAGATTCATGAGTATTAATATTCTTTAACCGAATGTAAACGTGAATGCTTCAAAGCCCGCCGCAGGAATGGTAATTTCTATCGTATGATCAGTATAATCGGCTGAATCAAAAAGCGTATATAGCTCAGAAGCACCGACCATCACATCAGGCTGGGTCTTGCCGTCCACCGTAATGCTGATCTTTTGCGGCGTTGGGCTGTCTGCCACAATATGCACTTTGCCGGAATGGAACTTCAGCCTGATCTTACCGCTGGGTTTTGTCATCGTGATCTTATCGGAGCTGAACTGCCAAGCGCCTGACAAGGCAAAATCATTCAGATCCAAATTACTCGGGAAACTGTAATTCGTTTCCTTGCTTGAAGGCTGCTGCTGGGAAGTTAAATTAGCAAGCCGGTCAGTTCCGAAATACATTTCCGGCGAGCCGATTCCCGAAAGGTCCTGGCCCGGCTCATTCAGCGATTCCGTTCCCAGCCCCAGCAGGGTCCGGATGGCGTTTTCCATTTTATCATAATTCCCTTCGCCGAAGTCAAAGTAGACGACATTGCCGTTCTGGTCGATCAGATACTCTGCGGGCCAATACTGATTCGAGTAGGCATTCCAAGTCGCCAATTCATTATCCTGTGCCACCGGATAATTTATTTTGAACCGCTTGATCGCATCCGCTACATTGGCCGTGTCTTTTTCAAACTCAAACTCCGGCGAATGGACGCCCACGACAACAAACCCTTTGTCTTTATAAGTGTCATACCATTTGGTGACAAACGGCAGGGTCCGGATGCAGTTGATGCAGCTGTAGGTCCAGAAATCTATCAGCACCACTTTGCCTTTAAGTTCCTTCATTGTCAGCGGGTCTGAATTCAGCCAATGGTCAATGCCGGTAAATTCAGGAGACGGCCCGTAATTTTTAATATCAACTGCTGTACCATTTGATCGGTTTGGATTATTATTTGGCACGAGCTTGCTTTCCAGTGTTGAGGTCGGGAATATATTGGCAAGCTGATTCTCTATCTGGATATCAAAATTATAATACATGGCCACAGCCAGAAGAATGATCAATATTCCAAAAATTCTCTGGAGCAGGACCGAGTATTTGGCTATTCCGCGGATCTTCGTGGTCACAGCCTGACTGGCGTAAGCGATGATCAGCATCGGTATCCCCGCTCCGATAGCATATGCTGCTAGAAGCACCAAAGATCTGACGAAATTTGCCTGCAGGGCTATCAGGGTCAGTATTGCGCCCAATACAGGGCCTGCACACGGCGTCCACACAACACCCAGGGTCATTCCGAGTATAAATCCGCCCAGATTGTCACTGCGCAGTTTTCCGGCTTGGCTGGCGCGATTGATGACGCCATTCAATCGCATAGTCAGAAGTTCAAACGGCTTTGACCAGATCATGAATACGCCGAAAATTCCCAAAAGAACGATCGCCGAGTTGCGCAAGATGTTCGGATTCAGTCCCAAATGCCTGGTCAGGTAGGACAAAAAAACGCCCAAAACGGCGAATACGATGACGAATCCGGAAACAATATATAACGGTCTTGTTTTGCTGGTATGGCCTATGGATGTGCCGAGCAGAACCGGGAGCAAAGGCAAAATACAAGGCGCTCCTATCGTCAGAACGCCTGCTAAAATCGCAAATAATATCTGGATCATTAAATAAATTATATCAAAAAACCGCCATTTTGGCGATCTTTGTTCAATTCTTTTTAAACTTCAAAACTTTCCAGCAGCTTTGGAATGGTGATCTTGAAATCAGGATGACCTTGCTCCAGAATTTCTTTCAGCGCTTCGGCTTGCGGCAGTTCGGTGTGGACCAAAAATAAATTCTTCAGGCCCTGGATATTTTTTATATAATCTTTCAAAAAATCCTGATCCCCGTGCGCGCTGAATTCGTTCATGGTAATAACGCGAGCGCGAATATTTAAACTGGAACCCAAAATTTGTATGGGACTTTCACCGTGATGTATTTTCCGGCCAAGCGTGCCCTCGGCCTGATATCCTGTGATCAAGATCGTATTTTTCGGATCTTCAATATTGTTCTTCAAATGATGAAGGATGCGGCCGCCTTCCATCATTCCTGAAGAGGATATGATGATGAATGGCCCGGGTCTGGTATTCAAAGCCTTGGATTCTTCCACCGTATGAATATACTGCAAATTTTTGAATGCCAGAGGCAGTTCATTTTTGCTGAAAAAATCCTGATCGGTCTCAGCGTCAAAATCTTCTTCGTGCTTGGCAAAAACTTCGCTGATGTTCAGCGCCAGCGGGCTGTCAACGAATATGGGAATGTCCTGGACGATCTTCCGGTCCGTCAGATCATGCAGAATATACACCAATTCCTGCGTCCGGCCCAGAGCGAATGCCGGAATGATGATCTTGCCGCGGTTTTTGATGGCGAAATCTATGACTTCGCGCAGCTGGCCGGCAGCATCAGACAAAGGTTTGTGTTTGGTCCCTCCGTAAGTTGCCTCGCTGATCAGAACATCGGAATTTTCCTGTACAGGCTCCGGGTCATGCAGGATCGGCGCTCCCGGCTGGCCTATATCACCGGTATAAGCCAAACCTCTGATAGTATCGTTCTCCTTGATCTCAAGATAAGTAATTGCGGATCCTAAAATATGGCCCGCGTCGTAAAATTTAAACCGGATGCGGTCATTGATCTGGGTCCATTGCCCGGTTAAACGAAAATACGGGACGATCTCAAAATACTGGAAGATATTTTCAGCCTCTTCTTTCGTGTACATGACGCCGGGACTGGGAATTCCCGGGTGATTCTGAGCGTATTTGGAATCCATGGACTGGACCATGGCGCTGTCGATCAAAATAAATTTGGCGATATCTGCCGTGGCACCGGTGCAATAAATTTTTCCTTTGAATCCGTTCTTTACTAGAATGGGCAGCATGCCGCAATGATCCGCATGAGCATGCGATAAAATAACGCAGTCAATAGTCTTGGCATCAAAAGGCAAGGTCTGATGTTCCGGATCCCCGCCGGTGTGTTCGCCCTGCTGCAAACCGCAATCCAAAAGTATTCTGGATCCTTGCGTTTCGAGCAAATGTTTGGAACCGGTGACAGTTTGCGCCGCGCCGTAAAAAGTTATTTTCATATTTTACTCTTTAATGTCCCCTCCCGTACTAGGAAAACTGGGTACTTGTCCAGAATTGTTCATTTGAACAATGGGTCCTTGGGGGAGCAGCAGATCCAGGCTGTTGGCAGGGAGCACGTCTTTGAATTGATAGCCATAGGAGTAGAAGACTGCTTCAGACGGAAAACCATACCGAAGATCAGTGCCCAGAAGATATACGGTTCCCTGATTAAGAATCAAAGCTCCTACCGGGTGCCTGATGTTGGAAGAAAGGATGGATTCCCCTTCAGGAATAGCACTCGTGTCTGCTCGTATGACATTGGATAGTTTGTATCCTAGGGCTGTGAATACGGCCATAGAGACAAAAGGACGTTTAAAGCCCTGGGACATGACATAGATCACCCCATGGTCCAGCAGAAGAGAGCCGTCTGATGTTAGGGTATTGGAAGCCTGCTGATTCGTACCTGGTGGTACATATGGGGCACAACAGGTTGGGCCTCCTCCGCCAGAAGGTGGAGGTGGAGGCGGAGGGGGCGGAGTTGAACCACCGAAATTCCAGTTGATATTGCCTCCCCCATCAATACAATTGGTACAGGTGACCACGGATGTAGCATGAGATGAGGATACGGAGAGATATGATAGAACACTTGAACCTTGGGAGTCTAGATTCCAGGCAGAGGAACCTGTGGTGAATTTCTGGATGCGGCCGTTGTTGGCATCTGCGACATAAATATTACCGGAGTGGTCCATTGTAATACCTAGCGGAACAGCAAACTGGCCATCGCCCGAACCAGGTATCCCGCTCTGACATCCGGAGGTGCAAATTTGAAACGCATTTGTTGTTCCATCTTGAACACCCCAGCCGAATGTGAGGAGTAAATTACCCGAAGGGTCGAATTTCTCAATGCGGTTGTTTTGGATGTTGGCGACATAAATATTATTTGATGAGTCAATTGCAATACCTTGGGGATCGATAAACTGTCCATAGCCCCCACCTTCCGAACCAGCCTGGCATCCGGATGTGCAGATCTCAAACTGATCTGCTCCATCCTGCACTCCCCAGCCGATGGTATACTCAAAGACCGGCTCACCCGTGTTCAGAGAAAATTTCTGGATGCGGCTATTGTCAGAATCTGTGACATAGATATTATTGAACGAGTCAATTGCAAGGAATGCTGGCTCATTGAACTGGCCGGCATCCGAACCTCGTATCCCACCCTGGCATCCGGAGGTGCAAATTTGAAACGCATTTGTTGTTCCATCTTGAACACCCCAGCCGAAGGTGGAAAGAAAAGCACCGTCAGGGTCAAATTTCTGGATGCGGTTATTGCTAGCATCTACAACATAAATGTTGCCCGAAGAGTCAAATACAATTCCTTGAGGATACTCAAATTGCCCATCGCCGGAACCTTCGGTTCCCCATTGAGTTACAAATCCTTCACCGGAATTGAATACCTCAATACGATGATTACTGCTATCCGTGACATAAATATTATTGGAAGAGTCAATTGCAATACCTCCGGGAACTAAGAATTGGCCGTCACCGCTGCCGCCAATCCCAGTTTGACAGCCCGATGTGCAGATCTCAAACTGATCTGCTCCAGTTTGTACTCCCCAGCCGAAGGTGGAAAGGAAATTGCCGGAAGGGTCAAATTTCTGGATGCGGCTATTTCCTTGATCCACGACATAAATATTACCTGAAGAGTCATTTGCAATGCCTATAGGATTATTTAATTCTCCTTCTGGGCTACTATTGCCGAACTTTGAGAGAAAATTCTCTGAAGGATCAAATTTCTCGATACGTATGCCGCTGTCCGCAACATAAATATTGCCGGAAGCATCAACCGTAACACCTACAGGTAAACTTGTCTGCCCCTCGCCCCCTGGCACATCTGGGTCATCGGCGGGTATCCCAGCCTGGCAGCCGGATGTGCAAATCTGAAATTCTTCTGTTCCGTCCAGCACTCCCCAGCCGAAAGTAGATTGAAAGGCGCCATTAGAACCAAATACCTGAATGCGACTATTGCCATAATCTGCAACATAAATATTATCTGAGGAGTCGGTTGTAATACCGCCGGATGCATTGAATTGTCCGGCACCTGGGCCGGATATCCCGGCCTGACATCCTGACGTGCAGGTTTGGAATGCATTTGCACCAGTCTGCACCCCCCAGCCAAAGGTAGATTGAAAGGCGCCCGAAGTATTAAATTTCTGGATACGGCTATTGTCGTTGTCTGCAACATAAATATTATCTGAGGAGTCAATGGCTATATAATAAGGATGCTTTAATTGGCCATCGCCTGAGCCAAAACTTCCCCATGCGGAAATAAAGTGGCCGTCGGGACCAAATTTCTGGATGCGATTATTGCCGGCATCAGAAATATAGACATTGCCTGAAGAATCGGCCGCAACACTAATACCGCCAGACCCGTCAAATTGGCCGGGACCGGAGCCTGCTATTCCGGCCTGACAGTTTGAATTACAGACTTGGAATGCAGGTGTTCCATCCAGCACCCCCCAACCAAAGGTTTTAATGAAAGTACCGGCGGATGTGAATTCCTGGACGCGATTAGTATCTACTATGTAAATATTATTAGAGGAATCAACTATAATACCGCCGGGCGCATCGAATTGGCCGTCTCCCGTGCCGAAACTTCCCCATTTGATAATAAAATTGCCGGAAGGATCAAATTTCTGGATGCGGTTATTGTTAACATCTACGGCGTAAATATTTCCTGAGGAGTCATGCGCAATGCCTGTGATCTGGCTAAAATTTCCATCAACGGTATTGCTTCCTATACCAAACTTCGAAGCAAACACAGGCTGACCGGTGCCGGGTGCATGGTTCAAAGTCAGTAATCCCGTAGAAACACCAGTCAGAGTAAGTGTGCCTGTGACAGTTGTAGTATTAGCAGGGTCAAAGGATAAGGTGTCTGCAATGGTTGTGATCTTGGTTAAGTTATAGAAAGTATTGGAACCAAGTATGGTTTGGTTGGTTCCTGTGAGGATAACTGTGGAGGTATCGGCATGCAATTCGCCGTTATTGGTAAGGTTCCCTGAGATATTGAATGTGTTTGTACCCAGATGTAAGGCGCCCCCATCTGAGATGGTGATATCATCGATGGATTGATCATTGGTTAATGTAACTTCATTATTTATCGTGGCGGAATCCAGATAAGTTGGATAATCAATACCCGCGATCCCGGGAGAAGTATTGCCCCAGGTAGCCCCATCATTCCAATTGCCGTCTTGTACAGAAGTAAAAGAAGAAGGAACCAATACGGTTACAAAGTTCCAGTTGATGTTCCCTCCTTCATCAGTACAATTGGTACAAGTGACGGCAGATGCCGAGTGAGATGAAGATACGGAAAGATATGATAGTGCGCTGGATCCTGAAGAGTTTAGATTCCAGGTATCGGCAGAGGTGGTGAATTTTTGGGTGTAAACATAAATATTATTTAATGGGTCAACCGCTATGATCCCAGGTTCTGAGAACTGGCCATCACCCGCGAAACCATTTATTCCACCCTGACATCCGGAGAAACAAGTCTCAAAATGATTTGCTCCATCCAGCACGCCCCAGCCGAATGTGAGAAGGAAATGGCCTGCTGGGTCAAGTTTCTGGATACGGCTGCTTTGACTGTCGCTGACATAAAGGTTGCCCGATGAGTCGATGGCAATACCTTGAGGACCATTAAGCTCACCATCACCCATACCGGCTATTCCAGCCTGGCAATTGGATGTACAAGACTCCCACATATTTGCGCCAGTTTGTACTCCCCAGCCGAAAGTGGAGAGAAACGTGCCCGAGGAATCAAATTTCTGGATGCGATTATTGAAATTATCCGGGACATAAACATTATTAGAAGAATCAACCGCTACACTGTTAAGCCCGCTAAACTCACTTTCGCTTGTGCCGGGACTTCCCCATTTGGTAACGAAGTTGCCGGAAGGGCCGAATTTCTCGATGCGGGTATTCCCGTTATCTGCAACATAAAGATTGCCGAATGAGTCGAAGACCATAGCCTGAGAATTATTAAATTGGCCATCGCCTGAACCAACTATTCCACCCTGGCATCCGGAGGTACAGATCTCAAATTGATTTGCTCCATCCTGCACTCCCCAGCCGAAAGTGGAAAGGAAATGACCTCCCGAGTCAAATTTTTCAATACGGCTGTTTAGATTTCCGGCATCACTAACGTATATGTTACCCAGGGTGTCGGTTGTAATACCCTGAGGAAGATTGAATTGCCCGTCACCCGAACCTGCTAAGCCAACCTGACATCCGGAGGTACAGATCTCAAATTGATTTGCTCCATCCTGCACTCCCCAGCCAAAGGTAAAGAGGAAATGGCCTGACGGATCAAATTTCTGGATGCGGTCACTGAAACTGTCTGCAACATAAAAATTTCCTGAAGCGTCGGCTCTTATGCCTCCGGCTTGATTTATTACGCCTTCCGCTTGGTTATCGCCGAATATTGAGAGGAAATTACCCGAAGGATCAAATATCTTGACTCTGTAATTGTTCGAGTCCGTGACGTAAACTTTGCCGGAAGAGTCGGTTGAAATACCTGCGGGGGAAAAAACAAAAAAACTGTCACCGGAGGGAGGACTTTCCCACTCGGTGAAAAAACTGCCGTCAGAGTGAAATTTCTCTATGCGGGCATTATTACCGGCCCAATCAGCAACATAAATATCGCCCGCTTGATCAACTGTAATAACCTGGGGATTAGAAAACTGGTCCAGACCATCTCCTGTAATTCCAGCCAGGCAAGGCGTTGTTAAGTTTGTACAGATCTCAAAATGATTTGCTCCATCCTGTACTCCCCATCCGAAGGTGGACAGGAAAGTGCCGGCCGAATCAAATTTCTCAACTCGATAGTTGCCGTTATCGATTACGTAGAGATCATCTGATGAATCAATGGCGATGCCTAAGGGCTGATTAAACTCGCCATCGCCAGAGCCAATACTTCCCCACTGGGAAATGTAATTACCCGCAGAGTCAAATTTCTGGATACGATTATTGTTAGTATCTGTCACATAAAGAAAGTCGTCAGATGAGTCGATGGTAATGCCTGAAGGCTGATTAAACTCGCCATCGCCAGAGCCAATACTTCCCCACTGGGAAATGTAATTACCGGAAGAATCGAATTTTTCGATACGATTATTGCCACTATCTACAACGTAGACATCAGAAGCGTCAGCAGTAGTTGTAATACCGGTAACACTATCAAACTGCCCATTGTCTGTGCCACCACCTCCCCATCTCGTAATGAAGTTGCCTGAGTGGTCAAGTTTCTGGATGTAATTATTGGAGTCATCCGCCACGTAGAAGTTACCCAAAGAATCGGTGGCAATGGCAGTCGGCGACTGAAAATTTCCACCAACCGAAAATGTATCAATCCCGATCCTGGAATCAAAAACAGGGCCATTGCTGGGTGAATGATTAACAGTCAGCAGTCCCGTAGAAACTCCGGTAAGGGTCAGTGTGCCTGTGACGGTAGTAGTATTAGCCGGATCAAAGGAAAGAGTGTCTGCAACAGTTGTGATTTTGGTTAAGTTATAAAAGTTATTATTTCCCAGTATTGTCTGGTTGCTGCCTGTAAGGATAACATGGGAAGTGCCGGCATTCAGGGTGCCGTTATTAGTAAAGTTCCCGGAGACAGAGAAAACGCGTGTTCCCAGATCTAAAGTGCCGCCATCTGAGATAGTGATATCGTGGACGGATCGGTCTTGTGTTAGTGTTACGTTGTTTTCTATAGTCGCATCATCTGTCGGACCTGGAAAATCAACCCCAATGACTCCGGGAGAGGTATTGCCCCAGGTAGCTCCGTCATTCCAGTTCCCGTCCTGCGCGGAGGTGAAAGAGGAGGCAAAAGCTTTATGGGGAGCCAGAATAGCCAAAGCAAAAAAAACCGCCAGCAAAAAAGGCATTGCTGGAAAAAATTTCAATCGTGTTTTTGTTTCAGGCCCCATAATAATTTAAGATGTGATCTATTAAAACTTCTTTGTTTTAGTTAGCGGGTCCCCCTCCCGTACTAGGAAAACTGGGTACTTGTCCAGAATTGTTCATTTGAACAATGGGTCCTTGGGGGAGCAGCAGATCCAGGCTGTTGGCAGGGAGCACGTCTTTGAATTGATAGCCATAGGAGTAGAAGACTACTTCAGACGGAAAACCGTACCGAAGATCAGTGCCCAGAAGATATACGGTTCCCTGATTAAGAATCAAAGCTCCTACCGGGTGCCTGATGTTGGAAGAAAGGATGGATTCCCCTTCAGGAATAGCACTCGTGTCTGCTCGTATGACATTGGATAGTTTGTATCCTAGGGCTGTGAATACGGCCATAGAGACAAAAGGACGTTTAAAGCCCTGGGACATGACATAGATCACCCCATGGTCCAGCAGAAGAGAGCCGTCTGATGTTAGGGTATTGGAAGCCTGCTGATTCGTACCTGGTGGTACATATGGGGCACAACAGGTTGGGCCTCCTCCGCCAGAAGGTGGAGGTGGAGGCGGAGGGGGCGGAGTTGAACCACCGAAATTCCAGTTGATATTGCCTCCCCCATCAATACAATTGGTGCAGGTGACCACGGATGTAGCATGAGATGAGGATACGGAGAGATATGATAGTACGCTTGAACCTTGGGAGTCTAGGGTCCAGGCAGAGGAACCTGTGGTGAATTTCTGAATGCGGCCGTTCCGAGTATCTGCAACATAGATACTACCGGAAGAGTCTATAGCAATACCGGAAATAAAGCTAAACTCTACATCGCCAGGGCCCCCGCTTCCCCATTGGGTAATGAAATTGCCTGAAGGATCAAATTTCTGGACGCGATTATTGTCTGCATCCGTAACATAGATATTACCGGAAGAGTCTATTGCAATGCCTTGCGGATTAGCAAGTTGGCCGTCATCTGAACCATATATCCCGGCCTGACAAGGTGTCGTTAGTTCTGTGCAAATTTCAAATTGATTTGCTCCATCCTGCACTCCCCAGCCGAAAGTGGAGAGGAAATTGCCATCAGAATCGAATTTCTCGATGCGGTTATTGTCTATATCTGTGACATAAATATTACCGGAAGAGTCTGTTGCAATGCCTTGAAATGACTCAGAAGGTATGCTAAATTGTCCTTCACCTGAGCCGGGACTTCCCCACTGGAGAAGCAAATTGCCGGAAGGATCAAATTTTTCGACGCGATTATTTAGGGAATCTGCAACATAGATATTATCAGAAGAGTCAATTGCGATTCCTTGAGGTGAGTTGAACTGCCCGTCTCCTGAGCCGGGACTTCCCCACGAGGTAATCGTGTAGGAATTGCCGTTCGGGTGAAATTTCTGGATGCGATTATTGTCGGTTTCTACAACATAGAGATTGTTTGATGAATCAAAAGCAAGACCTGTTGGACCGCTAAATTCCCCGTTGCCGGAACCTGGAATCCCGACATGACAGTTTAGTGTACAAATTTGAAACATATTTGCTCCATCCTGCACTCCCCAGCCAAAAGTGAGAAGAAAATTGCCTCCCGAGTCAAATTTCTGGATGCGGTTATTAAAACTATCAGTGATGTAGATGTTGCCCGAGGCATCGAATGCAACATCACTGGGATAACCCAATGCTTTCTCCGGCGCCTTATTTACAAATTTCGAAATGAAATTACCCGAAAAATCAAATTTCTGGATACCATTCTTTCCGTCATCCGAGACGTAGACAAAAGATGAGTCAGATGAAATAGTTACAGGACCCTGAAATGCGCCTTCCTCTCCCGAATCAAGTCCGGCCCGACAAGGTATTGTTAATTCTGTGCAAACTTCAAATTGATTTGCTCCATCCTGCACTCCCCAGCCGAATGTGAGCAGAAAACCACCAGCAGGGTTGAATTTCTGAACGCGATCATTAAAATAATCTGTGACATAAATGTCATTTGAAGAATCGGCATTAATTCCAGTAGGTCCTCCAAACTCGCTATCACCTGAACCATTACTTCCCCACTTGCCAAGAAAATTGCCTGCGGAATCAAATTTCTGGATGCGGTGATTGAAGTAATCGGCGACATAAATATTATTTAAATGGTCAACCGCAATGCCTTGAGGAAAATTAAATTCGTTGTCGGCAGTACCAAAAGTACCCCACTCGCTTTGAAAATTACCAGATGAATCAAATTTCTGGATGCGATTATTGCCGGAATCGGCGACATAGACATTACCGGAAGAGTCGGTTGCAATGCCTTGATATGTCTGATCAGGCATTTCAAACTGTCCGGGGCCGGAACCCTCGCTTCCCCACTGGGTAATATAATTGCCTGCCGAGTCAAATTTCTGGATGCGATTATTGCCGGAGTCGGCGACATAAATATTATTTAAATAGTCAACGGCAATGCCTTGAGGAAAATTAAATTCGCCGTCGCCTGAACCAAGCAACCCGGCATAACAACCGGTTAAAGTAGTGCATGTTTGCAATTCAGGCGTCGTCCCATCTTGCACTCCCCAGCCGAATGCAAACAGAAAATTGTGGTTCGGATCAAATTTTTCAATGCGGTTATTCCAGCGATCTAAGACGTACATATTATCGGAAGAGTCATTCGCAATAATTACGGGTGAATTGAGATTTCCTCCAAGTGAGAATACGTCTCTCCCGATATTTGAATCAAAGACAGGTTGACCCGCGCCTGGCGAATTGTTCACAGTCAGCAGTCCCGTAGAAACACCGGTAAGAGTAAGTGTGCCTGTGAGAGTGGTCGTATTGGCCGGGTCAAAGGAGAGAGTATCTGCAGTATTTGTGATTTTGGTTAAGTTATGGAAAGTATTAGGTCCAAGTATGGTTTGATTTGTGCCGTTGAGAACAACGGTAGAAGTTTGGGCGTTTAAAATGCCGTTATTGTTAAAGTTCCCTGAAACGAAGAAGGTGTTTGCTCCCAGATCTAAAGTGCCGCTGCCGGATATAGTGATATCATGGACGGATTGATCTTGGGTCTGTGCTACTTCGTTTTCAATCGTTGCATCATCAATTGAGTTCGGATAATCAACACCGGCAGCTCCTGGTGATAGAAAACCCCAGGTCGCTCCGTCATTCCAGTTGCCGTCTTGTACTGAGGTAAAAGATGCAGAGACATTTGGAATGAAAGTTGAACATACTGTAGTGACACCCGTCACAACACCATATCCGGGAAAATTACTTGCACCTGGTGCGAAACAGGCATTACCATTGACGGTGCCGTAGTTGATGCTTGTACCCTTAAAGCTGGCATTACCGACGACAGAAGGATCCATAGTATAAAAATTTCCACTTGCATCATTGAAGGTGGGATTGCCGGTAACACTGCCTAAATTTTCACTTAAACCATTGAAAACGGGGTTGCCGTTGATAAATCCGTCGTTAGTGCTTGAATCATTGAAAATGGTATCGCCATTGATGGTGCCAAGGCTGAAGGCTGAATCATTGAAAGTAACATCACCGGTGATAGTGGTACTATCATTGCGGCTTGTATCATTGAAGATAAACTGAGTGATCAGATTACCGCTCACATCTTGGGCTCTGCCGTTGACTCTTCCCCAAGTTTGACTGCCCGAAAGAGTGATTGCCCCGCCTGAAGCAGAAGTGAAAGTGGCATCTCCGGATACTAAACTCGGATTGTAACTGGAATCATTGAACACGGCATTCCCCGTAACAGTGCCGCTGTTGGTGCTTGAACCATTGAAAATGGTGTCGCCGGTAACAGTGCCTTGATTGTAGCTTGAATCATAGAAAATAGGATTGTTGGAGATAGTCGCAAAGTTCGCACTTTGATCCCTGAAGATAAACTGAGTGATCAGATTACCGCTCACATCTAGAGCCCTGCCATTAACTATTCCCCAAACTTGTTGACCGGTGAGAGTAACCAGACCGCCTGAAGCATAGGTGAACGTAGCATCGCCGGTCACGGTGCCTGCATTAGAGCTTGTATCATTGAAAATAGGATTGCCGATTATATCAGTGTTGTTGGCGCTTGTATCATTAAAAACAGGATTGCCGGTAATAGTGCCGCTGTTTTGGCTTGTATCATTAAAAACAGGATTGCCGGAGATATCGGCGGAGTTGACGCTCGTATCGTTGAAAGTGGCAACGCCGGTGACAGTGCCGTTGTTGGAGCTGTTGTTGTTGAAAGTGGCATCGCCGGTGACAGTGCCGTTGTTCGTAAAGTCCCCTGATGACGAAAGAGTGTGTGCTGCGAGATTTAAAGTGCTGCCGGCAGAGACAGTGATGTCTTGGATGGATTGGTCTTGTGTCAGCGTCACTGTGTTTTCGACGGTCGCATTATCTGTGGGACCTGGAAAATCAGCACCGGCAACTCCGGGAGAGGTATTGCCCCAGGTCGCTCCGTCATTCCAATTGCCGTCTTGCACGGAAGTAAAAGATGTGGCAACTGGACTTATGATTTTCTGAATTGCTGCAGCAACATAACCGGCTAAAATTCCGTATCCGGCATCGGTTGGATGAATGCCATCGTGATAATACGTTGTATCTGAATCTTCCCCGGGCTGACCCATCACGCTGCTCGATGCAATATCTGAAAGGCCGTCTGCAAAGCTCGGCCAATTAGCCCGAAGCAAGCTGTTAACAGTTTGTCTGTCTGCTTCGAACGTAGGGAGCGTAGGTTCGGTCCTGGGGAGTATTGTATTTACAATTACTTTAAAACCGACCGCTCTCCTGGCCTGCGCGTACGAAACAATACGATTGTACGTTGTGATTGCATCTGCTCCAAAATGCAAATCATTAGTCCCGCCCATCAGAGTCACAATATTAGTTGTATCCGCACCCAGAAATTCAGGATCAATTTGAGCAGGCGCATCGTTGATCATATCAAGTAGCGTTCGCGAAGATCCGCCCATATTTTGATAAGTTGGCCCAGGACCAAGAATGGCTTGCACCTGACTTGGATAATCTTGTCCCGTACTTGCCAGGTAACCCTGAGTTATGGAATCGCCGTCGAAAATAAGAAGAGGATTTGAGGGTATTGAAGCTATTCCATATTTGGCCATCAGGTAAGATTCAATTTGTCCGATCTGTACCCTAGATAGCGCACTGTTGTAAATAATAATTTCAGCTATATCGCCATGTAAATTATAACCGCCGCCGGAAATGGAACCGATCGTTAAGGCACCGCTCAAGCCTAAATTACCTGATGCCACACCGGGTTTTTCAGAACCGTTAAAGCGCAGCCGGGCATGCGTGCCATCATACGAGAAAGTTTCAATTGTGGGATCCGATATCAGGGCAGATCCCGGTGATGGCATGGCGACTTGTGTACGCGGCGCTGTAAGATTACCCGTCTGTGCCAAAATGGCGTTAGCACTATTACTGATACCGCCGCTGAACCAGGCAGCTCCCTGATTACTTGTGGTAAGCTCTAAATCTTCATCTGTTTTGGTCTGTACGATAAAAAACGTAAAACTCGTATCGAATGAAGAATCAAGAAATGAAGACGTATCCATATTTTGCGCCCCATTGAATCTAAGAACCGGATGACTATTTATAATATTAGTTTTATACGTGGGTCTGCTGCCTGCCGTTAACTGTGTTGCGTTGTTTGCTCCTAAAGAACGGTCATTCCATTGTTGGACAGTGTCCCCATCAATTGCAGGGGTCGTGCCGTCTTTGGTAACTCCATTGGATGCATCCATCCAAAGTTTAAGCCCGGAGATCTGATCAGGGGTAACCGCAAGAGCTTTATGCGGAGCCAGAATGGCCAAAGCAAAGAAAACCGCCAGCAAAAAAGGCATTGCTGGAAGAAATTTCAATGCTATTGAAATTAACTTATTATTTCCGGTCAATTGTGTTTTTGTTTCAAGCCCAACTAATCACTTATTAATATAATTATAGCACATGGAAGAAAAAAAAGCAAGAGGACGCCTTATTATCTTGGGAAACAAAAAAACCAGCATTGCTGGCGTTTTTTGCAGGAGCTAAGGGTTAATCCTCTTTTCTTAAACTCCGGATATAATTTTCAATTTCATTATCTTCGGTATCAAACTTCGATCCTTGAATCCTGCTTCCTATCAGCAAGTGATACAACTGATAATCTTTGGCATCGGAGTGTTCTTTAACAAACTCCTGAGCAAATTTCTTTTTATTCAGATTTAATTGATCAAAATCAGAACGATCAGAAGCAGCATTGGAATCGACCTCAGAAGCGGCCTTTGACAATATCGCCGCAAGCTCGTCGATCCGGGCTTGGTTTTCCGGACTTATGTCTTTTCTTTCCGGACTGTCTTCATGCTCAAAATCTCTTCGCTCTGGCATAAAATTTATAGTTGAGTTTAAGATGCTTTTTTCCCTCTGAGGAAATGCGCTATCAAAAATATAACTGCAATGACGAGTATGATGTGTATGAACCCGCCCAGCAAATGCAAAAACAAACCCGCAACCCAAAGAACAATAAGTATTCCCGCTATTGTTAGAAGCATAGATTCTTTTTAATTATGAAAACTTATTAATATTGTATACTAAACAAATCAAAATAACTATCCCGGCCGAATATTATAAAATTAGCCTAGCGAATGTAATTGCTTGAAATGTTCGTGGTGAAGTTTTAGCACTGACTCTGCGGTTACTTTCGGTGCCGACGGCAATTTGATTGAGACCAACAGCGCCAACAGGATAAATAATGTTCCAAACCCGAGTGCTGACCTGGTCGCGTCTACTGTTGCCTGGTGGCTGATCGAAATTATTTCGCCTCCGATCGATTGCGGGATCGCGCCGCCCAAATTCGCTCCGCTGCCAAACTCAATGTTTGAAGACTGTGCAGTCACCGCCTGCGCAACTGTTGGTTTTATATCCTGCGGTATGACCAAGCTTTTATTGACGCCGCTGATCAGATTGGCTGATAAAGCCGAGATCAGGATCGCGCCAAGGATCGCCGAACCAAGCGTTTGGCCCAAGGACCGGATGGTGCTGTTCACTCCCGAAGCTTCGCCTGACTGCTCCACGGAAACCGCGGACAAAGTCAGGTTGCTGGCTTGGCCGAATATCAAACCCACACCAAGTCCGAACAAAGCAAATCCCGGAGCCATGGCCCAGGCGCTGGCGCCGACATGCAGGCTTTGGCGCAGAATAAAAAACGCGATCGCATCAAGGATAATGCCGAATTGGATTATCCTTTTGGGCGTTGTGAATTTGCTGATCCAAGTGGAAAGCGGGGCGCCGACCAAAATTACGATCGTCATCGGTATCATGGCAATACCCGTCTGGATCGGATTGAAGCTTAAGACAGACTGCAGATAGACCGGGACCGAAAAACTTAAGCCCGCCTGCCCCAGAGCCAGAATGCCCGAAACCACCGAACCCGTGATAAATGTGGAGTTTTTGAATAAATTCAAAGAAACAAGGGGTGTGCGCCCGGACAACTCGCGGATATTTTCCCACCAGGCAAACACTCCCAAAATAATTATGCCGATCAGCATGAACAAAGGAGCGGCGGAGATCCCGCCCAAGTTTACGGTATGGTTAAAAATAACCAAAGGTGATACGGCGTGCAACCAGCCGTAAGTGGACGTCTGGATGAACCCGAACACCAAGGACAGCATTCCGAGAGCCGAAAGCAGGACGCCGACAATATCAATGCTCGGCGCTTCTTCAGTCTCGCGGTATTCTTTGATCAATACCGAGGACAGCACCAGGATCGCCGCCACAACTACATTTATCCGGAATGCCCAGCGCCAGCTGTAGTTCGTGGTAAACCATCCGCCGATGACCGGCCCTAGAGCTGCCGCTCCGCCGATGATCCCGCCCCAGATCCCAAAAGCTATCTGCAGATCGCGGTCTTTGTAAGTCGATCTAAGCAGCGAGGCTGTGGCCGGCAGCATCAGGGCCGCGCCAATGCCTTCAACGATTGCCTCGCCCAGGATCATGAAGCCCACTGTATGTGCGATGGAAGTCATAAACGAGCCGACGGCAAAGATGATCGCGCCGATAACGAACATTTTTTTCCGGCCGAACAGATCACCCAACCTTCCGCCGGTGATGGTGAAAGCGGACAGCATCAGTGCATACGCCGTGATGACCCACTGGATCTTTTGGATCGTGGTATGCAGATCGCCGATTATTGTGCGCAAAGTGACGTTCAGGATCGTGGTGTCCAGAATGATGATCGTCAGAGCCAAGCTCATGACCAAAAGCGGCACCCATTTGAGGAATTTATTCATAGATTATTTAGTGAGGTTATCGGTTAATTCTTTCAGCAAAAACAGCAGTTGTCCCTGTTTTTCCTTTGACAGTTTTTTAAATGCCTGGTTTAAAAGATCAGTAGGATGGTCTTTGATAATATGTTTGAGCAGTGCTTTGCCTTTTACGGTCAAACTCAGCTGGATCTTCCGCCTGTCCTGCTTGTCCGCATGGCGCGATATCATTCCTTTTTTCTGCAATTCATCAATATAAGGAACCAAGGAAGGCGATCTTATTCCGAGCTTCTTTGCGATATCAGCCAGGGTTATGGGACTGTATTTAAGAATCGAAAGCACTCCATACTGAAAAGGCGTGATGGAAATGCCCGCCTCAGTAAACTGGCGCTCGATATCGGCTTTGGCCTGTTTTACCAGGCTAAACAGCAATAATTTTAATGATTTGGATTCAGCCATAATATTCGCTAAATTGATTAGCTACCTAATTATAAGCCACCTAACGAATTCTGTCAAGGGGCAAACAAAAAACAGCCCGATCGACGGACTCTTAAGCATTTACATCAACATTTTGGGCAGATGCGAATTAAGCTTTATTTAACGTGATTAAAACAATTTCTGAATTTGTCCCGACCCGCAGCGGCGGACCCCAGGTCCCCACTCCGCTTGATATAAAAACTTGCATTAGGCCCGATCTTTTAAGTCCGTAATCAAAGCCTTTATAGATCAATCTTGGGATAAATCGCAGCGGCCACATCTGGGCCCGATGAGTATGTCCCGATATTTGCAACGAAATTCCCGCACCAGAAGCGATGTCAACATTATCCGGAACGTGTTTGATCAGGATGGAGGGGGAATTTGGGTCAATTTTCATCCGGTCCAAAACCTCTTTGTATCGCTTGGGATCTGCCGTCTGTTTATAATCAACTCCGATGAGCTGCACGCCGTTTATTTTTATAAGTTCATTTTGCAAAACTTTAATCCCCGATTTTGCGATCGTCGCCACATCTTCTTCGGTCGCTTTTACGGAAAAGCCGTCATGATTGCCGGTAACAAAATAAACTCCTTTGGGCGCCGACAATTTTTTCAGAGGCTTGATGATCTTTGCGTTATCAACTTTTACCCCGTCGTAAAGGTCCCCGCCGATCAGCACAATTTCCGGATTGAGCTCATTTATTCTGTTTGCGACTCTTTCCGCGAATCTTTGCCCGCGGACATGGCCTAAATGCAGATCAGAGACAAAAACTATCAGGCGGTTGTTCCAAGCATCGGGTAAATTACGCAGGCTGATCTTTACTTTTACGATCTTTATTATTTGCGAATGGATGACGCCGTAAGCCGCAATTAAAATTGCCAGTCCGAATAGTATTTCTCCCTGGGTTTGCAAGTTCGCGAAAATGAAACTGGCGAAGCCCAAAACTACTCCTGCCAGGAACAGATACAAGACTAGTCCGATCCAAACAGCCATTAACTTGTAAAGCGTGCGGATAAAAAAATTGTTGAACTGAAAAGAAATTGCAATTGACCCGATGAATATGGCCGGCAATGCGACAACTGCTATTCTAAGGTATATTAAGAATTTGCCCGCAAAAACCGGAAAAACCAAAAAAGCGGCTTCGTAAACCACGAAGTGCGCCAATAATAAGATCCCGAAAATTATCGAGATAAATATTGCTATCTGCGGTATTTTCAAATTACTTTCTTTCTAAAGAGTATTTATATTATTTCACCGGGGTCGCACTCTGAAGCCTGTTCGCCGAAATCTTCAGCTGCTGTTCTATTTGATTTATAAAATCATACAGATCCTTTGCGGCGCCGGTGGTACTGCAGGAAATATCCCCGCTGGTCTTCCCGTTATAGGTAATAATAGTGCTTGTGCCGAAGGAGACCGATTTGACGCAATGTTCTTTGAGCTTGCTGACATCCCCTGCCTTCTGCAACAGGGACAGCAGGTTTTTTGTGTCTATCGTCCCGGCTTTAAAATCCTGACCCGGGTTACTTTGCACGAGCGCGGAAGCGCTGCCGTCCGAAAAGATCCTTATTGCAAAGGGCAAAGCGTTTGTTGAACCCGAGTTATTAATTAAGGCTAGCGAAGTAACTGAAGACGGAGCAGGCGTCTTTGCGGGAACAGAGCTGGGATTAGGGGCCGCGGTTTGCGAATTACACGCCGCTGCCAACAGACCCAGTCCCAGCACCAGAAAGATTATTTTCTTCATAGGTTTCAGATTAGATTAATACTTTGACTGAATTATAACAAAAAAACATCAGCTTTCGCTAATGCTCTTTGTTATTAAAGTTATTTATCGCAGCCTCGGATCACTATTACTCATTATATCCAAGATCGGTTTAGTCAGATCGTAGGCATTGGCGGCAACCACCAGATTGTCGCGGCCGCCGTTGTTTATAAATACGTCGTGGCTTGAGATCGGTATCAATCCCTGATCGTGGACAAAGTAAACGGTGCTGCCGTTTTTAATCCAGGAGCCCCACGGGTGCGCCATGTTGGCCGATCCGATAATGAAACCTGAATTGATCAGGCTGGGATCAGAGCCGACGATAACATTGCTAAGCTTGAAACCCAATCCCCGGAATGCGGCCAGGTTCCCGAATCCGGTCTTTGTATTTTTATACACAATATATATGGTTCCGTTATCATTCAGCAGCGTGCCATTGGAATAAATGCTGGTTCCTGCGACATTGCCCGGATAAGAAAAATTGTTCAGCACATTGATGTACATGGTGCCTGAGATCACAGAACGGCCGATGTAATCGGAAGCCCGGACAGTGAAGTTATAATTTCCCGCAATTGTGGGTGTGCCGACAATGTTCCCGTTTGAAGCAACCAGCAGGCCGGGAGCCATGCTGCCGCTATTGAGGCTAAAACTATAAGGACTGGTGCCTCCTAAAACTTGCAATTGGTAATTGTAATATTGTCCCGCTACTGCCTGCGTCGGGGTCAGGCTGGAAAAATACAGAGTTCCGGAATTGTTGTTATAACCTCCGACAATAACATAGAGCGTTCCCAAATTGCTTGAATTCTGGCTGGAATAAACCGTGATCGTCGTGCTGCCGGAATTCATCCCGTAAAGGTTTATCGTGTTTCCGGAAATGCTGGCGCTGACGACATTACTGTTGGTGTTGCCTGAAATATAATAAGTGTTGAAACTTGAATTAAGGTTGTTGAAGATACTGATCGAGGTGCTTTGGCCGATATTCAGATTCACGTTGTTCTGGCTGAAACTGATAGTTCCATTGCTGCCGCTGCCGCCGACCGTGACGAACAGGGTGCCCGAATTGCTCGAATTCAGAGTTGAATTCGGAGTGGAATAAACCGTGATCGTCGTACTGCCGGGATTCATCCCGTAAAGGTTTATCGTGTTTCCGGAAATGCTGGCGCTGACAACGCTGCTGTTGGAATTGTTCGATATATAGTATGTGTTGGAGACGGAGTTAATATTATTAAAGATGCTGACAGAAGTACTTTGTCCGACGTTCATAGATACGTTATTTGGACTGAAACTTAAATTCCCAAAATTATTACTACCGCCGACCGTGACGAACAAAGTCGCAAACAGACTGGAGTTCTGGCTCGAATAAACCGTGATGGAAGCGCTCCCCGGATTTTGACCATAAAGATTTATGGTGCTTCCTGAGATATTGGCATTGACAACGCTGCTGTTGGAATTGTTCGATATATAGTATGTATTAGTGATCGAACTGACATTATTAAAGATGCTGACAGAAGAGTTTTGTCCGACGTTCATTGATACGTTGCTTTGGCTGAAACTTAAACTCCCGAAGCCGTTGCCGCCGCCGACGGTGACGAACAGGGTCGCAAAATTGGCTGAGTTCTGACTGGAATAAACTGTGATCGTGCTGCTGCCCGAATTCAGACCATTAAGATTGATGGTGCTTCCCGAGACGGACGCGGTAACCACATTGCCGTTGGAATTATTGGAAATAAAGTATGTGTTGAAATTCGAATTATTACTGTTAAAGATGCTGATGGAAGCGGATTGGCCGGTGTTCAAATTGACGTTGTTCTGGCTGAAACTGATCGTTCCCGTATTGTTCCCGCCCCCGACCGTCACAAAGATCGTTCCTGATTGATTATTCGCAGAGTTGACTACAATGCTTGTTGAGCCGATGCTGTTCCCCGTGATCGTCAGCAGGTTATTGCTGATCGAAGCTGAGGCAACAAAACTTTGCGAATTGCTGGATATAAAGTACGAGTTAAAATTTGAATTATTATTGCCAAAAATGCTGACCGAGGCGCTCTGGCCCACGTTCAGCGAAACACTGCTTTGGCTGAACGTTAAACTCCCGAAGCTGTTGCCGCCGCCGACGGTGACGAACAAAGTCGCAAAAATACCGGGATTCTGGCTTGAATAAACCGTGATAGTAGTGCTTCCGGAATTTTGACCAAAAAGATTTATTAAGTTCCCGGATATGCTGGCGCTGACAACATTATTATTGGAATTATTGGAAATATAATAAGAGTTGAAATTTGAATTATTGTTGTTCAAGATGCTGACGGAAGAGCTTTGTCCGATATTCAAACTCACATTGTTCTGGCTTAAGCTGATGCCATTGCCATTATTCGGATTGGTATTGCCGTCGCCCACGGTGACGCTGATCGTTGCGGTATAATTGTCAAAAGTTCCCAGTTGGATCTGGGAAGTGCCGTTTGCCAGGCCGTATATGGTCACGACGTTGTTGCTGACATTGGCATAGGCCACATATGTATTAGAGATCATAGTTACGTTCACTATCTCGCCGGACGGCGGGAATACTGTCACAGTCGTATTTTGTCCGACGTTCAAAAAAACATTGGTTTGAGATAATGACAAACTCCCCTGCGCCAAGGCCGGATTTATAACAAGGAATAAAGCCAAAATGGCGGCAAAAGCATAAATTTTTAAGACATGATTTTTCATTTATTTACCTTTCAATTCAATAAGTTATCTATATATTGTTATAACACATACATTTAAAACTGCAATCTATAATAGGTATAAAAAATCGCTGAATACGGATGATTCAGCCTTTTTGTTGGTTTTTATGCCAATTCCCCGATACTACGGAGCTTTTCGCGATTATCCACTTGCGATTAATAAGTATACTTTCTTTAAAGGTTAAAGTCAACAGCTGCAAGTTGTCACCGTAAGGTTTATCCTAAAAGGAAAAGATTCGGATCTGGACAACAATAAAACATTGTTAAACGGTTTTGGATATTTTAACTAATTTTCAGATCAAATTCACAATAGTCTTGTATATTTTGGCAATATTTGTTTTGAAAATATAGTCTAATATACAATGTATAAAGGTCGGACCATATAAATAATTAAATAGAAACTGAAAATGCTTAAAAAAATTTCATCAGCAATATTAGTTGTTGCCTTTGCGCTAGTCTTGCCAAGATTAAGTTCGGCTGCGGTTCAGCCTCCGGCTTTCCTTACTGTGATCAAGCATGTGATCAATGATAACGGCGGCACTGCAACTGCTTCTGATTTTACGATGACGATTAGCGGAGTTACGGTAATCAATCCTCTTAATCCTTTAGACCCTCATCCTGCTTCTTTTCCGGGCCAAGAATCACCCGGAACTGACAGAACAATTATCTCAGACGGTACATATAATGTGACCGAGTCCGGGCCTGCAGGCTACACAGCCACTTTTTCCGCCGGCTGTACCGGCACGCTTGCGCCATTTGACAGTCAGACCTGCACGATCACCAATGACGATATAGCGCCTCCGCCTCCTCCTCCAAATCCGTGCCCGACCCCGCCGCCGCCGAAATATTAATTATTTTCAATTAATCAAAAAAATCACCAAGATTCATGGTGATTTTTTTAGACCAAAAATATATTATTCTGATGGCCTGGGGCTTGCCCATTCGTGCAATACTTCTTCCGCAAATTCGGGGTTGACCGAAGACGCGCGCTCCAATTCTCTCGGGCCTACCCCCGGCGATATCCTGAACAGATCGAATATCTGCTTTTTAACGATGCTTCTTTCCTGCTCTGATTCTGCTCTCGATGCCTCTTCAAGTTTATCTGCAAACCTGCTTGTCGGGATCCAGTAGCCATGAAGGGGCTTGTCGTCGGTTTTTGTGACCACCCATGCCCTGATATTCTGCTGTTCGTCATCCGGAGCCTGCGTAATTTTACGGGTAAGCCTCCCATTGCCGTCAAGCACGATCAATCGTTCCTGGCCGCTTTCGTCTTTATTCCTATACACCAGGATCTTGTCATATTCCCGGGGAACAGATTCAGTAGAAAAGTTTGAATTTGTCCGCTCTCTTATTTCCTCAAATTTATCCGGATGCTCTTTGAAATATTTTCTTGCCCCGGCAGCGCTGATGCTTCCGGTCGTTCCGCCGATACCGCCGTCTTCTCCGGCGATCTTAAGGACCTTGGTCGTAAAATAATCCATGTAAACCAGCGAATCAAGAGGCAAAGTTTCTTCCTTTACGTCAACATTAGATGCGGTAAGGATTTCCACTATGCCGAATTTGAGCTTGAAGCCTCTGAAGTCCGCCCAGATCTTGTTTAAGATATCACGCAGACTGCCGCTCATTTGATATTTTTCGGGATCGGTCAGCCAGCCGTCTATCTCTTCCGCACGTTTCGCATATTCATCCTCCGACAAGCCCGGCTGCTTTTTCGCCTCATGCTTCATAATATCAAGCATCATCTTCAGGCGTACTCCTTCCTTGAGGTGTTCGGGGTAAGGGTCTGTTTCAAAATATTTCATTTCTGAGCCGGTCTCTTTTATGCGTTCTTCTATGGGACGAGCTTCCGCCTCTTTCGCATTTTGTTCTCTTGGGTCTTTTTCGTTTTCCATACATAGAGTTTAACATTTTATTGAAACAAAAACACAAGCTTCCGAGGTGGGGCGATTAGCCTATTAAAGGCCTGTTTTATCCTCTAAACAAACACCTGACGAGAACCCTTACAGCATCCTTGACAATTCTCTTAAAGTATGATATACTTATAGGTCAATATGAATTCAGCCTTTTACGAGGTCTTGTGCCAATTAAGCGGATTTCCATGATCAATAATAAATTCAACAATTCAATAGTCAGTGCAACAATGGTTGTTTGTACTGTATTAACTTTTATTCCTAGTCATGCCGTTTTTGCGGCTGTTGGCCAGAATAATGTTAAGTCTGTTGTCGCAATCAAGATCTATGATACATTGACGAACAAATACATTTCGACCGGCTCGGGAGTTGCCATTGATAGCCGGAACATTCTCACGAACTATCACGTTGTTGAGAATGCAGTTTTGTCACCTGTAAGATACCGTGTTGTTTTTTGCACGAGCATGGTGATCAACAATTTGCCTGACTGCAGTTACGTTGCGAATCCATACGGTTTACTCGGGCATGAACAAGGAAAATTCAGCCAAGAGTTAGATCTGGCCATCATAACATTAGTTGGAAAATTTACTCCTGCTGGTTTTAAGAGCATCACGGATATGGCGATAAATGAATTTCCTGACATGGGATTCATTCAATTAGGAAACAACAGCATCGACCCCGTTAATTATAGATTTCAAATCGGAGACAGCGTAGAAACCCTGGGCTACCCGGCAAACGGCACTTCTGCGAATTCCAATATTCCTTTGACGTATAGCCAAGGCCAGATAAACGGGTTTGCCTATTCCGATAAAAATCCGGGATTGCTAAAATGGATCAAAAGTTCGGCCAAGATCAACCTGGGAAGTTCCGGCGGCGGTGCTTTTGATGCCAGCGGAAAATTCTTAGGGATAATGTCAGGCAGATGGATTGATTCCAAAGGACAATTTATGCAAAGCTATCTGATTCCTGCTACTACGATCAATTCGTGGCTGCAGGGGCAAGGATATCAGGTAAACAAAAATGAAGGATTTACAGCTTCAGCACCGGCCGCAGTTATCACGGCAAAATAAAACCGCCTTTATGGGCGGTTTTTTGTTTTGGATCAAGATCCTTTTACGATCTTACTAACTAGGGCAATCCATGTAAGAATATCCATTGCAGGCATGTTTTAATAAATAAGCAATATAAAACCCTAAAAATAAGGCTAAAAGTAAGCTCGCGATGATGCCGACTTTTGCCAGCTTAAGTTTTTTAGCGTTGCCTTTTTCGAAATAAAAACTAAGCAAGCCGAACATAAGAGCAAGAATCCAAGCAAGAGGTGCTATCAAAAAACCCAGCGATTGAACAGATTCACTGACCCCACGATAAACTAACCAGACCTTGTTAATATCATAAGATGACCAAGTAACAATTATAGCGGTCACGATACTAATTATCGAACTAAATAAACTTAGGAAACCTAAATTTATTTTTTTCATGGATTAAATTAAAATTTTAATTGGGTCGCATCGTGCAGGATGTTAGAACTGCGGTTATTTGTTCTTATGCTTAACTTCAATTTCGGTTAAGTCGATCTTTTTCCTTTTGTGATAGATGCGAGAATCAAAGCACCCTCATTCACTTTTGCATTCCAATCAATTGATGTCATGGTTTTTTACTTCACCTTGAGCTGAACCTCATGAATGCCAACTATCAGGAGCCAGGCACCTGAAATAAGAGAAGCGAAGGAAACTACCATCGCTATAGACGCGATGTAAAGTCCGGCAATGTGTCCAAATATAAATAAACTTGAACCTATTACCTGAGTTACATAACAAACTGTGCCAAAAATCAACCGGCCAATTCTAAGTCCCACGGAGCTCCGGCCTATTCTAATAGCTCGGATGTATCCTCTGATATAAATATATGTCGCAATAACCGAAACGCCCAACCATTCAATACCGATCGCTTTATGATTTTGGCCCCCGATTAGGACAAAAGCACAAATCATGAAGACGGCTGTAAAACCCGTCAGGGTTCCTATTGCACGATTTTTGTGCGTGGGGTCCCTAGTAATGATGCCAAGATTGATCGACATGGCCACGAATACCAATCCTGCAAGAGCCGCTGCTCCGCCGCCAACCATTATGAAAAAATCATGCCATTGTTCCGGTCTAAAAATATCCATAAACTAAATGTATCAAAAAAATGTAGTCTAGGTAAAAGAACCTAACTTGATTTCACCGTCTCTTTTATAAGAAGCAATAATTACACCACTCGGTGTTACACTCGATTCCAAAAGCTTGAAAGCTGCCGGGATAGTCCCTTCGCCAAATAATCGTTTACCCTTTCCAAGTGTGAGAGGAAATATCTTTAACCATAATTCATCAACTAGATCATTGGCGAATAACGTTTGACAGAGCACGCTGCTGCCGTAAACCTGGAGCATGGGGCCGTCTCCTTGTTTTAATTTCTTTATCTCGGAAGCGACGTCGCCCTTTATTTGAATGGTTTTTTCCCAGGTGGTCTTAATATCGCTATTGCTTACTATGTACTTGGTAGCATTCATAAGGCTTGGCCACTGGCCCAGATGATACGGCCAAAATTTGGCCCATATATCATAAGTGATTCTCCCCAAGAGCAGATCAAGCGGCCCACCCATTTGTTTGGCCATTTCCTTTCCTCCGGCTTCGTCCATGAATGGCACTGTCCATCCTTGAAATTTAAACCCATCCGAAGGGTCCTCGTCCTTACCCCCTGGAGCTTGAATCACTCCATCAAGCGACATAAATTCTAGAACTACTATTTTTCTCATATAAAAAATATTAATTACTAACTATAGCTTAATCCAATTCCGCTTTTGCTAATGTCCTTTGTTGGGGTGCCCGATGGGGCTCTAGCCACCACTTTCCTGTGTGCGACGAATAATGGTTTGAAATCGTCGTGCGGTTCTATGGCTACAACCTTTTGATCCTGCACCCAAATTCGTTTAATTGTTGTTTGTATCCACTCACGCTTTTCTTCCATATCTATCGTGTGCCAGAATTGTTTGAAGTCCTTGAGGAATTTTTCAGTCTTTTTTGTATATTCAGCTTCCTTAAGTTTACCATTATTATTTACTAACCCCAAACTTTCGTATTTTTTCAGCTCGCTATTGATGTCCTTGATTTGCTGTAGGTATTCAGCTTCTGTGAGTTCTTCGGTATTCTGCCATTGAAAGTTTACTTTTTTCTTTCTGGCCTGCAACTTATCTACGATCGAGGTGTCCTTCACTGATTGGCTGGCTTGCTTAAATAAATCCTTGAGCTTGGATAACGTATGCTCAATAATATCTGAGGGTATATTAAACCCCTCCATAAAATCCAAGACCTGCTTATCAATCACGTCCGCTTTCACAATCGGTTGTTTGCAACTCTTATTCTCTTTCCTAAATTTACAACCATAGGCCAAATACTCGCCGTTCTTCCACTTGTAATATTGGGCATACATCTTTGGCAGCATTCTGGCGTTAGGGTCATTCTCCTTGCCCTTAAGCTCTTTATAGCTGTAGTAGCAATATACCAACCCTTGCAGTAAATAAAATCTATGTTGAGCAACTGGCCGCCCAAAAGTATTCCTGCGGCCAGCTATGGCATCCTGCACCTTATCAAACAACTTTTGCGAAATTATAGCTGGGTGAATACCTTTTATCGTCGGGTAATTTTTCTTCCGAGAAAATACCATACCAAGGTAAACTTTATTGCTTAGGATGTCTTTAATAGTGCTATAAGTATAGGGTCGGCCAGATTTAGTCCGTGCCTTTGCTTTATTCATTTCAACGGCTACATCCGCATACGAATACCGGCCGGTCGCATATAATAAATATATTTTCTTTACGTTCTTTGCTCCGAGAGGATCAATCCGCCATTCTGGATCATAAATCGGCCGTCCTTTTTCTTTATCAAAGCCGATTTTCTTTTTCGTGTATCCCGCTGGCGGATTGCCAGTCTGTTTGCCTTGTGTGCGTTTCTCCATCAAAGAGTTCCTGACCCAAAAGCTGATCTGTCTTGAAGTGTGCTCATCAAATAATTCGTTAATCCCCTCGTTTAGAAAAGAACTCGGATCATTCCAGTCATTACCAAAGTTCTGGGTTACTGATGTTACATCAATACCCAGTTTCTTCCTAAGCAATTCTTTGTAATGCCTGGCTTCTTTGACATTGCGAGCAAACCGAGAGGTGTGATAAACCAAGATGACTTCAAACTTGTGTAGCATCGCATCCGTAATCATCCTTTGGAAATCGTCTCGCTTCAAAGCATCCGTGCCTGACACCAAATCCTTATACCACTCCACGATTTGAATGTTGTGTTCACTGGCGAACTTCTCAATTGATCGCCTTTGGTTATCAGGCGAAAAACCCTTATCCTGCTCCTCAGTACTTTCGCGGATATAAGCAATGCCTGTTTTCAGTTTTAGAGAGGGTTTTTTAATCATAACTAATTAACTTACAGTTTTCTGTATCGGGTAGCACTACCCATACCCAACCGTTCTATTTTCTTAAATTTCAATAACTTGTCCAATACTTGATTAACTGTCGGCCGAGCGACTTTAGCTTTTTTGCTAATCTCTTGGGGAGTGGCCTCGTCTACAGTTTGCAGATACTTCCAGACCAATATCTGCTTGGGTGAGAGTAGTTTCTCTATGTCTTCTTTATTGAGCAAGCCAATGGCTATTTTTGACTGCTTAAGCAGTATGTCAAAGAAGAACTCCAACCACGGGGTTATATCTTCTCTCTTGCTCTTAGCTGTCTGTTGGCTCTTTCTTAAGGCAATATAGTATTCTGATTTATTATCCTCGATCAATTTTTCGTGGGAGACATAAGGCATATAGACAAACCCTTCTTTCAAAAGAAGTAAATTTGTAAGGACACGGGAAAGACGGCCGTTGCCATCTTGGAACGGATGAATGTTCAGAAATTCTACAAGGAAGTTGCCGATCACAAGTAGCGGATTATATTTCTTAATTTTGAGCTGGGTTTCTGTCCAATCTACTAATTCTTGCATTTCTTTCGGTGTTAAGTATGCGGGAGTGGGATTAAATAAAGTTGCAACGAAATTACCTTGAGCATCCGTCATATCAACTCTATTCTCGCCTTTTTTATAATCGCCCTTATGACCCTGATCTTTTTCGACATACTTAAGCAGCTCGTTATGCAAATGCTTAATTGAGCTTTCGGACAATTTTATTGTCTGCCAAGCATCAAAAACATTATTTAGCAGATCAAAGTATCCCTGCACTTCTTGTTTATCTCTCGACGCAAACTTCTTCATTCCCAAACCACGAATGAATTTCTCGACATCTTCATCAGTTAGTTTAGAGCCCTCAATACGGGTCGAGGCTCCTGTGGAGGTGATTAAAACCCATTTCTTAAGCCTGCCTAACAACTGTGGGCTCAATTGTGCCCCTGATGTCCAGCGACCCTTAAGATCGTCAATTTGGGCGATTTTAGCCCAAATAGCATCCGGTATGTTACTAAGGCGTTTATCGAAGTTTTTCATAGTTATTTAGCTAATATAATGATATATATAAGATTATATACGATATATAAAATAAAGTCAAATTGTACTCCCGCTTGTAATGCTTGAGGAGTTCATCATTTTCGATTGTTAGATTTATCATAATTTCAATTTTATTAATAGCTTGAATTTGAATTCTAAATAAAAACAGCCTTTCGGCCGCCATTTATTGCGAATCACGAAATTAAATATGTAATTCTAGCCTTTTCAGCATTTAAGATAATTCGAACAATTGATTCGCTATCCCAAGTAGCTCGTCTTTCTTGGCTACATTATCAAACCATTTTTTAGGAATTCCGCCAATTCCGTAATATGCTCCGGCAAGTTGTCCGTATATTGCTCCCGTGGTATCAGCGTCATCCCCAAGATTGATTGCCTTGAGTACTCCGTCTTCAAAGAATTCCGAGTTATAAAACGCCCACAAAGCCGCTTCCATAGATTTAACTACAAATCCACTCCCTTCTATAAAAGGCGGATCATGATGTTTGAAAGAACCACGGGCAATATTTTCTATTTCTGATGTGAGTTGATTATTTTTCCAGAAATCTGGAATCGGAGAATATAAATCAGACAATAATTCTTCTTTCGAAACCCCATTTAATGCCCCGATAATAAGTCCGGTGTAATATTTGCAAGCATCAGAACATAACTGAGAGCCATGGGTAATTTTTGAGCTTAATCCAGCATTTTTTACTGCTTGCTCTGGATTACTTCTAAAATACAAAGGTATTGGAGCAAGTCGCATAAGACTTCCATTTCCGTCAGAATTTCGAGAAGAAATCGCCACATACGGATCGTCTCCATTTCGGTATGTCAGGAGCGCTCTAAGTATTGTTTGGCCGACACCAATAGCCTTTCCTGAGCTTGAACAGTATCCTGTTTCAAGCCATTTTTTATATTTTTCAATTTGATCAACAGGATCAAAAGATTTTTTCTCGATTAAACTGTTTGCAAGACATAATGCCATAGCAGTATCGTCAGACCAATGACCAGCGGGTAAATCAAACCAATCAGAATCTCTAAAATCAGTTATAGGTTCAAATTCGCCAACTGCTTTAAATTCTGCGGGAACTCCGAGGGCATCGCCAATTGCTAAACCAAACAAGGAGCCATGATATTTTTCCAATAGCTCCTTTCGCACAAGAATTTTTTGTTTTGATTCGATTTCCATATTATTTTAATTTAGAAAAAAACTTCCAAATCGCAAACATACCATAAGTGTCTAGTTTACAATATTCCAACATCTGACTTTCCTTTTCTTTCGCCATCTCCCCAACTAATTCACCTTTAGTTATTTGTCGATAAGCCTCGATAGCATCGGTACCATTTTGTACACCAAGTGTTTCATAGGATAAATCTGAAGCCCCTGTTAGTTTGGCGACTATTGGCAAGACTTTTTTAATTGAGGCTCTGCCTTCAAATCCTGGATGTACGTAATGTTGATCCTCAACTATATCCATCAAATCGTATGTTCTTTCAACTACCTTAAGAAAAAAATCTTTATATTCTGGTAAAAAAATTGCAAGTTCGCGATTTCGTGTATTTTCGAATTTTTTAGACCACGAAATAACCGTTCCCTTATTACCGATATGTTCTCGTAAATTCTTCGCGATACGCTCAGAGGGCTCTCCATCTAAGATTAGACATTCGAAATGAGTAGGCTCTGAATTCTCGTCATTTAGAACATGTAACGAATATTGAAAAACAATTTGTTGGTAGGGACGATATCCGCTATACGGAGGGATGGCAGTTGGATATGTTTCATAGTCGAGAAAATAAAGAGGAAATACAAGCGAATCGAGTTCGGTCTTGATCGACTTAATATCAATCAATGGTTCTTGAGATTTATGAACCATGATTTGATTTAGTTTTCTTGGTTTACTAGGTTTTTCATTTTTTTTTGATTCTTTGGGCTTTAATCTATCGTCTATTGGCACATTGCCAATTTCCAGTATACCCTCATTAAGTAACTCCTCTAGATATCTCTTACTATTTCCAATTCTATTTAAATCATGAACGCTGTATCTAGGTACGCTCGGGTTGATATAAGAAAACGCTGTGCAATGAGCACTGCGACCCCTATAGTAACAAGGGCATGGAACCGAAGGCATTTTTTTACTTAATAAATAGTTTTGGGCCTGCTCCATTTCTTCTACGGCAATTGGTTTCAAGCGTTCTATCGCCTCGGTCTTATCCTCGATGATGAAAAGTTGACCTGGTGTGAAATCTAGCTCGCCTTTTCTAATGTATGCTCGATTGAGACGGACAAGATATTTTTTATCCAATGGTACTCCACATGCTTCAAGAACATTCGCCTGGAAAGCAAGGTCATATTCGTATTGAAGTTCTCTTTTTTATTAACTCTCTTAGGTTTTCCCTCGTCTTCTTCATCATCCTCTTCGGTTGATGACATTTTTATTTCATATATTTCGTATTTCTGAATTGAATCGTTCCATTTCAGGACGTCGGCAGCAGCAACGTATCTATCAGTCGCAAAAACAGCCTGATAAATTACAGGTGTTCGCTCCGTAATAAGTTTTTGAGTCAATTCTTGAGCACCTTCGCTCCGCCTCTCAACGAGATAACCCCCAGGAAACATTCCCCGTGCTAATTCTTCTACCTCATTGCCCATCACAGCTAACGATTTCTCGAAATCCGATACTTCAAACTTTGCATACTCTTTAGACTCATGTCTTTTTACCCAAACGTTGTTTGGACACTCTCGGTAGAGAATAAAATCAGTTTTTGTAAGGAGTGCCATAAATGTTAAGCGTTACGCGTGCCTTTGCAATAAGGAAAACGAGAGCACCCATAAAACTTTCCTCTCCGGCTGTTTCTCAAGACCATACGTGAATTACAGCGAGGACATAACGAATCAGTTAGGACAGGCGCTGGTCTAGGTATGGATGTTGTTGTCAGGCGTGTACTGAGGTTTTTGCACGCATTGCAAAATCTCCCATAGCCAGTAATCAAATCAGCATCTTTGAAATCAATTAATGGCTTTACTTCTTTGCATCTTGGGCATTCCCTAATATCACCATTTTGGAGTCCTTCTATAGTGCCTTGTATATTTGCAAGAAGTGAGTTGGCATTCTCTGGATTTTTAAGTAATCGCGCAATTCTATCATCAAGGCTCGCAATCGGGTTTTTCCCACTGTTGAACTTATTGATTCTTAAAAATTTATAGCCATAACTTTCTAATACTTTCTGGCGGTATACGTCATCATTGGAGTAGTAGTGCTCATAGTTGAATTCGTTGACTTCATCTGCATCTTTGAAGTGTTCTAAGAAACCATCGTACTCAATGATGATTTTGTGTTCCTTGTGTCGCTCATCGGTATAGATAAGATGAAAATCAACCTCGTATGCTGGATGAGTGTAGGTGGGGTCTAGTTGTTTTAGATATTTTCCTATTTCAAACTGTGGCATAAATTCAATTGAATCTTTGTGCTGTTTCCAAAATTTCGTTTGATAAAACCAATTTAGCACTTCTGGCTCTTTTTTAGAGTTTGGATCTGTCTCGGAAACGCCGTGCTCTTTTCGCGCTTCGTCCAACATATATTTATAGTGTCTTAACGCTTCTCCAGCAGAGCCGGTGAAGTCCTCCAGGGGCTTGCTCAATACGAAATGGACGCACTCTTTGGCACGACTAAAGCCCACATTCAAACGCTGCGCTTTTAGTTGCCCGTCCTCTTCAACATCTACCTTGCTTAAATCCTTAATGAATACGCCCCAGAGCTTATCGCTGTGTGGAGAGGCTACCATTGAGTAGTAGATGATGTCGCGTTCTTCTCCCTGGCAGGTGTCGAACGTCATTATCTTGAGTTTCAGCTTGTCCTGGAAATAATCCCACTCTGGCATTTTGCCAATCATTTCTACCAGGAGCTTCTGCTGATTTGTGTGTGGTGTGATAATACCCACGCTCACGACTTTATCTTCATCCTTTAACCGTTTAAGTTCAGAGATGATAAACTCAACTTCTTTAACATTAGTGTTAGGATAGCGTTCATCTGCTGTCGTGGTCTCAACATACGAAAATTTTATTACTTCGTCTATGGATTTCCCGCGAATCTTCATCACTTGCAAACTTTCCTGATAGAAATACTTGTTTGAATAGGAAATGATTTCTTTATAACCTCTAAAGTGTTTCAGCAATTGGATATTGTAGTTGCTGACGAACTCAAAGAACTCAAGAATAGAAGTCTTGATGTTGAATTTTTTGAGTCTTTCCAATTTTATTGGATCGGTGGAGACGTTAGCTCTAAAATTAGCATTCAATCCGTTCAGGTACTCACGGTTAGTATCTCCGCGCGCTTGTGCCGCTTTGATGTTACTAAATTGTTTTTTGTCTCCTAGAATCAGCACTTTCTTTGCCCGCAAGAGGGCAGGAAATGCTTGGGCAATGCTTACCTGTGAGGCTTCATCAATCACCACTAAATCAAATAATCCTGGCTCTAGTGGTATATACTCAGCGTAGTCCCTAATGCCTGCCAATATGCACGGAAAAGCCTCTTTGAGCTTCTTAAACTCATCTCTCGGGAATTTCTGTTTATTCTTTATGATATTCTTTAATGTTTGGGCATCGTTGCGATTGTTTTCACAAAAATCAATTAGCTGTCCATCGAGAAGGTATGTTACTTGAGTAGTAACCAAATCTTCAATTTGCCTCATACGAGCGGCGTAGTTCAACTCGAGAATGTTGGAAAAATCTTTGCTCACTTTTTGCTTTAGGTTCAAGTATCTAATCTGTTTATCAAATTCTAGTTCATCACCGTCCGTAATCGCGTTGCTTATCACTGTGGCGAACTGTTCGGTATTGATACCAATCTTTTTTGCTGTCTTCGGATATTTCTCAACAATCTCTTTGAGATACCCTACCTTCTCACTCAGAGCGACGATTTCTTGAACGCCCAGTATAATCGCCTCATCAGTAAGGAGCTTGTGAGCCATCGCGATGAAATCGTAGTCACCTACATTTTTTCCATTTATTTCGTCACCAAGTTTTTGAGCATAACTAAAAATCTCTTGTATGTCTTTAAGTTCCTGGAGTTGTTCGTGGGGATTGGAGATCATGCTGTGAATAAAGGTTTGCTTGAAACTAATATCCAATTCTTCTGCTCGTTTTTTACTAAACAGATATCCGACTGCCCAAAGTTTCAGCTTTGAATACTGCTCGATGAAATATTGGAGTTTCTCTAAATCTTTTGAGTCAAACTGTGAGAACTTACTGATAGCGTCAATTTTATTATAAAATGTCGCCTTTACTTTCTGTATACTTTCAAGGGCCAGCATTAATAAACGCAAGAAATTTTCGGAGTCATCTAGTGTTCGTATACTTTTAGGGGTTACCTCAAGAAGCTCAAAAAACTTCTGCGTGACATTAGAAGTGAAAACGTTTTTAATTTGCTGCAGTGAGCTTCGTAACTCTCCAAGTTCGATGGCCACTTCGTCTTGTGGAGCCAACTCTTCAAAATCGAAAAATAAAACTTTTTCACTAAAATAAAGTTCCAAATCAAAAAATTCTTGGATTTCTTTGATGTTTATATTCTCATAAGCAACCATCTCCGCTTCCAAGTCTTCTTTTAGAGAATTTCCAGATTTGATAATGGTTTCTTCTATATTCTCATAGTCATTTTTTACTGCGCGATGATAAGTTTTTATTCTATCGATGGCACTTTGAGCGAGAATTGAATTATAAGTATTGCCGGTTTTTCCAAGTCTTAAAATTGGGTTCTGAAAGTTTTCATCATTGCGAACCTTATTCATCGTCTGGGTAATTTTGTCTTCGACGACGTCCAGCGCTTCCTTTTTATCGGAAAGAACCAATACCGATTGGTTTTTCAAAATTGCATCGAAAATAATAGCGGTAATGGTATGACTTTTTCCCGTTCCTGGCGGCCCCGAAACTACTAAATAGTTGCAGCCTTCTTTATTAATTGCAGATAGGATTTGCCGCTGCTCGCTATTGAGTGGTATTGGACTTGGGTAGACAAGCTTATCTGCTGTTTCTGTACCGTCCCATTCACCCTCAACTTCCGGATTGAAAGGCTGAGGATTATTTCTAATAAAGTCGTCTATCAGTTTATTAAAAATTTCTGCAAGATTGCCACCTTCTAGGCTTAACATCTGGAGGATTTCTTCGTAGTCATTAACCAACGCTTCGTCCGACTTATCAAATAAACAGATGTAACTGCTGTTAGAAATACGCACAGACGCGCCACGGGCGATTGTAGATTCACCGCTTGAAAATTCCGACGTACCTTCAAGTCCAAAAAAATGAGACATTTCATTTAGAACATCGTTGATGATTTGAGGGAAATCATCTTTGTGTTGAGACAAATAGATAATGCGATCTGAAATAGTCTGTAAGCTGCCCGTGGTCCCTTTTTGGGTATTGTGCTCTTGAACTACGAACTCAAGAGCCTTTTTATTAATATATACCTGTGAATCGAAGTCGATACTTAAGGTGTCTCCTTCTCGTTTAGTTGAAAAAGGGATATAGAAAATCGGGTACTTACTGTTATTGAAAGAAATATCTCCAAAGTAAAGATAAAATTCTTGCTTATCCAAAATGCTTTTGTTACGCTCCATCTCGAAAAGTTCCAAAAACAAATCAGCAACTTGGAGATTCTCAAAAAAGGAAGTGAGGTTGCCTTTTACGTCTTGTGGAATGAATACTGATTTGAGTTCTTTTGTGAGATTAACCTTCTCTTGAGCAATAATAAGATTCAATACTTCTGAAATTTTGTTCTCCAACAACCGAAGTATGACTGCGGTCAACTCTTCTTCAATAAGATAAATATTGTCTTCGTCGCCTAGGTTAAGATTTTGCAAGGGCTTCTCAACGCTTTCAACAAAAGGGTGCACCAGTGCACTACGAATAATCTTTGAGGCTTCTTCAAGAGAGTTAGTAAGAGCAACGTCGTACTCTTTTGCATATAAAGTGCCCGCCTTCTCTATTTCATCAGCGACTTTTTCAGTAATGCCAGCGATTTCTGTATTACTGATTTTACCTATTTGGAGCTTGATTAAATCAAGTAAATTTTTAGGAAGGTTTGTTTTATAAACCCCCTTCTCAATTTTATTCAGAATGTCTTCATCAAAACTTTTGCTAATAAGTTTTGATGTTAGCTTGCTGAAAGAAGGGTACTTTTGAAGATTCAAACCAATTAGTAAATTGTCATTGTTCCGAAACTCGATAGCCCGACGAGGGAGCTTATGTTTATGGAAATCCGTCTCCAAGAAATCCATAAAATACTTAGCAACCTCTTTGATAAATAAGAGGCCATTTTGTTCGACTTTTTGAATTAATGTTGCTGGTTTCATTTTATTGGGATTACTTGTTGCGAAGATTAGAGTTTCTTTTTAGGAACTCCTCAATCTCTATTTTATTAATACGCCAGTGCCCGACTTTCGTTGCCTCAAGCTTCTTACTCTGGATATAGCGAAAAACGGTCTTATAGCTAAGGCCCAGTTTCTTTGCCGTTTGTTCTATTGTTAGATAGTCTTTTGTCATAGTTAATTACTATACACCATCTGTCCAAAATTGTCAATAATTGTCCAATTTGTCCAGCAACCGGCCGTGATACTAATATTTGCTATAAAAACCGTATTGAATTGAGACCGATATTTACTATGCCTTAGTGTCATTCCTGACAGCAGTATTTGCGTAATACTTAGGGCGGGTGGATTTGAGATGAATTTATGATTTGGTTGCTTGTTACTGATAGAAGCGGATGATACTAATAATTGCTAAAATAAACTCTGTTGTTTCTGACTGGATTTTGGATTGATTCCAAATTCTTGCAAGACAAAATTTAGGACTGCCCCGTCAGGAACATTCAGCTCTATCCCCCTAACCTCAATGTCCTTTATCTCTTTAAGGCGTCTGAAATAGGTGCTGCGAGAGCCAGTGGTTTGCTTAAGATGATTCTTTAGCCCTGCCCAACCTTCCAGCCTTAAAACTCCTACAGCTTGGTATAGCTGTGCCTTAAGTTTTCCGTCACTATAATTCTTTTCGATAAAATCCTTGACCTGTTGGTTAAGCTGCCTGTAATCATAATCCTTTGAAACAACCAAACCATTCAAGGGATGATTAAATATCTGGTCAACTTCGTGCTTCAATAGATCATTGGCAATGTTATACTTGAAAACTTCTGCCAAGGTAAAATTCTTTTTTGACGGATAAAACTTAGATAGGAATTGTCTGACTGAAGTTACATTGTGCAGGGTCAATTCAAACCTAAGAATAGATTCCTTATTATCGGCCAGCTTTCTGTGAATTTCTTTTTCTTCTTTGGTAAAACCCTGATCCAGCAAACTCTGAATTTGGTCATAAACCACAAAATGCGACGACGTCCTATTGAAGTATTCAAGATGGGTTAACTGACCATTAGGATTAAATTTTGGTTCAAATGACGAACGAAATCGGTATTTAGAATGAGCTAAAATTGCCAAAGCTTCTTCGGTGGTGCCGAAGGCTTTCACGTTGAGGTTCTTACAATAAGAGACCATCGTTACTACTCCGTCCCTAACACTATTTCGAGAAGCCGATACCTTGATTGAAGCTAAAAAACTTATGATTGAGTCAATCAGAACTTCAAGATCAGCTTCGGATATTTCATAATAATTCTGGCCGTATTTGAGTTTGGGCAAAGAAACCTCGAGGTATAAATAATTATTACCTCGATTAAAACTGCTTTGGTGTGTCCAGTATTTCATAATGTAAATGCCCTTGGCTTGCTGGGATTTACGAAATTGGTCGCTGGTATGAATTAACTTTTTAATTCTTTTCTTGCCGTTCTTATCGTTGTCAAAACTCCCCTTGGCATCCTGAAAATAAGGGTTGTTTTCAACCGAATGAAAATTTGAAATTCTGATTCTTACGCTATCAATCATAGAGGGGGTTTTTTAAGAGATGGTTAAGTCGCCACCCTGGTCTTAGGAGAACCCCCTCTAAGAGTTGAACCTACAGCCAAGGTAGCAGCTTTACTATCCCTGTTCTTAATAACTTGTTTTTGCCAGTAATTAAAGAAGTATCTGGCTAAGGCGTCAGACACAGCTTCTTTGTTTTCTTTGGTTAGTTTTGTTCTATGATTTGTCATTTTTTTGAAACAAAAACAGCCCCATCAGGGCTGTTCTCGTAAGAACAGATTCTAATGGGGCTTCGTAAAGCCTAAGCCACAAAGTCTCGTAAGGCCTTATGACACTTATTTGTCGGGGATAATTTTCAAATCCTTTGGGATTTGGAGGGTCTCGCTACACTTGCTACATTTATGCGTTCCTCTCATAAAGTGAGACATATCTTCAATTTTGAAGATCAGGTTGCCGCATTTGCTACAAACACAATTCGCACTCTTAATTCTTGGTGAAATTATACCTTCTTTGATGTAGTTGTCAACTTGTTTCTTAAATCTTTCCTCAACTTTAAGGGATATATCGTCGGCCAAATTATCAAATCTCTCTTTTAAAGCCATCACGGCCGACCTGACTTCAAATGCAGGCGATGGAGATGGGCTTGGTGAGTAAGATGGCGATGGTGAAAACGAAGGAGATAAACTGATCTGTTCGACGGTAAGACCAAAATCATATTTTTTATTCAGAGAAACAACACTACTAATAACTCGGTCACTGGCTTCGGTCAATCTTATTGTAGGTTCAGTTAAGGTGGCAAAATTAGTGGTCAACTGTTGTATTGATGATACAACCTTTCCAGCCTGAATAAATACGGGAGAATGAGCTAAATCAGTCAACACTTTTGCGGAATTATTTAGGTCAATCAACATTCCATTATTAACTGTCATAACCGTGCCTAAATTTGCAAGATTCTGGGTTGCCAAGACTAGGCTAGGAGAATGGATCGTTTCTGCTAATGCCCTTGCCGACCTGGTTATATCAGTAACAATTGCATCGTTGATCGAAGTTCCAATAATAGCAGAGACTGGTGCTGGTTTTTTCAAATCAACTTCGTCTTTTTTCTTGTTTTGAGGGGGTTTAGTGTCGGACATTACTTAGAGGGGTTTATATGCATCAATATATTAACAAAAAACAGGCTTGCCGCCTATTTCAAATTTTGGAATCGCATAGTAAAGGATGTTAGAACTCAAATATATACTACACAGAGTGCTTAAAACTACCCTAGAATATTTTAGGAGTTATAATTATTTTCAGTCCTCTAACCATTTATTTTTTTGAATGATCCCAATAAAATATGCGGTTGCGTGTGTTGCAAGTGTAAGTCCAGTCTTACTTAACCCGTCCCAATCGCCGATAGAAATAAAGTGATAAGCCATTATTATAGCCCAAAGCAATACTATCGCTGGTAAGACATAAATAACACAAATCAAAACATTATTTACTGCGTTTAATGCAGTTTGTTTCCGTCTATGACTTTGTGAAGCATCATCAGCTTCCAAATCAGCCTCTGTTGCAACATTTTTGCCTTTCCTTTTCATATTAGACTATGGTTTGCCCTAGTAAGAATCTTGCTCTCAATGTTGCCGCAGATTCTGAAACCTTAAATTGCTCTGCAACTTCCGGCAAACTAATAGCATTTTTCCAAACCCTTAAAAATAAGTCTTTAGGCATCAGTAAATCAGCCGCCATATTATTGGCTTCAATTTCGATCTTTTTTTCAGCGTCTGTTAACTCTCTGCCCTCTTCGCTATTAAGTGCCTTAACAGGTTGTTTAATATTATCAATATGTTCATTATTTGTATCAAAAAGATGTTTATGTTGAATGAAATGAGCTATTTCGTGAGCAATTGTAAAACGCTTCCTTGTTAACGGGTGAGAAGTGTTAATGTAAATAACAAAGTTGTCGCCCTCTTTGCTCAAAGAACCAGCATAATTATCATCTAATTCGCTGGTTTCTACTACATATAGACCTAATTCTTTTGCCAAATCAACAATAGGCACAGGATTTTGCTGAGCATATTTTGCTAAGATTTGTTCGGTTTTTTGATCCATACTTTTTAGAAAATAATGCCTAATTCTATACTACCACACCCTCTGGGTAAAGTCATTGGATAAAATGAGCCTTGCATTCTTCAATTGAAAACCTAAATTACCCAGCTTTAATTTATAGAAAATAAATTTTGGGGTGCCAGACGAGAATCGAACTCGCGTGACCGCTGCCACAGAGCGGCGTTCTACCATTGAACTACTGGCACCATAACAATTTAATTACACTACTTGCTACACATCATAATGGCCACATCCTAACAGTTTAATTTGCTTCCACATTGGAAAGTCAGCGGCCGAGCGGAATCGGACCCACGTGACAGCTGCCACAGAGCTGCGTTCTACCATTGAACTACGGGCACCTCGTCTCAGTTTGTAGACACTTCGCGATTTTGCTTCGCAAAATACGCTACGGTCTACACGCTGCTCCTCTCAAAAAATTTGTTCTCGGCCTTCGGCCTGCGACTCAAATTTTTTGTGGTTTAAAAGCTACTTACTTGCGACCATGACCGCGAACACGACCACTGTCAGTGCAAACATCCAACCCACAGTATACCCAAAAAACTTCAGCGCTTCTTTTTTCTGTCCATCAAAATACATCAGCACCGGCCGGCCCAATACTAACGCGCTGGTGATCGCGGCGGATAGCACAAACAACATCAGGACTAAGATAGGAGTAAACGCAGTATCTTTCTGTCCGAACCAAACAGACCCATGGTTCATGATAGATGCGACGAGAGTGACATACAGCAGCACCAAAACCGCATGACCCAAACTGTGAGCAACTGGATTGTCTTTCATATTTTATCCTTTCTTGGTGCCCCTGGCTGGAATCGAACCAACATCAAGGCCTTAGAAGAGCCTTGCTTTATCCATTAAGCTACAGGGGCGCAATTTTAACAAAAAATCCCCACACAGATTGGAGATTCAGCATAAACATACCTGCTGTGTCAGGTAGGTTTGGATCGATTTTTTAAAGCCTCTTAATTATACTCCTGTTCAGCCTAAATGTCAAAAAATGTTAATTTTTGCTTAGGTTTCTGTTATAATAATATCAACAATTTTGGGCGGCTATCCTCAATAGAAACCCAAAAAAACAACTAAAAAGAGGGCTTATGCTAAAGGCATTTTGGCTTTTCTCGCTCATCCCTACTTTCCTGTTGGTGTCAGCCACGACAGTCTACCTCCACCGGGCTTCTACCCACGTTTCAGTAAAGTTCATCTCCGGCGTCAGATGGTGCTGGAAATTCATTATCTGGTTCACGGGCGGTCCGGACGAGGCTCAGTGGGTTGCAGTTCATCGCTACCATCACGTCTACAGCGACAAACCAGGTGATCCGCACAGTCCGCACATAGATGGTTTCCCACAGATCCAAATGGGAAACGTAATCTTCTACGTGCGATGGATCAGAAATCATTCCGAGCTGGTCGAGCGGTACTCGCGCGATGTGAGAAAGAGATACGGCTGGTGGGACCGCCATGTGTTCTGCCATCCCCGCTACGGCATCCTTGCCGGGACCGCGACCCTTTGCATGATGATCGGTTTGTACTTTCACTCAGTTCGGATCGGATTGTACGGCGGCGTGATCGCCGCGTTCATGCATTTTCTGCAGTACGTTTTCCTGCTCACACCGTCCATCAACGGCTTATGCCACTGGCCGCACAAATGGCTCGGCGGCTACCAGCACAGATTTCTGAAAGAGAACCAATGGATAGCCGTTGACCACGCGCTGCTTACATTCAACAATTGGGTCGTCGCGATGCTGACCGGCGGTGAAGGCTTCCACTACAACCACCACTGGGAACGCATGTCCGCGCGGTTCTCGAAGAATTGGATAGAACTGCCCGCAGACTGGGGCTACTGGCTCTGGATCTGGCCCATGGAAAAACTGGGCCTGGCTTACGACGTGAAAGTCGCAAAATGGACCTACATATAACCGCTTAACCTTTCGGGGTTAGGCGGCTTTTTTTGTCTGTTAATAAATGAAACAATTTACGCGATCAAACGTATAAATTATAGAAAGGAGAACAAATATATGGCATGGTATGGAGATTCAAAAGGGCACGCCGATGCTGGCAAAAAAGGGGGCAAGGCCCAGGGTAAACGCAACAATCCGGGAAATTTCGCTAATGATCGGGAAAAAGCCAAACGCGCAGGCCGCAAGGGCGGCTCAGCCTCAGGCGGCGCGGACTAAATTGGTCAGCCGGTAGCGGAAACCAGGAACAGATCAATATCAAGTTTGGTATTGGAATCCGAGCTTTTTATCCTATGGTCTATCAGAAGCAGCTGCTGGAGCAGCTGCTTTAATTTTGCAACTGAAATATTTTTGAGGTTTTTCGCAGTAATAAACACGCGCCCCGGGCTCCAGCCTAGTTTTTCCGCGATCTGCTCGTTGGTATGTCCGGCCGACTGCAAAAGGCTTGTGACCAAAAGGCTTCTTAACTGTTCGGAAAGCAAACCTATCACTTTTATAAAAGTGGTTTTTTCCTCGGTTGTGGCTCCTGCGATAAAATTCTCCAGAGCTTGGAAAGCGCCTTTTTGATTTTTGACGATCATCTCATCCGTCAAAGCAAAAACCGAATCCGGGATCTTGGGCTTTACCAGCGAATTAACGTCCTGCGGCTCGATGCGGGTGGTGTTGCTGGAAAGTTTCAATAATTCGGAATAAACTTGCCAGAGGTCAAAAGCTTCTTTGCGTTCTATAACCTTGCCCCCGGCTTTTTTTTCTTCGTACAGGTCCCGGCCCAAAAATTGGGCCAGGCGGTTTACTGCCCCGTCAGAGATCTCTGAGCCCAAAGTTTTGGCCATGGCTTTGATCCATTGGTCCAGAACCGGGCCATGCGGCAGGTTGAACTCCGTCACATTAATGCCTGATGCCAGGAATTTTTTGGTGAATCCCAGGCGGCGGTCAATTTTCAAGGTTTGCCAGAAAACCAAAAAATTATCAGCAGGCACGTTTTGGATGAATTGCAAAAGAAATTCGGCTAAAACGGCCTGATCCGCTTTTTTCGGCAGACTATCGCGGATGATGATCAGTTTCTTGCTTGAAAAAAGTGACGGCTCCAGCAAATGCTGCAGATTTTTGATGAGCTCGGTTTCGGACAGATTCTCGCCGTCAAACAGGCTGATGGAAGAAGCGGAATATTTTTTGGCGAACTCGGCTTTCCATCGGTCAAGTTTACGGCGCAGCGAAAAATCGTCCTCGCCGTAAAAAAGAAAAATGTTAGAAGAGGGAGAGGTTTTTTCCGTCATGCTTTTTTGTCAATTTCTGATTGATGATCTTATTTATGTCCGACTGTCTGATCTTCCACTGTGAGCCGATCTTGAATGCCGGCAGCTTGCCGGATTTGCACCAGCGCCAGATGGTCTGGTTGGACACGCCGAAAAATTTGGATAACTGCTCGACGTTCATTATCTTATCGTCTTTGCCATTCATATGCCTCAAGCTTATCATTCCCAAACGTTGATTTCAAGGCTCAAAAATGCTATATTTTGGAAGCTATTCAGCAAAACGCGTCCGTGGTGAAACGGATATCACAACGGTCTTCGGAACCGTTATTGGGGGTTCGATTCCCTCCGGACGCACCAAAATATTATGAGAACAATTTTTGAACGAGAAATAATTCCTGTGCCTGAGTTTGATGAAAGCAGGATTTCGCCTGATAATCTCATTGAAAAAAAGAAAAGCCTTTTTGAAAAAGTCCGCCAAGGTGTATATAAGCGCTTGAATGCGATGGCCCTGGCGGGTTTTTTGACTGTAAGCCTTTCTTCGGAAAGCTACGCAGATCAGGTAAAATTTGCAAAGCCGGAAAATGCTCCTGCTCATTTTGTCATCGAAAAAGAGGTAGACGCGGATAAACTGGAGAATTTCAAGAATAAAGTAAAAGCGGAAGAGCCGGAGTTTGCACAATGGACCGAGGACTATGCCTCTTCAGTAAAAAAAGGAATGGATGAGATGTCCGCCCAGATAGATAATTTTAGCCCGGACAAAGACCGGAAGGAAGAAAAGGAATTTGAAGTTGAAAGCAGTGACAAAAAAATTTACGGCTTGAATCCAAAATATCTGGTAAAACGAAACCATAAGGTATTGGAAGAGCTCAGAACGAATAAGGATTTCCGCAAGGCCCAGCAGATGCTGAAAGACAACCTCGAGAACATTCTTTGGAGATTTATTCAGATGGATGATTCTGCGGCCGTCAGAAATACTATGCGCGAAAAAGTAGAAAAGCCAAATATAGATTTTAAATATCACCAGGGCTTTGAACTCGACCGCAGTCTCGCGGTTACCACCGTACACCCCCAACAAGATGGCGAAAAACTGCAGTCGAATCTTAAATTTTCCCCGACAAGTTTTGTTGATGTAAACGGCAAGATCGACATAAATCTTTTTGTAAACACATTTGTCCATGAACTCTACCACGGCATGCATCCGGGAAGCCAAAAACAAGAACCCGGACTGATGACCGGCTTCCAGCTAAATATGATCGAAGGGATCGCGCAAAACGTCACCTTTGAGGTCATGCAGTCTATCGCCAGGAACAACGATATCAAAAGCTTAAGACCTGAAGTTGGCATGAACGGGTACGATGAGCTGGTGGTATTGGCTTCCATTACAGATGCGGTCATTCGGCCTTCCAAAAATCCGGACCTCCTGGCCCAGTGGAACGCCGGCATAATAAGCGAACAAAAATTTTTATCTGCTTTTAAAAAAATTCTCCCGGATATTGGCATTGATCCGGGCCTGGCCGACGACCTGGCAGAACTAAGTTCCAATCAACGGGATCCTGAAGTTTATTCTCCGGTGACCAAAGCATATGAAAGCATGCTGGCTCGGCTCAAAATAAGCGGCTATGAACTGTCTCCCAAGTTCGTCGAAGGTATACTCAAAAACGGAAGAAAAACCGATAGCACACAAGACCAGAACGTGGCAATAAACCTAAAACTGAGCAAATTAAATGAGAAGGTTTCCAGGCGAATGGAAAATATAAAAAACAAAGAATGAAAGTGTTTCAGCGCAGAAAAGAAAATTTTGTCTGTGGGTATTGCGGCTACAAAATCACGGGAACAGGCTATACCAATCACTGCCCGAAATGCCTGTTCAGCAAGCACGTGGATATCAATCCCGGGGACCGGGCAGAGATCTGCCAAGGATTGATGGAACCGATCGGAATCGGGCAAGAACATAACGAATTTACAATTTTGCATAAATGCATTAAATGCGGAGCAATTCGAAAAAACAAGACTGTCAAAGAAGACGATTTTGATTTAATAGTAAAACTGACTCAGTAGCCCTAACAGGCTCTGTTTTTTTAATCTTTTTTGGCATATAATTTACATAACAACAGCATTACGCAAGGAGGATGCATGACGGCTGAGCAAGCGCGGAGCTTGAAGCCTCATTCGATTATTTGGGTCGATGGCTACGGTACCAAAATCGTCCGCCGGTTCCCCGGCCGAGAGCGCGCAGAAGTCGTTGCAATCGACGACGAAGGGATCAACGTGAGGTTTATCGATCTTGATGCGGCTCCGCAGCTCAATGTTCCTTTTGAGATGGCTCATAATGAACCCTCGCCGCATACCGCGCATGTCCACCTGGAGATCACGCCGTGAACAAGCCGAATGAGTCGAACCGGATCCAGCGGATACTGGAACTGAGCCGCATTAACACGCGGCCAACACCGAAACCAGCACCCAAACGCACCCCATCTTCTTCGCCGCCAAAGTGACTGGGGTCTTTTTTTACTCTTGAAAAAACCTCTTAATAAATGTAAACTGAATAAGCTTTAGGCATTAAAGCCCAACAAAAATTAAGTGCGGAGACCGTAGGTCGGGCACGAATTTTTGTTGAGAGGAGCAGCATGCAGACCGTAGCACTTTTTGCGAAGCAAAAATGCGAAGTGTCTGCCAGTCTGCGACGAGGAGTGGTAGCTCAACTGGTAGAGCAGTTGCCTCTTAAGCAATTGGTTCTGGGTTCGAGTCCCAGCCACTCCACCACAAAAAATCTCATTCATTTTGAATGAGATTTTTTGTTATCAAAACATAATCAATAGAAATCTTATTGCCGAAAACGATAGTATAGCCAAGCTATGACCGCGATCAAACCCAATGTTCCCACGATCAGCAATATCCAATACAGCAGAACCGGTTCAGTGGATGGGGCAACCAAGTTCACTGCCGGCACGCCGACCGGAACCGGTTGAACCTCGGGCGTGGGGCTTGGTGATGGCGCCGATATTTGCTTTTGGTCAAGCGCCTGGGTTTGATTGTAAGTGCTGTCAGGGCTATTAACACTCTGGCTGTAGTTTGGCGCTGTGTTTTGCGGGATAGGCTGCAAAGGCGTGCCTATCGGGACCATGCGGGCGGCAATTGATGGCCTGGCGAAAAACAAAACTGCCAGCAAGATTGAAAAAAATATTTTTTGCTTCATAAATTAATCGGAGTCCCAGCTTATTTGCTGATAGCCGTTCACGGATAAAGGAAAACTCGGCGGCGGACCGTAGAGAAGATTGGAATCATATACTGTGTTGGTCGTCAAGTATCCGGAGAGCAGACCTCCGGCCCCGTTGACCCAGCTCCAGGTCCAGGTGCCGTAGCTTGAGATAGATCCGTAGATCGTGATGGAATTCTTCATATCGCCCGCAAAATAATACCGCTGCGTGCTGCCGTTTTGCGCGATCATGGCCGCATCAACCTCAAGGTTCGTGGGGGCAAAAAAAGTCACCAGCACATCCTGCTGTGCGATCAGTCCCAATTCCGAACTGCCGTCTTTCGCGCTGTAAACAAGATTATTCGGGATGAGGATGCTGGGTGCGGTTGGCGCATTATAGGGCAAGCTCGCTGCTGCCACCATGGCGCGTCCCGCCACAGTCCCCTCAACCCAGGTCCTGTCCTCTACATATATAAGGCCGTTTGTCGGGATCGCCTGAGTGAATTGCAGGGTCCGGGCATTGTAATCAAGGTCCTCATTGTGCGCAGCGTTATTGACATCATACCCTGTTGCATGAGCTCTCAGGGAAGTTACCTTATAAACGCTTACCGTGCCAGTGGCATTGAACACAAGCGAGTAGCCCTGAGCGTTTGAAGGCGGCAGATAAATTCCGCCGGCTTGCGCGCCGCTTTTGATGGTCGCCAGATCAGAGGTAATGGTGGAAAAATCCACGCTCGGCAGAGGGAACTGAAAAAAATTCTTCGTAGCCACAGCAGCTGCTCCCCAAACTCCATTTTCGATTGCAGGACAAGGAGGAGAACCGGACCAGGCTTGGCAGGTATAGGTCTGCTTGGCGGAAGTGATCGGGGCATTGCCAATCCCGTCAAACCTTATTCCGCCGTTACTGTGCAGCGCGCCTGATACGCTCTCGGTGGGGCCTATCCAAACGTCGGAATTGGTCAAAAAAGCATATTTGGCCAAAGATGGTATGCCGTACTTCGTGGTAACCGTACGTTTAACAGAAGGATTTGTCAAAGTGTAAGCTGTGGATTGGATCGTAACTATGGTGGACCCTGCCGGAGGCGGCGTTATGGTCAGGCTGTATCTGCCGATGACCTGGTTGGTGTCCTTATCCAGATAATCGTGGACATACGGGCCGGGAGAATTAGTGCCGTCTTTGTAATCAACCGGAAAATGAACCAAATGCCACTGGTAATAATTGTTCCCCGCCTCCGCGATCTGGAATGCCTGCTCGCGGTTGACCGTCGAACGTATGGCTTTCAGCTCATAAACCGAATAGCTTATCACTGAAACCATGAGTGTTGAAAAAATGAAAATGATCACGAGCTCGTAAATGATCACAACGCCGGATTGATTCGTCTTTTTGTTCATCAGCTTCCTAAATTAGTTTTAAGATTGCGGATCGCCCCGCTGGCCGTTTCGGTATAGGTTCCGCTGGATCCTACCCCGGCCTTTTTAAATATGGTCAAATTGATCTTGACCAGTTTGACGGCTGTGACATTCAGCGGCTGGACCAAAGGATTTTCAACCACTCCGGAATATGTGCCGTCATAATAATAGAAAATCGGATTTGCGCCGTTAGCCACATCTTTCTGTACCAAATTCACAGTTTCACCGCCAAGATTATAGAGCAAAGGATTTCCGGTAGGCTTGGTGACTCCTTTATACAAAGCACCGGCTTGGAGGAAATACCGGATCCGGTTGACGCTGCCTGCCGCATTTGGAGGAAATACCGGATCCGGTTGACGCTGCCTGCCGCATTGGTATAAAAGATCAGCTGTTGAGCTGTCGCTGATTCCAGCGCGTATCCTCCGGTGTCTGAAGTTGTGGCATCGCGCAATTCCTGGATCAGCGTAAAAGCTACGCGGCGGGCGCTGTCATTATTGGCAAGCAAACTTCCTTGCAGCGAGCTGTTCACAAGCACAGAGGAAACCAAGGCTACTATCCCGTAAGCGATGATGGAAAAAATTGCAACGGAAATCATCACTTCTATCAGCGTGAATCCCTTTTCTTGTTCTCTGTTGGATGTTATCTGTTTCATGCTTACGGGCTCATCAATACCTGGATCGACTGATTACCAGAAATATTAAGACTGTTCACCGAGAATGGCTGATAACCTGGTAGTGTCACGTCCAAACTATAATTATTGTCAGCGGTTAACCCGCCAAAGCTTGTTTGTCCGGGGGTTGCGCAGCCGGAAACATAATTGATCGCAACACTTGTCAAAACCGGAGTTTGCAGGCTATCAGTCGTGGCCAGAAATGCTTTATACCGGATATAGCGGTCGTTATTGTGAATGCTTGCAATGTTGGTTCCTGAAACGGTGTAGTAAGTTCCTGCCGTGCCGTCAGGCCCCATAAAATTCCAAGTGGCGTTATCGGAATTACTGGCGATCTGGAACTTGAGGCTGGTTGCCGGGTTTTGGGAAGTCGGGTTCCAGGTCAGAGTGGTAAAATTTGAAGCGCCGCCGGTATCGAACGTGGAAGAAACCACTTGCCCGGAAGCTACATAATTCCCTGAAATATTTTTCAATCTGATCCCGGTCGGCAGAGAGCTGTTGTCAATATTTCCGTCATCGGCAAAGTAGCGGGTCGCAGCCGCAAAATCAGTCTGCCCCGGTCCGCCCGTCCAGTCGCTTTGCACCCAAACGCTGCCGCCCGTGGTCCCGTTAAAATCCTGAGGAGTCGCGCCGCCTCTGTGCAAATGCACACCCGCCCCTGCAAGCGCATTGCCCGTGCCTGAATCCTTTACGATCACCAAAAGGCTGTTCGCAGTCTGAGTTCCCAGGATCATGGTGAACGTCTGGTTGGCTGCCGGCAGCACGCTGATCTGCTGGATGGGCGAAGTGCCGACTACCATCAGATTCTGGCCGGTAAGCAGGGTCGGGGTGTAGTTGTCCCATTCCAAATTATTCAGAGCGATCAATCCTGCCGAAGAAGTCAGGTTATTGTTGTATTTCAGAACATTCGGGGTAAGGCCGATCAATTTTGCCCCTGTCAGGTTTACTCCGACATTGCTTAGCGCGCTGCAGGTGGAAGGACCGCTGGCACCGAGGGTAATGGTATCGGTGTCCAATGTCACAGCGCCGTTGCGTGCGAGCATCCGGCCGCTAACATTGACGCCGGTCGTAACTGTAATGGATGTTAAGGCCAGGACATTTCCTGCGAAGTTGGAAAAAGTTCCAAACGTTGCTGAACTGCCGACCTGCCAGAAAACATTGCAAGCCTGAGCGCCGTTTATGAGACTGACGCTGCTCGCCCCTGCCGTGATAAGGGTTGATGCAGCTTTGAAAATAAACACCGCATTCGGATCGCCTTGGGCATTAAGCGTCAGAGTTCCGGTGATCCCAAAAGTTCCGGAAGCGGAATCATATACCCCTGCTGTCTCTGTAGTTCCGCCAAGTTCTGTGGGAATTGTAGAAGTAGTAGATTGTCCTGCAGCATTATTATAGGCTGCGACGAGGTCTGTTTTCGCTTGAGCAGCCGTTGAATCAGCCACATGCTGTGCCCCATTGACCGTGCCGGGGGGAAAGCCGGTAACTGAAGTGCCGGGACTTAAGCCCAGATCCCCGTTGATGCCGCTGGAACCGGTATTGGTTATGGTCGAGCCGGCCAAAACCGCAAAACTGCCGGCAGTTCCCAGATTTACTTGCGCAGCGCCGCAGGTGGAACCGGTGGCGCCGAGGGTCTTGATGGTAAGTTTGCTGAACAGATCAATAGAAAAACTGACTAACGTCACCTGGCTGTTGACTATAGTCGGGTCAGGTTTGGTCGGGTTGGGATTCGCTACCGTTATCGGGTAAGTCTGGTCGGTAGAGTATCCTGCTTTCGTTACTACAATATGATAGATGTTCACTCCGGGGGGCAAGCCAACTTCCACCCAGTTGCCGGATGAATCAGTAGTGCGGTCGAGGATTATTGTTCCGGCAATGTTCTGGATATGGACGGATGCTCCGGCAATTGGTTGTCCTGTTGCGTCAAAAGCTTTGATCCAAAGCGCGCCGGCATTGACAGTGCCTTCGAGACCAAAAGGGGTGATGTTGCTTGAAAAAGATCTGACCACACCGGTAGTCATATTTTGTATGTTCAGCTTCACCTGTTTATAATCATCCGGAGCGGCATCAGTGCCCAAAAGAACCGTGCCATCTGCCGGATCATCCACAAAAGTCACTTCATAATAGACCTGATAATTAATACCTTCGATGACGATTGTCGCGGGCGTTACGTCATCGGGCAAAACACCAATCGGATTGCCGTGCGCTGTTCCGACCTGGCTATAAGCCAGGTTTCTGACCACTTCCAGATAATTGGTTGCAAGGCTCGCTATCGTAGTTTGTTCCCGGGAGGCCCGAACGCTCCTTGTCATAACCGAAACAAGACCGATCACTCCGACCAGCAGAACCGCAAATATGGCTATCGCCACCACCATCTCAATTATCGTAAATCCGTAGCTATTTTTTTTAAATTTAAGCATTATGTTTAAGGCGAATATTTGAAGGGGTCGGGGTTGGTCAGCGTCAGGCCTGCGGGCTGGAAGCTGTCCAATGCATCAAGGAACTTGGAGACGTCGCTTAGTGAAGTGCGGTTGATTCTGACAATGCTGTTATTTTCCGAGACCTGCGGCTGAGGCGATAATTTGGTGTACAGCAAAAAGTAAGCCAGGTAGGCCTCGATCAGGATCACCACGACCAGGATCAGGGTGGTAACCATGCGGATGCTGATTTTTTTGGGTAAAGCAAGTTTCATATCAGGGCTTGGGTCTCTGTACAAAAAATACGGCATTAATAGCGCCTGTAAGATCCCCCGAGTGGACGACCTCTCCACTGCCTGCGGTAGCGGTATCAGAGGTAGCGGCGCTGACGGTAAGTTTGCTGACCTCGGAAAAATTCGGCAGGTGCTCTATATATTGAAGGAAAGTGACCAGAGAGGTGAATGTGGATGAAATACTGACCGTGTAAGGGATCTCTTCTATGTCCGGGTTCCCCGTTATGATCTGCTTGGCCGTGGTATCCAAGGTCTGGTCCGTCGAATTCAGGGGTTCCTGGATCGTCATCCCTTCCTCGGTATTGGATGCCAGCGCCGCGGCCTCGACCTCCTGTATCGCCGTCTGCAGATTGTCGCGCGGCAAAATGCTGTTTTGGATCTTGTCGGTATTGGAAACCGCGCTCAGATCCGATTGGGAATTCTTATAGGCTATGATCTGGTCCGAAAGATTATTCAGCTGCGTCTGTTTTGCTATGCCGGCATTATACAGATCGCCGACCTGATTCAAATTCGGGCGGATGAGAAAAGCAAAGATAATGACGCTGACAATAAAGCCGCCGACTGAAATTAAAATCAATTTGGTGAAAATTCTCATGGGCTGTTGATCTTGTCGTTGTTTACAAAAAAAGTAAAAGTAAAATTGGCGGTTGTGGCCCGCTCAAGGTTTGAAAGCGGAAAATTTATGCCGTGAAAAAAACCTGATTTTATTATGCTGGTCCAAAGCGCAATCACATCTTCGCGCGTTTTGGCTTGGCCCGCGATATCAACCCTCCCCGTTTCCCGGTCAAGGATTATCTGGTTCAGCTGAACAGTCGTGGGAGTCAGGTTCGCCAGAGCGATCAGGGCGTTTGACCAGTAGTAATGATGGGATTTAAGATTATTGATCTCTTTGACGCTGTTGTTCAAAGCCAAAACCTTGTCCTGCAGGCCCTTATAGTCAGCGGAATTAAGAATAGCCATGTTTTGAGCGATCTGATCGTCCGTCTGAGAATTGCTTCTCATAAGATAGATCCTGGTTCCCACCGCCAGCCCCAAAAAAACCAGCAGGCTTAGCGTAAGCCATGTCCAAAACATGAACAGCCTGCCGAACAGGAACTCAAATGTGACTTCTTTTTGCGCGTCTTGGGGCAGGAGGTTGATTATTTTCATATGCTGTATTCGTTAAAGTTGACTCCGCGCAAAGCCAGGCCGATGACCGTGGTGTAGCCTAAGGCGGAAAGCCGGTCAAGCGGTACTGGGATCTTCGGGTCAACTGCAACATTCGCCCACGGATCGGCCAGAATGACTTTGGCCGCAGAGCGGACCGACCCGAGGTTCAGCCGGTCGGAAATATATTCGGCAATTCCGGTCAATTTAGCCGAGCCTCCGCAGAGCAGGATCGTATCAATGCTTTTGTGGGTTGTTTCGTGTTCTTCAAAGAACCTGATGACATTTTTTATCTCATCCACGAGGTTGTCCAGGATCGGCAGGATCGCTTTGCGCACTTCCAGCCCTTTGTCGCCGGTCAAACCCAGCTCCTGTTTCATTTTTTCGGCTTGCGGCGCCGTGACTCCGAGATTTCTGGAAATGCTTTCCGTAAACGCGTTGCCGGCGATCGGAATGCTGGAAGTGTACTGGATGATCCCGTTGTCCACGATGATAAAACTGGTCAGCTTGGTTGCCGGGTCCACGATCAAAACGCTTTTGGTCGCAAGGTCTCGGCTGATCAGAGCTCTGGCCGTCGCCTGCGACTCCAGCTCCATGGCCACCGGCACGAGTTTGGCTTTTCTAAGCGAAGAAACAAGCGCGTCTATATAATCTTTGGGAGTGGCGTGCGCCAAAACCTCAAGTTTGTCTCCCCCATCCTTGATGATCTGCCAGTCAAGGTAAACCTGGTCCACAGGCACCGGAATATCCTGTTCAAGTTCGAACGGGAGCGCGGTCCCGATCTCGCTTTCCGCCATTTTGGGAATTGTCAGGGTGCGCACAAATGATTTGGCTTCCGGAACGGAACAGACCACGAACTTGGTGTCTATCTTGCGCGCCGCCGCAATCGCGCGGAGGATATTGTCCGCCAGCCGGTCTTCGCTGATGATCATGTGATTATTGACCACCTGTTCGGACAGCGGGGAATCGGTAAAAGGTATTGACGCCAAACGGCCGTGCGCATAGACCAGCTGCATGACTTTGATGGAAGAATCGGAAATATCCAGGCCGAATGCTTTGATTTTTTTACTGCTCAAAAATGAGAACATTTTATTTCAGGATCAAACGATGACTTGTAGAAATTATAGCACTTAATATTAACTTATGCTTGAACTAATATTGTAGATCGGCATGATCAAAGCCACGGCCAAAAATCCGACCGCTACCCCCATGACCATCATGATCAGCGGCTCCAGAATTGACGACAGGTTTTTCATGGTCTGGTCCACTTCCTGCTCGTAAAAATTCGCCACTTCCTCAAGCACCACGTCCGTGGTGCCCGATTCCTCCCCGACTTCCATCATCTGGATCACCAGGTTGGAAAATAATTTCGGCTCTTTTTTGAATGCCGTTGTCAAAGGAGAGCCGATCTTCACTTTTGACGCCGCATCAAGAATGGTCCGTTGGTAATAAATATTGCCGACGACGTTCGAAGAAACTTCCAGCGCCTCGACGATGGTCATGCCGCTTTTGATCAGCGATGCGAACACGCGGACAAACCTCGCCAGATTGATCTTGATCACAATGCCGGAAATCACCGGGGTATAAAGCACTAATTTGTGAAGAACTTTTTTGCCGCCCATGGTCGAGCGCCAGTAAAAAAACCCGGCCACGGCCAGAACGGTGCCCAATAAAATAAATATGCCGTAGTGGGCAAAAACATCGACGAGCCCGATGACGATCCTCGTCGGGAGCGGCAATACGACGTTCAGGTCCGTAAATGTCGAGGTCAGTTTCGGCAGGACAAAGGTCAGCATCAGATAGCCGACAATGGCCAAAGCGATCAGGACCATGATCGGATAGGTCAGGGCTCCCCGGGCTTTGGAAACCAGGTCATAATCCCTCTGCATCTGCTCGGCCAGATATGTCAGATTTTGTTCGAGGTTGCCCGACATTTCCCCGGCCCGCACCATGCTCACGAAAATTCCGGAAAATACATTGGGGTATTTCGCCATGGCATCGGCCAGTGAAGTGCCGCTCTCAACCTGCGCAGCAACCTCGTTCACGATCTTGGCAAACCTCGGATTGGGCGTCTGTGCGGCCAGGACCTTCAGCGACCTGGTGGCCGGAAGACCCGCCTTGATCATGACCCCGAGATTTTTGATGAACGTGATGCGGTCAATGAGTTTGATGGGGCGGAAGATCTGGAACAAATGGCCGATATCAAAAGCCTGGTGAACCGCCTTGATCGATGTCGGCAGCAGGCCCTGGGCGCGCAAAGCGTCAACCACAGCCCGTTCGTTCATGGCCTGCATTATGTCTTTTTGGATGACGCCCGCTTTATTCCGGGCGGTGTATTGGAAATCCATATCAGGAAATTTCTAAATTACTAAAATTCCAAGTTCTAAATTTTTGTTGATTAGGCATTAGTAATTTTTTAGAAATTATAATTTCAGAACTTCAGTCATTTTTTTTTACTCCCTGCTCACTCTCACTATCTCCTCTATCGTCGTCTTGCCTTGCAGGCATTTGATGAATCCGTCCTGCCACATCAGGATCATCCCTTCCTCCACGGCCTTTGCCTCCAGCTGGCTGGTCGGCGAGCGCTTCATGATCAGGTCCTGGACCATAGTGGAGATCTCCATCACTTCATAGATGCCCTTGCGGCCGCGGTAACCCGAATGCCCGCACTTATCGCATCCTTTTCCGTGAAAAAAAGTCAGTTCCATCAGGCCGGTTATTTTCTCGTCAATGAATTTCTCGCGCTTGAGGATGGCCAGCAGGGCCGGGACGTCATAATCTTTTTTCAGAGTTTCTTCAAGCTCCGCGTCAATTTTGATCTCTTCCTTGCAGTCGGGGCAGATCTGGCGGGTCAGGCGCTGGCCGACCACGACGTTGACCGTGGACGCGATCAGGTACGGCTCCACGCCGATATCCAAAAGCCTCGGCAAAGCTCCTGCCGCATTGTTCGTGTGCAGGGTGGATAGCACGATGTGCCCGGTCAATGCCGCGTGCACGGATTCCTCGGCGGTCTCAGCATCTCTGATTTCCCCGATCATGATGATGTTCGGGTCCTGCCGTAAGAGCGCCCGCAAACCCATGGCAAAGGTCAGGCCGATCTTGGGACTGACCTGCGTCTGGTTGATGCCTTCTATGCGGTACTCTATCGGGTCCTCGATGGTGGCAATGTTCACACTCTTAGTATTCAGAAGCGACAGGATAGAATACAAGGTCGTGGATTTTCCGCTGCCCGTGGGCCCGGTGACCAGCAGAGCGCCATGCGGCTTCTTCACGTTCCTCATAATGACCTCGTAATTGCGCGCGATAAATCCGAGTTCCTCCAATGTCATGGCTTTCGTGGACTCGTCGAGCAAGCGCATCACGACCTTCTCGCCGTCAAACACGGGGATGGTGGATACGCGCAAAGAGATATTGTAATTCTCCTTCGCAACCTTGAACCGGCCGTCCTGCGGCAAACGGTGCTCGTCTATCTTGAGGTTGGCAATGACCTTGATGCGGGCGATCAGCGCCGGCTGGATGATCTTCGGCAAGGTCATGACATCATGCAGCACGCCGTCAATCCGATACCTGACCATGACCTCTTTTTCCTGCGGCTCTATATGAATGTCCGATGCTTTTTCAAATATCGCGTATTCCAGCAGAGTATCCACCACGCGGACCACGGGAATTTCCTCCGCCATTTCTTTGAGCTTTTCCGTGACATTCTCCGTGCCGGCCGCGCCTTCTTTTTCCTGCTTGGTGATGATCTTGGCAAACTCCGCCTCAAGACTCGTGTGGTACTGCTTCAGCCCGTAGTCCAAAGACGCTTTGCTGATGAGAAAAGGCACGATCTGCAGGTCGGTCGTCTTTTTTATGGAATCCCGGGTCTCCAGATCATCCGGGTCCGTCATGCCCACGTTCAGCTTGCCTTTCTCGCTGCCGAAAGCGATAACCTTATGCCTGCGAGCTATCGGCTCCGGCACCAAAAGCAGAACTTCTTTGGGTATCTGGCCCATGTCCGTCAGGTTCTTGTATTCCACATCGAAAAATCCGGCGATGATCATGGCCAGTTTTTCTTCGTCAATGATCTTTTTCTCAACCAGAAGGTCGTTCAGCTCGCGCCTGCCTGCCACAGCTTCTTTTTCTAAAGTTGTAAAAGCCTCAGCAGTGGTGAGTTTTTGGGCCACCAGGCTCCGCTTCAATTGTTCTGTGTCAAAAGCCATAAGATAAAAAATTCTAAATTACTAAAGTCCTAAGTTCTAAATAATCTCGCAACCCTGAACTTGGTATCGAAACCCTGAACTTGTTTCAGGGTCTCTTAATAAAATCGTCATATACATCTTTCCATTCCGGATTATCTTTTTCTATAAGATTTATCTTCCATTGCCGATGCCAATTTTTGATCTGCCGCTCTCTTTCAAAGGCCTGTTCGATTGTCTCACATGGTTCATAGTAGACCAGTTTGTCAAGATTATATTTTTTCGTGAATCCCTCCACTAGTTTTTCTTTATGCTGCCAAATTCTTTCCAATCCTATGCCGGTGGCTCCTGTATAAAGAACTGTATTCATCTTGTTGGTTAATATATAAACTCCCGGTTCTTTTTCTTGCATGTATCCAAAGATGCTGAAACGAGTTCAGCATTGCGGTATGGGTAATTTCCTATTTGAACCTTGAACCTTGAAGTTTATTTCTGTTGGACTTTGGACATTGGTCATTTGGTTTTCTTTTAGCCCCTTTTATTGGTATTTTTTATTTCTAAAACTAAAAAATGTGCCATCATTATAGCACATTCAGTCAAAAAATCAAAAAAATAATTAACCTCTTTAGTAACTCCCCCTTCCTCCGCCCTCTTAACTAGAAGAGGGCGGGGCAGGGTGAGGGGAGTTAAAATTAAGCGGCGGAGGAGTTACGGGATACGGCTACTGCGCTATTCCGCCGTCATCATAGGAAGCAAGATCAGAACTGCTCAACCGAATTATCTTATTCAGCGACAGCTTCATGTTCCGGAATACCGCCATAGACGGTATTCCGAGTTTGGCATCACCCGAAACTATATAAATAGTGGACCCGCTGTCGCGGATGAGAGTGTTGTCAGGATAACCCATGGCCCGTCCCAGGTTATCAGCAGTCATCACATCAGAACCGATGATCTGAACGTCGGAAAATTTCAGCCCGCGCGACAGGAACACTGATCCTGAGGTGAACGGCCGGAATTTTCCGTCGGATGCCATGAACACGGTTTTGATATCATCAGCTTTGACCAACATACCGTCAGCAGATGTTATCGCGCCCAAAACCTGGCCTGGGGCTGGAACTATGACAGGAGTCGCAGCCGAAGCTGGAGATGGAGTCGAAGCTGCCACGGGAGGCAAAATACCGTTCCCGCTGCCGCCCCCTCCTCCTCCGCCACCGCCGCCGCCGGAAATAATATTTGCGGCAAAGCTTGCGGCGATCGTGTGATCTAACTTAACGCTACTGAATGTGTAGCTTGCGACTGCGCCGACAGAAACGCCGTCAGCCAGAACATCGGCCACATGAAAACCGGAACTGGGACTGATAGTGAAAGTTTGATCCATGCTATCATTGACCGAGACCGGACCGACAGGAGAAATAGAGCCATTCGTGTCAGCTGCAGCTGTGATAGTATGCGCTAATTGCGAAGAAGAAAGAGTGAGATTATCGAACAGGAAACCTTTGCCCAGATCTGCCGCAGTTGCAGCGCCGCTTTCGCGGAATTCAACTGTCTTGATGATGCGCGGAGTGGGTTCAGTCGCAGATTCGCTGTCAAACACATAATAATTCTCCCAGCTGGTGCCTGTGTGGACAAGTGCTCCGTCAATATATACTTTCACAATATCATTGGACGGGCCGTCCAGCATATCCATCGTAAGTTTTATCGTATGCGGCGACGTCCTTGTCAGGTCCGTTGCAATTTGAGTCTCCACAAAATTAGCCGGGTTTGTAGCGCCCTGCACATCGTCAAAGAAAACATTGATGCCAGCTGTGCCGTCTTCAAACCGCAGATAGCTCATGCGCGAGCCGTCCCCGCGGTCAGGCGATAATGAAACATGCAAACCGGGCTGCATAGCAGCTTGCGTTGAAGCCATATCAAACTGCATTTCAAAATGATTTTGTTTGGTTCCCACAGGAAATGCTCCGTTAGTAGAAGCAGTCTCCCCTACAGAGTCAGCCAAAGGCTTGGCAAATGTCTGGTCGCCGAATCCGCCTGAGGTCACAGCGTCCGAGATGCGGAAGGTTTGAGTGCCGAAAGATGCATAGCCGTACGTGTTCGCAACCACTGACTGATCATATGCTCCGATAGCTTTCCAGCCGTCCTGTGCGTTGATGGTTCCGGGTGCATAAGTTTCAAAATTAATGGCATTGCTGTCTGCATGCGATCTGTTCGCCGCAAAAAAACCGCCTAGGACCAATGCGGCGATGCTGAAGACGCTGATGCTAATTCTCAAAGACCGGGTTTGGGTTGTCATTTTGTTTGCTTTCAATTACGTTTTTTCTACCTCTTTATCGTATGCGTTGCGCAAACAATATGATACGAACGGATCGAACATAAAACCGCCGACTTCCGGCGGTATTTATGGATAGTATGGCTTTCCCTACTTCGGGCGGATGTCTTCCCTTCTCCCTCTGGGAGAAGGTGGCCGAAGGCCGGATGAGGGATTATGTCTTAAGCATATCCAAAATCCTCTCTGCGACTCCTTCAAGATTATTGTTTATTTCGTTGTTCCAGATCCGTAACACCTTGTAACCAAGTTTATTGAGGTACTTACCTCTTTCAATATCTTTGTTAGCATTCTCAGGTTGATTGTGTTGCCCTCCGTCTATTTCTATGACCAGTTTATATTTATAGCAGCAAAAATCAGCAATGTATTTGCCGATCACGAATTGCCGGCGGAATTTATAATCATAAAATCTTCGGCTGCGAAGCAAATACCAAAGTTGATTCTCTTCCGGAGTTGAAGTTTTTCTCAGCTTCCTCGCCAGTTTTGTAATATTTTCTTCTTGCATCAAACCCCTCACCCGCCCCTTCGGGGCACCCTCTCCCGTTGGGAGAGGGTAAATTAGATTTAATTAATTATATCAAACGAAAACATTTTTGCTCATGAGCAGAGTCATGAGCAAATAAAAACCCGCCTCTGGATTGAGGCGGGTTTTTGCTCGATTCACCCTCCCACCAAAATTTGGTGGGAGGGTTTATAGTTTCGAGAAACTAACTGCTTATCTCTTAACTAACTATGGGTTAGTTGTGCAATGACCAAGTCTGAGTTGGGTAATTGAAGAGGTAAGTGTGATTTGGACCCACGCCGCCAGTAAACGCTGTTGGGTTGCTGCCCGCGGTATCAAACCACGAGAAGTTGTCTGCAACGGTAAGCGTGGTCGTGATGCTGGAAGTTCCAGCTGCGCCCAAGGTACCGGTTGTAGTTCCGAACAACGTGAAGGTTGTCGCGGAGGTAACCTGGTAGTTAGCCGGGAAGACGCAGGTATCTACTGCAGGAGCAGTACCAACAACGGTACAAGTAACGCCTGCAATGGTAGTGCTGCCAAGAGCAAGTCTTGTAGATGTGGTAGTAGCTGCAGGGGCCACGATAGTGCCCGAAGGAGATATCGAGAACTCGAGCTTGCCGACTGCAATAGGACCTTTGGCGTTCGGTGTGATGGTCACATCAAAGAGATGGTTTTCACCAACCAACAATCCGGCATTGCTCGTGGTTGTCACGGAAAGGATCGGAACTGAGCCAACCATGTTCATGGTATTGGCTGCAAGCGGGGTCAACCCTCTGGTGAGAGTGCTGCCGCCTGAGGTGAACCTCACATAGCTCAACAGCAGTGTTGAGAGTGAGCCGGAAGCAACACCATTCGTGCCAACCGATGCATAGGTCGGCAGGGCGTTCACAAAGATACCGCCGCCGCCGTTTGGAACAGCAATGGACAAACCGGTCAGATAAGCTGTGCCGGCAATCGTTGCAGCTTCTGTTCCGGTATGAGTTCCGGCAGGAAGAGTGCGCAACACGCTGGCGTGAGTGGCATCAATCACAGAAAGTACTGTGAAGTCTTCCGGAGCAACTGAGGCAACCGTAATCACAGAACCAACGCCCAAGTTCGCGGTTGAACCGAGAACTAATGCGTTAGTAATATTGCTTACTACTTCGCCCGTAAGATGCGCAATAGCAACTGTGCCATTGAATCCGCGGACAACAGTAAGAACAGCACCAGCTACGTTTGTAACCAGCATTTGTTCAGCGGCACCACCAGCTGTAGTAACAGTGATGTTTGCGCCAGAAACAATACCGGCGCCTGAAGTCACGGTTACAGTGGTCGTTACGCCATCAATACCGCCATTAAGCGTGGTATTGGCTGGGTTTGCAGCAACAGCTGTGGTCAGCGTTGTAGCAGCCGGAGTTGAGACAACTGCGGAAGAACCGCCAACTTTGACTGAAGCTACGGTGTTAGGAACAGCTCCTTTGACCGCGAATTTCAGTTCGGAAAGATTGGCTGCGCCGCCGGTTGAAACGAAGTTGAAGGAATTAGTGCTACCGTCAACAGAACCGCCGGAGGCAGCAATGTATTGCTGAGGTGTTGAGCCGGAGGAGGTGAAGGTCGGTGTGCCCAAAGCACCTGAAGTCAGAGTGATAAGCTGGCCAACTGTGGCTGCAGCCGGGGTCAAACTGACATTGGAGCTTGCGCCCAGAGCAGTCGGCAACAAGGTGGCCCTGAATTGAGAGCCGGTGCTGTCAGTGCTGGTGTCGGCAAGAATGCCAATGGTGGTTGAACCGCCCGGAGGCAGAGTGAAGTTAACCGAGAAGTTGTTGGCAGCTGTCGGGTTGATAGGTGTAGAACCTGAGCCCGAAGTTTCCGTAGTTCTCAAGTTAGAGAAGTTGGTCAGAGCAGGGAAAACACCTGATGACGCAGTGTTCGTCAGCACAGTAGTACCGTCAGCTCGGGTCAAACCAACTGAGAGGTTGGTGACGCGGACTCCTTCTGAGGAGCTGTTGTTCTGCATCGTGAACTCAGCAATCTTCACACCAGAGGTGTTCGGATTGGCGTTCTGGTCTGCATAAGAGCTCTTGGATACTGAGAGAGTGCCGGTCTGAATGGTCAAACCGGAAGTGGTCAGGGTGCTGGCTGGCAGGACATTGGTCGTGTTCAGCGAGCTTAGGCCCTGGGCTGAGGAAGAACCGAACAAGATAGCGGATGTAACAGTGCCTGCAGTGTAATTGGCAAAGGCATTGTTCTGCATGTCTGCGCGGATTTCCAACCAGCTGTCAGTGCCGGCAGGAGCGATCATGGAAGAACCAAGAGTGTAGGACAGGGTACCTGAACACCAGTTTTGGCTGGAACCGACCTGGCCAAGAGTGGTCAAGCTGGAACCAAAGTACAAAGCTACGTTGTTCAAGCCATTGGCAGTGTTGCCAGGACAGCCGCCAGCCTGAGCCGGTATTGTACCGCTCAAGCCTGGTTGGATCACCAAAGTCATAACTTTGATGTCTTCACCATAAGCATGCAGTCTGAACCGGCCGATGACCGCATTGGTCGCTCCGCCGGTGACATTGGTCAAGGACTGGAAAGTAGGATCGATAACAGCGCTCAATGTGCCCTGGCTGATCAAAACGCTGGCTGCCGTCAGAGGCGAGAAAGCAGCGTTATTGACAGTTGGGGAAACGTTCACATTCAACTGGGAATCGGTAACCGTGAAGTCTGCTGAGTTCTGCAAAGCGAACTGAACCGTGCGGTTCGAGCCTTTTTGCACATCAGCGCGGACTTCAAGCGTGGTAGTGCCGGGTTGGCAGAAGAGGTGGCGCGGCATTGAGGTCAAAGAACACAAAACCGTTGACCACAGCAACAGGACTGCCTATCGGTGCGCCATTAACGTACAACTGGATATTGGATAGCGCATCAAAAGGAGCGGAACCAATAAGCTGAAGCTGTAAGCTCTTGAAGTACACGGAATGGGTATTGACCTGGACCGGGATCTGCCAGAACGAGTAACCGGTTGAACCGGCATTTACGGTCGGGGTGCCTGTCGGGGTCAGAGAAGCGCTGGTGAAGTTAACGCCAGCCAAGAGACCGGTACCTGAGGCAATGGTGAACAGGTTGCCCTGGACATTGGCATTGGTCATAACTGAATCGCCACTAAGCATAAACCCAACCAGGGTCATGCCAGAGTCTGGCCTGCAGTTGCAGTGGAGGCAATATCAGCCTTGACCGCAAGCGTCTGCGGGCCGCTGATGGCGAGGTTCAGGTTATTGAATGTAACTAAGCCATTGGTGTTAATGGAAGCGGCATCAGTGATGCGCTGGGTGCCGCGATACAGGTAAACATTGTTTACAGCTGTATTGGTGGACACGCCCGGTGCGCTGCAGAGTGATCTGCGAAACTGTGCCGGTGCCATTGAACAAGGGGTGCAGCAAGTCGGCGCTGGCCTGGCCTGCGACGATACTGCCGGCAGCCGGGTTGTCAGAAGCGAGGCTTACTGAAACCGAACCTGACGGTGGAGGAGGAGGATTGAAGCCTCCGCATCCGGAGAGCAGGACTACGACACCGGTTTGAGGCAAAGCCAAGTCAGCCGCGTTGGCTGCTACGACTTTGGCCAGTGTCATGCCGTGGGATGCGAACACATCCATTGACGGGTAACCCATGCGGCCGGTGGATGACATAAGCCAAACAGTTCCATTGCTGAGAACTGTGACGCCGGCTGGATGAGCGGAAACTGTGTCGTTCATGTTTGCGCCTGTTGGCAGGTCAGCAAAGGTGTTGAACGGAGCAGATTGGACGTTGGAGAAGCTGTAGCCGCCGCCGCTGAAAACAGCGCCGGAAGTAAAGCCTCTTTTTTGTCCGCTTGTAACGAGATAAACGAGTGGGTCGCCTGGGCCTTTAACTAAAGTGCCATCGGCGTAGACCATAATAGGACCTACTGGCAAAGCTAGATCTTCCGCACTTGCCTGGCTAAGCTGACCAAAATTGTAGCCATAGGATTGGAAGACTTCAGCTGACGGGAATCCGCGTCGTGTGCCGCCGGTAATGAACCAGGCGGTGCCATTTGAGATCACTATACAGCCATCTGTATGAACCGCTGCGGAAGCGATAAGAGGAGCAGAAAGCATGGCGCTCCACAGTAAAGTGGAAACGGTCAGGCCGACTGCAACAGCTTTCCGAGCGTTTGAAGATAATTGCATTGTATTCTCCTGTTTATAGGTAAGCTTTCGGGATCAGGATTAATTATTCATATGAGACAATCAATCCCTAACCTATAAAACGAACCTGTAAACATGTTTTGATTAATTTTTTATCCCGATATACGGGAATATTTTGTCCCGATATACGGGAACATGGAACTAAACGCCTGTCCGTCTAACGGGACATTTAAAGAAAACAAAGACCGACCATCCAGCACCAGTTTTCGGTTATAATTACTTGGTTTAGACTGCTTCGCTTCGCTCGCAGATTCGAATTTGCGAGGAAGCCGCAAGGCTGACGAAGCAATCTATAATTATGTTAATTATTTAAGCCAAAAACTGGGGCTGGAACAGTGCCTTATTTAGGCAATTTTAATTCCATTTGTTAAGACGCACGTTTGCATAGTCAGTTACAGATAAAGTGTTGATAACACCATATTGCAAATGACTTTGCAAACATCGATGAATTTCGCTGGGGTTAGCCAATATTCGCAAAATAAAACAACCGCGATCTATTGAACCGTGGCAGTTATAATGCTTATTATTCGGCTGACTTGTAAGAGATTTTCATCGAGTACAAGCATTATGGATTAAAAAAACATTTTTGTCAAGCAAAAATAATGCTAACTTATCGCATCTGCAAGCAACCGTAGGTTGCGCGGCAGTCTAAATCAATTGTCATTCCGGACCCGATCCGGAATCCAGAAATAAAGCTTTATGCTGGATCCTGAAACAAGTTCAGGATGACATATTCGGGATGACATAAAATTGATTGCTTTGTCGTGGACAATTGGCTGACTTCTCGCAAATTCAAACGTTTTCTGTTAAAATTGCATTTGAACTAAGCGGGATTTTTTTGCGGGTGTTGTATAACGGTATTACCTCAGATTTCCAATCTGATGACAGGGGTTCGACTCCCCTCACCCGCTCCAAGGAATGGTTCGTCAGGTCATTCGACCTGACGCCCGGTCGGATGACCGGGCGATTCCCGCATCCCGCTCCAAAATAAGGGAATTTTAATTTATCCCCAACCAACCTGATAGGTGTTGATAGTTCTAAACTTATTATCCACAATTTTTCAAAACAATCTAAATCGTCCCACTTTCTGCTCGTACGAGCAAAAATCGGTATCGAATTACTGGCATTTAAAATTGTTCGATCTTGCCGGCAACAATTGAAATGTTAGAATCTATTTTTAATTCTTCGGCAAATTCCTTAAGTTCATCGAAAATCTGAAAAGGACTGATAAAAACGCTTTTTTGGATCTGGGTGTAGCCGTGCCTGATAAGATAACGCCGGAAGTTATCCCTGGCCCTATGCTTTTCCTCGGGAATATCAAACATGATGATCGTAGACTGCCCATCTGTTCTGTTCATTTTTACTAGCGGCTTTTGACGCAATTTTTTCGCTTTGTCGGTCAGGATATATGCAGAGCCGTCGTGTTTTCGCACCTTTGTAACCAAGCCGTTCTTTTCAAATCTTTCAAGTCTCCGGTAATAGGTCGTTCTGGGAATTCGGTGAATTTTTAATTTCCCATAAGGCGTAAAAACGATATCCTCTATTAAGAGGCCCAAGTCCTCTGCCATGGCAAACATTTCTACTGCAATTTCATAGGCAAGCTCTTTATTGTTCATGAACCTATCGTACCACTTTCTGCTCGGTCGAGCAAAAAATGGTACTCGAGATATCTAAAATATATCTAAATATGTGTTATAGATTTATTCTTCCTGGTCGGGGTGCTGGGAATTGAACCCAGTCTACCTGCTCCCAAAGCAGGCGTACTACCGGTATACGACACCCCGTCGTCTCAGCCGGCAGACGCTTCGCGATTTTGCTTTGCAAAATGCGCTACGGTCTGCATGCTGCTCCTCTCAATTTCAAATGCCATAAACTACCCTTGTCAGCATTTGAAATTGTAAAAAAACAACTTAACTGCTCTATTATACAAAAATTCGGTTGTAATTAAAACCCCCGAATCCGCCAGACGGCGAACGGGGGTTTTTGCATATAATAATTTTAACTCGGCATGGAAGTCCGGACGGCTTCTTTCAGATTTTTGCCGGCGCGGAACTTCGGGACCCTGGTGGCCGCGATCTGGATCTTCTGCTCCGGGTGCTGCGGATTCACGCCCATGCGGGCCGAGCGGCTGGAAACCATGAAAGCGCCGAAGCCCGAAATATTAACTTCCTGCCCGTTCTTCAGAGCATCGGTTATGACTTCCACGAATCCATGCAGGATCTTTTCCGCTTCGCTTTTGCCCACAGCCAGTTTGGCCGCCAAAGTATCTATCAATTCTTGTTTGTTCATAAACTTTTATTCCGCAGCATTAACTTGACTAGAATATAGCAGAAAGCCAAATTTAAGGCAAAACTGCCGGCCAAAAACCACAACCACTGCCTGCTTGTATTTACAGGCGTTGGATAGGATAAAACAGGCCCAGCGGCAACTGCGGCAATTTCGTTCGAGCCGCTGACTATGCCGGTGGAATCTGCTTGTGACTGCGAATCAACACTTGCGACTGCAAGCCGATCTTGGCGGATCGGTTCGGAGATCGTTGAAGACGTATTAACTTTCTTAACCGGAACAGCGGCTGCAGCCAAAGCTATTTGATTGGCGGCTCCAGGGGTCAATTTGACGCTCCAGGCGTAAGTGCCGTCCGCAGTTAAATTGTAAGATTGCTCGGGAGGCGCATCCTCGTATTCCACTGCCGCCACCGAAACTTGCTTGGGATCTGTCAGGCTGACTGTTTCCTTGCCGGTATTGTTGAGCGAAATATTGCTTTCAGATTTAGGGATGACCAAATAGCCGCTTGCGGGAATTGTAACTGACAACTTATAACTTGTAGCACTGTCAGCTATCTTAAATCCTGTCAGATCCACATCTTCCGCACCCGGGTTAAATAATTCTATGAATTCCTCCTGCTGGCTCTTTCTTAATGGTTCAGGAAAAAGTTCGTTAATGAGAATTGAGATCTGCTGCGGTTCTGGTACCGATTCGGACCGGATATTCGCGGCATTGGGCGTTGGGTCGCCCCAAACCCATTTGCCGTTCACAAAAGCGCAGCTTAGATCTTCTGCGGCATTTTCATACGCCACCGAATCGATCAAAACATTATTTTCATTGAACAGACGTACCGTATCGGAAGTGTTATTCAGGCTGAACTTGCCTGCCGGAATGACCAGCACGGCAAAGCCTCCGGGAGAAACTATCGGGCTTTGGATCTTGTAGCTTGATGAACCAATATCACTGCCGACCAACCCGTCATCCAGAGTCCAATTATGCAAATATACCGGCTCAGTTCCATTATTTGTAACCTCCACCCACTCCGCACCGGAATCAGGACCTGCAGGGTTGGGAAAAATTTCATTGATCTTTATCAAAGTTTGCGCAGCCGCAGTAATTCCGGTCTCGGAACTTTCTATGAATTGATTGGGCTCGCCTTTGGTCGGGAATTGTGTCCAGGCATAGATCCCGTCCGTTTTCAGAGCATAGGCAATGTCAATTTTCGCACTGTCATTGTAACTGACCTGCTTGAATAAAGTTTTACTCGGCCAAAATATTCTTAAATTATCACCTCCGGTATTATCCAGCACAAAAGCCGAGTCTGGCAGATCGATGGCCAAATAACTCTTGGCCAAAACGGAAACTCCGGCAGGAATAGTATAGGCGGAAGAGCCGATAGAGCCGTCGGCCGATTCATCATCAATGATCCAGCCGCCCAGATCCACATCAGCGGGCGAGTTATTGTAAAGTTCCACCCACTCCGCTCCCGCATCAGGACCGTCCGGATTCGGCAGGAATTCTGAGATCAAAATATCGGATGAATAAACCGGCATTGCCTGACCTCCGCCGCCTGACTGCTGCTGATCATCAGCCGGCGGGCTGGGCGGTGGTGGCGGTGGCGGAGGTTCAGCAGGAGGCGGTTCCGCGGGTGGCGGCTCGGCAGGCGGGGGCTCTACGGTAATTGCCGGCACAGCCGGGCTTTGTGAATTCCTCGGATGAGCGGTGGCTTGCAGAAAAAAATCAGCGGCATTGTTATTGGTATCAGCGCCATTGCCAAGGTCAGCTCCCGGCATTCGTTCCAGACTCTGATTCGCCGCAGGATTGGAAGCGAACGCCGATGCTTCCACAAATGCATTTGCCGCCAATCCCCATGCAACGCTATCAATGATGGTGCCCGTATCCTCTGCGCCACTGCGTAGCGCCACGCCATTGTCATCCGCAATACTGCCCGTGGTCGCAACATCAGGCGTTGCCGCGATATCCGTAAAAGAAGAATTGGCCCACAAATAAAATCCATGCGGATGCACGATCGTAGAGTCAGTCCAGGATTTCAGAGAGGTGTCAGTCGTGCCGGTCTTGGTTCTTTTTACCAGGCGCATGCCGGACAGGTCAATATCGGCTGATGTGGGATTATATATTTCCACAAAATCATTAGTGGTTTTCCCGGGCCCGCCGGTTGTCTGCACCTGGCTGATGACCAGGTGGTCCGCATCAGCAAGCGCCAGCAATGGAAAAAATAAAATACAAACGGGAGCAATCATGAAAAAAATATATCGAATTCGCTTTATCATAAAATTATTGTAGTCAGCCGATTTATCGGCTATTAATTAATTATAAAAATGCTATAAACAATTCGCGAGTCCCAAAACCGCATCTGCGAGCGACCGCAATTCCTAAGCCTAGTTTAGGCGGTTGCGTGGCAGTCTAATCTAAGGATTAGATTGCTTCGTCGCTGCGCTCCTTGCAAATGCGTCATATTCACGTGGAATTCTAATCCAAGTCTTCATAAAGATCTTTCCAGTCTTTGTTAAGACTTTCTATTAATTTTACTTTGTCATTTCGAGACCCTGCTTTGATTTGTTTTTCTCGATTAAGTGCTGACTCTAAATCACTATAAACTTCATAATAAATTAATTTGTTGATATTATATCGCTTTGTAAAACCTTCGACCAGTTTTTGTTTATGCTCCCATATCCGTTCTTTCAAACTCTTACCGGTAGAACCGGTATATAAAACAGTATTTGTATAATTTGTCATTATGTAAACAAACGATAACTTGTCTTGCATAGATTAGATTGCTTCGGAGCAATGCTCCTCGCAAATTCACCTAAATAATTCTGACAGGGATAAGATTTTTCGAACATAAAAGCGCCTTATGCTTTAGGCGCTTCTTTTTCTTTATCTTCTTTTGTTTCTTTCTCCCGGGCTTCCCCTGCCAGCTTCTCTTCTTCCGGCAGCTGCTTGTAGAGGGTTCCCATCACTCCGTTGATGAACTTGCCGCTGCTCTCCCCCCCCGAAAGCCTTGCCCAGCTCCACCGCCTCATTGATCACCACTTTCGGCGGCACCTCTTTGCTGAACATCAGCTCGTAGATCCCCAGTCTCAGGATGTTCCGGTCAATGACCGTGATCTGCTCCAGCGGCCACTCCGGGGCCGTTTTGACGATTATCTTGTCAATGTCCTCCAAGTGCTTTTCCACTCCGTTTATCAGCTCAAAAATAAAAGCGGGATCATCGAGCCCGGGCGCAAACTGTTTGACGTTGAATTCCGTGATCGCCAAAAGCGGCCTTACGCGCTCGTTGAAGTCCCACTCATATAAAGATTGCATTGCCACCGTGCGGGATAAATGCCTGTTGGCCATACTACTTCTTTGCTTTCTTGACTTTGACCTTGATCACTTGGCGGCCTTTGTAGTAACCGCAGTTCTTGCAAACTTCATGGGGCAAAGTTGGAAAATTGCAATTCTTGCAAACCGACAATGCGGATGCTTTCAGATGATCGTGCGAGCGTCTCTGATTCCGGCCCGACCGGGTTTTATGCTTCTTTGGAACTGCCATATTTTTTCGTTGAATTATTTAAAATTACTATAGATGTATAACATAAAAGACCATTAGGGTCAAATAAAACCCCACACCAAAAATTTTGGTGTGGGGTTAAAAAAATTCTCAAATATCTGTCGGTGAACAGGAGTTTCTGACATTTTGTAAACAAAATTTCAGAATTCACCGACAGATAACTGAGAACTTTGGGAAACGGGCGGGGAATGACAGTCGATGTTGACTGACTTACTCATTCCCCTTCTTGCGCGTAACTTTTGGCTTAACCCACCAATCCAGCACAAGGCTGGCTATCAAAGCGGGGATGCCGAAGGCCAAAATAACATTGGCTAACTCCTTCATATTGGTGCCTCCAAGTAGTTTTTGAAGCGGGGCTGGGATCCCGCTTCTTTTGGTGTTTGCAACTACTTCTGATCCTCCGGTAAAAAATCTTCAAACCAGAGATAGATGCGGTCGAGCCAAATGGTCATTCGGCGGTAGATGCGCGAAGACGTGAATCTGGGCAGACGAACGACGACGATTGTGATCATGCTCCACTCCGTCAGAAACTAAGTTTCCGGGTTTCCGAACGCCGAGTGTACGAGCGCCGCCGGTTCGGGAGTATTCTAACCCTTTTCTCTCTTGCGTTCAAGCAGGAGGAACAGGGTAAAATTACTTTCCGATCCTCTGGATCCAAATTGATTTGGGTCCAGGGGAAGGGAGCAGGCTGGAAAACGGGTTCAAGCCTGCTGTCTTGGGGTTTGTTTTGGCGGGTTGCATGTCACATCTCCAGCTGGTCGAGCCAGTCCTGAAGGTTCCGCTCAGCCCGCGCCTTTATCTGGCATAGCCGGCATTCCGCGATGTGGTCAAACATGAGACGCTTGACCTCGCCAAATGCCGAGCGGACGGGCTTGCCGGTCCTTACTGATTCGACATAGTCGGTCACCTCGTCGTCCGTCATGCACCGCTCGCCATGGTATTCCATCTCTCACCTCAAGGTCTGCTCAGGCAGACATTGGCCAACTGCACGGGAAGTTTGTTGCATAATTCTTCCTTGTGCGCGGCCAGATACCCCAGGCCGACGGCGGCGATACCTACGGCAATAAAAATGATCATGATGACCAGTAATTGCCTATCGGTGAGAGGCTTCGGGTCTTCTTCATCATTCGTCATGATTCACCTCTTCACGGGTTGCGAATCGAGCTCGTTTTGAACCTTGCGGCGGCGGATATTGCAACCGGCGCACGGTTTCGCCCTGTCATCCCCATTCAAGTGCACTAATATCCGGGCGTTGTCTTGCATCGAGAAACCAGTAGCGTCGTCGAAGGTCCTCACACCACAAAATACCTCAATCTCCGCCAATGTGAGACACTTGCCGCCATAGACCATCTTCATAAATCCTCCTAAAACTTTCCGTTTTTTCCGTACAACTCCTCTGGATCCAAATCGCTTTGGGTCCAAGGGAATGGGGATGTCTTTCTTGGGAAGACATCCGGTTAAAATTCATGGCTCAAGACCATGCGCAAGCGCTATGCCTGCGGTTTCCTCCTTAATCCTTGTTGGCCACTCGAGTCCAATTGTTCGAGCCGCAGTTTGTGCAGGTCAGCCAGCCCTTTTTCCAAATGAAAGGTTTTTTGGACTTACATTTGGGGTTGAAGCACTTCCGCAAATCTTCGGAAAGGGGCTCCAGGGATTTGATCTCCAATGCGCGAATGAGCTGAGGCTCTGAGACTACCTCATGCGCTTCGTCAGAGGAAAAAAAGACGTAATATAGCTCTATCCCCGCGAAGGAAGTAATCGCCTTGTTCGCCCGGGCCATTACAATAACATCGCCTGCTTCCTCGGTGCCATCGAGCAAGACACAATTGTATTGTGCCTGCTCGTCCCATTTAATTTCCACATGTGCCTCACGCGCCATATGCGCTAACTGAGCTGTTTACAAAAAATTGCTGACCTTAGAATTTGATTTTCGCCAGGATAATGCCCCACAACATGAGGATCAAAGCTAAGATCATCATGATACCGAGCATCTCCGGGTAAAGCGGCAAGCCCGTGATCATCAGGAACAATCCGCCTGCACTCTTGTAGAACACGAGCATCAACACGACGTAGACAGGCAATGTGACAAGAACGTAGCCGATCGTTTTACGAACCATGTGGACCCTCGTGCTTGGGAAACTCTTTTGCGGGAGCTTGATTGCTTGCCCACAACTCTGAATGCTTAGTGAACTTTACGGGGCAAATAGATATCCGTGTTACAACTTTTAAGTATTCAGAATAGTGGGAGCAATTCCTTTGTTTTCACAATTGAATGTACTTAACTGTTATAGGTTCGAGACTGATATTCAGTGATTCTCTCTTAACTTTAGTTAACTACACTCGCATTCTAGAAACAAATTTATTCAATTTTTTCTTTCGTTTTGTTCTTACATTAAGAAACAGGATTCCGATCCTCTGAACTCCATTCTCCGCGAAATTAATGGCGGATGAAGTACAAGGGAAGAGAGAACTGTTGGCGGGCAGTTCTTTTGGTGCTCTATTGAGCAACCTAATGTTTATTAATCCGGCCGCCAAGCCGTTTTTTTTTGTGAACTCCTTTTATTGTTGCGGGCTGCGGATGAGCATCGCGATGGCACAAATGGCCAAGGCCAGCACGATTCCGGTGAGCGCTATGACGTGCGTGCCGTTCTGTTCCAAGAACAGCCATTGAAACATTCTATCGTTCATTCTGTACTTCTTTCTTGCTGTGACAAGGGACCCATATTACCTTACAAAGATAATGATCACTACGTCTGCAAACAATACGATGGCAAATATCACCATGGCACAATTGAGCGAAAGGTTGACGTACCCATCAATTTTAGTCCGATTCAGCTTCATGTCACCTTCTTGACTTAAACTAGGAAAGAACTCGGGAATTATTTCCCTTCCAAAATCTTCTAGCTTTAGAAAACTTAGGAAGAGGCGAGACGGTTATTGACTGTCTCGCAAACTTCGCACACACGAACTTCCTCCTGTAAATTATCTATCCGCGCATCGCATGAGTCGACCAGTACTCGATTGCTATTGCGAATTGCTCGGCGGTATACCAGTCAGAATATGTCCCACCGGGTAGGCCCAGCATGTCGCGAGCCATGGCCACCGGATGCATGGGTACCCGTTCTTCGGCTGGACATGCGTCGAATGAAATGATCTCCCACTCGTGATCGCCGACGGGCCCGTGATCTTTATCTAGAGAATCGCGGTGACGGATAACGATATCCACCACACCCTTAGCCGGCATCTTCACGCCGCCGAGTGCGGTAACTACGAGAAGTTTACTCTCACCATCTCGGCGCGCTTCGAAAGTTGCCTTTAAAGGCGTTTCGTCCGTTACTTCGACGACACTTGTGAAAAACCCTTTTGACGAAACCGGGACATCCTTCTCTCCTTCGCGATACCCGTTAGAAGCGGATTTGAAGCGTTCTTCGACCATAGCGATGAGAGTCTCCCAACCGCCTTCAAAATGCGAGAACCGCGATTCCGGAGTCTGTCTTTTCACGAATTCTCCGATGCCGATCAATTTCATATCACCCTCACTATTTAGCTAGGAGCCAAAGAACTCGGGAATTATTTCCCTTCCAAAATCTTCTAGCTTTAGAAAACTTAGGAAGAGGCAGGCTTGAAAACGGGTTCAAGCCTGCTGTCTTTGTTTTGGCGGGATTCCCGATCGATGCACGGGAGCTAACGGTTTTGAGTCTGATCGAGAAAGAGATAGGTGCGAAAGTCATCCGACAAGCGCACGTATGGTGACAGCTTGCGCGCCAACTCTTCAACGTTATCGATTCGCGGCGGCGTGGCACCGATCCAGAAGATCGTGCCGTCCTTCTCTTCGCCGTTCTCCTCGTAGATGTCGATGCGCTCGCCGTCTTCATCGATCATGTAGATCTGGCCGAAATACGACTGCAGCGGCGGATCCCATCCGACCAGCGCCTCGGTCTTGCTGTCTATCTTCAAGATATACTGGGACATTCTAACTCCTCCTATTTACCGCAGATTGACTTCATCGCGGCGTAGACCGATTGCTCCTGCTTCGTATCGAGCGAACGAAGCGGAAGCAACGTCGGCTTCTGGCGGTAGAACTTCACCGCCTGACAGATCACAAGCCACCCGAGAGCGAAGACGATAAATGCTGTCATGCTGACCTCTTTTTGAATTGAGTATTTTGTTTCGGCGATACTGGGTGCTATCAGGCAAGTAACGGGCTAAAGTTTATTTGACCCCCTTAAACCTGATAACAGCCCAACATTCGCGGAAACAAATGAGAAAATTACTAATTTCTAATATCTAATTTTTAATGTTCTCTTCTTTGAATCCAAATTGTTTTTAGATTCAAGGGAGAGAGAACTGTTGGCGCAGTTCGTTGTGGTTGCTACTGATGAGCAACCGGTGTGTAGAACTTGCGGCCGCCAAGCCGTTTGTGACTTCCTCCGTTAACCTCGAGTAGCTTGTCTCTGTCGCTGCATATACCGCTCTTTTCGGTACCGCCGACTTGTCCAAGCAAGCTGAAATTCAACTCGGTTGCTCACTCGAACGACATGGTATACGGCTTTGAGTTCCAATGCATCATCCTTTCGTCTCAATGCGTGGTTCTCAAAAACCCCGAACTCTTGGTGACCGTTAACCGCGGCCCAGAGGCAGTGTGACGTCTCGGCTGTCGTGTACGTAAATCCATCATGGTGTTCCGCGAGATACTCGCCGAATGCTTCGGTGGTTTTGAACACGACGCGATCCTTAATGATCTTAACGTCATCGCCGTGGATTTCCCGAACGGCCTTGATCTGGCCGAGCGACATCTTCTGACGAGAAACCCAATAAATCTTCTCCATCTGAACCTCCCCACCTTTTAGGTGAGAGAAACGAACTGTCATTACTTCCACGATTCTGGGTGCTTAAGCATGATTGCTTGAGGACAAATGTTGATTTTTCCTGCTAAATCAAGATAAGCCCCCAGAATGGTGGAAACAAAAAATGGTCCCGCAGGACCATTAAATTGCTCATACTTACTCGGTCCTGAACGAATAAGTACTATTATTCATATTGGTAAGGTAATAGTCAATTGTACACTTAAATGCCGGTTTTGTCAAGCCTTATACCCAGCTTTATGTCAATAAAGGCTAATATTAGCCAAAAAAGAAATTATTAAAGGCTTAGATTGGCCAAAAAGGTTATGCTGGTATGGTTTGATTATAATAATCGAGGATCGAATTTGCGAGGAGCGTTAGCGACGAAGCAATCTAATCATTGGAATAGATTGCCGCGTCGGCCTACGGCCTCCTCGCAAATACGAAAAAGACTAGGCCTAAACCTAATCTTTTCTATTTTCTACTTACTATTTTCTTCTCTTAATAATCCATTCCGCCCATGCCTCCCATGCCGCCGCCCATTGGAGGGGCTGACTGCTTGGGCTCAGGCTTGTCCACGACCACTGCTTCAGTGGTCAGAAGTTCGCCGGCCACCGATGCGGCGTTCTGGAGCGCAGTACGCGTGACCTTCACCGGGTCAATGACGCCTGCGGCGATAAGATCTTTGAGGCCTGAGCGCCAATTGTTCGCATCAAACGATCCGAAATCAAATCCGGTGTTGCTGTCGGATCTTTGGACCTCAGAAAGCACGGATGATTCGGAAAGTCCCGCGTTCATGGCAATTTGCTTTAAAGGCACTTCAATTGCGCGGCGCACGATCATGACCCCGATCTTTTCCGCGGCTGTCACCGAATTGCCGAAGTCTTCCAGCTGGGGCGCGATCTTTGCCAGGGCTGCGCCGCCGCCGGCGACGATCCCTTCCTCAACCGCGGCCTTGGTGGCATTGAGCGCATCTTCAATTTTGAATTTCTTTTCCTTCATTTCCGTTTCAGTGGCGGCTCCGACTTTGATCACGGCCACGCCTCCGGCCAGCCGGGCGAGCCGTTCCTGCAATTTTTCCTTTTCATAGTCGGAAGTGGAATTCTTGAGTTCGGTCTTGATCTGCGTCACGCGGTCTTCGATCTTTTTCTTGTCGCCCGCGCCGTCCACGATCGTGGAAGTTTCTTTATTGGCGATGACCCTGCGCGCCTGGCCCAGCTGCTGCAGAGTTGTGGTTTCCAGTTTCAGTCCCAGTTCCTCGGTGATGACTTCGCCGCCGGTCAGCACGGCGATATCCGCCAGCATTTCTTTTCTGCGGTCGCCGAATCCGGGAGCTTTGATCGCCAGAGCATTAAAACTTCCGCGCAATTTATTGACGATAAAAGTGGTCAAAGCCTCGCCTTCAATATCGTCGGCGATAACAACCAGATCCTTTTTGCCGCTCTGCGCCACTTTTTCCAAAAGCGGCAGGACATCCTGAATGGAGGAGATCTTTTTATCAGTGATCAAAATATACGGATTTTCCCAGATCGCTTCCATGCGCTCGGGATTGGTAACCATGTAGGGAGCCACAAATCCTTTATCGAACCGCATGCCTTTTACCACTTCTTTCTGAAGCCCGATGGTCTGGCCTTCCTCAACTGTGATGACGCCGTCCTTGCCGACCTCGTTCATAGCCTCGGCAATGAGCTTGCCGACTTCCGGATCCAAGGATGAGATAGTAGCCACTTGCGCGATCTCTTCCGAGGTTTTTACGTCTTTTTTGACCTTCTTCAGCTCGTCAACGACGAAAACCACGGCTTTATCAATGCCGCGCTTGACCGACAGAACATCCGCCTGATTGCGCAATTCTTTCCAGTGGTAGAGAATGGCTTGCGCCAAAACCGTGGCCGTGGTCGTGCCGTCGCCGGCCACATCATTGGTTTTTTCCGCCACTTCCAGCAACAGCTGCGCCCCGACGTTTTCAAATTTGTCTTCCAGCTGGATCTCCTTGGCGATGGTCACGCCGTCATTGGTGATGGTCGGGCTGCCGTAACCTTTGTCCAGGATGACGTTGCGGCCCTTGGGACCCAAAGTGACTTTGACGATGTTCGCCAGCTTGTCCACGCCGATCATTATTTTTTCACGAGCATCAGATGAGCTCAAGATCATTTTTGCCATATTAGTCCACTATCCCGAGGATATCCTCGTCTTTAAGAAATTTATATTCTACTTTGTCCATTTCGACCTCATCGCCCGAATATTTGCCGAACAGGACCTTGTCGCCGACCTTCAGCTGGAGTTTCTTTATTTTTTCGCCGTCCCCGATGGCCGCAACTATGCCCTGCTCTTTCTTTTCTTTCTCGGCCGTGTCCGGCAAAACTATGCCGGACTTGGTGACTTCCTCGCTCTTGATAGGCTTGACCAGAACCCGGTCGCCTAAGGGTTTGATGTTCATATATTTCCTTTCTTGAATAAAAAATGCCCCGAGGCATTTTTTATTTTTTTCGCTGGTTTATTATATAACTTTACGGCAAGCTTTGCAAGAGCCTAAAAATTCAATTACAATATGCTTACTAAGGGGGGCTAGCATGGAAAAAATCTTTTTCGGATGGACCCATCGGAACAGTACCGGCAAAACCATCTGCTTCACAATAATGCTTGACGAGGCCGATATAACACGCGTCGCCGAAATGGTTGCGCAAAAACCAGAAAGCGGCTTCGTCAATCTCCGTGCACAAATCCAGATCGAACCGGTCGAGAAACAAACTGGTAAAAATGCTGAGATGGACGAGATGTTGGTAGGCGGATCTTAGGTTCGCCTTTTTTTTATCTTTTCCAGTTCTTCAATGTATCTGTAAGCGATCTCTGCGCGCACGTCATAGCCGTGGAGTTTCAGCATGTCGGCATTGGCCACAGTGGTGGAAGCTGCAACCCTGTTCTCGGGAAGTCGGAAAGTATGGCTGATATGGATGCGGGCCAGGAGCGGTTCAATCAAAGCTGCGGGGATCGAGAGCAAAAATTCCAAAATAAACCTAATGACCTTGATTGCGGTATGCGGTTCTTTAATCGTATTCAGCCGCAAAGCCGGCTCGAAATTCGGAAAATAAGTTTTGATCCAGGAATTTTCTTTCATAAAATATTCATATTCCGTTTGGTTCAGGATCGGCCGCATACTAGCCAGCCAAAAAACCAAATAAGGATCTTCCGGTTTGATCAGCAGCGGTTGCAAATTTTGACGGTTTTGAGAAACGAAAAAACCGAAGCAGAACCGGTCTTTGATCCGCTGCCGGGTTTTGTACACACCGAGCAGGCGGAATAGAACGATGATCACGGAACGGACAAAATACAGCCGGTTGGGTCTGCTGACCACAAAAAAATCAATATCAGAATCACTGTCAGCCGTGCCTAAGGCCAAACTGTTGATCACCGAGATCTGGCGGACAAACGGCAAAACAGCCAGCCAATGAAAGTATTTGTCGATCTTCCGCCATTTTTTGGTTAATTCCAGCTGATTGGCGTTGTGTCGGCCCAGATCCCATTTTTTCAGCGCGAACAAATTGCCTTCCTGGATGATCTGATCGTTAGCTGCCAAAAATGAAAGCATTTTATCAACGTCTCTTTGGGTCGATCTTACTCCCAGAAGTAATTCATAAACCCTCTTCCCGGAAAGCGGCAGATTATACAAACTGAAAAATGCCAGAGTTGAAATTACGGCTTCGGCTAAGTTTTGTTTTTCTTTTGTCTCAACTGCTAAATCCTGCGGCATCGATCTCCTTCCACTCGTCGTTATAATCGTCCCATTTGTACGCTTTGATCTTGTGTGAAAATTCAGTTTCTGAAAAAGTGTATTCAGTTCGAGCCGACTTTCCCTGCTGGTGCGAATAAATTTCCCGCTTAGATAAAACAACCGGCTTGGATTCCCGGGTTAATTTAACTTTGCCCATGGGCGTAGGAAAAATTAAAACTTCGATTTTTCCCTGCTTCACCGGGCCGTCTGCTGAATCCATGGTCAAATCCTCAAAGTGCTCGTCTTCCACTTTGAATTTACGGTGCAATTCTTCTTTCAGCGCTTCCCATTTTTCGTCCTGCATGGTATTATTTCCTCTTTTCTTCTCCCCTTGCGGGAGAAGATGCCCGGAGGGCAGATGAGGGGTGAATAAGATTCAAAAGAATCTTTTCAAGGACTTTTTTAGGATTCCGGTCTAAATCGCTATTCCAAAATCTAAGCATTTTAAATCCTTGCTTTCTCAAATATGTTTCTCTTTCTCTATCCATAATTATATTAACAGATTTATTATGCGGACTGCCATCTAATTCAATAATTAAGCGTTTTCGGAAACAACAAAAATCGGCAATATAGTTGTCAATTCTAACCTGCCTGCGGAATTTAAATCCAAATAGTCTTCGATCTTGTAGCCAAAACCAGAGTTTTTTCTCTTGAGTGGTTTGTCTCTTTCTTAAATTCCTGGCTATATTTACACGCTCTTTCATTCACCCTCACCTGTCGCGTTCCGCGACATCCTCTCCCGTCAAGGGAGAGGAAAAATTGAAATTGCTCACTTCTGTTCTTTGGGACAATAACTTCCTGTCCGCCCGTTAAACTTTATGCTCTTTATAATACTACCACAAACTTTGCATTTCTCGCCCGCCCGGCCGTAAACTTTGTGCAAAAGCCCGTAAGTTCCCCAGTCCCCGCTTGGCCTGACAAAATCCCCGACCGATGAGCCGTAATGATCCACCGCATCCTGCAAGATCTTTTTAATGCCTTTGAACAATAAGTGTTTTTCCGCATCTGACAGGCTTTTTACTCTTCTTGTCGGCCGGACCTTGGCGTAATACAAGATCTCGTCAGAATAAATATTCCCGATGCCGGCAATGATGCCTGGGTCCATCAGCCAAGGTTTGACTAAAGCGTTGGATCTTTTCAGCAAAAGCTTTTCAAACTCTAGGTAAATGAATTTTTTATCCAGGGGTTCCGGCCCATATCCCAGCAATTCCGGAACCCGGGATAATTCTTTGTCCGTAACCAGTTTCAGGTAGCCGAACTGGCGGGAATCATTGTAAAAAAGCCTGGAACCGTCAGTGAAATCAAAGATCACATGCGTGGATTTGGCGGGAAGGCGGACCGGCGTGTAATTTTCAATGTTCAAAAGCTTAATTTGTCTGTCCTTATGTTTCTTGTCCAGAAAGATCAGCTGGCCGGTCATTTTTAGATGGACCAAGATCGCGAACTTCCCGGCCAAGTCAATAATGATCATCTTTGCGCGCCTAGAAACATCAGTGATCTTTTGTCCTTTCAAAGTACGGGCGAATTCGGAGCTTACATTTTCACCGGGTTTCCGTAAATTAGATAAAGTCTTAGGTCCCATGGCCACCATTTTCGGCAGCAGGACCCGGACCTCTTTGATCTTCTTATTTTTGAGTTTCGACCGCAATTCATTGACCACGGTCTCAACCTCTGGCAGTTCAGGCATTACTTTCTGTAAATTACTACTCAGACATTATAGCAAAATCTGCAAAAAGAAAAGCCCTTTGCTTCCGCTTAGGACTTGACCGATATCTTAAGCCGATTCCTGTCGTAAGTTATAGTGACGAATTTGTGGATCTCGCCGTTTTTTTCCAGCCAGAAAGATTTATGATACAGTTTCACGTTCAGCCCCTGCGCCTCGTAAAAATCGGAAATAGCCTTTCGCAGATCCTCGGCGTCAAACGGTTCGCGAACCGTAAACCCCATATCTTCATCATCTTCCCTAATGCGGGAAGAGTTCCGCGAGTCTCTGCAACCGTATTGATCCGGGATGAGTTTGTCCGGAAATTTCTGGAGCAAAAATCTGCAAAGAGTTTCGGGCTCGTTCATGCTTCCCCCTGTTTATAAAATATTATAACAAATTCGGCAAAAAGAAAACTGCCTATTGCTGGCAATAGGCAGAAAATTGGACGCCGGCGAACGGATCATTCTTGCAATCCTAGATTTTCAGCCGCTGCTGTCAATAAAAAACAGCCAATTCCGGCTGTTTTGTTTAGAGTCTGCAGATAGGAATGTATTTTATTCGTCCATCCGCTTATAGCTGCGGATCTTTTTCTTCATGTCCCAATGTTCAATTTCATGAGCCGCTTCTTCCGGGGTTTCAGAAGCGTGGATCAAATTATAGATCGCGCGCTTGTCTTTATTGGCGGAAGCGGCGGAATCAACTGAAAAATCCCCCCGGATCGTGCCCATTTCAGCCAGCGCCGGCTGGGTGTTGCCCGAAAGCTTTCTGACCATGTCCACGGCGTGAATGCCTTGCACCACAATTTTTACCACCGGGCCCGAGCTCATATAATCCACCAGCCAGCGGCGGACGTGCGGTCCGATCTCTTCCGCTTTGGCGGTGCCCATTTCTTCCATGGCGTCATAGCCGTATTTTTCGTAAGTGGTCAAAGTTTTGGTCCCAAGCCTGGTGATCCAAGCTTCATCTTTCGGATAGTGGCTGTCCATCTCTTCTTTCGTGGGCTGATGCATTTCCAAAGCCACGATCTTGAGACCGACCTGCTCGATCCTGCGGATGATCTCGCCGGTCAAGCCGCGCCTGACGCCGTCAGGCTTGACCATGACAAATGTTATTTCTTCTTTCGGATGCGCCTTGGGCATTTTACCCCCACACCAAATGCTTAGAAAACAAAATTGTTTCTAGCAAATTAATTTTTTCTGGTTTCAACATAATTCTATTTTATCCGCCACAATTGGTGTGGGGGTTTATTTAATCGTTATCTTATTAATTATAACCGGCGTATTGGGAAGAGACGGTTCGCCTTGCAGATTTGGCTGGACCGGCACTGCCGCGATTTTGGTCACTACATCCATGCCGCTTGTGACATAGCCAAAAAATGTGTAGTTTCCGTCGAGGGACGCGTGAGTGTTTGGACTCTCGGTTGTCACTATAAAAAACTGACTGCCCGATGAAGGTCCTTTGGCTGCGGTTGATGCCATACCAATCGCGCCAATGTTCGCCTTCAGCCCGATCTCGGCAGGAACAGTATAACCGGGACCACCCGTGCCCCAGGTCGAGACATCACCTTTGATCGAATTCGGATCGCAACCTTGTATCACGAAGTCTTTCAGAATGCGGTGGAACTTCGTGTTGTTGCAGTAATTCTCATTGGCGAGTTTGATAAAATTCGCTACTGTCAGCGGCGCTGATTTTGCGTCCAGCGTCACTTGAAAACTTCCCATATTGGTATCGATCGTTGCCACAGAACCGGCCGACGCCGCAGGGCTGGCCGGCGGAGTGGCTGCCGGGGAAGGAGTGGGAGGAGCCGGCGTGGGGTTTGGAGTGGTTTGAGCTTGATCGTTGGTGGGCGCCTGCGCTTTGTTCGTACGGAAATAAAAATATCCGCCTATCAAAATAATGACCACGACAATTGCGATTAAAACTTTACCTAAAGTATTCATATTTTTAATAATTTAATTTCCTTAAGTTTAGCAATAAATCCGATTTTTGTAAACCCTCGGCCGAAGAACAAAGCGCAGATGATCGCGTAATAGACGCACACAGCCCAAAAACTAATGTGCATTGAAACTGCGGCAAACGGCAATGACGCGAACAATCCGATGACCTTGATGATATAGGTCAAAAGCAAATACGTCACCCAGGCCAAAGGCAGAGCCAGCTTCAGCCAGATCAATCCTGCAAGGCCTGTCAAAAATCCGAACAGCATCGTGACCGGCACAATGGGCAACACCAAAATATTCGGCAAAAGCGCCACGAGCGACAATTGCCCGAAGTTGAACACCAAGATCGGCAGGGTAAAGATCTGCGCCGAGAGAGTGGCCAAAAAATATTGGCGCAGAACTTGCGGCAGCCATGAAAAGTGAGGCTCAAGCACGGGCGAAATATAAATAATCCCTAGAAGTGCGGCAAATGACAACTGGAATCCCACATCAAAAACCAGGATCTGCGGATTGATCGCAAGCATAACCACCGCGGTAAATGCCAGGGAGTTGGCAGCCACGCTCAAGCGACCAACGTTGAGGGCCAGCAGCAGCAAAATGCCCATGATCCCGGCTCTGATCGCGGAAGCCGAAGCGCCGGTCATCACGACAAATATGACAATTGCCAAAACCGAAAATAAAAAAGAAAATCTCCGGCGTACTCCCAGCCACTGCAGGATCCAGGTCATGGCAGCTGCAATAATCGTAATATTGAACCCGGAAATAGCCACAATATGCGAAGTGCCGGTGCGGTTGAACTGATCGGTCAGGGTTTGGGGGATCGTGCGTTTGGCGCCCAGAAGCAATCCTGCCAAAAATGAATTCTGCGGCTCCGGCAAAATATCGCTTAAACGGTCCGTAAATTTTTTCTTAAGGAGCAGAATCTCCCGCATGACAGGATTGCCGAAATTGCCCGCAGCCACGCTCAGTTTGGGCATGTAGGCGACGGCATCAATGCCGAATCGTGATAAATAATTTTTATAGGAAAAATCCGGATATTCTTTCGGCTCGGAGATCTTGGTTTCAAAACTCAGCTTCTGGCCGTATTCATATTCAGGGAACCGGTTCACAGTCAGCAGTAATTTTGAATGAATAGATTTTTCATTCACTTTTAAATTTCCCAAAGTTAAATAAATTTTGTCAGACCTGATATCCGGCTCGCTTGAGATGATTCCGGTAACCTGCGCTTTTTGGCCATAAAATTGAGCAATATCGTTTTGGGCAAAATCCTGCTTGAACCTTAAACTGCCGAGGATCATGACAAGTCCGGCCAAGCCGATAACTACGGCTAATTTATTATTCCAGCCGACTGTCGCGACAATTATAAAAACCATGGCCAGTATAGCCATGGTTTCGTAGTTGATGTAGCGCCCCAAAAATACTCCGAATATCAAGCCCAAGCAAAGGATCAAAAAAATTTTGGACTTATTGAGGGTCATGCCAAAGGAGGAGAAGTTACCACAACATTGATTTCACTTCCGTGACCAGATCATCCAGGTCTACGGTCTTTTGTTCTTTTTCCCGCAAATTTTTAATATTCACTTTCCTCTTTTTAGCCTCATTCGCGCCGTAAATTACCGCCACCTGCATGTTTTTACTTTCCGCATATTTAAACTGTTTATCAAGTTTTGCGGTTTCAAAATAAAATTCCGTATCAATGCCGGCATTGCGCAATGTGGTCGCAATTTTAAGATAATCGGGAATCAAATCCTTATCCATATTAAACACGATCACTTCCGCGGCAGTTTGAGGCGCGATCTTGCCTGAATCGGAAAGCGCAGCAAACAGCCGGTCCAAGCCGATCGAGCCGCCCACAGCGGGCATTTCCTTGCCGGAGATCTTGCCGATCAAATTATCATATCGCCCGCCGCCGGCAATTGAGCCGAACTCCGGTTTGGCTTTCAGCACGAATTCAAAGATCATACCGGTGTAATAATCCAATCCCCGCGCCAATGTCGGGTCAAACTGAAAATTGTCCATACCGAAACTGCCCAGCAAACTTTCAAACTCAGCAATGAATTTTTTGCCTTTTTTCTGCATTTCGGAGCGGTATTCGCTCAGTTTGAAATTAAATCCGGCCTGCTTGATCCGCTCAGCCACTGTTTTCTCTCCTAATTTATCGAGTTTGTCGATCAGGCGCAAAAAATTGGCAATATCGCTCGTGACAAATTTTCTTTCGCCCAAAACCTCGTCAATGATCTGCCGGTTGTTGTACTTGACCACGACCTCGCCGACTTCCAAAGATCTGAAAGCTTCGTTCAATGTCGCGATCACTTCCGCATCGGCGATCAGGGAATCTGAGCCCACAATATCCGCGTCGCACTGCATCAATTCCCGGAACCGGCCCTTCTGCGGTTTTTCCGCGCGCCAGACATTGGCGATCTGGTAACGCTTGAAGGGTTTCGGCAAATTCGAATTATTGGTCACCACGCGCACCAATGGCAGAGTCAGATCGTAGCGCAGGGCCACTTCACGTTCGCCCTGGTCCATGAAGCGATAGATCAATTTTTCGTCCTCGCCGATCTTGCCGGCCAAAAGTTCATATGGTTCCAGAGACGGCGTATCAATAGGAGCAAAGCCGAAGCGTTCGAAAACTTCGGAAATTTTTGCGATCATTTTCTTCCGCGCTATCTGCTCCTGAGGCAAGTAATCGCGAAAGCCTTTGAGGACTTGGGGGATATCTTTTGACATAAGCTAATTTTAACATAAAAATAAGCAAAAAAAAATCCTGTCCCAGTCTGCAACATATGTGCATAACAAGGAACAGGAGCTAACCCTATCATGGCTGTAACCTAAGATAGGATTAAAAGTTTGGAATGGCGTTGGGTTGCGGCGGCGTTAACCCACCGACTCTTGTGGCGCTGGATGCTTACGGGAATTTTCCACGCTAAGCAGAGCCATGGCTTTTTCCGGACCCCAGAGCTGGGCGATCGATTTGAGGAAACGGATCATCCGCTTTTGCTGATCGTTGCTCACATCATCCTTGACCAGCTCGAGCTGCTGCGCGCCGATGCTGTGAAGCTGAAATCTCCGGCTGTATCCTTCGAGCCTCACTTCGAAGAACGAATCGGCCCTCAGTTTGACGGAATTCTCCATGCAGAATCCGTAGATCCAGTCCTGATTGGCCTTCGAGACCAGTCCATTACTGATCAAGTTTCGGAACTGGAGTATGGATGTCCACTCCACGACTTCAGGCAAGTTGGGCTTGACCAAGTCGCTGAGCACTCCCGCTTCTCCGGCGGCGCTGATACAAACCGGGTCGTCGGAGTTCATTCCTGAAATCCATCTCTGGAAGCTGATCGGACCGACGGTAACACGCACAGGTGTCGTTGGTTGCGGTGGAACCGCCCTAAGGTGAACGGGTTCTCGATGAAACTCTTCTTCTGACGGCGCCTCAATAGGCTTAACGGTGATTCCGACCCGAGTCTCTGTGGGCTCCTCTTCTTCGTCCTCGTATCCTTCGGTATACTCATCGGGCATGACCAGGGTTGGAGTCTTCCACAAGACTTCCTGAGGTTTGAACACTTGGCCATCCTTAGGGGCGGCACAGAACATGCCGGCGATCTCGGCCGGCGGGTTTGTAAATTCCGTACCGGTAAAGATCGGTTTGTAGTCCAGCATGTTCTTTTCGCCGCGGGCGATCACCGCGATCTGCTTTCGAAAACCTTTCGTGGTATCCTGATTCATTGGTCCAAGGTTCGTGATGATCGCCCGACCAATGTGGCCCTCAAAATCATAGTACGGATTCTCGATCACTTCTCGAGCTCCCTTAATGATCAGGCTCTCCCGATCAGGAGATTTTTCCATCTCGGGAGTCCAGATGGTGCGACCCACCTTGAAGTTGCCGCCGCCGCTCATGACGCGAAGCGTGTCCTTGCCGTCAGCTTCTCGGCCCTGGATGAAGGTGTAGAACATAGTAATCAGGCCCCTGACAGCGGCCCGATTCAGCTCTTTCCACGCCTTTTTTTTGGGCATCTTGAGTGCGTAGGCCGTGGCATTGTTGATCACGAGACAACGAACGTTCTTCTCTGCCAATCTCGTTAGGGTGTCGATCGCGAAATTGTACTGCTCTTTCGACACCTCTTCGATATCGGGAAAGACCACGATCGCGACGGTGAACATCTTGAGGCTAAGAGCCAAATCGCAACATGGTTCCAACCCGCCCGCCGCCGTGCCTTTGTTCAGCGAACCGGTGATCAACGCGGTGTCGTAGGGCCGCAGAATTGCCGAGACCTTGTCTTTCGCTTTCTCGAAAGCTTCCCGCCCGGCTTTCGGATCGTGTCCACTCCCCTCGCCATCGCCGATCACGAGTGAACGGCCTTCGGGTGCGAACGCAACCTCAGCCTTGAGCGTGTCAATGAAGAAGATGTCAAGAAACGACCTGACGAGTGTCGAGTACCAGATTTTGTCAGCAGGAAATTCCTTGCCTTCCGCTTTTTTCCTAGCTCGAATCAGATCTTCGACTCTCTCGGTCTCAGCAGCGTTGGCGGAGATTGTTTTCCCGAAATCCTTGCCAATACTTACCCCGCAACCTCCAAGGCTCAGCATCACTGGCTTCACAGATCACCTCCGGCGTGCACAAAGGGCACACAAACACCCGGTTTATCGTCAACGAAAGGCTCCTTGAACGTAAACGGCTCATTAGGGAACGTTTCGTTGAATTTAGCTAAATCACAGTCAAGATCAACCTTGTGGTTGGTGAGATTCGGATAGTTGCCTTTCTGGGGCACGATCCGAATTACTCCCTTTCCGTTCCAAGGCAAGTATTCAGGCAAAATCTCAACCGAGTTGGCGTTTGCGTTCAGGTAGTGCTTAAAGAACATCTCGAACCTCGAGACAAATTCTTGTACGCGCCCCTTCAACTCCCGAAGCTCTTCCAGCCGTATATCTGCTAAGCCCGCTTGAAGCGCATTGTCTGCTCTTGCTTTCTTGATGTACAAGTGCCAGGCAATACCCAGGACGATAACCCCGACTATTGCTGCTGCGGCTATTATGTAGATGAGTGCTGTTGGCGGAGAAGAATTCGATGATGATGAAGCCGCCTGATCTGCTGCGACTGCTGCTGGCTGATCTGCTGCGACTGCTGCTGGCTGATCTGCTGCGGCTGTGGCTGCTGATGGAGGTTTATCTGGAGGCTTATCTGCTGCTGACGCTGGTGTTACACGCGGAGCAGCGACTGCTGGTGGCGGAACCGGCACCTCCGCAGGTGCGGGTGCAGCAGGAGCCTTGGTCGGTTGCGGCGTTTCAACTTTCGCCACGACTGGCACCTGAACTGGAACCTGGGCAGAAACCGTAGAAGCAGCCAACATTCCCGGCAACGCGTAAACGTCGTCGGTCAAAGTCTTGGACAAGCGCGACGCGATGTCACGCTTGGACATCTTTGACGTGATGTTGCCGTTGAGCAAAGCCAACTTTTGCGCGCAGCGAAGATCCGAAGATCCTTTGCACACTTGCGCGAAAGTCTTGCCTGCGGAACCTTTTACCGGTTCCGTCTTTGCCAAGTCGGTCTTGATGCGCACTTCCCAACCGGGATATACCACACCAAGCTCTTCCTTCGGCCTAACCCTGCCCGTGTCCTTTCCGTTCACAATAATAGCAACAACAATTCCGTCTTTCAGGTAATTGTTGCTGCCGGTGAGCTTCAGCACGATCTTGCTGACATTCTCACCCTTTTTGATCACGTGCGTGACGTAATCAGCGGCCGAGCACAAGCTCGGGAACAACAGACAAACTACCGCGAAAAACAAACGAAACTTAGTCACCATTCCAACATCCTCCGTAGATCTGAGAAGAACTGCGATTTTATAATATACCAATATTTGCTGACTAAGTCAATAGTAAAAACCGACCACTGCCCTGGCCGAGTTATAATTCGATTTCAATCAGTTTATGAGCGCTTTTATATCCTGAACGGATGCGGATTTTAGATGGCGAAGTATTAAAGTGATCAGCCAAAAGATCGATCACGGCATTATTGGCCTGGTTATCAGCGGGCGGAACCGTGACCCAAACTTTATATTCTTCCAAGCCTAATTGTTCGATCCGCTCGCTTGAGGCTCTCGTTTGTACTTTAACGCGAATGACCATATCAATTCGTATGCTCCGAATAATACTCCGACATAAAACAGATCTCCTAACAATGTATTTCCAAAAAACGGAATGGCATTCGTATAAGATGCGATCTGTCCGGCCCAGGTATGCGGATACATTTTCGTGGAATAGAACAGCACGCAATTGGTGATCAGATAAAATAATGTTGAACCCAGCAAAGATCCGCCGACTACAGTAAAAACATTTTTGTGGTTGCGAATATATAGGCCGATCAAACCAATGAGGAGGAAACTGCCGTAAATCACCAGCCGCGACTGCAGAGAATCAAATCCGATAAAAATATCAGAAATAAACATAGCCGCCAGCGGCAGGAGCAAAGCGTATCTTTTTTTCAGATAAACCCCGCCGAACAAAGCAGTCGCGCCGATCGGCGCAAAGTTGGCAGGGTGAGGAATCACGCGCAACAGTGCGCCGAAAAAGATAAAGAAATATGGTAGCATTTATTTTGTGGTATCTACGACCGCGTCAATTTCCCATTTAATATTATCTGTAGATTTTGTGATGTAAGCGGATGCTCCCAGTTGCGAAAAACTCCCGTTCACGTACATGGCCCAGAAATGCTGTGCATCCGGCGTGATCCCGTCAATGCCCGTCACCAGATCCCCAAACGAATAATGCTTGGCGTCCACTTTATGATCGGCTTCCAAAAGCTCTAAGGCATTTTTTCCGTCTTGTCCCTGATATTCAACAACGCTGCTGGGTACTTGAACTTGTTGTTGTGTTTGACCGCCGGCCGCAGGATTAACCGAAGCTTGGCCCGTGGATGGAATATTGAGATCCTGGTTGGTCAGAGCAACATTGGGGTTATTTGTGGTTGGGGCCAAAACCGGCTGTTGCTTAAAAGCATAAATAATACCGATGAAGGCAATAACTGTGACAATAACGAATATTTCAAGTTTTCTTCCCAGATTATTCATTGTATAGGATTAATTTTGCATAACAATTTTAGCAGATGACGCTCATTTTTGTAAATCATATATAGATTGTCATTCCCGCGAAAGCGGGAATCCAGTTCTAAAGCAAATTTTGATACAAATCTTGCCATTTAGGGTTAAACTTTTCAATCAGTTCTAATTTCCACTTTCGGTTCCATTTCTTCAGTTGTTTTTCTCTTTTGATTGCACTTTCAACATCAGGAGTTTCTTCATAATAAACTAAAGTATTCACATCGTATTTTTTTGTAAAGCCTTTTACGGATTTTTGTTTATGTTGATAAACTCGTTTAATCAAATCTCTCGTAATTCCAATGTACAGAGTTCCGTTTCGCTTACTGTCTAAAATATAAACAAAATATGATTTCATAGTTCTGGATCCCCGATTAGGTCGGGGATGACAGCTTCGCTGTCAGTAGTCAATGCCCCGCAGTGCGAGGATGCCTTGATAATATGGATGCTTTATCATCTTCATCTCAGTCACCAGATCAGCCATATCGATCAATTTTTTGAACTGTTTATGCCCGGTCAGGCAGAGGTGAGTTTCTGCAGGTTTGGATCTGATGATCTTGGCAACATCATCAACTGTCAGAAGTTTGGATTCAATTGCTGAGATGGCCTCATCCAAGATCACCAAGTCATATTTTTTTGATTTGAGGGCTTTAATCGATTCTTTCATGGCGTCTTTGGCCGCTTTAATATGTTCCTGGATGGGCTTGCGATCTCCCAGGATGCCGACAAAGCCCCGGCCCATCAATTTCACGTCCACATTCTTAAGCTTGCTCAGAACTTCGCGCTCGCCCGAAGGCCAGTCGCCTTTCACGAACTGCAAATACAAAACCTTAAAGCCGGTGCCGGCTGCTCGGACCGCAAGTCCGGCAGCAGCAGAAGTTTTTCCTTTGCCGTTGCCGATATAAATTATTGTAAGGCCTTTGGTCATTGTTTCAAAAGACGGCGGATGTCCGCCGCCTTTTTTATAATCTTTATTCTTGTACCTTAGGTTCGTTTGAAGCTTCCAGTTTCTCTTTCAGCTTCGCGATGCTTCTATCGAGCGCAGCTATGTCGGCAGGGCTCATCCCGGGCTCTGTCTTGGCTTTTTCAAGCCCTGCGATCCTATGCGGAAGATTGTCCCCAAATCCATTTTTGGGAACACCCTCTTCTCTCTTATAGCCTCTGGGAGCTTGTTTATGATTGTGTGAGTCCATAAATTAGCATTTGCTGAATCCGCACATTTCGCATTTGGAACATCCTTCAGCCAAAACCATCATGTTCCCGCATTCAGGACATGCCGGAGCCAAGCCGCTGTTCGCAATTGAAGTTTTTTGCGTCACAAATGTGCTGCCAACCTCATGCACTTGGCGCGTCACAGCCTGGAACACAGGTTCCCGGTCAACTTTCGGGATCTCAAGTTGCTTAAAATCCAGCTGCAGTTCTTTTTGTCCGCGCTTCAGATGATTTTCCAAAACATTCGCGATCGCATCAGGCAAAGAAAGTATCCGTTCGCCGTTATGGAACATGGGATCAGGGCCGCGAATGCCTTTCAATTGTTCTACCACGTTTTGCAAACTGATGCCGGAACGCAGGGCCAAAGAGATCATGCGGCAGATGGCCTCGGTCTGGGCGCCGAAGAAGCCTCCGGCCTTGCCAAGCTGGGAAAAAACCTCGAAAGGTCCGTATTCGTCTTCATTGACCGTGACATACAAATTACCGTACGCGGTCGGGACTTTGTAGGTCGACCCTTCCATGACATCCGGCCTTTTTCGCGGAGAAATATTTCCCATTTGTGGTGAAGTCGGCATTTGTGGATGAGGTTCAGTTGCTGGCATGGGAGCAGGCATAGGTTCCGGCATTGGCTGCGGCGCGGGAGCCGGTTCAGGCTCATTCTGCATTTTTATACGCAGGTCCTCTATAGCTTTTTCGTTTTGCTGCGCAACCACCTGATCGCTGGCGTCTTTGCCAAGCTTGGTATGGTCAGTGGCCAATATCTGCTCGTCGCGTGAGCCGTCGCGGTAGATCGTGCCGCCTTTGCAGCCAAGGTCATACATCAGTTCATAAAGTTTTTTCGTCTGCTCTATCGTATATTCTTCCGGCGCGTTCACGGTTTTGGAGATCGCCGAATCGGTCCATCTCTGCACCGCGGCCTGGACCTGCACATGCTCTTCCGGGGTCAGTTCCATGGCTGTGACGAAATAATCAGGCAGCTGCTCGCCCGGATGCGCATCCAGCCAGTCCTTAGCCAGTTTGATGTGCTCCTGGTGCACACCCAATCGCGATTTGCGGAAATAGATCCAGGAAAAGAACGGTTCAATGCCTGTGGAAGTGCCGACCATGGTCCCGATCGTGCCGGTCGGCGCCTGAGTTAAGATCGTGACATTGCGGATGCCGTACTGGCGGACCAGGTGGCGGATGTATTCGGGCATGCGCTGCATAAATCCCGATTGCAGGAATTTATCCGCTTCAAATTTCGGGAATGCGCCTTTCTCTCTTGCCAAGTCCACGGAAGTTTCGTAAGCCGTGATGGAGATGAACTGGTAAAGCTTATCGATAAATTCCACTCCCTGGGGACTGCCGTAGCGCAAATTTAAATTGATCAGCATTTCGGCAAGGCCAATAGTGCCCATGCCTACCCGGCGCTCGCTCATCTGCTGCTGGTAATTCTCGTCAAAGAAATAGGGAGTTGCGTCAATGACATTGTCCTGGAACCTGACCGCATCCTGCACCGTGCGTTTCAATTTATTCCAGTCCACGTCGCGAGCAACCGCATCCACGTGCTTGGCAAGATTGATGTGGCCAAGATTGCATACACCCCAAGCGGGCAAAGGCTGTTCGCCGCACGGATTGGTGCACGGCAGGTCCGCAAAGTAGTGAGAATTGGAATAATAATTCGCGCGGTCAATAAAATACATTCCCGGTTCCGCGGAAGAATGCGCCGAAGAAATTATATTGTCCCAAATATCGCGCGCCCTCACTGTCTTCTGCTTGACCACCTTGCCGCCAATTTCCTTCCAGCGGTTGATGTTGCCGTCCCAGCGATCGCGGTATAAAGGATCCGAAGTGTCAGGAAAAACCAGATCCCAGGGCTGGTCGTTTTTCACCGCCTGCATGAAATCATCCGTGATGCCCACGGAAATATTGGCATTCGTGATCTTGCCGGCTTCTTTTTTGGAATTGATAAAATCGATGACATCCGGATGCCAGACGTTTAAAATCAGCATCAAAGCGCCTCTGCGCGAGCCGCCCTGCTCAATCAGGCCGGTAACAAAACTATACAAAGATGCCCAGGATACGGAACCGCTGGACCTGCCATTCACGCCTTTGACATAAGCATAACGCGGCCGGAGTGTGGAAACATTGATGCCGACGCCGCCGCCGCGGGACATGATCTCGGCCATCTGGCCCAAAGTTTCAAAAATGCCCTGTCTGGAATCTTTCGGAGATGGAATAACGTAACAATTATAATAAGTTAAATTCTGCCCTGTTCCGGCACCGGTGAAGATCCGGCCGGCCGGCACGTATTTCCAATCATCCATCAGTTCGCGGTATCGTCCTTCCCATTCCTGCTGCAGTTCAGGGGTACTTTCCACTGAAGCGATGTGTTTGGCGATGCGTTCGAACATTTGTTCCGGCACGGTTTCAAGCGGTTTGTCCACGTGTTCGATCGCCCGCGTCTCCAGCGTGCCGTCGCGCAGCTTCACTACCACCTCGCGGGTTTCCTGATTAAGTCTTTCCACAGTGCCAATTTCTCTTTGGCCGGTTTTTAGATTAACACAAACAACTACCGTATCACCCACAGTCAAAGTTTCCTTTTTCGCATCCTTGATAGCGTATCTGTCAAGAAAGATCTTTTCTCCCAGTTCGGCTAATCCGTTAACTTTTCTGGTTTGTAGGTTTTCTTTGGGCTGCATGGGTGTTGTTTGTGGGTTTAATTAATTGTTATAGTTTCTTCGCTTCCTTCACGAACTCTTCAACATCTGCGAACTTTCGATAAACTGATGCAAAACGTATGTAGGCCACCTGATCCTTGCCTTTGATCCTTTTCATGACGATATTGCCGATATCTTTGGTGGCAATTTGTTCTTTGCCCGTTTTTTGGATGTCCTGCTCGATGCCGGCCACTAAGGAATGAAAATCATCACTGGTCAGAGGCCGTTTTTCAAAAGCCTTGCGGATACCGGACTCGATCTTCTCCCGCATGTAGGCTTCCGTACTGCCGTCGCGCTTGAGTACAGAGAGGTCCAAGATTTCCATCTCTTCGTGCGTGGAAAATCTGGCTCCGCATTTGTTGCATTCACGCCGGCGCCGGATCGCCATGCCGTCAGAAATAGGCCGAGAGTCTAAAACCTTGGTATCGTCATTCTGGCAATTGGGGCATCTCATCGTCGTAATTGGTCGACGCTTCGCAATTTTGCTCCGCAAAATGTGCTACGGTCGACTTATTGCTCCTCTTCGCAAAAAATCGTGCTCGACTTCGTCTGCGCACCAATTTTTTGCGATAATCTTGAAATCTTAGCACAAATTAAATAAGAGGTTATATCCCAAAAATGGGCCTCTCAAATGAATCTTAATTGAAACAAAGTGCTCTTTTTGTGTTGTTTTGGGTGTCTGGTTCGCCGTAAACCAGTTTCAAACACAATATATGGTATTGACCATAGTTAATATAGCCCCATATGTAGAACCTGTCAAAACCTCAATTTTTGCCAGATTTTATTCCCGTTTACTAGATATAGAGAAACTTATCAACATTATTTGGCTACAATACTTTAGGATGTCAATTGACAAAAAAATCCACGAACTCTAAAATATAAATATCATTAATTTTGCAAAAATTATGATGCGCGGACACTAAATGTTGTGTACATAACGCCCGAAAGGGCGTTTTGTTTTTCATGTGATATATAATAACCTTATGAGCAACTGCGTTTACTGTGGCAATAACCCGGTCCACCACCAGGCCCATAAATTTTACGGGTCAATTGATATTATGTTTCATCCCCTGCGCCAAGCTGTTATGCAGGGTTGGTTTGGACAATTCACGGATATGCTAGGAACCGGAGCTGCCTTCGGATTATTCTACGCTCTCAAGCCTTTCGGTTTGATAAAGCTGAATCGCGATATCAATCAAGTGCCGTATGAGCGGGCCAAAGTTTTATGGCAAGAAGCTATCGACCGCAACATTGAATTTGAAGAGATCAAGCCTTTCAACCGGTCTATTGATCTGTACAGGGCGAAAATCAATGGCCGGGAACTGTATTTTATGAACCTGCCGCGCGAAGAATCAGCTATGGCTTCGAACCTGGCCTGGGTTGATGACAAGCATCTGCTGAAACAAAAGCTGCTCGAACACCGAATCCCCGTCGCTGCCGGCGGATCATTTACCGATCTTACGGATGCGCTTAAAGCATTTCAAACAATGGACAAACCGGTGATCGTCAAACCACGCGCCGGCTCCCGCGGCAGACATACCACCACCAATATTTATGCAAAGGAGGATTTTATAAAAGCTTTCAAAATCGCCAAACAACTTTGCCACTGGGTGATCGTGGAAGAGCATTTGTTCGGCGATGTGCAAAGAGGCACTATTATCGGCGATAAATTAATCGGGGTTTTGGGCGGCTCGCCCCCGCGCGTGACCGGTGACGGCGTCCACACTATCGCGCAACTGATAAAAATCAAGGATGCCGAACGTCCCGCCAAAGTCAAACAGATCAAGGTCAATGAATATTTTATGCAGCGGAGCGGCCTTGCGATGGATCTGATATTGGCCCGAGAGCAAACAGTGGATCTGTCAGAAAAAATCGGGGTAAATTACGGCGGCACATCTTATGATTGCACCGACGAAACACATCCTGAAACCAAACAAATGCTGGTGGAAGCCGCCAAAATTTTAGATATTTCCATTTTGGGCTTTGATTTTATCGTTCCCGACATCACCAAATCATATAAAGAACAAAAATCCGGAATCATTGAATGCAACGGCGCGCCGTTCATCCAGCTCCACCACGACCCGCTGATAGGAAAATCCATCAATGCCGCTAAATACGTCTGGGATTTACTTTTAGAAACAAAATAGAGCCTTATCGGCTATATTGCCGTCGCTCGCTCACATTGGATCAGAAATTAATTTCTGATCAGTTCGCTCTCTTGGCAATAAAAAAGGCCGAACTTCAGGAGTCCGGCCGCTATTCAAATTATCGTCTCAGGCAGGGTCTGAGGCGCTGCCGATGGTTCCGACAGTTCCGCCGGTAGACCGTCCTTCATTTCCGCCTCCTTGCATGCTTACACCCCGATGCTCATCTCGTTTTTCTGAAACTCCGGCAGATCCTTGCCTGTGAGCCGTATCGTCAATGCAAGGTAGCGGGTCGTGCAAGCCTCGAGCACTTCTTTCGGAACTGGAATATCGCCGACCAAAACCGCGTTCTCCACAGACTTCGCGTCTATTTTGCTGATATTGACGACCGCTCCATCCACCGGCGATGCCTTCTTGCCCCATTCGCGCACCGGCTGCTTGTCATAGCCGCTTGGCGCCTTTCCTTGTTTCTGGGCCTCATTGTACTCGTCCACATCCCAATAGCGGGAAGAGTCGGGCGTTGCCACTTCATCGCAGATCATCCGGGTTGTATCAAACTCGAATTTCGTGTCCGCGAAGATGACGCCTTTCTTCCGCGCGTCGTTACGGATGACATTGAAAAGATTTATTGAAAACGCCTCAACGCCGGACCCGTATACCCGGGCTACGTATTCGCGGGTCACTGGTTCATCGTGGCCTGATTGGGCCTTGTCAGTGGGCGTGAACATCGGCTCGTCGAGCCAGGCGCCGTCGTGCAAGCCATCGGGCAACTGATAACCCCAAAGCAAGCGTTCACCGGCCGCATACTTTTCCCACGCAGACCCGGTCAGAACTCCGCGAACAACGCATTCGACCGGCATCATCTGACGGCGCTTGACCACGAGCGCCCGTCTCTGCAGTTCGGGATATTTCCGCAAGCCCAGCGGCAGATAAGAATCTATGCCGGCGCCGGAAGCGACCAGGTGATGATCGTTCTTGATCAGCAGCTTGGTCAGGAAGTGCACGGTGAGTGCCGTGAGCACTTCACCTTTGAGCGAGACCAAAGAGCCCAAGACGAAATCAAAAATGCTCACCCGGTCTGTCGCAACGACCAGCAGAAGATCCGTGTATCCCGGAAGCTCATACGTGTCGCGGACCTTGCCCTGATGAATTCGCTTGAGACTGCGGTGCGCCAACTCTTCCGATATCGGGGACTCGGCGACTGATGGCGGGATGTAGGGCATGGCTACTTTTTCTCCTTCGTGCGGAAGTTGTCCAAATTAACGTTTCTCTTTGTTGGCTTGGTCGTTTCGGCAAGATACTCACACAATTTTTGCCGAACTTCCCGGCCTTCTTCGGATGCAAACGACAGGATCTGCGCGGCTGCCAATGCGGCATTGTCCAGATTGGGCACAACCATAACTGGTCGCCCCGGTGGCATGCTCGCCATGGCATACAGCGAATCTTGCGGGCCGTAAGGACCGCCTGGCAGAGGCACGCCGATCACAGGCAACCAGCCTTGAGTGTTTGCAGAGATTGCGCCGGCCAATGCTGCTGCCCATCCGGCCGCAGCGATGAAAACTTTTGAAGGCCCGTCCAGATGGTCGCAAAGAGCACTCAACTCCAAAGGGTTGCGGTGAGCCGAGATCACATTGACCTCGAACACGATCCCAAGCTTTCTGAAGATCTCTTCCAGCTTGGAATTCGCCACAGATTTCAGATCACTCTCGCTGCCGACGATCACGTAAACCTGCGGATCCATAAAATCCCTCCTCTCACAACCAAATGAAGAGAACTTGATTTTAAATCATATAACCTTTCGGCTTTTTGGGCAAATATTTTCTTCTTGCCTTAGATTTAGATTTGCTGTTAAACTCTGGATAACCTTTGCCAATTTTCCGGAGGATACGACAATGCATGCTTTGGAAGCAATCGGACCGATCGACGGGCGCTACCGGCGGCATACCGAACCTTTGGCCGAGCATTTCAGCGAACAGGCGCTTATCAAAAAGCGCGTGCTGCTGGAGGCTGAATACTTCATTGCGCTCGCAGGATGCGACGGCGTTCCAATGCGCAAGCTGGCGCCTCATGAACATGCTGCTATCATGTCGCTTCCGACAAATCTTAGTTTGGCGGACTGCGAGATCATCAAGCAGATCGAGACCAAGGGATGGAACAGCATCAAAAAGACCGACCACGATGTCAAAGCCGTGGAGCTGTGGATGCGGCATGTGCTGGCGCAGAACAGTCTTAATGATCTGCTGGAGTGGCTGCACTTCGCGCTGACATCCGAGGATATCAACAATCTCTCCTACGCAATGATGCTCACCGGCGGAATCCGCACACTTCTGCCGAAACTCGAAGATGTGCTCGGGTTCCTGGATTCCTGGGCCCAGCTGCACGCTGCAGATGCCATGATGGCGCGCACTCACGGCCAGCCGGCGACACCAACGACGTTCGGCAAAGAGATGCGCATATTCGCAGAGCGGCTGCACCGGCAGATCGAACAGCTTCGCACGTTTCGTCTCCTGGTCAAGCTCAATGGCGCCTCCGGCAACTACAATGCGCATTTCATCGCTTTGCCGAATGTTGACTGGGTGGATTTCTCCCGCAAGTTCATCGAACACATCGGCCACGAATACAGCTGCCGGTTCGACGTCAATCTCCACACCACGCAGATAGAACCGCACGACAACTACGCCGAGCTCTCTCATCTGTTGGCACGCATTAACACCATCCTCATTGACTTCTGCCAGGACATGTGGCAGTACGTCAGTGACAAATGGATAGTGCTGCTGCCGGAAGAAGGAGCTGCGGGCTCGTCCACCATGCCGAACAAGATCAACCCCATCCAGCTGGAAAATGCTGAGGGCAACGCGCAGGTCGCCAACAGCATGTTCGAAGGATATGCCCGCACACTGCCCATTTCGCGCAGGCAACGGCACTTGTCGGACTCAACCATCATCCGCACATTCGGCGTAGCGTTCGGACACACTCTTGTAGCGTATCGTATGGTTTTGACGGGCCTGGGTCGGATGCGGCCGGATGTTCTGAGAATGAAGCAAGTCCTCTCGCGGCATCCGGAGGTCGTTGCCGAAGCATACCAGACGATATTACGCAGGCATGGCTACCCCGATCCGTACGAAGCTCTCAAAAAACTAACGCGTGGAGTTAAAGTAACGCTTGAAGACCTTCAGCGGTTCACATACGAACTGGATGTGAACGACGAGGTCCGGGCGGAACTGCTGGCCGTGGATCCACTCAGATATCTGGGCCTGTCGCGGCTGCTGGCAGAAACCAAACCTGCCTGACAAGGAAAGCACTCGCTTTCCTTTTTATTTTTGCCAAATAAAAAACGGGACGCTAATGCGTACCCGTCATAGAACCTTGAACTCCTCCTCTGCTCAGACCGAGAACTGATGCGCTTTGATCTCATCCTCAACCGCTTTGACCATTTCCTTCGGCCAGATTCCGAGCTCGCCGAGCGCGAAAGCAATGTCAAGCAAGTTGTAGATCACGATGATGTGCTCGAAGCCTGCTGCCTCCAGCCGCGGCACCGCACCCTGCTGGCGATCAGCCCAGATCAGGCATGGCATCTGTTTCGCCGGATAGCCGTCCGCTTCCAGTTTCTCCGCAGCTTCGAGCTTCGACTTGCCGTCGGTGGCTACGTTGTCCACCATCCAGTAACGCTGCCGCGGATCCGGCCGCCCGTTGACCCAGCCCTGATGCGCACCGTGCTGTTTGAGTGCTTCGCGCATGATGCGATGAGCGATCGGCGGCATCTTTGGACCGTACTTTTTGCGCTCTTCGACGCTGGCCATGGCTGCGGCCTGCGCCAATGCGTTGCCTGCCGTCGGAATACCGATCAGGCATTGCTGTTCCGACTCGTATATATCGCTGCCGTAAACGACCTGGGCGATCTTACGGCCGATCAGCCATTCAAGTTCCGGATGATCGGTCAGATCTTCGCGCCCGAAGACGTAGACGTTGGACATGATTCCCGATTTGAGCTTGAACGGTGTTTCGCTGTATGCGACGAAACGGACAATCGCCATCTCCCGCATCAGCGTGAGGTCTTCTGCTGTGAAAACCATCCCCGAAGGTACCTGCATCACACGCCTCCTTAGGTCTCGGCAACTTGGACCTTAGCGATCTCGTCCCGCAGCCGCGCCATAGCTTTCTCGGGGTTCTTCGCATCAGTCACCATTCGGCCGATGACCAGAAAGTCCGCGCCATTGGCTATCGTGACGCCGGGAGTCTCCAACTGCTGTTGATCATCAGCATCGGCACCCACGAACCTGGTGCCGGGCGAAACAATGTCAACCCGTCCATGAAACCGCGTCAAATGATCGCGCATCCATGCGACCTTGGTCGGAGGACAGATAAATCCTTCGACACCCGCGTCCATCGCGTCTTTGATCATATTCTCGACGGCATTCGGCTGGTAGTACCGGGCAAACTCGTCGTCGGTCAACGACGTCAGAAAGACCACAGCATAGACACCGGCGCCTGCTTCAACCGCCTTCCTCATCATCTTTATGCCACCGGAGGCGTGCACCGTAATAATGTCCGCGCCTGCGTCCACAAGCGCCTCAACACGTTTGGCCACTGTATCAGGCGTGTCGTGCGCTTTGATATCTGTCCAGATGAGTTTCGCTCCGTGACCCTTGAGCGACTGGATCCGTTCTTTGGCCGCAGGGTCTGTCAGCATATGGACTTTCACGCCCGCAAACTGGCCGCCCACGCGATTCAACAGACTGGCGGCTTTGCGCATCGACACGTCCGCGGCCAAATAAAATCCCTTCATTGCACATCCCCTCCTTCAGTTGTTGTTTTGTACGTCCAAGCACCTTGCTTGATTTTCAGGATAGCAAATGTCCGAATTGCTGCCAAATAAATCCCCACACCAAAATTTGGTGTGGGGATAAAAAAACGGCGGGTGCTTTTGAAAAAAAGCACGCACCGCCGCCAACTGTTCTGTTGTGGTCAAACGAATCCGCCGACTCGCCACTCAATGGTTTGGCCTGCCATGTAGGGACGAACTTCTCCAAGCATATCGGGTACAACCCAAGGATCTCTGGCCAAGACTAATTTTTCTTTGTTCCTTGGCAGTCCATAAAAATCCGCTCCAAAAGCCCAAGTGAAGTCAATAAGCGATTCCCCATCCGAATACCGCTGGAACAGATCAAGGAGCTTTGGCATGAGCACCGGAGCCGAGAACACTCCCGAACAGATCTGGTCCGAGTGTTTGGACCCGAGCCGGTGCGGCGCCGAATCGCTGCCAAAAAATACTCGGCGCAGCTTTTTATAGAACACCAGCATACGCAGAGCATCGCGGTCTGCCCGTCCCTTGATCTCTGGTTTGCACATCCGGTGCGGATCACCCAAGCCTCCGCGAACATCATTCATGGTATCGAGCAGGTGATGAATCGTCACGGTCGCGCCGACAGTTTCAGCAGCGTCTTCGATGAACGCAACTGCGGCCGATGTACTGATATGCTCAAGCACGATGCGAAGTTTCGGAAAGTTATCGGCAACCAGTTGCACCAAAGGAAGGAACATCATCTCTCGCCTTGATACGTCAACCCATTCCCACGTCGCCGGGCATTCGCCGTGGATCTGCAGAACCATATTCCGGTCCTGCATGACCTCGAACGTCGGAAATAGCACAGCGATGTTTGAAATGCCGTCTGAGGATGCGGTTGTCGCACCTTCAGGATAGAACTTCAGGCGAGGAAACCCTGCTTCCCAAAAAGCCTGAGCCAGATCCGGCGTGGTCAGATCCGTGATCTTCGGCGAAACAAGAGTGTGGGAACCATACGGCTTTGTCACCGCGTTGGTTCTGAGGTTGTACGCGATCGCTTTCTCAACGGTCGTTATGGCCGGGACATTTCCCATTGCCACTACCCGTTTGAATTGCGTGGCGCTGAAAGGCGCTACGTCAGAAAGCATCGGCTCGTCGCGATAGTGCGCGTGCCAGTCGTCCGGTGCGGGTATGGTGATCTCGTTCGTCACAGATCCTCCGTTTGAAACATGGAATTGGATCAAGCTCTCGCTTGATTTAAAAGTATAGCAACCTCTCTCTTTTTCAGGCAAATAGATCCCCACACCAAATTTTGGTGTGGGGATAAAAAAACGGCAAGCGTTTATGAACACTTACCGTAAAATTCCCCGTCCCTCCCGAGTTCATTGGCGTGGGCGATGATCTTTTTCACCCGCCACGGCCGCATGAAAGCAACGGACCCGACGGCGATCGCCGAGGCTCCTGCCCAAGCCAGCCGGTCGACCTGCCTGACATTGAGAATTCCGCCGCCGCCGATGATCGGTTTTGTGATCCCTGCCGCGCGAGCCTGCCGGATCCAAGCTTCAACCTTATCGAACAGCCAACTGGCTCCGGACAAACCGCCGCCGCCCAAATCTGCCAATGGCGATTCTGTTGTGCCAAAAAGTTTGCGCCTGACCTCCGCCGGAATGTGTATCCAGTTGATCGCGTTGGAATTGCAGAAGCCATCGCAATTTTCATCCTGACACATTGCCAGTGCAGCCCAGACAGGAAATAAGGCATCTATCTTAATAAGCAATGGTACCTTGTCGCCCAGACGACGAAGGATCGCCAGACTCTCTCTAGTCTCTGAGACCAGAGACCCCACTTCTTCTTCGTGTTCGACGTTCGGGCAGCTGATGTTCAGCTGGACGCCGAATTCGCTCCTGAAAGGCAAAAATTGTTTGATCTGGCTGACCATGTTCGACAATTCATGAAGCCGTTCCGAGCGCGACTTTGCCAGAGCCATCAGCGAGATCTGAAACGGCTCTGCTCGGTCCTGCCAGACCTGCATTGCAAGCAGCGCATTGATGCCAGGGCCAGCAAGTCCCACCGCATTCAGGGCCGCTCCGCGGATCCAACTGTATGGGGTGACGTAGATGCATCGCGGCTTGAATTCAGCAGGCGTCATTCCATCACGAAGCATCTCCATGTTCCCGGGTTCACCGTAAGATTTCCCCAGACGCGATTCCCAGGTCGTGGTTTTGGCAGTAAAACTGCTGCCGGTAAAATCGAAGCCCGGAACCCAATGCAAATACTGATGGAAAGGGTAGCCTTTACCGTCAAAATTGCGGACTCCGCTCTGGTCGAATGCGTAGTTGAAACGAACCCCGCGGATGATCATTTGCCACTCCTTGAGAAAAGAGAAGAACCAAATACTTCAAAACATTATAACACAAAACAGGCCGCGCAAAGCGCGGCCTGTTTGACAACCTATTTTATTTTTTTTCTTATGAATGCCGGGATCTCAAGTTCATCCTGATCTTCCGCCATTTCACGTTCCGGTTCCTCTTCCATCACTTTCGGTGCGAACATCGGTTTTTTCATTTCACTCTTCACCGGTTCCTCCCGGCGGATCAGCGGTTCAGCTCTTCGCAGGCTATCGTCAAATCCGGTAGCCACGACCGTGATCTTGACTTCCTCATCCATTTCCTCGTCGATCACTGCGCCAAAAATAATTTTAGCATTGGCATCAACGGATTTGGTAATAAATTTAGCCGCTTCCTCAACCTCGTACATGCCCAGGTCTTTGCCGCCCGTAACGTTGAACAAAACTCCGCGCGCACCGTCGATCGAAAGTTCCAGCAGCGGCGAATCAATGGCCGCGCGTGCCGCGTCCATGGCCCGGTTCTCGCCGGTGCCTCGGCCTATGCCCATTAAAGCGGATCCCGCGTTTTGCATAACTGCTTTTACATCCGCAAAATCCACGTTGATCATGCCGGGCGTGGTGATCAGATCGGAAATGCCGGCAACTCCCTGGCGCAAGACATCGTCAACGGTGCGAAAGGCGTCCAACAATGAAGTTTTTTTATCAATAATCTGTAAAATGCGGTCGTTGGGAATGATAATGATCGTATCGACATGCTGTTTTAATATCTCCAGGCCTTTTTCTGCAGTTTCTTTGCGCTTGGCCCCTTCAAACGCAAACGGTTTGGTCACCACTCCCACTGTCAGAACGCCGGTTTTTTTCGCTAATTCCGCGACGACCGGAGCAGCTCCGGTTCCTGTGCCGCCTCCCAGACCGCAAGTAATAAATACCATATCGGCATTATGGATAACATCCAAGATCTGATCCTTGCTTTCTTCGGCAGCGGCTCTCCCGATGTCGGGATTAGCTCCGGCGCCAAGGCCTCGGGTAATTGTTTTGCCGATATGAATTTTGTGGTCAGCCTGCGAATTATGCAGGGCTTGCGCATCGGTGTTGATTGCCACGAATTCCACGCCTTTGATCCCGGTTTCCATCATTCGGTGAATAGCATTATGGCCGGAACCGCCAACGCCGATAACTTTAATACGCGCAAATGTCTGAATTTTAGGTTTGACCTCAAATGATCTTGGCTTCATAAATTAAGGTAAAAAACTTTTAAACCATTTCCGCAAATTTTTGACGGTATCATTTTCCATAACTTTGCGCGTAAACTTATTGACCGTCCGCGTTGAGCCGAGCAAAAATTCATTGGCCCAAAGCACCAGTCCCACCGCAGTGGCAAACGACGGATCATCCACCCGGTCAATGACCGTTGTCACAGATCCCGGACTGCCTATTATGACGGGCAAGCGCAGCTGCTTTTTGGCTAATTCTACTACACCTGGAAGTTTGGCGCCACCGCCTGTCAAGACAATTCCAGCGGGCAGTTGTCCGTCCCGGTTGATCTTTTTCAATTCCTTGTTGATCAGATCGAAAGTTTCTTCCAGCCGCGCTTCGGTGATCTCGGCAATGTGTTTAATTGAGACCTTGCCTTCTTCCTGGCGGTCGATCTTGGACAGATCCACATCCACGTCTTTCTTTACCTCGCGCATTTCCGCCTGACTGTATTGCAACTTCACTTTTTCCGCCGTATCCACTGACGTGCGCAGGCCAATAGCCAGATCATTGGTGATATGCATTGACCCGACCGGCAAGATCACGGAAGAGATCAGATCGCCCTCATCAAAAACCACCAGTCCGGAAGTCCCGCCGCCAAGATCGATCAAAGCCACGCCCAATTCTTTTTGTTTTTTCGTCAGGACCGCTTGGGCCGCGGCCAAAGGCGCCAAAACCAAGTCGTCAATTTCCAAACCCGCCTGCTGAATACATTTGGTCAGATTTTTTATGAAAGGGACCGAGGCCTGGATGATCTGGCTGTCCACCTCGAGGCGGATGCCGGACATGCCCACCGGGTCTTTGATGCCCATTTGGCCGTCCACTGTAAAATTTTTCGGAATAACATGCAAAATTTCCCGGTTCGCCGGGATGGAAATGGCTTGCGAAGCATCCACGACCCGCACTACGTCGTTTTCCGTGATCTCCCCGTCCGCGCGCGCAACTGCTATCACGCCGTGGCTTTCCTGGGATGATATTTGAGCCCCGCCGACTGATACGACCGCATGGTCAATGGTGAGTCCGGTCATACGCTCGGCTTTTTCCAGGGCTTCGGAAATGGAAGACACAGCTTCATCAATGTCGACGATCACGCCGCGCCTGATGCCTTGCGATACCGCCTCGCCCACGCCAATAATGCTGGGCGTACCCAATTCTGATTCCTGCTTGCCTACGACCACCCGAATAACGGACGAGCCGATGTCAAGACCGACGAATATGCTTTCTTTTGCCATTTATTTGAATTTCTAATTGATCTAAATAGGATCAATTAGATTAATTAGGTCGATTTATTTTCATTTCAATTGCTCTTTCACAATTTTCGAAATCGCGTTTCCGTCTGCCTGGCCTTTGACTTTTGAAATCACTTCCTTCATAACTTTGCCGAAATCGGCAACTCCGGCATTTGTGCTTTCAATGACACTTTTAACGATAGCTGCCAATTCCGTTTCATCCATTTGCTTGGGCAGATATTTTTGCAGCACGCTCATCTGAGCTTCCTCGTGCTCCACCAGATCAGTGCGTCCGCCGGCCTTAAAACTTTCAATCGAATCCCTGTGCTGTTTGACTTTTTTGGCGAGGACGCTCAAAACCTCGTCCTCGCCTAAAGATTTGCCTTTTTCTATCTCGGCATTTTTTATGGCCGCCTTCAGATTGCGCAAAGCAGAAGTATGAACTTCATTTTTTTCTTTCTGGGCGGTTTTTAGGTCATCATCAATTTGTTGCAATAACATGACATCTTTTCTTTCGCTTATCTGCGCCGAAACTTTGTTGGCGGAGGAAGTTTGCCCATCTTTTTCAGTTCTTCGCGCTTTTCGCGGTTGATCGCGCGCCTTGCCGCGTCCTCGCGCAATAAATTACGCGATCTATTCGGTTCATAGAAACGGATTTTGCGCGCACGCACCAAAACACCGCTTTGCTGGATCTTGCGGTTGAATCGCCGAAGCAAACTTTCAAATGATTCGTTATCTTTTCTCTTAACTTCTACCAAAAATATCACCTCGCTTTATAAATAGCCTGGTCTGGACAAAAAAATACCAAGGCTTGGCCCAAATATAACATAAAAACCGCTTTTCGGTCAATCTTAGGGTCAAATAGCTAACAATCATTCAACGATTCTTGTGCAACCGGTGTTTCATTTGGCATTTGAACCAAAGTCTTTTGGCCGTTTTGTCACTTTCCCAATCTTTTTTTGACTTCCTCGATGATCCGCTCGTAGGTAAACAGTTCCTGCATGCCGGAACGCACGTCGCGGAGTATCACTGTGCCGTCGCGCGCCTCTTTTTGCCCGATGATCAGAGCGATCGCCACTTTATTTGATTCAGCCAGCTTCAGCTGGGTCTTGATCGAGCCCGGGCCGACGAATTCCGAAGCCATGATGTCATGGTTCCAAAGCTCCGTGAACAATCTTAATGTCTTTTTTGCCGCAAGTTCCCCCAGCGGCACCAAAAACACATCCACTTTGTTCTTGCTGGCAAATTTTACCTGGGCCAGTTCAAACGCGGAGAGGATCTTATCCAGTGTTCCGGAAAAACCCACGGCTTGGGTGGGCAGGCCGCCCAAACTTTGGATCAGGTCGTCGGCATGTCCGCCCAAGCCCAAAGTCACATCTTTGTTTTCCGCATGAAACCGTATTTCAAACACGGTGCGGCGGGCCCAGGTCTTGCCGATGACCTTCGGGTTTAGGTTATAGACAATCCCAAGTTCATCCAACCCTTCCAATACGCCGATGAAATGCCTGCGGCAATTTTCACAAAGGTAATCGATCAAAGCCGGCGCGTCAGCGGCGGCGGCGGAACAGGATAAATTTGTGCAAGCCAAGATCTGCAGCGGCTGGTTATTCTCCAGATGGTCCAGGCAATTTTCGCACAGATCATATTTCCTGTCCTTGAAATAGTTGCGCAGCTGCTCCTGATAAGCCGGCTGGCATTCAATACATCCGATGTTGTTCACCTCCAGCGACAGATTATTTAGGCCGATCTCGCCGAATAATTTTAGCAGCAGATTGATCATCTGCGCATCAGCGATGGGCGCGGTTTGCCCGAATATCTGGAAACCGTATTCGGAGGTCTGTTTGATCTCATTGCCGGAAATAAAAGCCACAGGCGATGAGTAATACCATTTGCTGACCCGTTCCCTTTCCGGGAAATGATATTCAAGATAAGCCCGGACCAAACTGAAAATATTGGACGGTTTGGCTGCGATCGCATTGCTTTTCGGGTCCTGCAAAATTAAAAGCTGTTCTTTGTCCGAAGTCCAGAATCCATACAGATGCGCATCCTCGAACATCGGGGTATCGATCCTGACATAACCGAAATTATGCGCCAGGGTGACCAATTTCTCCAAAAAAACATCCCATGATAAATGATGCTCTGGCAAAAGATCCTGGGAGCCGGCCAGCCTTGGCGGCGCTTTTTCGACTGTCGGTGTGATTTTGCGGGGACGACCCATAAAAGATGATTATTATAAAGTAAAAATAAAAAAGTCAAAAGATTACTTTTTTTATTTTTTACTTTTTAATTTTTTCCTTAAAAACTATAACTGGGCAGCTTATTATAAAAATCCCATTCATTCAGCGGCAGAACCCTGATCAGCACCCTTCCGACCATGAGAGACCGTTTCAGCGGCCCCCAATCCCGCGAATCGTCGGAAGCCAGGCGGTTATCCCCCATCATAAAGTATTCGTCGCTTCCCAAAGTCAGGATTTTTTTGCCGCCGACGATCGTCATGTCATGCGCGTAGCTTAACTGCTGATTTGGCAGATAAGGTTCATCGGATGTAACACCATTCGGGTGCTGCGCGTTAAAAATCGTAACCTTGCCGTTGTCAATTTCCACTTTCTCGCCGGGCAGGCCGATTATTCGCTTGATAAAAAACTGTTTGGGATCTTTCGGGTAGTGCAGCACGATCACTTGCCCGCGCTGAGGAGAACTGAAATGATACGTCAGCTCGTCAATGATCAGATATTGTCCGTTGGAAAAATTCGGTTCCATGGATGAGCCGGAGACGATGAACGGCTGGAATATAAAATATCGGATCGGAACGATAATTATAATTGCCAGTATTATGATCTTCAAAAAATCCCAAACCAACAGCAAACCCGAAACAAAGCCGCCGAAAGAACTATTTTTATGTTTACCCGAGGTTTCAGTGCGGGTCCCGGCCTCGTGGCCGGATTGATCTTCTGGTGCATCCATAGAAAATATTGTTTAGTAAACTGCTTCGCGAGTTCTTCGCATTACACTTCTACGCCCCCGAATGTGCAGTTGTTGCACTTCGGAGCTCCGTTCAGGAGCGTAGAAGTGGTGGGCGAAACAGGACTCGAACCTGTGACCTCGCCGATGTGAACGGCGCGCTCTAACCAGCTGAGCTATCCGCCCTTTAAATCACAATTAATTTACAGATACTTATTAGCTTAACAGATAACCGCTGAACAAATCAATACTGTCCGCCGATGGATGGATTAAAGACCCTTTTTCGCGTATAATACCTGGGCATCTGATATGATTCTATGAAAAACTTCGACCTTATAAAACCACAATTGCAGCAGCAGGTCCAAAATAATAATCATTTTGACCCAATTGTCCAGAAACCGCATAGACGAACCCGGAAATGGAAATGGATCATTTTAATTTTGGTTATTCTAGCTTTGGCCGGCTTTGCTTCAAGCAAATTATTGTTAAAGACCAATCAGATATTTACCGGCAAGGGCAATATCTTTACGCGAGTCGGCAATCTGATCCTTAGTCCTGATAAAAAACTGATCGGGGAAGATGAAGGACAGATCAACATCCTTTTGATGGGAATCGGCGGCTCAGGACACGATGGCGCTTACCTTACTGACACCATGATCGTGGCTTCGATCAATACCAAAACCAATGAGGTCGTTTTAATCTCCATCCCCCGTGATTTTGCGCTGGACCTGCCCAAAGTCGGATACAACAAGGTCAATGCGGCGTACGCCTATGCCTACAAAGATAACCCCAATACAGCCGGGGATGCCGCTATTGATGCGGCTGAAAAAATCACCAATTTACAGATTCCTTACTACGCTGTGATCGATTTTCGGGGTTTTGTCAAAGCAGTCGATGACGTGGGCGGAGTGGATGTGACCGTAGACAACACCTTCACTGACTCGAGCTTCCCCAATGACTATCCTTATGATACGACAGGATACTTAGCTCCCGTAACATTTACCAAGGGCCCGCAGCACATGAACGGACAGAGAGCTTTGATCTTTGCCCGGTCCCGGCATTCGGAAAATGCCGATGAAGGTTCTGATTTTGCGCGATCTGAGAGGCAAAAAAAAATCCTTGTTGCGTTAAAAAACAAGATTCTGTCGCTGAAGCTGACAAACTTGCCGACGATCAACAACCTCCTGTCCGATTTCACGGATAATTTCCGAACGAACATGGAGCCTTACGAACTGAAACATTTGACCGACCTGGCCCAGAAAACAAACAACGATAATATTTATTCTTTTTCACTTGATCCGGACGGCGTTTTGATCTGTTCGGCCCTGGTAGACCCGCAAACAGGAAAAAAAGTTCCCGAACCTGCCCCGGCTCCGGCCCCTACTTCTACTCCGACTCCTCCGCCTGCTACCGGGGCCTCTGCCGCTAAAACGACCGCTGCAGTTCCCACCGCTGGCAGTGTTCCGACTGTGATCCCAACAGATACGACTCCTGCGGTAACTGAGCCTGAGGTGGTCAGGATGTATGTGGTACAGCCTTGCGAGGGAAAAACCTTAACCGATATCCATGATTGGCTTGTTAATGCCCCTGTTATGGCCAAACTGAATAAAGAAAAAGCAACCGTGGAAATTCAAACCTCCACCGGCAAGCCGATCTCTCCGACCCGCTTCAAACAGTTATCCTTAGCGGGAATTGATGTTAAGTATGCAATATTCAAAGGGAAGGTTGCCTACAATCAGACAGTCCTTTACGACAATACTAAAGGCAGCAAGCCTAAGACGCTTGATTATCTCAATTCAAATTACACTTTGACCCCGTCAGACGTAACGTATCCTGCTTCTACCGCGGACTTTGTCATAATCGTGGGGAAAGATTCGTCATGAAAATCCCTTTAGTGGCGATCATCGGCCTGCCGAACAGCGGAAAATCAACTTTTTTCAACAAGGTTTTGGAAAGGCGGACCGCGCTGACTTATCCCGAAGCCGGCACCACGCGCGACCGCGCTTACGGTCTGGCAAACTGGAACAGATTGGCATTCTATTTGATTGATACGGCGGGGATCATCAAACGGCCGAACTCAGACCTGGAAATAAATATCCAGAAGCAAACGGCAATTGCCCGGGAAGAAGCAGATCTGATTATTCTCTTGGCTGACGGCAAGACCAATCCCTCCACCGAGGATCTGCGGGTGGCCGCACAATTGTCTAAAACCCACAAGCCGATAGTTTTGGGTGTGAATAAAATTGATGTGCGCAATACCAAAACTCAGACTGCAGCCGAAGTTTACCAAAAACTGGGGTTGGGCAGCCCCTTTATGATCTCCTCGGTCAACGGTTCAGGTATCGGCGACATCCTGGATGAAGTTGTAAAAAAACTTAAAAATGAATTCGGTAATCAGGCGCCTGAAGAAACAGAAAGGCTGAAGATTGCATTTGTGGGCCGGCCGAATGTCGGAAAATCATCCTTGATCAATGCGCTTATCAAACAAGAACGGCTGTTGGTGCATAATAAAGCCGGAACCACTCGCTCCACAGTTGAGATTCCTTTTGAATCAAAAGGAAAAAAATTTCTGCTGCTCGACACCGCTGGCATCAAAAAGAAGTGGGACCAGGATAAGGATGTGGAAGCAGCCGCGGCTTTCCAATCCATCCGCACCATCGATCAAACTGATGTGGCATTGTTCGTGGTGGATGCCACAAGCGAGATCATGGTCCAGGACCAGATCATCGCTTCTCAAATTCTTGAGCAAGGAAAGGCTTGCGTTATTCTGTTGAACAAGATCGACCAGCTGGATAAAAAAGCCCAGGACAAACTGCTTGATGTTTTGCCGCACTATCTGCCGCAAATGTGGTTTGTGCCCGTGCTGTTTACGTCAGCGAAAACTTCTCAAGGACTGGATCTTTTGCTAAAATTCGCTCAAGAGGCGTTTAATTCAAGCAAGCGTGAGATCGACCCTTCTGAGCTTGACCAATTTTTGGAAAAAATGCTTGCCGAGAAAATGCCGGGCAAAATGGAAGACCAGCGCTCCCCCAAAATTTATAATTTGAGTCAGATCGGCGTTAATCCCCCGACTTTTAAAATGACGGTTAATTTTCCTGCGGCAATTGCGGAAGCTTGGAAAAAATGGTTTGAAAAACAATTCCGGTTAAAATTCGGTTTTGAAGGCACGCCGATAGAAATTAAATATATTCGACGAGAATGATTCTAATCGTGGGCTTAGGCAATCCGGGCAAGCAATATGAAAATTCGCGGCACAATTTCGGCTTCCGCGTTTTGGATCTGCTTTCTGGCGGCGAACCCTGGGAAAACAAATATGACAGCCAAATCATTAAAACCGATGACATAATTTTGGCCAAGCCGCAATTATATATGAACTTGTCCGGCAAAGCCGTGACTCAAATTCTGAAATTTTATCCTGCGGCACAACTCGTTGTCGTCCACGATGAATTGGACCTGCCTTTAGGTTCAATGAAAATAGTAAAAAACAATTCCTCGGCAGGGCACCACGGCGTGCAATCAATCATAGACGAGATCGGCACGAAAGATTTCATCCGCATACGCTTAGGCATTGATAACCCCGAAGCACGCGGAGAAATTCCCGGCGATGAGTTTGTCCTGCAAAAATTTACACCACAGGAAGAAAAAATAGCAAAAGAAATTTTGGAAAAAACCAAGGATGCGATCGATGTTCTGCAAACCGAAGGACTCGATATTGCGCAATCAAAATACAACGGCTGAAGAAGCCGTTTTTTTTACAAAAAAAAGACCTGCTCTTGCAAGTCTTAGGACTTAACGGGCAAACCGCCGGGATCTCTTCGCTTTAGATGGAGCGGGATGGGCGGCTGCCACTTTTGCGGCTCTATCAATCCTTTCTTTTCCAGGTCTTTCCTTGTTTCGTTCGCCTTTTTTATAGACGACCGCTTGCTTGTTGAGAATTGTTCGGCCACACGCACGACGCCTCCGATGAGAATGGTCCGAGCTGGGGGTGCGGACCAAGTTTTGCCAGAACTGGGGGAGCCGGGTGCAAACTTACGACTCGATCGAACTCCGGAATGCTTCGTGCCAAGGAAGCGGTTTAGCCGTCAGGCCTCGCGGCAGCTCCATGCACGAGTATTCCTCGTCGTCATTTAATATGACGACGATCTGATCAGGTGTGAACGACTCCATCAGCCGGAACAGGCGGGCCAGTTGATGCGCTCGCAGGCAACGCTTCTGCGAAGCCAGCTTAAGGAGTTCTTGGGCTTGCGGGGAATCAAGCCAGACGGGTCGATTGGATCTCGGTTCGACCAAATCCAGAGCTACAACGGTCAAGCCGCGTAGATCTTCCTCTCTGTAACGTTGGTCTCCCAGCATACGGACGATCTCCTGCAACGAAACGTTAGTTGTTTGTCCCGGGAGCATCCCGGGGCAGTTGTGCGGTCAGTTGCCTCCTTTCCTCCATGAACGAAATATAAAAAAACTCGGGTGAGTTTTAAATATACTTGACCCTACCTACGAGTGCTGGACAAGAACGGAAAACCGCTCCGGCCCAAACTTTGGGTTACTTGCAAACAATAGGAGGGATGCTGCCTGCTTTCGCCACTCGCAAGGTAGGGTCAAGAATACTATAATGATGTTATTAAACAACTAAGATAATATATAATAGCAAAAATCCACCTCATGTCAAACGCTGACCGAAACCTGCTAGAAGCCAAAATTTTCGCCAATGCCTTCAGCCTCATCCCGGAACTGGGCCCTGTCTCGCTGCAAAAACTACATAATCATTTCGGGGACTGGTATACGGCCTGGATCGCGTCTAGCGCTGACTATATCGATGCCGGGTTGCCCGCCAAAAGCGTTAACCAGATTATAGCAAATAAACCAAAAATCAAGCCAGAGCAGCTATTTGCCGAACTGACCCGCCGTCAGATCGAAGTTCTGTTAATTTCAGAACCGGACTATCCCAAACTTCTGAAGGAGATCCATGCCGCTCCTCCCGTTCTGTATCTTCGGGGCAATAAAAAAACATTGAACAAACTTTCCGTGGCCGTGGTCGGCACCCGCAAAATGTCCAGCTATGGCGGACAAGCGGCGGAAGAGATCGTCCTGGGACTGGTCAACAATGGAGTGGCAATTGTTTCAGGCCTCGCATTCGGGATAGACGCGCAGGCATTAGGCACTGCTGTTGCCAACCAAGGCGGCACGGTTGCTGTCTTAGCGTCGGATTTGAACGACACAAATATTTCGCCGCGTTCAAATTTTAATTTAGCGCAAAAGATCATTGAAACAGGCGCGCTTGTTTCCGAATATCCGCTGGGACACCCTTCCCAAAAACAAAATTTTCCTGTCCGCAACCGCATCATCTCCGGTTTAAGCTTGGGAACCTTGGTCGTGGAAGCGGATGCCGAAAGCGGTGCTTTGATCACCGCCAACTTTGCTTTGGAACAAAACCGCGAAGTGTTCGCAGTACCCGGGTCTATTTTCTCGCCCACCAGCCGCGGTACCAACCAGCTCATCAAAAAAGGCGCCAAGCTCGTCAATACAGCTTTCGATATTCTGGAAGAGCTGAATTTGGATGCAACCGCGTTGGGCGAACCGGTGCTGTTGGAAGTCAACACGGAAGAAGAACTGATCTTGAAGCACCTCAATCGCGAAGGACTGCATATTAACGAGTTGATCAAGACGGTCAAACTCAACGCCGGTTCGGTCAGCGCCAATTTGACCCTGCTTGAGATGAAAGGCCGCGTGAAAAATCTGGGAGCCGGACTGTATGCAAAAATTCGATAAGCATCTAAAATTTATATGGGAGTTTTCCGTTGGCATAGCATTGTTGCTGACACTGGTTTTGCTTTTTTTTCCAAAAAAACAGGCTCCAACCGAGCAGATCGTAATTCCTAAATCACATGCGAAAATCACCACGATCTTTCTGGCCGGGGACATCATGCTCTCGCGCGATGTGGCTGGCAAGATGATCAAGGCCAATGACTTTACTCTGCCTTTCCAAAAAACAGCGGAAGTTACTAATTCGGCCGATATCGCTTTTGCCAACCTGGAAGCGCCTTTCTTGGACCAGCCACCCTATGCCCAGAATGATATAAAGTTCAAAGTAGACCCCAAGGCTGTGGCGGGTCTTAAATTTGCCGGTTTTGATATTCTGTCCACAGCCAACAACCACGCCTTGGATCAGGGACAAAAGGGCGTTTTCTATACTCTAGCTTGGCTTGCCTTAAATCAGATAAAACCCATCGGAACTGGTCCCGATTGCCACATAGGACAGGTTTTGGAGCGCAACGGGATAAAATTCGGATTTTTGGCCTACTCCTACGCCGCTTTCAATGACGGCGGGAAAAAACCGGATCCCGCGGTTTGCGATGCGAACGACACAACTCAGGTTTCCTCCGATATCCATGCCTTAAAACCAAAAGTTGATTTCCTGATCGTATCCATGCACATGGGTATTGAGTATACGCGAACTCCGACTATTGCGCAGGAAAATTTTGCGCACAATGCCGTTGATTCGGGAGCGGATCTTGTGGTCGGGGCTCACCCGCATTGGATCCAACCTCCGGAACAATATCAGGGTAAATGGATCTTTTATTCCCTCGGTAATTTCGTGTTTGATCAGATGTGGAGCCGGGAAACCAGGGAGGGTCTGACAATAAAATTATCTCTGGCGGATAAAAAATTATCAAAAATAGAGCTTATGCCCGTGATCATTGACGATTATTGCTGCGCCAGGTTTGCCAATCCGGACGAATCTGCCGCCATTTTAAGCAAGGTCGGCTTGACAAACAGCATTTTATTGGACAACAATTAGAGCTATGGCAAAAAGTTTAGTTATTGTAGAATCCCCAACCAAAGCAAAAACGATCAGCCGCTTCCTTGATGGCGAGTATAAAGTGGAGGCGTCTTTTGGACATGTCCGCGATCTTCCTTCAAGCAAGATGGGCATTGACATTGAACATGATTTTGAGCCGACCTATGTCATCCCGCCCAAATCAAAAAAACGCGTCGCGGAACTGAAAAAATTGGCCAAAGACGCGCCCGAAATAATCCTCGCGACTGACGAAGACCGAGAAGGCGAGGCCATTGCCTGGCACCTGGTCTCCGCTTTGGATCTAAAGAAAAAAGATATCAAACGCATCGCCTTCCATGAGATCACCAAAACCGCTATAAATGATGCTCTGGAGCACCCCCGTCAGCTTGATCTGCATCTGGTGGATGCCCAGCAGGCCCGGCGCGTTCTTGACCGTTTGGTCGGCTACGAGCTTTCGCCATTCCTTTGGAAGAAAGTCAGAATGGGATTATCTGCCGGCCGCGTGCAATCAGTGGCGCTTCGCCTGATAGTGGAACGCGAACGGGAAATCCAAAAATTCAAACCACAGGAATACTGGAGCATTGAAACCACTTTTAACAAAGACGGGCAATTCGTCGGCAAACTGAATAAGATAGACGGCAAGGTTCTGGATAAGCTGGCTATCAAAAATGAAGAAGCGGCGCATAAAATTGTTGCGGACCTGGCCAACCGGCCGGCAATTGTTTCGGAAGTTACGAAAAAAGAGGTCCGCAGAACTCCGGCCGCGCCTTTCACCACTTCAACGCTGCAGCAGGAAGCCGCGCGCAAACTGGGGTTTTCCGCCAAGCAAACCATGATGTATGCCCAACAATTATATGAGGGCGTAGAACTCGGCGAAGACAATGCCACAGGCCTGATCACTTACATGCGCACGGACTCGGTCAACCTTGCGGAACAGGCTTTGCAGTCAGCCCATGATGCCATTATGGAAAGATACGGCAAGGAATATCTGCTTGACCAGCCGCGAAAATATGCTTCCAAGCAGAAGAACGCGCAGGAAGCGCACGAGGCCGTGCGGCCCACTGACCTAACGCGCGATCCGGACAGCGTGAAAGAGCATCTGGATAAAAACCAGCTTCGCTTATACGACCTGATCTGGAAACGCACGATCGCCACGCAGATGCCTGAAGCTGTCTTTGATGCCACCAGCGTGGATATTGATATTGCCGGACAAACGAAAAAATATGTGTTCCGCGCCACTGGCCAGGTCATCAAATTCGATGGGTTCATGAAAGTTTACCTGGAAGGCACGGATGATGAAGAAGCCGAAGAAGAAGGCCTGCTGCCGGATCTGGCAAAGGGCGACAAGCCAAAAGTCATTAAAACCATTCCCAAACAGCACTTCACTCAGCCGCCGCCGCGTTTTTCCGATGCGACTCTGATCAAGACTTTGGAAGAATACGGCATTGGACGCCCGTCCACATACGCTCCGACAATTTCTACCATCCAGGAGCGGGATTACGTGAACAAGATCGATAAAAAATTCCATCCCACGGAGATCGGCTTTATCGTCAATGATATTTTGGTTGAGCATTTCCCGCTAGTCGTAGATTTTCAGTTCACAGCCAAAATGGAAGAGGAACTGGATGAGATCGCGGAAGGCACCAAACAATGGGTACCAGTCATCCGCGAATTTTACGGACCATTTCATGAAAACCTCGTGTCCAAAGAAAAGTCAGTGGAAAAGCACGTGGAACTGCTGGACGAAAAATGCCCGTTATCAGGCCATCCCCTGCAGATAAAATTCGGCCGGTTCGGAAAATTCATCGCCTGCTCCAACTATCCGGAGTGCAAATACACCCGGCCTATGCCGGAAGAACAGAAGATCATTGACGAAAACACGGGCGTTATTTGCGATAAATGCGGCAAGCCGATGGTGGTAAAGTTCGGCCGGTTTGGAAGTTTCCTTGGCTGTTCCGGCTATCCGGAATGCAAGAACATCAAAAAGATCCAGAAAGGCACGGGCGTGGTCTGCCCCAAATGCGGGGAAGGCGAACTGGTGGAGCGCCGAAGCAAGCGCGGAATTTTTTATTCCTGCTCAAGATACCCGCAATGCAAATTCTTGATGAACGGCAAACCGACCGGCGAGAAATGCCCGAAGTCCGGCGATCTGCTGATGCTTGACCGCAACGGTAATCTGAAATGTTCAAACAAAGAATGCGACTACGAACGAGAAGTGGAACCTGCGAAAGAAGAAATAAAAGCATAATATCCTCAAAAAAATAAAAGCCGGGATCAGCCTCCGGCTTTTTGCTTGTCCAGGAATTCTTGGATGCGTTTCGGCGCGTAGCCAAAAAATAATCCTTGGATCCAGTCGCGATCGAAGCGGGAAAGTTTGGCGCGATCCAAAAAATCAAAAGCAGAAAGAGTCCACGGTTGACGATAAAATCCATACCGCCAGCGATATAGTCCTCGCCACCGACCTTCTTTTCCATAATGCCTAATCCAGTAAAATACCTTTCCTGTTTGCCCGGCTCTCTTAAGGCACATTGCCAGATCATGTTCCAGATCCGATTTTTTGGCTCGCCTCGCGCAGACTTCGGAAAAAGGCTTACGGCCACGAGCAAGAAGTTTAATGGCGATCATACATTGCTCGTATTCATATGTACAAATGGTCGCTTTTCTGTTGCTCATCAACCCTCCTTGATATTCCGAATATTATATCAAAAAGAAAAACCGATGCGATAACGCACCGGCAAAATTCACCAGGCCAAGGGCCTGTCTTCGAACCAGACAACTATTCTCGCTGTCCAGATCGCAAACATCGGCAACCAGAAAAGAACAAACTGCATCGTTCTGACCGACCATGTTTCCACGGCCTCATCATTCCACCAAAAGCCAATCAGACCGTGAAAGGGAATGGGCGTCACAAATATTCCTACGATTCCGAGTACCGCGAAACTAAAAGGCAAGAACCCGACCTTTTCGAATCCGTACCGCCGGATCTCGCTATACAAAGATGAGGAGTAAACCATCAGCGCCAACATGCCGATGAATTCGGCGATCAAATTGAACATCGAATCCTCCTTGATGTATTAAGGCTATACTAAAAATCGCAAAAAGAAAAACCGATGCCTGCAATTGCTTGCAAAGCATCGGCATGGCGCCTAGAACATGTGGAGCAGTTCCTGCCTGTCACCTGCCACCGGCCGGACTATTACACTCGTTTCCATAATGTGCACCTTCTGGATCACGAAGTAGGTCCACTCCGATGGGACGGGATCAAAACAAAGGCATGCCCGCCCTCTTTCAGACGCGTCTGCTGCGATCAGTTCCCCATCCCGCCTCTGATATGCCCGAAGAACTTTCGTCGGGTTTCCGGAGAGCGTGACTGAATCCTGAATGAGCAGATCATCCCATGGTTCTTTAACCGTTATTCCGAAACATGCAGCCACATGAACAGGTCGCCAGATCTTGCGGCCGATCCACTCGTGTATCAGCACATAGTCGGAACGATGTTGACGCTGGGAACTGAAGATCCGCCGAAAGTAGGCTTGGTCTTCAGGGGCGAGTTCGGGAAGCTCAACGTAAGTCTGAGACATGTGCTCTCCTGCCCTATCGGCGAGGAGCGTGGTCAACTGCACCGACTAGGGCAAAGCGGGGTTGCGTGCGTGTCCGAGCGATGTTCTGCCCGGACGTGAACCGAATCCTCTTTCAAATTTCAAAAAATTTTTTATTTTTCCCTAAACTTGGAAAAAATTTTCTAATTTAGCATAGGTTGATCTTTAATGTTTTGATCAACAAAATAGTATACTAGTTTAGTACACTTTTGTCAAGGTTGACGAATCTGCGAGCGAATAGCGAAGCAGTCTATTTCACTGCGACAGTTCGCCGCATCGCGTCACTCCTCGCAAATTCGCTAACGATCTGCTCAACTTCCTGTGCATTTTTTGTTTCCATCAGTTTCATCCGCAGTTCTTTGGCGCCGTCAAAGCCGTTTACGTAAGCTTTATAATGCTTTTTCATAACTTCAAATCTTTTCCCGCCCATGGGCAGGTTTACGAATTTCTCTTCAAACAGTTTTGAATGCTCTATCATCGCTTGCAATCGTTTGTGAACCGGAATTTTCTCTATCGGTGTTTCTTTATTGAACATCCACGGGTTACCAAAGATCCCTCGGCCGATCATCACGCCATCAGCGCCTGTTTCAGAAATTTTCTGCTCAGCTTCAGTTAAAGTCAGCACATCGCCGTTGCCGAGAATTAAGGGTCTGTTTTCTTTTGTAGTCAGCTGATTTATTAGCTCAACTACTTGGGGCATAATTTCCCAATGCGCAGGCACTAAAGAAAGTTCTTTTACTGTCCGCAAGTGAATGGTGATCGCTGCGATGTCAGTTTTCAAAAGCTCGGGGATCCAATTTTCAATATCAATTTTGCCTACCCCCAGGCGTGTTTTGACCGAAACCGGCAAGACAGATGCGCCCTCTTTGGCCGCCAAAATGATCTCCTGCGCCAGTTTCGGATTTTTAATCAAAGCTCCGCCTGCCCCTTGTTTCAGAACGGCCCGGTCCGGACAGCCCATGTTTATGTCTATCCCGTCAAAGCCCAGGTCTTTGATCAACTTTGCAACTTTATAAAAATTTTCCGGCTTGGCGCCGAAGATCTGGGCCACGATCGGCCGCTCGGTTTCTGAATACCAGAAGTCAACCAGAAGTTTTTCCAGGCCCTCAGAAACCAGACCATCCGCTGAAACAAACTCGGTCCAGGTCACATCTGGCTTGCCGTATTTAGCAATCAAAAACCGAAAAGCCGCATCCGTGACATTGGCCATGGGTGCCAGAACAAAGATCGGTTTTTTTAGTTTATCCCAAAAGCCTCTGTTCATAATTGATAAATTCTAGCAGACTTCCGTAGATTAAAAAAGTCCTTTGTTGAAAATCCAACTTTATATATAATACCCATATGACAAAGAAAATTTTAATTGTATCCCTCTTATTAGGCTTAATTGCCACCTCCTGCAATAGAGTAGCGGATAACAAGCCTGCAAATGAAGTCGCGATTCCCCAACCTGGTACTTTGGAGAATTTTCAAAGCCAAAGCGCCAAGGAAGTGGAAAACCCTCAGCAAGGCTCACCTGCGCCTAAGCAAGATTCAACAGCACCAAATAAGACAGCTTCAGTTCCGGCTCATCCGCCCTGCTCAAATGGCGACAGTCAGAATTTTGAATGTTACGCCCAATATTATAAAAATTTAGTGGAAACCCAAGGTGTTCCTGCAGCCTTCACGAGCCTGCGGGCGGAATACGACCTCAACGCTTACGTCTCAGCCCAGTGTCATCCTCTGGCTCATGTCATCGGCCAGGCCGCAGTTGAAAAATACCCGACCGTAGCAGAGGCTTACACTCACGGCGACAGCTTTTGCTGGTCAGGATATTATCATGGAGTTTTGGAAGGAGTGGTGGCAAGGATCGGCAGGCAGAAAGTACCCGGCGCTTTGAATACTATCTGCGACGGCATTGTGGGCAAGGCCAGCTATTCATTCGATTATTATAACTGCGTCCACGGCCTAGGCCACGGCGTTATGGCGTTCACAAACGATGAACTTTTTGATTCCCTGAAACTTTGCGACAAGATCAACGGGGATTGGGAGAAATCTTCCTGCTACAGCGGCGTGTTCATGGAAAACGTCATCGTTGACAACAAGAATCATTTTACCAAATATCTGAATCCCGCCGATCCGCTCTATCCTTGCGATGCCGTGGATGCAAAATATAAAAGCACCTGTTACCTGATGCAGACATCCTACATGCTGAAGGTCACGACCGGTAATTTCAAGAAGGTGTTTGAGCTGTGTTCCGGGGTGGAAGACGCTTACCGCTCAACCTGCTACCAGAGCCTCGGCCGGGACGCTTCTGGCAGAAGCAGCAGCAATGTGACTACAACCAAGAACACGTGCGAACTGGGGAAAAATTTTGAACAACAGTCCAACTGCGTCATCGGAGCGGTCAAGGACTTTATTTCTTATTTTCATTCGGACACACAGGCCAAGCAATTATGCAACGCTTTGGCCGCCGATCTGCAAACTTTATGTTTGACCACAACGGACAGTTATTACAAATCCTTCTAACCTTTAGCGAGGGCGCTGCACAAAAAAAAAGAATTCTGAGGCCGAGTTGCATTACCGCAACGAGGCCGAGGACTTAGGCGATAAATTTGCAACCGGCAAATTTATGCCGTCTTTTTTTGCAGCACCTGAGCGGCCTAATCATTCTTCATAAAGATCTTATTTTCGAACAGCCAGTAACTTAGCGCCTTGCTCCACGGCAGAACCGAAAGAAAATATCTCAAGTCAGCGCCTTTACGGATGACCCAGCCCCAAAAACCGGAAACAATGAGGTTCGGGCTGTACATCACGGCAAATTTACCCGTGACCGGGATGACATAGCGGGTGGACCCGGGCTGATAAGGCACCAGGGATTTGCCGCGGATCATCCGGTAAATATTTTTTGCCACAAACTTCGCTTGATTGATGGCTTCTTGCGCTGTTTGCGGCATTAATTTTTTGCTTACCGGATCACTAAAGCACAGGTTGTCTCCGGCGATAAATATATTGGAGTAGTTTTGAAGATTCAAGCTTGGGGTTGTCAGTGTTCGGTCTTTTTTATCCGTTTCCTGAATGTAATCCACGGGCAGACGGCATGACCGCACGCCGCCGGTCCAGATGAGCAGGTCGCATTCCAGCCGCTCTTTCATGTTCAAGGTCACAAAATCTTTGCCAAGTTCAGTGATCAGGGCTGAAAATCTAGTCTCAATGCCCATCTGGCTGATCCGGGCGGAAACGATGGAGGAAACTTTTTCCGAAAGTCCGCTCAGTAGGCCCGGTCCGCCTTCCACAACCAATATCTTGAATTTATCCAGATCTTTTCCGTGATACATACACTCATGCTTCAGAAGATTGTGCAGTTCGCCGGCAAATTCCGTGCCGGAAAACCCGCCGCCGCCGACTATGAACTGGGCGTGGTCTTTTTTCACGACCAGATCCTCAACGCGGTTGCGGATCATGATCGCATCTTCCAGGCTTTTAAGGGTAAAGCCAAATTTTTCCAGATTAGTAATGCCGTAAAAATCCGAAATACTGCCCAAAGCGCAGACCAGATAGTCAAATGGAATTATTCTTGAGTCAGTTATCACTTTGCTGCCTGCGGTGTCGATCCTGTCCACGAAACCCTTGAAGACTTTGACTTTGGTCTTGCCGAATATATCGGAGAATGGAATAGTCACTGTGCGCTTGACCTTTTTTGCTTCCACCAGCCGATGCTCAGTGGTGGCCGCTTCATACAGTCCGGCCTGATAAGTCTGGTAATCCTTGTGGTCAACCAGAATAATCTCATACTCATCGCTGTCATGCAGGTAATTGTTCAGGTCCAAGGCCGCGCGGACGCCGGCAAATCCGCCGCCGACGATCACAATATTCTTTTTTACTAGATTATTTTTTTTCATCCCTTGTTCCCGCTGTGAGCAGTTTCATAAAAAAAGCACTTTAATTATACCACAAGTGCTGTTTAGTTTATTTATAGATGCCCTGTAATTTTCAGATCATCGATCTGCCTGTTCAAGTGAGAGATATCAGCTTCCAGTTTTAATATTTGATGATAAAGTTGTTCGCTCTTTTCCCGTTCTTCCTCCGTCCCGGAGCTGTACATAACGAGCGTACGCGATATGCTGAATTCTGCCTTGGCCTGTTCCAGCTCCTTAACTGCGTCGCTGCGCTTGCTCATCAAGGATTCCAGCGATTCAGGAGCAAACTCTTCTCTGTCAATTTCCGGGTTCATCATACGATCTCAGATTTACCGATAATTTTATATTGTCCCAATTGTAAATCATTCAACTTTAATTTTCCGATCCTGATCCTCTTTAAATTGCGGACAGAATAACCCAATTCCCCGAACATCTTGCGAATTTGGCGGTTCCAGCCCTCGTGGATAGTAATATACACTGTGGTGCCGTTCGTGCGGATCTTGGCTGGCGCAGTTTTTTTCCCGTCTATCATCATCCCGCCTTGGATCTTCTCAATTCGGCCGGCAGAAAGTTCTTTATCCAAAGTCACTTCATATTCCTTTTCATGTTCTTTTGAAGGATGCGTCAGTGTCTGGGTCAATTCCCCGTCATTGGTGAAGATCAGCAGGCCTTCAGTGTCAAAATCCAATCTTCCGACCGGCCAAACAATATTTTTTAAGTTTGCCGGCAGCAATTCAAACACTGTCCGCCGCTTTCTGGGATCATTCCGGGTGGTGATATACCTCTTCGGTTTGTTCAATGCAAGATAAACCAATTTTTGCAGGCCGATCTTTTTACCGTTGACCTCGATCTTGTCTTTGTCAGTATCAACTTTAGTGCCAAGTTCCCTGACAACTTTGCCGTTGACCTTGACCTTGCCCGCGGTGATCAGATCTTCCGCATGCCGGCGGGAAGCGACCCCGGCCCCGGAAATGAATTTTTGCAGCCGTTCCAGCATCAGCTGGATCCAATCAGGTAACCTGCCAAAAAAACCAGCGCGCCGCCGACAACGACCTGGACCATGGAAAGAAAAAAATTCATCTTCATGTATTTGTAGCGGATAAAAGCAATGGAGATCAATTCGATCCCGACGATTATATAGGCAAAATATAAAGCGTGGTTTAGGTTGACAAGCAAGAAAGGCAGGGTGTGAAAGATCCCGCCCAAAAAGGTCATAAGGCCGGTAATGCCGCCGCGGATGATCGGATGCCCGCGGCCGGTGAGGATCCCGTCATCGGAAAGCCCTTCGGCAAACGCCATGCTGATGCCGGCGCCGGTAGCCGCAGCCGTGCCGATGAGAAAAGCGATGTGAGTGTTATGCGTGGCGAAAGCCGTAGCAAACAAGGGAGCCAGCGTGGATACTGAGCCGTCCATCAAGCCCAACAGGCCCGGTTGGATGACCTTGCGCAAAAAATGAGAGTCTTGTTGTGTATCTGGCATATGAGTATATCTTACCTAAATTTGGACAAAAAGAAAAAGCCGAAGAGTCAGTGAACATCTTTCGGCGTGTGGGATGAACGTTCCGGAGGAAAGGGCTTTTCGTCCGCCAATTGCGGTCCGAGTCGCTTGGCGATCGTGCTGACCCGAACAATGTCCTTAAGATAAACCAGCTCGTTCCCAGTTTCGCTGCTGCCGACCCTCAACAGCAGGACGCCGTGAGATTCGGAAAGATCAAGGACAGTACCTTCGATCCACCCGCTGCCGTTGATGAAAAGCTTGATCAGGCCACTGCCCGAAGTTCGCGCATATTGGATCATGCGGACTTTTGACTCCGATTCCCGGCGTTCCGGCACCCTCGGCGGGATGAATTCAGTTATAGGATGGTCGGGCATGGTAAGCAGGATCACGAATTCGCCCACGGCGATCAGGGAGATCAGCACAACCCACGTGACATGCTCCATGAAGGGAAAAAAAGCTTTGCCGAAAAGAAGGCAGGCCGAAAGTGATGAAACCCATCTGATCCTTCGCATGCAGTCCTCCTATGAAAAACTGGCAAAAATTCAGAAATATATTTACGTCCAAACTTTTGCCAATTTATTTTCTGGTGGGTGTGGCGCGGATCGAACGCGCGACCCTCTGCTTAAAAGGCAGGTGCTCTACCACTGAGCTACACACCCTCTCGTCGCAATTGCCGAACACTTCGCATTTTTTGCGAAACAAAAAAATGCTACGGTCTGGGCATTGCTCCTCTCAATTTCAAATGCAATTTTTAGCCCTTGGTCAGCATTTGAAATTGTAATTAAAAGGCTTATTTATTATACAGATTTTCTGGAATTTTTCAAGACTTGAACTTGCTCCAAAATCCTTCATCCACATCCACGGCTTCGCCTTTTTCTTGAGCAATTTGTTTGAACAATTCTTTTTCTTTCTTGTTCAGCTTGGTAGGAGTAACCACGTGCACGGTCACCAAATGATCTCCGCGGCCGGAGCCGTTTAAGACAGGCACTCCCCGGCTTTTCAGCCGAAAAACCTTGCCGGTCTGAGTACCCGCCGGGATCTTCAGCTTCACCGGCCCATCCACGGTCTGAACTTCAACTTCTGTACCCAAGGCGGCCTGATAAAAACTTAAAGGCGCTTCGGAATAGATCGTGCTGCCTTCACGTTTGAAATTTTTGTCTCCTGACACATGCAGCTGCAGATACAAATCGCCGAAATTAGAGCCTTTGTATCCCACTTCGCCTTCGTTCGGGATACGGATCCTTTGCCCATCCTCAACTCCGGCCGGAATTTTGATGTTCAGGGTTTTAGTCCGTCTGACGTGGCCTGAGCCTTTGCATTCCGTACATGCTCTTTCTGCGACCTTGCCGGTGCCGTCGCATTCATCGCACGTCGCGGTAGAGGCCAGCTGGCCGAATATCGTCCGGCGGGAGGTCCTGATCTGTCCCTGGCCATGGCATTTGGGGCAGGTCATTATCTTGCTTCCCGGTTCAGCCCCCGATCCTTTGCAATGAGGACAAGCGTCCGCTTTTTCCAAAGTTATTTCTTTTTCCACGCCAAATACCGCTTCTTCAAAAGTCAGATAAACTTCCATTTCCAGGTCCACGCCCCGCTCGCGCCGGGCGCGCCGGGTCGCGGTCTGGCCTCCGCCAAAAATATCGGAAAAAATATCGAAAGCATCTTCAAATTCCACGCCGCCATTGAAGCCCTGCGAAAAATTGGAGAAATCAAAGCCGTTGAAACCCGGCCCTCCTGCTCCCTGCGCCGTGTTCTGGAAGTTTGCGCCAAGGCGGTCAAACTGAGCCCGCTTATTCGGATCAGACAAGACCTGATAAGCTTCGTTTATCTCCTTGAACTTTCCCTCATTGCCCTTGTTCTTATCAGGATGGTGTTCGTGGGCCAATTTGCGGTAAGCTTTTTTTATCTCGTCAGCGGAAGCCGTTTTCGAAACACCTAAAGTTTGATAATAATCAGCGGCCATAAATTTATATGTCCAATTTCTCCACCTCAATCTCGACTTTGGTTAATTTGAAAAATTTCAACGCCAATAATATCTTATACAGCAGCCAGCAGACTATTTGCGTCGCCCAGTTAAGCAAGAATGCAAATGTCAGAAGCAAGCCCGTGACAATGATCGCGAAAACAAACGGGAAATAATTCTGGTAATTTGCCGTAGCCTGCTTTATCTTGTCCGTAGCGATCTGAGCGAACACATCCGCCAGAGTCTGGTTGCCTGACACGGCTTTGATCTGAAACTGGTTGAAAAAATTATCGCGGTATTGCTTTATTATGGAAGGATTTGTGGTCTGTGCCTGCGACGACAAAAATTGGTCAAGCGTCTGGTTAAAATCAACGCCGGTGGGCAGGTCTTTGGTAAAATACGGCACAGTTTTGGCTGCCGCCTGCCCTAAGCGCTCGTAATAAGCGTCAGGATTTGCCTTAAAGTCCGCCTGCGTATTGTAATAAACATTGCACCCGATCAGAAGCAGAATAGCGTAGATCATGACCGAGACGCTGTTTGAGATCACGCGCCGCATGGAAAAATCAACAGAGTTCTTTTCTTCGGACCTGATGCGCCATTCATAGAAGAACATCAGCAACAGGAAGATCGCTCCACCCAGGATCACAATTACGTCTTTGGGCATCAGTACCACATAACCCGCAACTATCAGTATCGGAACGATCACGCGGATCATGTGATTCCTGTTGGTCAGTAAAAAAAATGTCAGAAATGAAATGCCAAAGAGTGTTGTGAGCACAAACCAGACCCAAAAGATCGGAGGCTTCCCATGGTAGATCGCCTGGTTCAAAAGCACCCAGTCAAGCACCCAGAAGGCGATTGAGATCAAAGCTAATATTATTATTTTTGTGTTTTTCATATGGATTAGGGTTGATATGCCACTGGCATATCAACTACTTACTGCCGAACCCAAAACCCCGGTCAGAAGTTGAAGAAGGGGCTACCGGCGCTTGCGGGTTCTGATCCGCGATCTTTCCGAACTGCTCTTCATACTTCTTCAGATTGTCGCTCAGGGCTGCGACTATGCGCTTGAAATGCCCGGGATTGGTAATGACTTTTGCCGTGGCAATGCCCTGGCCCGGAGGCGGGAAAAAAGTGATGTTGATGAAATCCAGAATGAACTCTTCTTTGGTGTGCGAAACGAACATGTTGTTCGCATAAGCACCCTTCAGAACATCATCCGTAATTTTAACATTAATATTCTGCTGCTGTGGGGTATCCATAGGTTTCCTTTCTAAGGATTACTTAATTATTTTTTATCCTTACTTACATCCTTAAATTCTGCATCAACGGATCCTTCTGCGCCTTGGTCGGGATTAGGCTCCGAATCTGTCGGTGAACCAGGCTGTTGCGGAGGTGTCTGCTGATACATGGCTGCGCCGACTTTCTGAATGCTTGCCGACAGTTCATCCATGGCTTTTTTGATCGGATCCAATTCCGGTTTGTCCTTCACGCCTTTCAAAGCCTCAATTTTATCCGTGACGTCTTTTTTGTCAGCCTCCGGCACTTTATCGCCGGCATCTTTCAGGGTGCGTTCCGAAACGGAAATTAAAGTATCAGCTTGATTGCGGGTTTCTATCACTTCACGATTCTTCTTATCCTCTTCCGCGTGGGCTTCCGCTTCCTTTTTCATGCGCTCCACTTCGTCTTTGGAAAGATTCGATGAACCTGTGATAGTGATGTTCTGCGATTTGCCAGATGCTTTGTCTTTGGCCGTGACTTTCAGAATCCCGTTGGCGTCAATATCAAATGTAACTTCCACCTGCGGCACTCCCCGGGGAGCTGGCGGCAGGCCATCCAGATGAAACCGGCCCAAAGATTTATTGGCCGAGGCCAGCGGCCGTTCGCCCTGCACCACATTTATCTCAACCGAGGTCTGATTATCAGCCGCGGTAGAGAAGGTCTGCGTTTTGGAAGTTGGGATAGTAGTATTTCGTTCTATCAAAGGCGTGGCCACGCCACCCAATGTTTCCAGGCCCAGGGTCAGAGGCGTGACATCCAGCAAAAGAATTTCTTTACCGGCAACATCGCCGGACAAAACTCCGGCTTGCACTGCAGCGCCTTTGGCTACTGCTTCCATAGGGTCAATGCCCCTTTCTACCTGCTTGCCGATGTACTCTTCCACGAACTTGGCCACGACCGGCATGCGCGTAGGGCCGCCGACCAGAATAATTTTGGCAATATCATTCGGTGTCAGCTTGGCATCGGTCAGAGCCTGCTCCACGGGATGCTTCATTCGCGCCACTATCGGCTTTACCAGTTCCTCAAGCTTGGACCGGGTCAGTTTCATGTTCAAATGCTTGGGGCCCTGGGCATCGGCTGAGATGAACGGCAGGTTAAGATCAGTTTCTAGAGTGGTTGAAAGTTCAATTTTGGCTTTCTCAACCGCCTCACGCACGCGGTTCATGGCCATTTTATCTGCGGTGAGGTCCAGTCCGGTCTCGCGTTTGAATTCCGAAACTACAAAGTCTATCAAAGCCTGGTCCATGTCCTTGCCGCCGAGCTGCGTGTCGCCCGAGGTGGACAAAACTTCAAACGTTGCCTGACCTTCGGACTCGCCGAAGTCCATGATGGTCACATCCAGAGTGCCGCCGCCCAAGTCAAATACTAAAATTTTCTGGTCTTTGCCTGTTTTATCCAAACCGTAAGCAAACGCAGCCGCTGTCGGCTCATTGATCACGCGTACAACTTCCAGACCTGCGATCTCGCCGGCGTTTTTCGTGGCCTGCCTTTGGCTGTCGTCAAAGTAGGCGGGAACTGTGATCACGGCTTTGGCCACCGGCTCGCCCAAGTATGCTTCCGCATCTTTTTTTATCTTCTGCAGAAGAAATGCGGATAGCTGTTCCGGTGCATATTCTTTTCCTTGCAGTTTATACTTAAAGTTCGTGCCCATTTTGCGCTTGAATTCAAACGCCGTGCCCTCGGGGTTCGTTACGGCCTGTCGTCTGGCCGGTTCCCCGACCAAAAGCTGGCCGTCTTTGGTAAACGCAACATAAGACGGGAAGGCTTTGCCGGCCATGGTCTGGCCTTCGGCAGATGGGATGATGACGGGCTTGCCCGCTTCCATCACCGCCGCGGCACTATTTGATGTTCCTAAATCTATTCCTATAATTTTCGGCATACTTCATATCCTTTCTTTAGCGAGGGTGTTGCAGAAAAAAGAATTGCGAGCCGCTTTCCAATGCGGTGAGCCTTAGTCCGCTTCAGCGGACGTCTTTTTTCGCAATACCCGAGCGCCTTATTTTCCCACAGCGACCTTGGCGGGAATTATTACTTTATTATTTAATGTAAATCCGGGTTGTAATTCTTTTACGATTCTCCCAGGGGGCTGGCCTTCAATTTCTTCCACTGCTTCATGTATTTCGTGATCAAACTGCTCGCCTACTGTTTTTATCTTCACAACTCCCAGCTCTTCCATGGATTTTTCCAATTGCTGTATTGTGGCTTTCAGTCCTGTGAGCCAATCTTTATACTTCTCATCATCCGGCGCATAAAACAGAACTTGTTCCAGGCTTTGCAGAGAAGGCATCAGCCTTATGACTGCCATTTCCTTGGCAAACTCAAACAGTTCTTTGGATTCCGCTTCCTTGCGCTTCTTATAATTCTCAAAGTCCGCCGCTGTCCGCTTCCAGTTGGCGGTCAATTGGGCGATCTGGTCTTCCGGACTTAAAATCTCTGGTTCATCTGACATAAGTTATCAATATAATTACTGCTGCACCTGAAATTATTTTCGCCAAATAATTAATGATAGACAGATTCTTGGCATAAGACATGCGTTTCGGCCCGATGATGCCGATCACGCCTTTTTTGCCGCCCGGCATGTTGACATTGGAAACCACAAGGCTCAAATTCTTCGGCACCGGCACAGGCGATTCGCCGCCGATGATGGCTTCAGCCGTAACTTCTGATTTTTTCACCAGCTTGTTTGCTGTCTGATCAATGTTTTCCAAAAGCTGGGCTACCTGCTTCATGGTCTTAGGGTCGCTGAATTCCGGATCCCCGATAATATGCGACAGACCCGTGGCGGATGACTGGTTTGGCAAAAGCGCAAAGGCGGCTTGCCCGGAAACCTGGGCCAAAAGATTGGAAATAGACCGGCCCAACTGTTCGTGGGCCGCAGAAAGTTTCATCAGTTCGCTTTTCAGCATTTTCCGCTCTTTTTCCGATAGCTCAAACCTGCGCATCAGTTCGTTCACAAAGAACCGGTAGCCTTTATCCGTAGGTACCCGTCCTGCGGATTTATGGGGCTGCATGATAAAGCCTGCTTTTTCCAGCTCGCTCATATCATTGCGGATAGTAGCAGAGCTGACCTTGAGGCCATAGCGCTCCACGATCTCCTTGGACCCCACCGGATTGGCGGTTTCCGAGTATTCCTTAACTATCGCGGCTAATATCTTTTGATGACGTAATTCCATATTTAAACCCCTTTTTAGCACTCCAAGCCTGCGAGTGCCAACCGTAATTTATATTTTAATACTGGCACTCTAGGTTGTCAAGTGCTAAAATGGATTGGTCAGGAGGACAATTATGGCCTTGACCGCACGCGAATTCTTGCGCCGCATGGAAACCGATGGCTTCCGAGAGGAAGACAAAAAAGAAGCGGAAAGACGACGGCAGGAAGAGCTCAAGGACGATCAGGCACTCCGAGCACTTAGCGACGCCATCGAGCGTCACCCAATTCACACCCCTCGCATCCGGCGCGGATAGCCCACACATGACAAACACAAAAGACGAGCCCACGACTCGTCCTTTTTTTTGGAATTTCGGTTATTTCAACGGCACGGGCTGAGGGATAGGTGCCGGAGATTTATATAACTGAGGATCAATAGTGCGGTCAAAACACACGTGGCCGGCAGCATGCTGCCAATTATCCGGTCCCGGATAGATCATAGGCACAGCCCGTAAGTTCTGATCGCCTTCGCTAGGCAGGCTGAAACTGGCGCAAAGTTGAAAGTTTAGATTTGAACTCACGGAATATTCATAATCCGCACTCGTTTGAGGGTCCTTTGGAGCTGTAAATCCCGAAATATTATCAGTCAAATTTGAAAGATTCGCAGGCAGACTCCCTTTTTGCTGCCAGTAACTCAAGACCTGACCCTGGATGATCTGCAGATCCGACACGCGCCTATTATCAAAATTCAGCGACCGCTGCCTGGCCGGACTGCCGACTATGAAAAATGCGGCCACCACAATTGCCAAGACCAAAATACAAACCGGGATAATAAACCACTTCATACTGCGGCTCCTTCATCTTTCTTGCGCAAATCCTTGAGGTAGTAAAAGAAAATCAAACCGGCTACCAGAAGAACAATTAAAATCTTTAAGATAAATCTTACAGTCAATTCTCCGCCTGAAAGATTATAAACCAGTGTGACGATATCAATGATTATTGTGATCGCAGAAAGAAATAATGTTAAATACCCAAGCCACTTGCGTACGCGGATCTCATGCCGAATCGGGTCTTTGGCAAAGTCGCGGTTGATCAGCCACATTATCCAGACATAAACCGGAAACATCACGATCAGCATCGAGGCTGACCAGCGGATAGTTTGGACCGATCCGTAACTGTAGTTCAGCACATCCGGGTACCAGGTGTTAATTAACTGGAAAGCCAAAGTAATAAAGCTTATGGCACTGCCGTACAAAGTTACGATCGCCAAAAGGTGCAAAAATACATCTCTGGGCGTGCTTTTTGGAGCAATGGATTCGGTCATAAAAATATAGATTAATAGCGCAAGCTAAGTATAAACTAAATGCCAAATGCACTCAAGGTTGATTATTGCGTTACTTCACTTTTTCTTTTACTTGTTTCAACACCTTTGCCAAATATTGGCCGGTGTAGCTTTTCTTAACTTTCGCCACGTCTTCCGGCGTCCCCATGGCCACAACTTCCCCGCCCTTGTTCCCGCCTTCCGGTCCAAGGTCGATGACCCAGTCCGCGGATTTGATGACGTCCAAGTTATGTTCAATAACCAGAACAGTATTTCCTTTTTCCACCAGGCGAGCCAAGACGCCCATCAGCCTTTTCACATCGTCAAAGTGCAGACCGGTCGTGGGCTCGTCCAAAATATAAAGAGTTCGGCCGGTTGAGGCGCGGGATAATTCTGAAGATAATTTGATGCGCTGGGCTTCCCCGCCGGACAAAGTCGTGGCCTGCTGGCCCAAATGCATGTAGCCCAAGCCCACCAAAGATAAGGTCTCCAGTTTGCGCGCGATCAGGGGAACCGCGCGGAAGAAGACGTGCGCTTCATCCACTGTCATTTCCAGAACCTCGGAAATATTCTTGCTTTTATAATGGATATCCAGAGCTTCCTTATTGTAGCGCTTGCCTTTGCATTCCTCGCACGCCACATATACGTCCGGCAAAAAATGCATTTCAATTTTTATCACGCCGTCGCCGCCGCAAACCTCGCATCTGCCGCCTTTGACATTGAAACTGAACCGGCCGGCTTTGTAGCCGCGCATCCTGGCTTCCTGGGTTGAGGCGAACAGATCCCTGATATATGTAAACACGCCGGTGTATGTTGCGGGATTGGATCTCGGGGTCCTCCCGATCGGCGACTGGTCAATGTTAATGACCTTGTCTATATTTTCAATGCCCAAAAGTTTCTTGTGCTCGCCCGGGGATTCTTTGGCATTGTAAAAATAGGCGGACAAGGCTTTGGCCAGGATCTCGTTGAGCAGGGTGGACTTACCCGAACCGGAAACTCCGGTCAGACAGACAAATTTGCCCAGCGGAATCTCCACATCAATGTTTTTCAGATTGAATTCCGAAGCGCCGATTATTTTCAATGTCTTGCCATTGCCTTTTTTGCGCGCTGTCGGGACCGCGACCAATTCCGTGCCGGCCAAGTACCTGCCGGTCAGGGAATTCTTATCTTTTGCCACCTGCGCCGGAGTTCCTTCAGACACGACTTCCCCGCCGTGCTTGCCGGCTCCGGGACCTATGTCCACGACCCAGTCGGATTCCCAGATGGTTTCCTCGTCATGCTCCACCACGATCACGGTGTTGCCCAGGTCGCGCAGATTTTTCAATGTTTTCAGCAGTCTCGCATTGTCGCGCTGATGCAGACCGATCGACGGCTCGTCCAAAATATACAGCACGCCCGTCAGACCGGAACCGATCTGCGTGGCTAGACGAATTCTTTGGGCTTCCCCGCCCGACAAAGTATCCGCGCTGCGGTCCAATGTCAGATAATCCAGCCCGACGTCCTGCAAAAATTTCAACCTCGCCACGATTTCCTTGAAGATCTGATGAGCGATCTTCAGATCTTTCTCGCCCAGTTTCTTCGGCAAGTTTTCAGTAAATTTCACAGCTTCATCAATATCAAAATTAGACACATCCACGATGGATTTGCCGTCAATGGTCACGGCCAAAAACTCGGGCCGCAATCTTTTGCCTTTGCAGGTAGGGCATTTGCGGATGCGCATGTACTGCTCTATCTCTCCGCGCATGTAATCCGAATCGGTTTCTTTATACTTGCGCTCCAGGTTCGGGATCACGCCTTCAAATGTGGTAAACCGCTCGTAGCCTGATTCATCTTCTATTTTAATTTTGCGATCAGCTGTGCCGTACAAAATTATGTCCAAAGATTTCTTTTGCAGGTCTTTTACCGGTACGTGCACTGAAAAACCGTATTCTTCTGCAATTGCCTCAAGCACTCGCGAATACCATGAGAGCCTGGAAGTTGTTTTGCTCCACGGCCGGATAGCGCCTTCTGCCAGTGTCAATTTCGGATTGGGGATGACCAGTTCCGCCTCTATTTCAAGCCGCGTACCAAGGCCCGTGCAGTCGGGACAGGCGCCGTGAGGCGAATTAAATGAAAAATTGCGCGGGTTCAGTTCCGGCAGGTTCATATGCCCTTCCGGACAGGCAAAATTGGAAGACAGCAGGATCTCTTCTTTTTCATCCCGGAGAATGATCACGGTATCGTTGCCCAGATCAAGCGCGGTTTCCAGAGAATCAGCAAGCCTCGGGCGGTCCCCGCTGTCCAGAACGATGCGGTCCACTACCACATCGATCGTGTGCTTCTTTTTTTTGTCCACATTCAGCTGCAAAGCTTCCGACAGGTCCATGATGGTGCCGTCAAACCGCACGCGCTGGTATCCGGTCTTTTTCGCTTCTTCCAAAAGATGCTTATGTTCGCCCTTCATATCTTTGACCAGCGGAGCCAGGATCGCAAACTTTGTGCCGGGAGGCCAGCTCATGATCTGGTCCACCATCTGCGTCACTGACTGGCCGGTAATGAGTCGGCCGCAAACCGGACAATGCGGCACGCCCACACGCGCAAACAATAACCGCAGATAATCATAGATCTCGGTCACGGTTCCCACGGTAGACCGAGGGTTATGCGATGCGGATTTCTGGTCAATGGAAATTGCCGGTGACAATCCTTCTATTTTATCCACATCCGGCTTGTCCATCAGGCCCAAGAACTGCCTAGCATACGCGGACAAGGATTCCACATACCGCCTCTGGCCTTCCGCATAGATGGTATCAAAGGCCAGAGATGATTTTCCCGAACCCGAAAGACCCGTGATGACCACGAGTTTGTTTCTGGGAATATCCAGGCTGATATTTTTTAAATTATGGACCCGGGCGCCGCGGATAACGATTTTTTCCTGCATATAGGGGTCACTTTCAGGTTTCAAAAATAGCAACGATTAGTAAGCCCTGTTCGTAAAGGGCCTAAATAAGCCAACCTAGTATATATAAAAAAAACCGCCAGCGCAAGGGGGCGACCCTCAAAAGTACTGAGCATGCTCGGTAGCAAAATATTTAAATAAAAAACCGCCCGGAGTTACCCGGACGGTTTTAAAATTCGATCTTAAATATTCAGCTGGTCGTCCTGGCGGGTGCTGATCGTTCCGCCCTGCGGTATCAGCCGGTCAAGGCTGTTGGCAGGAACCACTTCTCCTAATTTAAATCCCCAAGAATTAAACACAGCCATGCTCGGGATGCCGACCCGGTTGCTGCTCTTCTGAAGATAGATCGTGCCTGTGTCGTTTATGAGGGTTCCGTCAGGATGCGGAATACTTGAGAGTGCGATCGGCGGCAAGGTCACCATAAACGAGGTGTCGCCAGATGCCGCATTCTCAAATTTATAACCAAGCCCCAAGAATGCCGTCGGAGTAGTAAAACCCGTGCGGTAACCGTTGGTGATCAGATAGATCGTGCCTTGATCATTAATCAAGGATCCGTTTCTGGGCGGGATATAGTAAGTTGCGGAAGTGTTTGAACCTGTAGGCGTGTAGATCGTCAGAGGCAGGCTCATATCGCCTGTGGTTGCGGGCATGACAGCTTGCCAGTTGTTAAAGCCATAAGACAGGAAAGCTCCGGCTGAAGTGTAGGGACTTCGGTGCGCCGATTGCAGACGGTACACTGTCCCGTCCGTTCCGAGGATGTTGGTATTATCAAGATGAGCAGGCCCGACAACTCCGCTGACCCCGTTCGCATTCACGGTCAAACTGAACGGCTTGCTGGCGGTTTGCGAATTATATAGAACGTTCAAGGTAAAATTATAAGCTCCGGCTGTTGTCGGAATACCGAAAAGCGTGACCGACTGCAGGTCCGGACCGGCGCCCACACTAATTCCGGCGGGCAGACTGCCGTTAGTAATGGACGTGCTGAAACCTAAAGCAGTGCCGGTAAATCCGATATTTGTAGAATAAAGAGTTCCTACTTGGGCAGAAGGCAAAGCGGAAGGGGTGGTGATCGAGAGAGATGATACTTGAGCCTCTGCCGTAATTGCGGCGAAACTTAAAAAAGTTGCTAATATTGCTATTTTTGTAATTTTTTTCATAATTTTTTTATTAATTTTCTTGTCTAAACACTATACAACTGAATAATTATCGTGTCCAGTCTATTTGTTCACACTGGCAATTATAAAGCCTCATCAGTACAATAAGTATATGCAAAAATTGTTGGCTGAAAAACTTAATGATCTTCCCCAAAAACCCGGAGTATATATTTTCAAAGACACCCATGGGTTGGTTTTATACGTGGGCAAAGCCGTCAGACTAAAAAATCGCGTTTCCTCTTATTTTAAAAAAGGCACGGACGATGGCCGGGGTCCCAGGATCCAATTGATGATCTCACAGATAAAAGATCTGGATTTCACGGTGACGGATAACGAACTCGAGAGTTTGATCTTGGAAAATAATTTTATCAAACAGCTGAAACCAAAGTACAACGTCATGCTGCGCGATGATAAAAATTATATTTTCCTGAAGATCAATCTTAAGGATGAGATCCCGACCATTGATTACGACCGCAAACCGACTGACAAGAACGCGCGTTACTTCGGGCCGTACACTTCATCCATGGCCATCAAGGATACTCTGCGTCTGGTGCGGAAGATCTTCCCTTACTGCGCCAATTCCAAAGTTTCCAGCAAGCCCTGCTTTTATTACCACATCGGCAAGTGCCCGGGCGTTTGCTTCGGCAAAATTTCCCTGGAAGAATACCGCGAGAACTACATCAAAAAGATCATCAAGTTCCTGGAGGGGCGGCAAAATGAAATTTTGTCGCAACTCAAGATCCAGATGCGAGGTTACGCCAGATCAAGAATGTTTGAAAAAGCCGCAAAGGTCCGCGACCAGATATTTGCTTTAAATCGCGTTCTGGAACGCCAGAAACTGGTTTATCCAGCCAAGATCGATCAGGATATCTTTTCGCTTTATCAGGATGGAGTGGCCAGCGTCAATTTATTCGTCATCCGCGAAGGCAAGCTTATCCAAAAAGAAAATTTCATTCTGGAAAACACCAAACAGTTGCCGGCGAAAGAAATTTTGGAACAATTTTTACCCAAATATTATCTGGATGCGTCCAATCTGCCGAAAGAGATATTATTGCCGGTAAAGATCAATGAAACAGAGTTGCAGCCGGCTTTTACTGCGCGAAGATTTCCAAAAATCCTCGTTCCGTCGCGCGGACCCAAAGAAAGACTGATCAAACTCGGTGCAGAAAATGCCCGGCAATATCTGGAGAGCACGTCTGATAAAAAACTGCTGGAAGAAGCGCGCCTGCTAAGCTCGCTTAAGGAATTGCAGCGCGTGCTGGATCTGCCGGAACTGCCGGCAAGGATCGAAGCTTACGATATTTCAAACATCCAGGGCACTAATCCCGTCGGCTCCATGATCGTATTTGATTTCGGAAAGCGGAAAAAAGATGATTACCGGAAATTCAAGATTAACAAAAAACAAACTCCGGATGATTTCGCCATGATGCGCGAAATGCTGGAGCGCAGATTTAAAAATGAGTGGCCAAAACCGAACCTTATCCTCATTGACGGCGGCAAAGGCCAGCTTAATGCAGCGCTTTCGGTGCTGCATGATCCAAACTACAAACTACAAATCCCGATCATTGGCCTGGCCAAACGTCTGGAAGAAATTTTTCTGCCGGGCCGAAAAAATCCTATTGTACTTCCGAACAATTCCATCGCCTTATTTCTGCTCCAAAGGATCCGCGACGAGGCTCACCGGTTCGCAGTCAGGTATCACCGGCACCTTCGGTCCCGCGGCTCGCTGTCTTCAGTTTTGGATGAGATCAGCGGCATCGGCCCGGCCAAAAAGAAAAAACTATTGCAAAAATTCGGCTCCGCCGGCCATGTCAGGCAGGCCAGCATCACGGATATCGCCGTAGTCGTGGGCACGAAACTGGCGGAAAAATTAAAAGCCAGTCTTTGACACCGGACGCATTTTCTGGCAATATACTTGGGCAATTCTTTTGGCCTTTGACTTTTAACTTTTGACTTATTTTATGCATATGTCCAAAAACATTTTGATCTTTACCCTTATCGCCGTTGACGTGCTGCTGATCATCAGCATCCTGCTGCAGCAGCGCGAAGGCGGGTTGTCCACTGTGTTTGGCGGTGAAGGCAATGTCTACCGTTCCAAACGCGGCATCGCGTTGGGCCTCCATTACTTTACTATTGTCCTGGTCGTCGTGTTTGTGGCTCTGTCCGCTCTCATCGTCTTCCTGAAATAGATCCCCACACCAAACGAAACGACATGATTATGTATATTCAACTATTGTTTAATTCAAAAAAAATAATTTTATCTCCTGCATATTTATCCGTTATGGTGTGGGGATAAAATGAGCAATCTTTGGTTGCAATTCAAAACTTTTTTTAAGAATTTGTGGGTCGGCACAAAGTCAATCCGAGGGCTTAAACGCCATCAGATCCCCCACATCCTGGAAAATTTTTCAAAAAAAGAAGTCTATACTCTCATCGCGGCCCTGCTGATATTTGTCCTGTCAGGAGGATTTTTGATTATTCAGGGCTTCCAGGATCACAGTATGGGCCCGCATTACGGCGGAGAGCTGACCGAAGGGCTTGTGGGCGAGCCTCAATTCATTAACCCTGTTCTTTCGGAAACTTCAGGAGTAGATATGGATCTGACCAAGTTGGTCTATGCGCAACTTTTGAAATTTGACGACCAGGAAAAGCTCGCTCCTGATCTGGCGGAAAGTCTTCCTGATGTTTCCAAAGATCAGAAAACTTATACGCTTAAGCTCAAACCCGGCTTGAAATGGCAGGACGGCCAGGCGATTACGGCGGATGACGTGCTGTTCACGATCCAAACCATCCAAAACACCGAATACCAGTCGCCGCTGCGCCCCAACTGGGCCAGGGTCAAGGTCACAAAAATAGATGACCTGACCTTAACTTTCGTGCTGCGCGAGGTTTCCGCTTCTTTTGCCACCAACTTCACTCTGGGGATTTTGCCCAAGCATATCTGGGAACCTATCCCGGCTCAAAATTTCCAGCTGACCGACGACAATCTCAAACCGGTCGGCTCCGGCCCTTTTACCGTCTCGGAGATAAAAAAAACCTCAAACGGCACGATCAAATCCATAACTTTGCGCGCCAACGATCAGTACTATCAAGGATCGCCTTTCCTAAACCAGATCACATTCAAATTTTACGATGACTACGACAGTCTGATCGCAGCTTTCCAAGGCAAGGAGATCCAAAGTTTGGGTATTGTTCCTTTTGATCAAAAAGCCTTCCTGGGCACTTCCGATAAAACCAGCCAGTATCGGATCAATCTGCCCCAATATCAGGCTGTTTTTTTCAATCTTCCAAAAAATCCGATCTTGAACCAAAAAGCCGTACGCCAAGCCCTCTGGCTTGCCACCGACCGCGATGCAATTATCAAAAACGCTTATCTGGGCAATGCGGTTCCGGCTTACGGCCCGATCTTGGAAGGAAGCTTGGGCTACAATCCGAGCATCGCCCAAAGCATTCATACCAATATTGATGAAGCCTCGGCTATTTTAGATAAGGCCGGCTGGGTTCTGGATCCGGGAACAAATATTCGGATGAAAAATAAAAAGCCGCTGGAATTCAATCTTGCGACCACCAGTAATCTGGTGATCAACGTCAAAGCCGCGCAGATCCTGCAAAGCCAGTGGGCAAAGATAGGCGCCAAAGTCGATCTGACCATAGTCAATTCCCATGACCTGGAAACGCAGTACATCCGACCGCGGGCTTTTGATGCGCTGCTTTTTTCAGAAAACGTCGGGGCCGATCCTGACCCGTTCCCTTTTTGGCAAAGCAGCCAGGCCCACGATCCCGGCTTGAATCTTTCGGGTTTTTCCGATGCCGAGACGGACAAACTTTTAACGGAAGCGCGGCAAACTTCTGATCCGGCTGTGCGCACCAAAGATTATCTGCGCTTCCAGGAGATCATCAATGACCAGTTGCCGGCTATCTTCCTGGTCCGTTCACTTTATATTTACAATGTGCCGAAAAATCTTCACGGCATCGATCTGAACAACATCATCCATCCTTCCGAGCGCTTCCTGGACGTCAATCACTGGTATTTTGGGAATTAAAAAAACGCTGATGCGTTTTTTTGGTGGGCGAGAGAGGAGTCTCAATTCGCGCTGATGCGCTCATGTACGGGGCAGCGCTGAAAGCTACGTGCACTCGCTTTCATCGACGCTCGACTTCGTCTGATGACTGGTCTAGCTTATGCCCGTTCGACTCCGAACGTTATCATATTGATTTTTGGTGGGCGAGAGAGGAGTCGAACCTCCATGAGATTGCTCTCGCTGGCTCCTGAAGCCAGTGCGTCTGCCATTCCGCCACTCGCCCGTGAAAGTATTATACATATTTTACTGGTTGACACAAAAGCCGTTTAGGTATATACTGTATATACAAAGTTCATCCTGAAAAATTTGATACCAAAGTCAGTTAATACGAAATAATCCGTAATGTTTTGTTGGTTATTTTGTGTTAATTGGGTGTTTTGGCCAGCGGTTCAGCCCTGCCAAACCCTTATATATAATTTTAAGTTCGTAAAAGTAACACAGTTACGATAAGAGGTTTTTATGATGTTGCGCAAGCAACCAACAGCTGTCGCAGCGCGCGCGCAAAGCGTATCCGACAACAAAGCCACCCTCAAAGTCATTCCGCTCGGCGGGATCGAAGAGGTCGGCGAGAACATGACCGTACTTGAGTACGGTGATGACATTCTTGTGATCGATATGGGTCTTGGTTTCCCGGATGAGACTATGCCCGGCATCGATTACATAATCCCAAATACCAAATATTTGGAAGACAATAAAAAAAGGATCCGCGGAGTGATAATCACCCACGGACATTTGGACCACATCGGCGCCATTCCTTACATCATGCCCAAGATCGGCGATCCGCCTATCTACACCATGAAATTGACCGGTGAGCTGATCAAAAAGCGTTTGGAAGAATTCCATCTGCTCGGCAGATCCCAAATCCACGAACTGAACAAGGATGATGTTTTGACTTTGGGCAATTTCCGCATCCGATTCTTCCGCATCAACCACAATATTCCGGATGGCGTAGGATTGGCCATCAATACTCCTGCCGGCCTGCTGGTCTATGCCACGGACTGGAAATTCGACCATACTCCGGTGGACGGACGGCCCACGGAATTCGACAAGCTCGCCAAATTCGGCGGCGAAGGCGTGGCTCTTCTGATGTCCGATTCCACCAATGCCGAAAAACCCGGGTATTCCATGTCCGAAAGGACTCTGGGCGATACGATCGACCGGATCCTGGCTGACGCCAAGGGCCGAGTGATCTTTGCGACCTTCTCAACCCTGATCTCCCGCGTCCAGCAAGTGATCGATGCGGCTTTCAAATCAAACCGCAAAATTGTGATCACCGGACGGTCCTTGGTCAACAACGTGGAGATCTGTCTGGCCACCAATTATCTGAGGATGCCCGCCAAAGGCATGATCATCAAGATGGAACAGGCCCGCAAACTGCCTGACAATCAGGTGGTCATCTTAACCACAGGTTCCCAGGGCGAGGAAGCTTCGGCCCTGGCCCGCATTGCCAGATCCGAGCACAAGACAATTGAGATCAAAAAAGGCGATACCTGTGTGGTTTCAGCATCCCCGATCCCTGGCAACGAGCGCGCAGTTTCAGGCATTCTGTCAAACCTGGCCAGGCTTGGTGCAAAAGTCCTGTATCAAAAAATTCTGGACATCCATACCTCGGGACACGCATACCAGGAAGATCTGAAGCTGATGATCTCTCTGACCAAGCCGAAGAACTTCATGCCCATCCACGGCGAGCACCACATGTTGGTGGCGCATGCCCAGTTGGCCAAAGACGTCGGCGTGCCGGAAGAAAATATATTTATCCTGGATAACGGCCAGATGCTGGAGATGGCAACGACAGGATTGCACATCACGGAAGCCAAGATCCCGACCGGCTATGTTTACGTGGACGGCCTGGGAGTGGGCGACGTCGGCGAGGTCGTTTTGCGCGACAGACAGGTCATGAGCAAAGACGGTATGTTTGTCATCATCATGACCATTGACCGCAAGACCAGCAAACTGACCCAGCCGCCGGATATCATCTCGCGCGGATTCATCTATATGAAAGGATCCGAAGATCTTCTGAAAGAAGTAAAGCACGAGGTCCGCAAAGTTGTGGAAAGCAAAGGCAAGGGACCGGGAGGCATGCGCGAACCGAACTGGAGTTTTATCCGTTCGGAGGTCCGCGACCAGATCGGCGAATTCCTGTTCCAAAGAACAGAACGAAGGCCGATGGTCCTGCCGGTAGTAATTGAGGTATAAAACTATGAGTGAACAAGAACCAAATTTCGAACAACAACTGGAAGCTCTAAAATTCTCTGTACAAACTCTGGGACAGGAATCGGACCCTGTTAAAATTCTGGATATGGCCAGAGATCTAATCTCATCTGTGCCTGAGCGGTCAAATAATCTGATGCCTGATTTTATGTCTGACAGGCAAAAATTTATAACAATGTGGGAGCAAGCAAAAACCGAAGAAAGTAAAACCAAGATCAAACTGCAGCTCAAACAGGGGCTTGAGCGCATTATTGACCGAATGCAACAAAGGCCTAAGGCTGCCTAAAAACCAAACCGCCCAACCGGGCGGTTTTTTTTATTGCTTAAATTTATTGACAAAAAATTGTTTTCGCTCATAAAATGCATTATTAGGGACAATCAAAAGGAGTGTGTGATGGCTCGTGCGAAAGTTCGGCCGTTCCCGAAAACGTTCGTTCGTGACGTTCTGAAGGAGATCGGCTACGTCCCGGGCGTGCGGACAGCTCTGAAGCGAGGCATCGGTGATTACGGAAGCCGGGGAAGGCGGATTCATAATTTACTGCGATGGGAAGCCGAAAAGTACTTTGTGGACCTGGACCTGCCCGCGATCGTAACGGTCTTGGATGCGAAAAAACCCAAAACAGTCAAAACGCTGGCTATGCAGATACACAAATATCTGCGTATCGTCAGGCTCTTGATTAGGTACAAGAAAATTTGGGACGCCGAGGCCCGCAACGAACAGAAAGGCCACAGATTTCAAAAACTGGAAAGAGCGGCAGACAGCACCTCGACTGTCTAACTCATTCCTCTTTTTTTTATTTATAAATAAGCATATAATACCATTATGAAAGACGTTATTGTTTCGGGAATCCAGCCTACAGGTGAACTGCATATCGGCAACTATCTTGGCTCGCTAAAAAATTTTGTCGAATTGCAAGACAAATTTGAGTGCTATTTTTTTATTGCAGACCTGCACTCGATCACCGAAGATTACGAGCCGGGCGAAGCTAAAACAAAACAGATCTTGGATTTAGTGGCCACATTCCTGGCCGCGGGCTTGGATCCCGAAAAATGTACGATCTTTATTCAATCACAAATATCGGCACACGCTGAGCTTGCCTGGATCTTTAATACTATTGTTCCCATGGGCGAACTTGAACGCATGACGCAATATAAAGACAAAGCTTCCCGCCAGGAAGCTAATATTAACGTTGGCCTTTTCGATTACCCTGTACTTATGGCGGCTGACATTTTGCTTTACAAAGCCACTTACGTACCTGTCGGCCATGATCAGCTCCAGCATTTGGAATTGACCAACACTATTGTCAGAAAATTCAACAATAAATTCGGCCAAACTTTCAATGAGATCAAACCTTACATGCAAAAACCGGTGCGGGTCATGAGTCTTTCTGAACCGGAACGTAAAATGAGCAAATCCGAACCGGGTTCTTTTATAAATATGTTTGACGAACCGGATGTAATCCGCAAAAAACTGGCCAAAGCGGTCACTGCCACCGATGCGCCGGCAGGTAAAATGCCCAGGGGCGTAAAAAATCTTTTTGACCTGCTCCAGGAATTTGCCGATAAAAAAACTGTTGATGATTTTACCAAACAATATCAGGCCGGCGCGATCAAATATTCCGAGTTGAAATCAGAACTGGCCGAATCCCTGATCAAATATTTCGAACCGTTCAGAACCAAAAAGGCGGAATTGGAAAAAGACAGCGCAAAACTGCAGACGATCATTACCGAAGGCGCCAAAAAAGCTCAAATTGTCGCAAACCAAACATTAACCGAAGTGAAACAGAAAATAGGTTTGATATAAACACGCAGTTAACGCGTGTTCGTGTTTTAAGGGGGGTCTATGAAAGTTTGGATCCAGTGCCGGACTGTTGCTGATGCGGAATTTTTTGTGCAAGCAGTTATCGAAGGTTATTTTGGAGATCCTCTGGCTTGCCAGATCAGCCCGCTCAACCCCTGTTCTGTGGATGTGAATTTCCATTCGCACCCACTTGACGATGAAAAGATTCGAATCATATCCTTCCTGGTCGACTGGGACAGGTATGAAGATGAATCTTGCATCGACGAGCGACACATAGTGAAAACATCCCTTTTGTTGCCTCCGGATCTAAGGCGAGGAGTTCTTCTTCCTATGCAAGAGCGAAAAAAGACGAACTGAAAACCAACAAAGACATTCGGCGGAAGTCGAATGTCCTTCTTTTTTTATTTCTGTATTAAATCCAAAAGTTCCTGGGTTTTTTGTTTCAAAGTTTCCGGGTCTTTCGTCTCTAAATTTAACCTGACCAAAGGTTCGGTATTTGAAGGCCTGACATTTGCCCGCCAGGTCGGGTATTCAATCGAGATCCCATCGATGAAGGAGAGTGAGCCATCTCTAAAATTATGTTTTAACTTTTCAATTACAGCATTCACATCCGGCACGCTCACACTTGTCTCGTCGATGGCAAAATATTTGGCGAATAAGGGTTCATAGATCTCGCTTAATTTTTTGCCGGTGTCCGAAAGGATTTCCAAGATCAGCAAAAAAGGGATCAAGCCGTTATCCAGGTAAAAATAGTCTTTGAAAAAATAATGGCCCGACACCTCACCGCCGAACACGGCATCTTCCGCGATCATGCGCTCTTTAAAAAAACTATGCCCGGTTTTATTCGGCAAAGCCGTTCCTCCGGCCGCATTGACCGTATCGATGATAGCCCAATTCAGCTTCATGTCCACCACGATCTTGGATTTCGGATATTTTTTCAAAAAATATCCGGCCAGGATCGCCGAAGTAAAATATCCGGAAAGGAATCTGCCGGTTTCATCGATAAAAAAACACCGGTCCGCATCCGAGTCCCACATTACCCCCAGGTCCGCTTTGTTTTGTTTTACCAAAGCCACGGTTTCGTTCCGATTTTCCGGGATCAAAGGATCCGGCCGGCCTTTGGGAAACTCGCCGTTCGGTTCGGCATTGATCACAGTTAAGTCCATCGGCAACTGCTCGGCCAATTTTTTCAGAACCGGTCCTGTAGTGCCAAAATTGGTATTAGCCACGACACGAAAACGCTTAATTTTAGTTTTATCAATTACGGATAAAACTTTGGCAAGATACTCGTCCAAAATTTCTTTGGGTTCCACTTTTCCTTTGACTTCTGATTGAAATTTATAGTCATTCAAAACCAGATCGCGGATATCCATGATCCCGCTGTCGCCTGAAATAGGAACTCCTTTTGCCCGCACCATTTTAAATCCGTTGAATTCGCGGGGATTATGGGAAGCTGTTACTGTCAGTCCTCCATCGTAACCGTAATTGGCAACCGCAAAATACATCATGTCAGTCGACACAACGCCGATGTCGACGACATTCACTCCGTGATCGATCAACCCCTGCTTAGCCGCTTCCCAAAGCTTGGGGCCTGAAAGTCTCACATCTCGGCCGAGAGCGACTGTTTTCGGATTTATAAATTTTGCGTAAGCCTGTCCGATTTTATATGCCACCTCTTCGTTTATCTGCCCGGGATAAATTCCGCGGATGTCGTAAGCTTTAAAAATTGTCGGGTCAATTTTATTCATAGCATACAAAGTCTATCAAATATGTATGTAAAATGCTAGAATTTGTTCATGTCATTCTCCGTAGGAATTGTTGGCTTACCCAACGTCGGCAAGTCTACTTTATTTAATGCGCTCACGAAGCAGCAGGCAGCTGCTTCGAATTTTCCGTTTACCACGATTGATCCGAATGTCGGCGTGATCGCGGTTCCGGATGAACGTTTGGCGAAACTGGCGGCATTGGAAAAATCGGAAAAGATCGTGCCGACTTCGATTCAATTCGTGGATATTGCCGGATTAGTTAAGGGTGCCGCTCAAGGAGAGGGCTTAGGCAATAAATTTCTCTCACACATCCGTGAAGTGGATGCGATCGTGCAAGTGGTGAGGTTTTTTGAAAGTGAAGATATCATCCATGTCGAGGGAACTGTTGATCCTGCGCGCGATATTGAAGTGATCAACATCGAATTGATGCTTGCGGATCTGGCTACAGTCAATAAACGGCTGGAAAGTCTGGGAAAAGAGATCAAAAGCGGCAATAAGGAAGCATTGATCCTTAAAACAGCTTTAGATAAAATCCAAAAAGCTTTGGAAGCAGGAAAACTTGCCCGCGAGGTCAGTTTAACCGAAGAAGAATTGCGGCCGGTCAAACAACTGCAGCTTCTAACCATGAAGCCGACGCTTTATGTGGCAAACACTAATGCTTCAAAAGTTAACCCAATGAACGGCATTGAATTTTTACCCATTGATGTTAAAATTGAATCAGAATTGGCCGAACTTTCGGATGAGGAGCGTGTGGACTATATGAAAGAGCTTGGCATTTCTGAATCAGGTTTGGATCGCTTGGCAGCCGCTTCTTACAAGTTGCTTAACTTGATCACCTTTATCACGGCAGGGCCCAAGGAAAGCAAAGCCTGGACGATTGTTGCCGGCACCAAAGCCCCGCAAGCCGCTGGCGTCATCCACACTGATTTTGAAAAAGGCTTTATCCGCGCAGAAATAATCCAGTGGGATAAGCTCTTGGAATCCCAAGGTTATGCCGGTGCACGCGACCGCGGCTGGCTGCGCGTGGAAGGCAAAGAATATGTGATGGCTGACGGAGATGTCGCGCATTTTCGCTTCAATGTCTGAACAAAAAACAATCTATGCTCTGGGGATAGTCGCTCATCCGGATGATGAGTCGTTTCTGTTTGCCGGCACTTGCCTGAAACTGGCTGCTGAAGGCAAAAACATGGCTGTCATCTGCGCAACCAAAGGGGAAAAAGGCGCGGACCGGCTCAAGCGCAAACTTTCCATGGCGCAAATGGCAAAACTTCGCCAGCTTGAAGGGAAGAAAGCTGCGAAGATAATCAAATTATCCAAATTAGAATTTTTTAATTACCCTGACGGCGGATTGGATCGGGTAGATTTCTTGAAACTCACTGCCAGGCTTGCCGAAAAAATTGAAAAATACCGGCCTGAAATTATTTTAACTTTCGGCAAAGAAGGAATTTCCGGCCACAAGGATCATATTGTGATCGGTAAAGCGACAATTACGGCGGTTAAAAGATCCAAGTACAAACCGCAAAAAATCCTATTGGCAAGCATTCCCGCCTCGGCCATCAAAGTGTTCAACAAACATTTAATTACCCGGAAAGTTCATCTTTCACATTTTTCGCCGCAAATTCTGAAAGGCGTTCCCGATAATAACCTTCTGAAAATTGATATACGAAAATACGCCAAACTAAAACACATGACATTAAAAGCCCACGAAAGCCAATTCTTGCCCTCTTTCGCCCTGGCCGCACTGCAAAAACAAGAATGCTTTGAAGTGATTGTGCCTTGACGCAAGCTCTTTTACTTGCTAAAATATCAAAGCTTTAACAAATCAATAAATTTAAGCACATATTCGGTCCGGGCTTGGCTTGGGCTGATAAAGAAAGGTTTCTTTATGCCAAAATATGAGCTGATGTATATTTTATCTTCAGCCGTCTCCGACAATGACGTGCCCACTGTCAGTTCAGAGGTCGACAAATTTTTGACTGACAATGGCGCGACGATCCTTACCCAAGAAATGTTGGGCAAGAAAAAATTGGCCTATCCAATTAAGAAAACCCGGAACGGTTTTTATGTTCTGGAAACTTTTAATATGGAAGGGTCCAAGCTGCAAAGCTTGGACAATAAACTTCGCTCCATGGAACCGATCATCCGCTATCTGGCCGTGAACGTGGATGATCAGGAACGGCGCGCGATCAAAGACCGGGGCATTCAAGACAAAATGAAAGCCGCACGCAAGCCTCAAAAGATCGAAACAGCAACGCCTTTGGTGCCGGAAGTCAAATTGACTGACACTGAACTCGAGAGCAAAATTGAAAAGGCAATTGAATCCGAAGATCTAGCTAAATAATTAATTCAAATATATGGACCTGAATAAAGTCATGATCATCGGCCGTCTGACGCGCGACCCGGAAGTCCGCACCACGCCAAGCGGCGCCAATGTTGCTTCGTTCTCAGTGGCGACCAGCTTTAACTGGACCGACCAGCAGGGGCAGAAAAAAGAACAGACCGAATTCCACAATGTCGTGGCCTGGCGCAAGCTGGCGGACATTGTCGGACAATACCTGAAAAAAGGAACCCAGGTCTATATCGAAGGGAGGCTTTCGACCACTTCCTGGGACGATAAGACCAGCGGACAGAAACGCTACCGCACAGAGATCGTGGCTGACAACATGATCATGCTCGCCCGCCCGGGCGGAGCTTCGCAAACGGGTTCGGGCAGTTACACTCCGCCTGCATCTACGCCCAATCAAACACGTTTGGCCGAACAGCCGGAACCCAAATCCGACATTCCGGAAATTCAAATTGACGACTCTGATATTCCTTTTTAATAATTAGAAATTTACATTATGGCAGCCCCAATAAATAATATTAAAAAACCTTGCCTGTTCTGCACGGAAAAGATCTCTTTCGTGGATTACAAAGACACGCAATTCATGCGCCGGTTCATGAGCCCGCATGCCAAAATTTTGTCGTCTAAAAAAACAGGCACTTGCGCCAAGCATCAGCGGATGGTATCAACCGCACTGAAGCGCGCCCGCCACATGGCACTGTTGCCATTCGTGAGCTCTTAAATTAATTACGAAAAAATTGAGTCGCAGTTCCGACTTGTCGGGACGAGAACAATTTTTTCGAGAGGAGCAATATGTAGACCGGAGCATAATCGCTGAAAGCGATTTGCGAAGTGTCTACCAATTGTGACGAAATGGCAGTTTTAGATTTTTCCGATCTCAAAGGGACGGGCCAGATCATCAAATATAACGGCGAACCCTACCAGATCATCTGGTCAAATTTTATGCGCACCGCGCAAAGAAAACCGGTGATCCAAGCTAAACTGAGAAACCTCATGACAGGCAAGGTCATGGAGTACTCATTTAAATACGGCGAAAAGATCCCTGAGGCTGACGTCATCAAACGAAAATGCCAATATCTCTACGCTGACGATGAGGGCGCACATTTCATGAACCCGGAAACCTTTGAAACCATCATGGTGCCGAAAGTCCTGGTGGAGGACCAGGTTAAATTTCTCAAAGAAGGCACAGATACCACGATCATGTTTTTTGAGGATAAGCCGATCGCGCTGGACCTGCCGGTCAAGATAGACCTCAAAGTCACGGAAACCGCGCCCGGCGTGAAAGGCGATACTGCCACGGGCGGCACGAAGCCCGCGACACTGGAAACCGGCCACGTGGTCAATGTGCCGCTGTTCATCAAAGAAGGCGATACGGTCAGAGTAGATACAAGGTCCGGTAATTACGTCGAAAGAGCTTCGCAATAATAATTTAATAAAAAACCGCCTCGTACATACGAGGCGGTTTTATTGCTATTATTAAATACTCAACTGATTATCCATGCGGGTAGTGATCGTTCCGCCGGACGGCAACGAAAGGTCCAAACTGTTCGCCGGTACAACTTCTTTCAGTTTCAATCCCCAGGAATTAAACACATCCATGCTGGGGATGCCGACCCTGCTGCTGTCCTTCGCCATATAGATCGTGCCGTGGTCATTGATAAGCGTTCCGTCCGGATGAGCAATGCTTGAATTTGATATTGGCGGCAAGGTGACCATAAATGAAGTGTCTCCGTCAGCCGCATTGGCAAATGAATAGCCCAATTCCAGGAACGCCGGGGCATTGGTGAAACCCGTGCGCAAACCATTGGTAATCAGATAGATCGTACCGTGGTCATTTATCAAAGAACCGTTCCTTGGCGGTATAAAATAAGTTGTGGTTGTATTTGCTCCTGTGGGTGTGTAAGTTGTCAGAGGTAAACTCATATCATCGGCAGTCGCGATGATGACCGTTTCCCACTGGTTAAAACCATATGACAAAAAAGCTCCGGCAGAAGTATACGGACTTCGGTGACCTGATTGAATTCTGTATACCGTCCCATCCGGTCCTAAGACGTTCGTATTATCGGGATGAGGAAATAAACTCGCCCCGTTCGCGTTCACGGTCAGACTAAATTGCTTTGTCTTCACCAAGCCCATATTATTATCCAAGCTCAAAGTGATATTATACGTTCCGGCAACCGTAGAGGTGCCGGCCAGACTGATATCATTCGTCGCATTGGCGCCTATTATCGTGGTAACAGAAGTGACGGGTGAAGGCCCGTCCACAATCGGCATGCCGATTCCCGGCGGAAGCCCTACATAACGGACAACGATCCCTGAATTGCCGGATTGAGCAAAGGATACGTTAGCTGAATACGGCTGGCCAACCACGGCATTGGGGAGAGGAGAGGAAGTGGTAATGGAAATACTGCCTGAATTCGGTGAAACTCCCGAACTGGATGAAAACGACGAATCGGCTGATGAAATCGTCATGGTCGGGCTGATAATTGAATTAAAACCTTGGGTCTGGACTTGATTTCCGGTATCATCGGAGGCGCTAAGTTGATCCAAGAGAAATTGAAATTGAGAGCCGATTGGTGCATTGCTTCCAAAAAATACCCAAACAACGAAATTTTTGTTTGCACCATTGGCAATAACCCGGGGTGGCGACAAAGTAAACACAGCCGAGCAATTCTCGTCCATACTTACGGTTTGTCCCAATCGGGACGCAGTATCAGCATCGTAAAGAGTTATCAAAGTAGCGTAATTGCAGAATGAAGTATTAAGAGCGTCCAAACCAAAACCGATCTGATTGATGGAAACATTGCCTCCCGTTGCTCTGGCATTAAATTTCAGAATTTCAGTGGACGTCCCTGCAATAATGGAAGCGGATGCGGGACTGAGCGGACTTAAGATGAGGCCGGCAGAAGAAGTTGTCTGAGCTTGCGCTGGCGTCCATCCTGAAATAATCAGCAAAATCAAGCAAGACGCAAAAATTCTGGAAAAAATAAATTTTTTCATTTTAAAAATTATGGGATGACTATCACGGAACCATGGGTTGTCGGATTCAAATGGTCATGGAACCCCCAGGTCCCGAGTTTCGTAAACGTGTAAGAATAGGTACTGCCGGGTGTTACGGGCTGCAAAGCGTCAAAGCCGGGCAGATCAGTATGGGTCGGGTGCGGGTTTGAGGCCGGCCAATGCCCTTCTGAGTCTGTATTTTTAAAAATAACGGTAGCTCCTTGTTTGATTGTAACCGCGGCCGGATTAAACCCTTTTGATGTCATGTCAATTTCCGGAGTTTGGCTCACGGCTTGAGTTGTAGTTTGGGCCTGTTTATTGCATGCAGCCGCCAGAAGCATGAGCCCGAAAACCGCAACAAATATTTTTTTCATTAAATTCCCCTGTCGCGCATGGCTTCCGCTATGCGATTAATCGCCAAAATAAATGCGGCCGTCCGAAAATCTGTATTGTATTTTTCTCTGGATGACAAAACATTTTGCCAAGCTTCTGTCATATAAACTGTCAATTTTTTCAAAACTTCCGTTTTGGTCCAGTAATAGCCGCTTAAGTTCTGCGACCACTCCAGATAGGAGGTCGCCACTCCCCCGGAGTTCGACAAGACATCCGGAATAACCCAGATCCCTTTCTTGTGCAAAATTATATCAGCTTCGGGCGTGGTCGGGCCATTGGCCATTTCAATAATCACTTTGGCCCTGATCTTTTTGGCGTTGCCTTTATGAATTTGGTTTTCCAAAGCGGCCGGCACCAGGACGTCCACGGGCAGTTCCAATAATTTTTCATTGCTCACATCAATTGTACCCGGAAATCCTTGCAGCATACGGTTTTCCTCTTTATATTGATGGATTTTTTTTATATCCAATCCGCGGGGATTATAAATTCCGCCTTTGGAATCTGACAAGGCCACGACTTTAAACGCGGCCGCAGAAGCAAGCTCGGCAAAAAATGAGCCGACATTACCGAAGCCCTGCACAGCCAGACTCGCATTTTTTTTAAGTCCGCCGGCTTTAATTGCCTGTTTCAAGATCTCAACCCCGCCAAATCCCGTGGCCTCTTCCCGCCCCTGTGAGCCTCCCATGGAAATTGGCTTGCCGGTGATCACAGCCGGCGTAAATTTCCCCACCAGCTTGGAGTATTCATCCACCATCCAACCCATGATCTCTGGGGTCGTGTTGACGTCCGGCGCCGGCACATCCACGTCCGGTCCGATATTTTTATAGATTAGATCGATAAATTTCCGGCTCATCCGCTCCAGCTCGGGTTTCGATAATTTTTTCGGATCAACTGCTATTCCGCCTTTGCCCCCGCCGTAAGGTACGCCGACCACGGCGTTTTTAATGCTCATCCAAAATGCCAAAGCCTTGACTTCGTCCAGATCCACCTGGGGATGATACCTAAGCCCTCCTTTGAACGGCCCCCGGGCGTCATTGTATTGCACCCGCAATCCCTGAAAAATTTTCACTTCTCCGTTATCCATCTTCAATGGTATCGAAACTGAAATAACGCGAGTCGGCTGTTTCAGCAAAGCTAAGACTTGCTTATCAAGCTTTAAAACTGCCGCGGCATTTTCCAGCTGCTGCATTGCTGATTTGAAGGGATTGATTTTTGGCATATTCCATTTCTTTCTTTAGTTCGGAGCGCCCTTATCCCTGATCCATATGCAGATATTTTTCCACGTCCATGGCTGCCATGCAGCCCATGCCGGCGGCTGTAACTGCTTGCCTGTAGCGGTAATCGCGCACATCTCCCGCTACGAACACTCCGTCAATGCTGGTCTTGGTTTGATCTTTAGGAACGATATAACCCTTGGCATCCAAATCAATTTGCCCGGCGAAAATTTCCGTGTTGGGTTTATGGCCGATAGCGATAAAAACTCCTTCGATAGGGCGTTCTTCGATTTGACCGGTTTTGATGTCCTTAACTTTCACCCCGGTCAAATGATCACCGCCCAAAAATTCTTCAACTGTTTTATTAAATTCAATGGTGATTTTTGAATTGGTTTTGGCGCGGTCCTGCATGATCTGGGATGCGCGTAACTTATCGCTGCGGTTTAAGACAGTTACTTTCTTGGCAAACTTGGTCAGGTACAAAGCCTCTTCCATGGCCGCATCCCCGCCGCCGACGACAATGATGTCTTTTTCCTTGAAAAAGAAACCGTCACAGGTGGCGCAGGAAGAAATGCCCTTGCCGCGAAATTTTTCTTCCGACGGCAACCCGAGCCAGATGGAAGAAGCGCCCGTCGCCGCGATAATGCTTTCGCCCTGGTAAGTTTTATCGCCGACAGTCACCTTAAAAGGTTTTTGGCCAAAATCAACTTTTGTCGCATCCTCAAAAATTATCTCCGCGCCAAAACGTTTCGCCTGTTCGATCATCTTCTGCATCAGTTCAGGGCCCTGGATGCCGGAAGGAAATCCCGGGAAATTTTCCACATCAGTAGTGATCATCAATTGCCCGCCATAAATAAGCCCCCCGATGACAAGAGGTTTCAGATTAGCCCTGGCCGCATATAAAGCCGCCGTCAGTCCCGCCGGGCCGGAACCGATGATTATTACTTTTCTTGTTTCTGTATCCATATTATTTAACTCTCTTAATTTGCGTCCAATCGCTGGTCAACCCAAAGTTGCCTTTTTTCCTCATCAGCCAATCATAGCACGCCAATGCCGCAGTGGCGCCTTCCCCCGCTGAGATCACCGCTTGCTTGTAGGTGCTGTTCGTGGCATCGCCGGCCGCAAAGATCCCGTCCGCAGAGGTCGCTTGGCTGGCATCCGCTATTATCTGCTCCTGCTCATCTAACTTTACTATATTTTTCACCAAATTGGAATCAACCACATACCCGAGCTCGACAAACAAACCGTCCAAAGGAAGTTCTACCTGCTTGCCTGTTTTTAAATCAAGAAGCTGCAAACCGCTAACCGCGGTTTGCCCCAAAATTTCCTGGATCTGGACGTGCGAAATAAATTCCACATTTTTTTTCTTGAACAAAGTCTTGACCAGTCCTGAATTGCCCAAAAACTTCTCGGTTTTCGATAAAACGTAAACTTTTCTTGCGAACTTCGCGCATAACAATCCCGCGTCCGCGGCAATATCACCGATGCCGGCGATGGCTACGGTTTTTCCTTTGAACAAAGGTGCATCACATGTGGCGCAATAAGAAATTCCCTTGCCTTTCAGCTCTTCTTCCCCAGGCACGCCCAGATCTTTGGGTTTTTTCCCATAAGCCAAAATCAGGCCTTCGGATTTGTACTGCTTACCGTAAGCTGTGACAATGAAACCTGCGGAAGAAGGTTTTATTCGGGAAACTTCCGCTTGAATATACTGTGCGCCGAATTTTTCCGCCTGCTTTTTGACCCCATTGACCAGCTCAAAACCGCCGATCGCTTCTATCCCGGGAAAATTTTGGATCTCATCGGTAAAATTGGCCTGTCCGGCCACATCTTTGCCGATGACCAGGGTTTTTAAGCCCCTGCGGGCTGAATACAAAGCTGCGGCGAATCCGGCCACTCCGGCCCCCACTATAATCACGTCAAACATAAAGCAAATTTCTAATATCTAATTTCTAAATCCTAAACAAATCGCAAATCCCAAGCCTTAAAACTTTTTGAAATATATCTTTTGTCATTTTGAATTTATTTAGAATTTAGGATTTAATGCTTAGGATTTCTTTTTGATATCTCATTCGCCACGACATTTTCCAATAACTTTGCCACTGTAATCGGTCCTACTCCGCCCGGAGTCGGAGTGATCAATGATGCTGTTTTCGCCACGTTTTGAAAATCTACATCTCCATGCATCTTCTTGCCTTTAAATGAAACCCCCGCATCAATGACGATCGCTCCTTTTTTGATCATATTCGCTTTGATCAATTTGGCTTTGCCCACACCGGAGATCAAAATGTCAGCAATAAGGGTAATCTTTCTAAGATTCCTGGTGTCTTTATTGCAGGTGGTCAGCGTCACCGGCATGTGGATCAATAAATTGGTCAATGGCCTGCCGATCAGGTCCCCCTGCCCGACCAAAACAATATGTTTACCGCGAAGATCGATCTTATAATACTTCAAAATTTCCAGTATCGCGCCCGGGCTCGGCGGAGTCAGGATGTTCTCGGCGATCACCAGTTTGCCCAAGGATTCCCAAGTCAAAAAATCAACATCTATCAAAGGATCAAGAGCATTAAGAACTTTTTTCTTATCCAGATTCTTGGGCAGCGGCAGCTGAACGATAATGCCGGACAAGTTTTGTTTCTGGATTTTTTTGATCTCAGCGATCAATTTTCCCTCTGAAATACTGTTTGGGAATTTGTAGAGTGAAAATTTGACGCCGATGCTTAGTGCCGCTTCCTGTTTTTTGCGGACATAGGTTTCCGAGGGTCTGTCATCTCCCACCAAAACCACTGCCAAATGCGGATGCAAACCCAAACTTCGGATCTGATCCTTCAACTTTTTTAAAAGCTTACCCGCGATGGTTTTACCCTCAGCTATTGTCGCCATACAGTTTTTATTGTACCATATTACTTTGGTAACTCTTAGGCTCTTCTATCGATTAATATATGCAAGAAAATGACGTACAAAACCTGATCCGCGCGGCCCAGCAGGGTGATTCGGACGCGTTTGGACAAATTTACAACTTGTACGCCAAACAGATTTATAATTTCTTGTTCAATAAGATCCGCCACCAGCAAACCTGCGAAGATCTGGTCCATACCGTGTTTCTTAAAGCCTGGACGAATTTGCGCTCTTACCAGCCCCGGGCGAATGCCAAATTTTCCACGTGGCTGTTCCAGATCGGCAATTTCACTCTTATCGACCACTGGCGGACCAAAAAAAACACAACCGAACTTTCCTCAGTTGAAAACCTGGCCCAATTTGCGCTGGATTCTCAGCTGTACGAAGAATATGATTATTTATGGTCAGCTTTAGCAAAACTTCCCCTTTTATATCAGTCAGTTTTGGATCTGAGATTCAAGCAGGATCTATCGGTAAATGAAACTGCAAAGATATTAGGCAAAAGCCCGGTCGGAGTGCGCGTCCTGCAGCACCGGGCACTGAAAGCATTGCGCGCCAAACTTAAAAATTTATGATATTTTTTAATTCCAAATCGAAAAAGAAGATGATCAAACTGCTGAAAGATTCAGAGCAGGATTTTCGATTTGACGAACAACGGGTCAAAGACCGGCTGCTGTATAGCTTGCGCGAAACTCCTATTAAAGCACCTGCACGAACATTCTTCACATTTAGATTCATGAAATATTCGGCTTTGGTTGCCGGCCTGGTTATTTTTCTTTCTGCCACTTTTGTGCTGGCGTTAAACGCCAATCCCGGTGACAGATTATTCGGCCTGAATAAATTCGGGGAAAACGTCATCTTAAGCCTGCCTTTGTCCATGGAACAAAAAGCCCAAGTCCAAGCCGGTATCGTGACCCGCAGGCTTGAAGCTTTACAGGAGATTGAAGCGCAACCCGCAGGTCCGGGCCTGGAAACGAAGCAATTGGAAACCATAAAGGAATCGGACGAAAGCATTCAGAATGCGATAGACACTGTCACAGCCAACAAAGTTAAACTTGAAAACTCCGGACAAACGGCCAGTGCCGAAAAACTGGGCAAAGTGCTGGATCAGATCGACACGCTGGCGAAAAAACACGAGGACAGGATCAAGACCATCGAGACCCAGATGCCCGACCAAAAAGCCCAGCAAACAATTGACAATCACCTTAATGGAATTAAAAATTCCCGCCAAAAGGCCAGCATTGAACTGCAATCGCAGAAAACCGATGATCCCGTTGATTCCGCTGACCCTCAGCCGCAAGAGCAGAAAACCGATGATCCGGCTGAACCACAACCGCAACAAATGAAAGACACCAATCCGGTTAAGGGGAGGCAGCAAAAAAAGACGAAAGACAACAATTCAGCAGAACCGCAACCGCAAAAGATGAAACCTGATGATCCGGTTAATTCAAGCGAGCAAAAATCGCAACAGCAAAAACCTGACAATTCAGTCGAACATAAATCGCGAAAAAGGACGAAAGACAACAATTCAGGAAACTAAAAACTGCCTCAGGGGAGATGCTAAAAACTGCCCAGTGGGCAGTTTTTAGCCTTCAAGATATTTTATCAAGCTTGCCAGAAATTCCTTGCGGATTTCCATCTGGCGCTTAACGCCTTCCCAAACCAGAAGCTTGGTTTCATGGTCAAACACGATCTTATCCAAAATATGATCGGCATTGGCCTTGTATTTTGTTCCGGAACCGATATCAACCGTAAAAATTTCAAAATCCTTAACGTTTAGAGAAGTGTTATTTTGCAGCATGGTCAATATTGCGCGATATTCTTCGGGGATTGCCCGCTCGAGGGCTGCCAATGCGCCGACCGCAGTTTGCCATTCGGAAGTGGAATAAACCTCGGATAATTCGGCAATATAGTTCCGCGTCGGTTCTTTCGCCTCGGCCCGTTCGATCTCTTCGGAAGACAGCCCCAGCGCCATAAGCAGTTTCAACCAAAGCTCCCGACCGGTAATTGTGACCGTTCCCCGCTCAATTTTGCGCCCGGCCAGTTCTTCCAGCCGTTTCTGTTCCAGAATTTCCAATGCGCTTTCCGCGGTCGGGTCGTCCGATTCGGACAAATTGGCGATCGCAAAACGCAGAAACCCAGGATCGCCCTCGCGGCTGCCCAAAAACGCCTCAGCTGCCAAAAATCTTTGAAGAATAAACTTTTTTATCTTTTCCGGCCGCACTTTCGCGGTCTTCAGGATCAAGATCTCAGGCATTACCAACATTTGCTGGCCGATATGATCCATCAGCCATTCAATGAACTGTTCCCCGACGAATTCAGCCACCGCCTGTTCGGGATTGTTCACTGTATTAGTGTTGTCAGTCAATTCGTTCATGCCCTAAGTTTAGGCTAATCTTGAGTGGGAATGCAACTGCCCTTTTTTATGGGAAACAACGCGCCTGTTGATTAAAAATTCTTTAATCGCTATCTTTAACATGTTGCGCATTAAAAATCCTTCATGATAGTTGAAATTTTACAGGGAATTTTGAACATAATAAAAAGCGCGTTCATTGTTTTGATCGTTAAAACAAAAACTATTCCTGTAAAACCTCCGGACGATCATAACAATCTCAGCGACCATAAGCATTAGCTTCTCATTTGAAAAAAACTGGTATGCCGCAAGTATCCCGAAAAATCATCAAAAGTCATGATGGCTTAGATCTCTACTATGAAATCCAGGCTGTCGGCGCCGACAAGCCGACTCTGTTTTTTTTACACGGCGTGGGCGGGGACCTGGATGCCTGGCGTTTTATCCAGAACTCTCTTCCGGACCAGGATTTTTCAACCATTGCCATGGATCTGCGGGGCCATGGCCACTCCGGCCATCCGCGTTCACCGGAAAATTACCAAATGGCCAATCTGGTCAGTGATATTATAACGATTATTGATCAGGAAAAATTAGAAAAAATAATTTTGATCGGCCATTCTTTTGGCGCAGTGGTGGCTTATCGTTTTGCCATAGAAAATCCTGAAAAAATCGAAAAACTTATACTAATTTCGCCGCTTTTTACTTCTCCCAGCTACCTTAAGCATCCGGCTGCAAAAAAAATTGCGCACAAGCTGACTAATTTTATTGCGAAAGTCTCGCCAAAGCCTGTCCGGCCGGGACATTCAATATATCCGGTTGGAAAATTTCATAAAGACTATGAATGGGCAGGGCTCATTCGGACCATCTTTCATAATTCATTGAACAGCTACCTTTTAAGTTCCAAATTAATGATCGATATCGACGACAAAATGGCTTTGGAAAAACTTCCGGAAAAAACCTTGATCATAGCTGGTGCGAAAGACAGCATCGCTCTGCTTGCCGATACCCAAAGGATGCAAAAAAGAATTCCCGGTTCCAAACTTGAAGTGATTCCCGAAGCCAATCACGTAGTCATACTCAACAATTCTGCACAAGTATCCGGTTTTTTGCTCGATTTCATACAATAAAGCCTGGTTGACAAAGCCGGCGCTTTCTGGTAAGATTGGCTGTACAATTTAATACAGCCATATGACACGACTTATCTTACTAATCTTACTGCTGACAGTCGTATATTCGTGGGAAGAGTTCAAATACGTCTTGGTTGTAATTTGGTCCAAACTTAGGAAACAAAAACAGAATTATCAGATAAATCCCGAAGCTGACGTTCTTGTGTCAGATATAGTTTTGATCGCCACAATTCCTGCGAGCTTGGCATACTTGATCCTGAACTCGGCTTCTCTCCCGCTAAAACTGCTGGTTCTTCTGGGAGAATTTATTTTCCTGGGACTGATAATAAAAGGAGTCGAACAATATGCCGCTCGCCGGCGTTTCACCCGGCACTATGAAGGCGCTGACAAAGCTATTGCCGTAATCTATAGCCTCTCCGGCCTTGTCTCGCCCTCGTGGAATTTTGTCTCGCAAACTGCCAGATCCACCAGCCGTCTGGGAAAATATCTATTTGCTTTTGCCCTCCCGCTGGCAACCGGGCTGGCTTTAACCATCGCGGTACACAAACTAGGTATGGATGAATTCACGGACCGCCTGGATCAGCTGACAGCGATTGCGGTCCTGGCTTTGACCATGAATGTTACGATCGAAATCCTGGAACAGATATTCAAATCAAATCGCCTGCACTTAACCGCTTTAATGCGGATAGTTTTGGGTATTGCCATCATCTTCATTCTGGGAAGAATGTGAAAAAATCCTGAAAATCTGATGATTGAAAAATCTTTGGAATTTTTGTATAATACCCAAGCTTTCTCAAGTTCACGAAAAAACTGAGTCGCAACCGCCGAAGGCGGTGAGAACAAATTTTTTGAGAGGAGCAGTATAGATTACTTCACAAAACATGAGGCGCAGCGAAGCGAGCACATGTTTTGTGAAAGAGGAACAACATGTCGACCGTAGCGCATCCCCAGCTGGGGATCGCGAAGGTTCGACCGGTTGCGACGAGAGGTCCCATCGTCTAACGGTTAGGACGCCAGGTTTTCATCCTGGCAATCCGGGTTCGATTCCCGGTGGGATCACCAAGAAAGAAATCCAGCTCGTATGGATTTTTTTCTTGGTCCGGGAATCGAACGGGCAGCAGTGAGCTAGCACATCAGTGCGTAGCGAACGCCGATGGAAGCGAGTGCCGCAGCTTCCGGCGCTGCCCCGGACGCGAGCGCATAAGCGCGAGCCTGAGATTCCCGGTGGGATCACCAGATACTAGAGATAAAAAAACACGGATATTTGATCCGTGATTTTTTTCGTCACCATATTATTCCACCATTATATGCACGTCAGTCCGTTCCTGGCCAACACGGATCCAGAGCGCAGTTATGGAACCGATAAACACTAAAATAGCAGCCAGCAGGAATACCTGGGCGTAGGCTGAGACCTGGGCTTTGAGGATGATCAGTTCAATAAAAGTTTTATAGTCCGCCGGATTGGTGCTGTGCAGAACGCTGTTGCGGCCAAGATTTAAAACATTATGGTTAGTAAGGTTCGTGAGGATGGTTCCAAAAATGGCTATGCCGAAAGCGCCGGCAATATTGCGGACCAAAGCCAGTACGGAAGATGCGATGCCGATCTCATCCTGCTCTACCACCGAAGCCACTATGTTGGTGCGCTGGGCCATGCCAAACCCTAGCCCAAAGGCCATCACAGCCAATGGCAACATAATATCCAAGGCGGTTGATTTGGGGTCAATAAAAACAGACAGCAGATAAATTCCTAGTGCCGTCACAAACGTACTGGCCGCGATCACAAGTCCCGGCTTGACCCTGCCGATCAAGCTACCGCCGATGGGAGCGGCAAGGATCAGGGCTGCGGCCAGCGGAATAAACAAATAGCCGCTTTGCGTGGCATTGTAGCCTAAATATGTTTGAGCAAAGATCGGGACTAAAAATATACCGCCCATAAGGCCCATGAAGACTATGAAATTGTTCCAGAGCGTGTTGACGAAGGCCGGAATTTTGAAAAATTTCAGATCGACAATCGGGTCGGGCGAACCATGCTCAATGCGGACAAAAATATATGTGAATGCAACGACGGCTATGTAGCACAAAACAGAGTTAAGGGAACTCCAGCCCCAAGCAGTACCCTGGTCAAGGACCAGGACCAGCGCGCTTAGGGCAATCCCTAAAGTTATGGCGCCCCACCAGTCAAAGTGGGTGGTAATTTTTTCCGAAACCGACTCGCGCACAAAAGTAATGGCCATAAAAAGTCCCACAACCCCTACCGGAATGTTGACCAGAAATACGGAACGCCAGCCGAAATTGTCTATCAGCGGGCCGCCGATGAGCGGACCAAATACGGCTGCGGCTGCAAACGAAGATGACCAGATGCCCAGAGCCTGGGCGCGTTCTTTTTGTCCCTTAAAAGTTACGGCCAAAATGGCCATGGCCGTAGGGTAGTCCGCGCTGCCGGCTATGGACTGGATCACCCGGAACACGATCATGGAGCTTAAATTCCAGGCCAGCCCCGCCAAGGCGGAGCCTAAAATAAAAATGGAAAAACCTAAAATATAAACTTTTTTCCGGCCGATAGTATCACCAAGTTTGCCCCAAATCGGCACAAAAATGGCATTGGCCAGAATATAGGCCGTGGCAATCCAGCCGGCCGCGGAAACTGAAATGCTGAAATCATTAATAATCTTCGGCAGAGCCAAATTAACGATCGTCTGGTCAAGACGGCCCAAAAACGTGCCCACGATCACGGTTAACAGGACCCACCATTTTAAGGACGGGGCTTCAGTCTGGATTTGTTCGGGGATCAAAGCCTCGGAATCCATTTAATTATTTGGTGAATATCGTCAGTTTCGCCGACATGCCGTTTTTAAGCTCCGGGTATTGGGTTGGATCAAATCTGACCTTGATATTGAACTGCTGGGTTTCGCGCTGGTCGGAAATATTGAAGACCACGCCGGACTGGTTGGAGGATGGGCTGATTTCATCCACGATCCCCTGGTAATTTTTGGAGCCGTAAGCATCTACTGAAAAAAAAGCTTCCTGGCCGACGCGGATCCTGTTCAAACCTTTGTTTTCGTCAATAGTCCCCACAACCCTCATCTGGTTTGGGTCGATCATAGTTACAACCATCTGGGTCGGATTGACGATCGTTCCTGCATTGTTCTGAATTGAAGTAATGATGCCTGCTATTTTGGTTTTGATCAGTTCTGTGCCGACCAAGGCTACCGGTGTATTGGCCGCAACCTCGTCGCCTTCATGAACGTAAACTTGCTGCAAGACTCCGGAAGCGTTCGGGGAAAGCACAATAGATGGCGCGTTGATTATCGAAGTATCAATGCCGACCCTGGAATTTGACATCTGCAAATACAAAACCCCGGCCGCTATAACCAAAGCCAGCACCACTAGCCCTGAGCTTTGCACCCATTTATTTTTCAGGACGGACTTTTTTTCCTCCGGCGCATTTGCTGTGCCGGCTGTGCTTATATTCTCTTTATCTTGTTCTGCTGACATAAATATTTTTTAAGGATATTTTTACTTCCCGAAATAAATAACCTGGTCGCCCTGGTTCAAGCCTGACGTAATTTCCACCATATTGTCCAAACCCGTAATGCCTGTTTGTACTTGTTGCTGGGTGACTGTGCCGTCCTGATTTTTCTTCAAAACTATTGCGGTTCCGTTTTGGGTAAACAACGCACTGGCCGGCACAGCCAGAACACCGGGATTGGTTTTATCGGTAATCGCTATATTGGCGCTCAAACCGTCTTTAATGCGGGCATCGTCGCTGGTAAATTGTAAGGTAATTTTATACCCCGAAACATTGTTGACAATCGTAGCCTTGGGATCTATGACAGCTACGGTTGCGGGGAACTTAACAGCACTGCCATAAGCGTCCGTGGTAATTTGGGCAGCATCGTTCAGATTGATCTTTCCCAGATCGGCTTCTGAAACATAACAAATTGCCTGAAATTTCTGGGCGGAAATCATGCTTATCTCTATCGTTCCGGCAGTGGCGGTTTGCCCGACCTTGGCCTCGACTTCTGTGACAGTGCCGTTAAACGGCGCGATGATCCTTGTTTTGCTGTAAGTGCTCAGTGCTGTTTCCAAATTCGCCCGCGCAGAATCAATTTGAGCCTTAGCCGCCGCTACATCTTCCGGCCGGGCTGCTGATTGGGTCAATTGCAAATTGGCTTCCGCCTGCGCCTCGGCTGCCTTGGCCGAATTCACTGCCGACTGTGAGGCGGTAACGTTCTGTGTCTGGGTTTGAAGTGCTGCTTGATAGGCGTTATAGTTGGGCACATAAGCCGGTGCGAAAGTGTTCGGAATTGTGACGGTCCAAGTATCCGCGGCAGAAGGAGTACTGCTGAACTGGATATATAAACCTTTTGTCCCGAGCACTGTGGGTGTGGTGGTAGTAGCATTTCCGGAAACCTCTTCCAATCCTAAAGTATGGAACTGTGTACCGCCGCCTGTGGCGTAAAGGCTGATATTGTACACTCCCTCAATTGTGCCGGTATAAGTCCCGGAAACGGTAATGGCCGAGCTATCAACATTGCCGGTGCCAGGAACCGCCGTAATGGAAGTATTCAATAATGCATTGTAGGCGTTTTGCACGGCAGTAGCCTGCTGGGTTTGAGTGGCAGCCAGAGTGTTGTTGGCATTTGCTAACGCGGTTTGAGCACTGGTTACCGTGGCTTGTGCCACCGCAGTCTGCGCATTGGTGGCGCCGGCAAGGACTTTTTGGTAATTGGCCTGGGCTACGGCAACCGCGGCATTGGCCTGATCCACCGAGGCACCGGCATCCCGGGCATTGAGTGAGGCCAGGATCCTGCCAATCTTGACCTGATTGCCCACCTGTACGGGCACCGAACTAATTGTGCCGTTTCCTTGGAAAGACAGGCTGACATTTTGCCCCGCTTGTACAGTACCATTGGTGGAAATCCCCCGCACTACATTGGCAGGCTTTACTTCTATAAAGCCGTATTGCGGACGGCTATTGAGCGCATGGCTTAAATAGATACCCGTTCCGGCAATGATGACAACAGCAACAACCACAAATATAGTGTATTTATTCATAAATATTTAGGCTTTTAGTTTTCTGATTATACACTTTTAACCAGAAAAAAGATAGAGGCCGTGGTTTGACTAACGGCCGTGATTTAATTTCCGATACAATGGGGTGAATTTGTCATACGCAAAGTTCACCAAAAAAATCCGACCTGATGATCGGATTTTTTTTAATATTTATTTTGCTATGTTTGTTTATTTCTCAATCGTAATCGTGGTAACATTTTGGGATTTGTCGCAATCTACGGCAATCTTGTGCGGCAATACCGAGCTCGATAACGTCACAGTGGTAAAATCATATGCGCCGAGGGTATATGTTTTAGAGTCAAATTTTATCGCATGCGATACAGATGCCCTGTTGTCTAGCATAATGGTCGTGCCATTTTTGAATACACCGGCGACGGGGAGAGCCTGGCAATTTTCCTGAAACTGGATCCGATTCTTGCCGTATTTCAGCAAAGCCGCATCGTAGGCCGGGTTACCGTTGGCCGAAGGTGTGGTGGCGACAGGAGTCGGGGCGGGAGTTGGCGTGGTGGTTGTGTTGCCGACAAGTGCCGCATTTTGGGAGTTATTATAACTGACTACCGCCCAAATAATGCCTACGACGACGATGATCCCCAGAACAACCCAAAGTGTTTTCTTATTGTCCATAAGTTTTAATATTAATCATTATGGTCTAATGATAGCGCTTAATTAAAATTCCGGCAATAGGCAATCTGGGCTATAATGTCTATGCGATACCATGAAAAAATCCCTGACAATCTTGGCAATTGAAACCAGCTGCGACGAAACTGCGGCCGCGGTAATTTGCGGCGGCAAAGTTAAATCCAATGTCATCGCCTCGCAAGCGAGGCTACATGCCAAATTCGGCGGCGTAGTGCCTGAGGTAGCGGCCAGATCCCATATCACGGCGATTATCCCGACCATTGACCTTGCCTTAAAACAAGCGAAAACCAAATTAGCTGATCTGGATTATATTGCGGTGACCCAGGGTCCGGGCTTGGCCACTTCCCTTATGGTAGGTATAGACACGGCGAGTGCGCTGGGTGCGGCTTTGGGCATCCCGGTCGTTCCGATCAATCATTTGGAAGCGCATATCTATGCCAACTTCGTTGGTACGCGAATAAAATTTCCGGCAATCGCCCTGATAGTCTCAGGCGGGCATACTTTATTGGTCCAAATGAAAAAACACGGCACATACCATGTTGTCGGCGAAACTGTAGATGATGCCGCCGGCGAGGCGTTTGATAAAACCGCCAAGATGCTGGGTCTTGGTTACCCGGGAGGCCCATTAATAAGCAAATTGGCAAAAAAAGGGAATCCGACCGCTTTTAATTTTCCGCGGCCCATGATCAACTCGAAAAATTTCGAATTCAGTTTCTCCGGACTTAAAACCGCGGTGCTTTATACTCTGCAGAAACGCAGAAAAATATCGCAGCAAGATAAAGCTGATGTCGCCGCATCGGTTCAACAGGCGATCGTGGATGTCCTGATCAATAAACTGGAAAAAACCATCATTCGCTACAAACCAAAAACGATCATGCTCGGCGGCGGCGTCGCTGCCAACGAAATGCTGCGCAATGAATTTACAAAACTGGCAAAAAAATATAAGTTTGCGTATTCCATTCCCAAATTTGAATATTGCACGGACAATGCCGCCATGATCGGCCTGGCTGCTTTTTATAGGCTGAAAAATATGCAATTGCGTGCAATTAATTTCAGCGCTAACCCTAATTTAAAACTAAAATAAAGCGAACTTCGTGCCCTTGTTATTTTTTAGATTTTCGGGGTATAATAAGCATCCGGACCCTGGGAGGCTTTGGTCATGATATTAGGTGTCAAGTTCGAGACGTCGTTCGATCTAATCCCCGAGATTGAGCTGAGAACCGAGCTTGATCTAAGGTTCAGCGGCCCTTTCCCGCTGGCACCTTCTAACCTTGGAGGCGAGGTTGACAGCAGAGAATACCGCAGGCAGAACAATCGATTCGGGCAAGGCGTTTCTGACTTCCTGCTCGAAGAAATGTCCGCCTTGAATTATTCTGATCTGAGAGGCGGCACGCTGCTGCACTTGGGCACAGGAGAGGGACATGACTTGGGGTACATCCCGAAAGCCATGGAAAATTACCTGAATATCATGCTGGTGGACGCGAGTAAAGTTGTATGTAGGCGAACCAAAATGCGTTTGCGCCGCATGCTCTCAAAAGAAAAGCTCCGCCTGGACAGATTCAACCAACCGGAGGTAGTGTTCGCAGATGCTGAAAAGCTCATTTTAGGAGGAGAATTCAGCCCGGGACTGATATCACTCGTCCTCGCATCGAGAATATTCCAGTTGATGTCGCTGGATAAAGTACAGAGGACACTGTTGGGATTAGGGCCTGTGCTCAGTCACAATGGCCGCATCGTGCTGGTCCACCCTTTTCCTGAGGACAACCAGGATATAAAGTGGGGACACACCACGCCTCATCAGCTAGCTGAAATTCTCAAACCATTGGAAGATGGGGCGAGAATGGCAGTGACGGTCGTCCGGGAGAAGAAACTCGTTTATTACGGCCAAGTCTACACAGGGATTGTCTTGGCCGGCGTGCTATAAGAGAGGGCAAGCATCGTCTTTCCCTCTCCATTTTTTTAGATTTATGAAATCATTTATTACAATTTTAAACCAGGCGACACTGGAGCTTCTGGAAAAACGGGATATGAGTTTGGTTACGGAAGTTTTTACCCAGACTGGAATGAAAATTCTGGGTGCTGATTTCGGTTTCATCTGGATAAAAATGCCAAATAATCATGGGCATTATAGCCTGGCTTATAAAAGTCCCGGGACGCCTTATGTTCCTCAACCGCCGCGAACTCGAGGTATCAATGCCCGGGTTAGTAAAAATCGACTTCCTTTTTTTGCAACAAAGATTCCCAAAGAACGCAACCAAAAATATGACGTAGGCGCGCACATGAAAAGTTTTGTGATTATTCCGATCGCGTATAAGAACCATCTGTATGGAAATGCTGTATTTTGTTTTAAAAAAATCCGTTATTTTTCACAAACAGATCGTGACTTGAGTATTGCTTTAGGTAATTCTTTAGCTCAAGCCATGACCATCAATAAATTAAACAGCAGCTTACAAGATATAAAGCACACGCTCGACCATACGCCTCAGCCAATATTAATATTTAACCCCAATACCCTCAAAATATCATATTTTAATCAAGGTTTGCTCAAGCAAACCGGCCTGAATAAATTTATTTTAAGGCGAGCAAGCATAAACCAAATTATTCACCCTTCTTTTCACAAAATATTTGAAAAAAAACTCAAACGTATTTTAAAAGAAAAAATCCTGTCTTCGGTTTTCGAAGTTGCAATTAAAACAATAAATAACCGGAAGCTTCCGGTCGAATCTTTGATCCAATATGTGGAAACGCCGGGACAAAACCCCCATTTGTTGACGATTTTCAGTGACCTTCGGGAACGAAAAAAAAACGAGGAACAAATTAAACGCGCAGCGTTCCACGATACCCTGACCAGGCTGCCAAATAGATTTTTATTCACCCAACGGCTGGATGCATTGCTCAAAGCCAGCGCCCGATATGGTCGAAAATTTGCCGTGATCTTCCTCGACTTGGATCGGTTCAAAGAGATCAACGACACAGCCGGGCACTTGATCGGAGATCTGCTCCTGCGGCAGGTGGCATCACGCCTAAAAAAGAATATTAAGCATAATGATATTATATCGCGCTTTGGCGGCGATGAATTTGTAATTCTTGTGCCCAATCTTAATTCAACTCGCCAGGCGGATCAAGTAGTCAGCCGGATCCGGAAAGCTTTTAAAAAACCATTCGATCTGACACCGCACCAAGAAGCTTATATCAATTTTTCTGCCGGCATTAGCACTTTCCCCAAGAACGGCGTAGATGCAGAAACCCTGCTAAAAAATGCCGATAACGCTTTATATAGAGCCAAGCACCGATATGGCAATAGCTTTGTGCGTGTACATTGACCCAACCTTATACTTTGCTTATAATTTAGACAGGTTTAAATCAGCAATAGCGACCCAGCAAAGCTGTCACTTTGCATGCCCATCAACGGGCTAGCTGCGGGAAGAAATAAGTAGACCCCGCCGGAAGTCCTCCGTAAAAACCGTAATTAAGATAAAGTTAAGATGGCACCGTCCGAGAGGACTCTTAGCACCAATTATTAATGGTGTTTTTTTATGCAAGAAATTCCGAAAACTTACGATCAATCAAAAGAATCCGAGATCTATAAACTCTGGGAAGAGTCGGGTTTTTTCAATCCGGATAATTTAGAAGGCGAGCCGTTCACGATCATCATGCCCCCTCTGAATGCCAATGCCTCTCCTCACGTTGGTCACGCTTTGGGCATGACTTTGGAAGACATTATGATCCGCTACCAGCGCATGCTTGGTAAAAAAACCTTGTGGCTGCCCGGGACCGACCACGCGGGCTTTGAAACCCAGGTGGTGTTTGAAAAAAAACTTGAAAAAGAAGATCGGTCCAGGTTCCAAATGACTCGGGAAGAATTCTACCGTGAAGTCTGGGACTTTGTCCAAACCAACAAACATATCACGGAAGAAGGCATCCGCCGCCTGGGCGCATCTGCCGACTGGTCCAGGAACACTTTCACTTTGGATCCCAAGATAGTAAAAATAGTTTATGAAACATTCAAGCAAATGTACGATGATGGCTTGATCTATCGCGGCAACCGCATCTGCAACTGGTGTCCCAAACACCAGACCGCGCTTTCGGACCTGGAAACCAAATATGAAGAGCGCGAGGACATTCTCTATTATCTGAAATACGGTCCCTTCACCATTGCCACTGCCAGGCCGGAAACAAAATTCGGCGACAAGTTCGTGGTCATGCATCCGGATGACAAGCGCTATGCCAAATATAAAGACGGGCAAAAGATAGATCTGGAATGGATCAACGGCCCGATCACGGCAACCGTGGTCAAAGACGACTCCATAGACATGGAATTCGGCACCGGCGCCATGACCATCACGCCGTGGCACGATGCGGCTGATTTTGACATTGCCCAGCGCCATAATCTTCCTTTTGAGCAGATCATAGACAAAACCGGAAAACTTCTGCCCATCGCCGGCGAGTTCGTAGGCCAGCATATCAAAAAAGCGAGGCCCTTAATAGTGGAAAAACTTCGCGATAAAGGATTGCTTGATGAAAGCAAAACCAATGAGCATTACAAGCACAATGTTCAGGTCTGCTATAAATGCGGCACCATCATTGAGCCGCAAGTCATCCTCCAATGGTTCGTGGCCATGACCAAGGAATTTAACGGCAAACCGAGCCTGCGGGACATGGCGGTCAAGGCTGTGACGGACGGGAGCATCAAGATCATTCCTGCTAACTTTGAAAAGATCTTCATGCATTGGATGAATAATATCAAAGACTGGCCCATCTCCCGCCAGATCTGGTGGGGCATCCCGATCCCGGTGTGGTACAAAGGTGAGGAAATAAAAATTTCAGAAAATTCACCTGGCGAGGGCTGGACACAAGATCCTGATACATTTGATACCTGGTTTTCTTCGGGCCAATGGCCTTATGCAACTCTGATGGCGCACGGAAAAAAAGATTTTGAGACTTTTTATCCGACGCAGGTCATGGAAACCGGCTGGGATATCCTGTTCTTCTGGGTCGCGCGCATGATCATGTTCGGCCTCTATAAAACCGGCAAGGTGCCGTTTGAGAACGTCTACCTCCACGGCCTGGTGCGCGACAAAGACAAACAAAAAATGAGCAAGTCCAAAGGCAATGTGGTTGACCCCTTAGGCGTCATTGACCAATTTGGCGTGGATGCCCTGCGCATGGCTCTGACCGTGGGTAACTTGCCCGGCAATGATTTGCCGCTGTCCGAAGACAAGGTCCGCGGCTACCGCAACTTTGCCAATAAGATCTGGAACGCGGCCAGGTTTGTCCTGCAAAACTCCGATGGTTTTGATTCGTCCGCAACCATTTTGCCTGAGGACCAAAAAATCCTGGATGAGATGGATCAAATCATCTCTGACACCACCAAGCTCATGGATAAATTTGATTTTGCCCATGCTTCGGAAAATCTTTATCATTACTTCTGGCACACTTTTGCTGATAAGATCATTGAAGAATCCAAATCCAAACTGGCAAATCCCGAAACAAAAAAATCAGCGCAACTGATGCTGATTACGGTTCTGGAAACTTCCCTCAAGCTTCTGCATCCGTTTATGCCATTTGTGACGGAAACGATTTGGCAGATGAATCACAAGGATCTTCTGATGATCCAGAAGTGGCCGGGTAAAAAATAACTAAAAAAGAGCCGTAAGGCTCTTTTTTAGTTTTCCATCGTATTCCAGATCCCTTTGAACACCTCGCGCATATTGTGCGCCAGAACCGCATCATGGATCTCCACCAGATAATGCGGTTTTTGATTGGTCACAATCATAACTACGTAATCGCCCATAACCCAGTTCGTTGCCGTAAAATTTTTACTTTGATCCCAAAACTTAATTTGCCGTTTGGCAAATTTTTTCTTTTTGATTTGTTCTTCCGCATTGTTACTGATTAAATGCAATCCTTTAATTTCCGGTTTGGCTGTTTCCCAAGACCAGTCTATCCATTTTTCATAATTTTCTACAAATGTGTGATCCTGAAATCCCCAAAAAAAACCATCGTATTTGTTTATACTCTGATTCCAAGACGGAAGGCGCTTATACAAGAATGCTTCCAACTCAGCTTCCGGAATGAACACAATTTTAGGCAAAGCAAATGTTTGAGTTTTAACTACTGATTGCAGTTCATGGATAGCTCTCTTAGCCAACTCTTTTTTTCCGCGCACTTCCCGTTCTTCTTTTGCAACCATTGTTTCCAGTTCTTCCAATGGCTTGGCGATCAAACTGATTGTCGGGCTTCCCAAGTCTTCCGAAATCAAACCCTTGGCCACCAGCTCTTTGGCAACACTATAAACCGTGGTCCGGTTAAGACCCACGACTTTCGACAAAGCCGTAGGGCTGATTTTGCCCTGTTGTAATACAGTCAGATAAACCTGGATTTCTTTGTCATTCAGGCCGATTTTAGTTAGAAGTTCATTGATCATGCTTATATTATACTCTGTTGTTAGACTATTGTCAACAACAAAATAGTCCATTTATATGGGTATTTTAGGTTATTTAAGCTTTTTTCGTTGAAAATCTATAGACAATCCTCTCTTTTCTTGATAAACTTCCTAGTTAAGCTCGATAACCGAGCTGACAATAACAGCCCAAGGAGGGCAAAATGCAATTCAATGGCCTCAAACCGCCGGCTGGTCCGGGCTTGGTAATCGAAGTTCACGCCGACCTCATTCAGCCAAGCCATGACTTCTCTTCGTTTCTGAGAAGCTGCGGCTTCGAAGACGATCCGTTCAGCATCTTCTTTCCTCGCGAGTACACAGATCATATGACTGGCCGGATACGGGTACAAAAATCCGATCTGCCTCCGGTAGTGGCAGATGTGCGCCGCACAGTCGAAACCATTCTCGCGGCCGCAGGAAACGAGCCTGGAGTCTATATGGAAATCGAACTGGTCAAAGACAAGGTCAGTTTCCCTGCTCCAATCTCAGATCAAACAATGTATGAGATCTTGGAGAGCTTCAATTTCTCAAGCACTGGTCGGTGTGGCGAAGCCAAAGCAGACATCCATGTGAAATTCCTGCAAGGACAGGTTCTGCCAGAGGTTCGGGAGTATCTTGTGCGGAAACACTTCTACTGGGTCGCAACGCCTCCGAATGAACATATCGGAGCCAAAGAAATCTGCACCCTTCAAACGGACACGTACGAAAGCGCTCAAGCAGTCTTCGCCGCGTTATGTCAGCATCCATTGCCGAATTGCATTGGTCTGCATCTTGAGCAAAAACTTGGCATGGTTCCCAATCGAGCCAATCTACCCATGCCCGAAGTAATTGCAGTAAAAAAGATCCGCTAAAACCAAGCGGTATCAACTCCTAAGGTATGAGTATAAAGTGCCTGCCCCGTACTGAACGCTTTAAACGTTTTGGTGCGGGGCCTTTTTATATCTAAAAAATTGTCCAATGTTTTGCTCGTACGAGCAGAAAGTGGGACAAAATAAAAAAACCGCCAATTCGGCGGCTTTTTTTATTTATCAAATCCTACTTAAACCTCACCGGGATTGCGACTGAGGAATCGTTCGCCGGATCGCCGGAAGGGTTGTCTTTGCTGATTATCAGAACTCCGTATGGAGCTGCGCCCGGATCAAAGGTCATAGTGCCGGAAAAATTCACAAAATCCGTGGTCTGCCAGTCGCCATCGGCATGCATCGGGCCTTGGGTTAAGATATTGCCCTGGTCATCTTTCAAAACCGCGGGCATGGTCGCTTCAAAGAACCAGGTGCCGCGGGCTTTGCCCGAAATTTTCATGGGACTGGAAACCAGATCTCCGTATTGGGGAGTATCAAAGGTTACTTCAGGCGCGGGATTTGTATCTTCGGTAAAAGTCTGGCCGTTGAACGTGCACTGCACCGGCTCGCTTTGCAAAAGCTGACCGCCGGCCGCTGAGCACGATTGAAAATCCGTGACTTGCGGCATCGTTTGCGGTTTGCGCTTGATAATAAATAAAGCTACGGCTGCTAAGACGACCAGAACTGCGATTTGTAAATATTTTTTATTATCCATAAAGATAGTATAACGGGCGAATAGAAAGTAGTAAATAGAAGGAATCGCATCTGCGAGCGACTGCTATTTTATCAAGCCTAAGTCTGGGCAGTCGCGTGGCAGTCAAACCCTTGGAATAGATTGCTTCGTCGCCGCCAAGACTAACCCTAACTAAAATAAAAGCGGCTCCTCGCAAATGCGACAGAGCCGATTCTATTTACTATTATTTATATTGCAGCATTATCCGCCACCTCAGCGGCTTCTTTTTCCGCCAAAGCCTCAGGCCGGTAGCCCGTGCCAGCGGGAATGAGCTTGCCGATGATGACGTTCTCCTTGAGTCCCCGCAGATAATCTGTTTTGGCCGTCACAGCAGCTTCTATCAAGACTCTGGTGGTTTCCTGGAAACTTGCCGCGGCCAGGAAGCTTTCAGTGTTTAAAGAAGATTTGGTAATACCCATCAGGAGCTGTTCTACCTCAGCCTTGCGCCCCTTGGGCCCGATCTTGGCATTAGCCAGCATCAACCGGGATTTGTCTATCAGATCCCCGGTCAAAAGATCAGCATCCCCGGGCTCTGTGACGCGCACCTTAGAGAACATCTGCCGGACAATGATCTCAATATGCTTTTCATTGACGTTCTGTCCTTGGGAAGAATAGATCTCCTGCACATCCTTGATGATGTAATCCTGGCAGGCTTCAATGCCGCGCAAGGTGAACACTTGATGCAGATTTAAGTTACCTTCGGTCAAAGGCTGGCCTTTGACGACCAGATCTTTTTCCCTGACCAAAAGGCTGTAGCCTGCAGGCACGGAATATTCCTTAAAGTTTTCTGATTCACGGACCACGGTCAAAGTATCAGATGACAATTTCACGATGCCGGCTGATTTGGCTTTCACGGTTTCGCCCTTAGCGTTGACGAACAGCGGATCGCCTTCGTCCACTTTCTCGCCGTCGGTCAGCTGCAGCTTGGGCGTATCCAATACATATTCATCTTTGGCAATGTCTTTGGCTTCCACTCGGATGGTCGATTCTTTGCTGGTAATTTTCACGCTTGAAACAAACCCGTCAATTTCCGAAACGATTGCCTGCCCTTTGGGCTCGCGCGCTTCCAGCAATTCTTCCACGCGCGGAAGGCCCTGGGTAATATCCAAGCCGGCCACGCCGCCGGTATGGAAAGTTCTCATGGTCAATTGTGTTCCCGGCTCGCCGATGGCTTGCGCCGCCACAATGCCCACAGCCGCGCCCAGTTCCACCGGTTTGTTAAAGCCCAAGTCGTAACCGTAGCATTTGGCGCAAATGCCGCGGGTCAAAGTACAGCGCAGCACTGTGCGCACTTCCACTTCCGAAGCCGTGGACTTTTCGATCTGCAATGCCAGTTTGTCGTCGATCAAAGTCTGGGCTTTCGCGACGACATTCCCTTCAGCGTCAACAACGTCGCGGGCAGCCACGCGGCCAAAGATCCGGCGCGACAAAGGCCTTCCCAAAGCTTCTGAGGAAGCGCGGGTGATCAGGCGCCCTGATTTGGCTCCGCAGTCTTCGGCATTGATGACAATATCCTGCGCCACGTCAACCAGGCGGCGGGTCAAGTATCCCGCATCCGCTGTCCTAAGAGCCGTGTCAGTCATACCTTTTCTGGAGCCATGAGTGGAAATGAAATATTCCAAAATGTTCAGGCCTTCTTTGAACGAATCTCTGGCCGGCAGTTCAATAACGTCTCCGGCCGGGTTGGTCACAAGACCCTTCATGCCTGCCATCTGGGCGATCTGGGACACGGAACCTCTGGCGCCGGAATTCACCATCTGGTAAACTGTGCCAAATTCATCCAATGTCGTAGTGATCGCTTCCGTCACCCTGTCCCGCACTTCCGCCCAGATTTCAATAACGCGATTATAGCGCTCCTGGGCTGTAAGCAGACCCTGCTGGTATTGTTCAAAAGTTTTGAGCACTTCTTCATCGGCTTTTTTCAGCAAGCCGGCCTTGACCGCGGGCACAGTCAGATCATCCATGCCCCAGGAAATGCCGGACTTGGTCACGTAATGGAAGCCCACGCCCTTAATGTCATCCAAAAGCTGAGCGGTGCGGTCAATGCCAAAGTCGCGATAACAAACCTGGACCACCTGCTGCAGCCGTTTCTTATCCATAACGTCGTTCACAAACCGCATGCCTTGAGGCAGGACTTCATTAAAAATGATCCGGCCGACGCAAGTTTCAGTCAGGCCCTTGTCTCCCCACTCGCCGGTGAGGCGCACATGGATCTTAGCTTTCAAAGTGATCAATTCCGACTGATACGCGAGCAGGGCTTCTTCCGCGGAGCCAAAATATTTGCCTTCGCCTTTTTGGTTCGGATGGATCCGGGTCAGCCAGTAACAGCCCAAAACCATATCCTGGTTCGGGCCCATGATCGGTTCGCCTGAAGCCGGCTTCAGAAGATTTTTAGCAGACAACATGATGTTGCGCGCCTCATCTTGAGCAGCAGCGGTTAAGGATACGTGCACTGCCATCTGGTCCCCGTCAAAGTCCGCGTTGAACGCCGGACACACCAAAGGATGGATCTGAATGGCCTTGCCTTCGATCAACACCGGCAGGAACGCCTGGAAACCCAGACGATGCAGCGTTGGCGCTCTGTTCAGCAGGACATAATGGTCTTTCGTGACTTCTTCCAAAATATCATAAACTTCGGTGCGGCCTTGCTCGATCAGGCGGTTCGCGGATCTTACATTATGGGCGTATTCGCGGGAGATGAGTTTGGAGATGACGAACGGCTTGAATAGTTCCAAAGCCATTTTTTTCGGCAAGCCGCACTGATGCAATTTCAGCTTCGGACCGCCGACGATAACGCTGCGTCCGGAATAGTCCACGCGCTTGCCCAGCAGGTTTTGGCGGAACCGCCCCTGTTTGCCTTTGAGCATGTCAGCCAGTGAGCGCAGTTTGCGTTTCTGGCCGGTGGACGCCGTTACTTCCTTGCCGTGGCGGATGGAATTGTCTATTAATGCGTCTACGGCTTCCTGCAGCATGCGCTTTTCGTTCCTGGTAATAACTTCCGGCGCTCCGATTTCCAAAAGTTTCTTCAAACGGTTGTTGCGGTTAATGACGCGGCGATACAGATCATTGAGATCGGATGCGGCAAACCGGCCGCCATCCAACTGCACCATAGGGCGCAGGTCAGGCGGGATAACAGGCAGGTTGGCAATTATCATCCACTCCGGCCTGATCCCTGATTTGATCATGGATTTGACCAGCTTTAAACGCTTGGTCAGTTTTCTTTTATTCACTCCTTCAGCCGGTAAGATCTCTTCCTGGAGCTGGGTGAATAATTTTTCCAGATCGATCTCTTCCACCAGCTGAGAGATGGCCGCAGCGCCAATGCCTGCAGCAAACACAGGGCCGTATTTCAACGACAGGTCGCGGTATTCCAGTTCGGAAATGATCTGATATTTTTTTATGGATTTAAGCTCACTGCGGGCCAGGTCGCGGATGGATTCCAAATGCTCGATCTCTTTGGCCCACATGTCGCGCACGCGCAAAGTTTCAGTATCTTCTTTGGCAGCAGCGACATCCTTGTCTTCCGAAGGCTTAGCCGGCTGTTTCTTCTGATTGAGCAAATTTTCGTAGCGGCTGTCGATCTCGCGGCGCTTGGCTTTGAATTCCCGCTCGATCTGTTCCATGGTGGAAGCGCGCGCCTCTTCGTCAACGCTGGTGATAATATATGAGGCAAAATAAACAACTTTTTCCAGTTCCTGTACTGACAGATCCAGCACTAACCCCAGGCGCGAAGGAACGCCGCGCAAAAACCAGATGTGCGCTACCGGTGCTGCCAGCCTGATATGGGCCATGCGCTCGCGCCTAACCGCTGCTCTGGTGACTTCCACTCCGCACTTGTCGCAGATGATCCCTTTATAGCGGATGCGCTTGTATTTGCCGCAGTAGCATTCCCAGTCTTTGATCGGGCCGAAGATCTTTTCATCGAACAAGCCGTCTTTTTCCGGGCGCTGCGTTCTGTAATTGATGGTTTCCGGCTTGGTGACCTCGCCGTAAGACCAATTCAAAATATCCTGGGGACTGGCCAGTTTCAAACGGACGGCTTTAAATTCTTCTGTTTGCTGTACCATTCGTCGCGTCGGGTAGACACTTCGCGATTTGCTTCGCAAATACGCTTCGGTCTACTTGCCGCTCCTCTCGAAAAAATTGTTCTCGTCCCGACAAGTCGGGACTGCGACTCAATTTTTTCGTATTAAATAATTAGCTATCTCTTTAGCTTTTTCTTTTTGCCCGCTTTATCTTCGGCCATTTCCAACATCTTATCCTTTTCTTCGACACGATCTGTGGTTGTCATTTCCCGCAATTCTGCCGCATCATCCAAAGCCAATTTTTCGCCGATCAACTCAACATTCAGGCAGAGCGATTGCAGTTCCTTCACCAACACGCGGAAAGATTCCGGTACGTTCGGTTTTTTGATAGGCTCGCCTTTCACTATCGATTCGTAAGTTTTGGCTCGGCCTACCACATCGTCTGATTTGATCGTCAGCATTTCCTGCAGCGTGTGCGCTGCGCCATAGCCTTCCAGGGCCCAGACTTCCATTTCGCCGAATCGCTGTCCGCCGAACTGCGCTTTGCCGCCAAGAGGCTGCTGGGTGATCAGAGAATAAGGACCGGTGGACCTAGCATGCATCTTGTCATCCACCAAATGGTGGAGTTTTAACATATAAATGATCCCGACCGTGACTTTTTCAATGAATTGCGTGCCGGTCTTGCCGTCATACAAATAAACCTTGCCGTCTTCCGGATATCCTGCGCGTTTGAGCTCGGATTTGATCGTTTCCTCAGGCACCCCGTCCAGAGCAGGAGATGCAACTTTATAGCCTAATTTTTTGGCAGCCAACCCGAGATGCGTTTCCAGTATCTGTCCGATGTTCATACGCGATGCCACTCCCAGGGGATTTAAAATAATATCCACTGGCGTGCCGTCGGCCATGAACGGCATATTTTCGATCGGAATGACCTGAGAGATAACGCCCTTGTTGCCGTGCCGGCCGGCCATTTTGTCGCCGACCTGGATCTTGCGGAGCACGGCCACGGAAACCTGAATGGACCGGATGACGCCGGACTGCAGCTTGTCGCCCTGCTCCCTTGAAAACTCGCGGATATTGACGACTTTGCCGTATTCGCCGTGCGGCAGGGTCAAGGATGTGTCTTTCACATCGCGGGATTTTTCGCCGAAGATCACGCGCAGCAATTTTTCTTCCGCTGTCAGGTCAGTCTCGCCTTTGGGAGTGATCTTGCCAACCAGAATGTCGCCGGCTTTGACCTGGGCGCCGATGCGGATGACGCCGTTCTCGTCCAGGTCCTTCAATTTTTCTTCGCCGACATTCGGAATGTCGCGGGTGATGATCTCCGGTCCCAATTTGGTGTCGCGGACATCAACTTTAAAATCTTCAATATGGATCGAGGAATAACGGTCTTTTTCCACCACGCGGGATGAGATCAGGATCGCGTCTTCGTAATTGCCGCCTTCCCATGACATGAATGCCACGAGCATGTTCTGACCCAGGGCCAGTTCGCCTTTTTCGATCGCCGCACCGTCAGCAATCGGCTGGCCGGCCTTGATGACCTGGCCTTTGGTCACGGTCGGATGCTGGTTAATGGAGGTGGAAGTGTTGGAACGGATAAATTTCTGCAGTAAGTATTCTTTTTTCTTGCCGCTTTTTTCGGCCAGGATGATCTTTTCACCGGAAACCGAGGAAACCACTCCGTCGGTTTCCGCAATGACCACCTGTCCCGAATCATAAGCTGCTTTGGCCTCAACGCCGGTGCCTACTACCGGGGAATCAGGCTTGATGCATGACACAGCCTGGCGCTGCATGTTTGAACCCATCAAAGCGCGGTTGGCGTCATCGTGTTCCAAAAAAGGGATGAGGGAAGTTGTGACGGAAATGATCTGTTTCGGAGAAACTTCAACGTAATCAATGTCCTGGGTTTCGGCAATTGAAGGCTCGGCATGCACGCGCGCTGAGGTCCGCTGTTCGGTGAAAAAACCATTCTCATCCACCAGCGCTGTAGCTTGGGCGATGACCGTGAACTGCTCTTCATAAGCATCCAAATATATGATCTCTTCCGTCATCCGGGCTCTGACCCGCAGAGTGATCACCGCTTTGTTGGCGGATAATTTTTCGGCCGCATCTTTGGTGATCTTCTCGCCGGCGGCAACGATGGTTTTTTCATTCTCATCTTTCAAATCATTCAAAGCTATTTCGCCGACAGCTGTTTTGCCGTCATTCGGCAGATTCTTTATGACTTTGCGGTAAGGCGTTTCGATAAAACCAAAATCATTGATCCGAGCATAGCTGGCCAGGTGCGCTACCAGGCCGATGTTCGGGCCTTCCGGCGTAGTGATAGGGCAAAGCCGGCCGTAATGCGAACGGTGCACGTCGCGGACCTCAAAACCGGCGCGTTCGCGAGACAACCCGCCCGGGCCCATGGCCGAAAGCCTGCGTTTATGCTCCAGTTCGGCCAAAGGATTGGTCTGGTCCATGAACTGGGAAAGCTGGGAAGAAGAGAAAAATTCCTGGATCACGGCCACTATCGGGCGGACATGGATCAGCTGGGCCGGAGTTACGGTTTCGATCTCAGCCAAGCTCATGCGGTCTTTGGCAATTCTGCTCATGCGAGCCAGCCCGATGCGGAATTTGCCCTGGATCAGCTCGCCGACTGCGCGGACGCGGCGGTTGGACAGATGGTCAATATCATCCCACAGGCCCTGCGAATTATTGAGGCGGATGACTTCGCGGATGATGTCGGTCAAATCTTCTTTCGTCAAGATACGGTCTTCCCGGCCTTTAATATTCAAACGCTGATTCAGTTTGTACCGGCCGACCTCCGACAGATCATAGCGGTCAGAATGGAAAAACATGGCTTCGATCAAAGAACGCGCATTATCAACAGTGGCCAGGTCCCCGGGGCGGATCCTTTTGTAAACTTCCTTATATCCTTCATCCGCGTTCTTGGACGGGTCTTTTTCCAGGGTATTTTGGATGTAGCGCATATCCGGATTGGTATCAACATCCGCAAATGCGGCTAAAATTTCCTCGTCAGTGCCGAATTTGAACACGCGCATCAAAGCCGTGATCGGGATGCGGCGCTTGCGGTCGATCTTGACGCTGATCACGCCGTTTATGTCAGTTTCAACTTCCAGCCAGGCGCCGCGGTTGGGAATGATCTTGGCGCCATACCAGTTGCGGCCGCGCGCCGGCTCGCCCGTGAAAAATACGCCGGGAGATTTGACCAGCTGGGATACGACCACGCGCTCCACGCCGTTG